>NZ_WUQY01000057.1 GCF_009829085.1 Sphingobacterium bovisgrunnientis
AGTATATTCTCAATCAGGGTTAGTCGCTTACATCCCACAGGCTAAACACCTGTGGGTTTTACGCTCCGTTTTATAAATAATGATAGCTAAAAAAATATACTGTATTAGTGGACTTTTCGTACAAATTGTTGGCTAACCTAGATTTCCTAGCCATATTGAAGATAATTATATAAAAATCTCTCGCTGACATAGGCTTTAGTGATCCTATTTGCAAATATAATCCCTGATCACATAAATTCAGAAGTAATCTCTGCTTATAAATCACTATTGGTAAAACTTAGATCAAAGTGAAGAGAGAATAATTAATGATTATTAAGTTAAGTCAATTAATTATAACTGTAAAGTTAATTTTATCATTCGCGAAATGGTAAATTTTGAAAATTATCCAGGATGGAGCAGGAAATACATAAACTATCCTGGATGATTTCAAAGAATAAGAAAACAAGTTAGTTTTCAAATACATAATTGATTAAACAAATGCAGAGGAAAGACTGCAAAATCAAAGGAATGCCTAATCCGATATGCTGGGCAGGAACAATAATCAGCACTATCATGTTACCAAATACAATACATTACGATTGAAAAAAGTTATGATCTACCTTAAAAGTAATGTATTTAAATTTGAAACAACAAGTATCCGAATAAGGAACTACCCAAAACTACAAAAGCACTATTTATTTTCCTGTAGCCAAAAGTTATTGCAATGCTGGAAAAAGCAATTAACATCGTCCTCCAATCAGTAATGATTTCTTTACCCATTTCCAAGCACACCACCATCATTACAGCTACAGATGCTACATTTACAGCATCTAAAAAGGCAGACAATCCTTTAGAATTTCGAAGCTTTTTCATTAAGAGATTAAGCATTGCTACAAAAACAAATGATGGAAGAAAAATAGCTATTGTTGAAATAAAAGCACCTGAAAGTCCATTGATTTGAAATCCGATGAAAGTTACCGACGAAAAAACGGGACCAGGCGTGAACTGACCTACTGCAATAGCATCCATCAATTGTTGCCTTGTGAGTAAACCTTTTGTAACCAATTCTGTATCGATAAAGGCAAATAATACATATCCGCTTCCATAAAGTATGGAGCCAATTTTAAGGAATGTCCAAAATAGCTGTGCATTGGTCGCTGTCCAAAAAGTTGTCTGTATGATTTGAAGAAAAAAAGCAAACGGAACGATACTTTGTAAAGTATCATTTTGTCTGTTCTGAATAGTGTGCAATCCAAATGCTAACAAACCTGCACCAAGCATTAAATATATTTCATTAACTCCAATCACCGCAGCTAACAATACGGTAATACCGATAAGACCTAAATTTAAAGATTTTACGGATTGTTTTGCTAAAGGATAAATGGCAGCGAGAATGATAGCAATTATAGCAGGTTTGATACCATAAATAAAAGGCTGTAGCTCGGGCAACTGACCATATCGAATATACAAATACGCTAGAATACTTGTTAAAAAAACGGCGGGTAAAATAAAACACATACCGGCTGTTACTAAGCCTCTCCACCCACCTTTATCAAAGCCAATATGAATAGCCATTTCCGTGCTGTTAGGACCTGGAATAAGATTGGTAGCTCCCAGCAGATCCAAAAAATACTGTTCACTCATCCACTCCCGCTTGACCACTACTTCATCCCGCATCATAGCAATATGTGCTGCTGGACCACCAAATCCAATAAAACCTATTTTACTGAAAACTTTTGCTATTTCTTTTAGCTCTATTTTATTCTCCATTTGTTTTCAAAAGTTTTATCTGCCGACCATTTACCTCCACCTTTTATCAATAGAAAGATACTGCCCAAAAGCATCGTCCAATCGGTGCGGCTGCTGTGCATCATTTCCCAAAATCCTTTTTCTATTAAAATCTCTGATTTAGTTGTTGCAATAGCCACAAGCATAATAACAATAAGTGGGAGACTTGCAAGCCGTGTGAACAGCCCGATTAGAAGAAGAAATCCACAAATAACTTCCAATGTTCCAACGAAACTGCCCAAAAATTCAGGATAAGGCAAACCAATTTTTTCAAATCGTCCGGCTCCACGGGTGTCGGCAAATAAAAACTTCTGAATTCCTTCTGATAAAAATACCGCTCCTACCATCAATCGAATTAATATAGTGGTTTTTGATACGTCTGTCTTAGTTATTTTTTGAAACTTCATGATTAGTTTTATGAATTTTGGATTGCACTTTTTTATATAGATAGGCTAAAATAAATGCAATTGGCATACTTAAAATAACAGAGAGGCCAGTTTCAACCATCCTATATCAAATGCACAGAATTGATTTTTTCTATAGTTTATTCTCATCCCCTTTTATTTATTGGCCCTGAGCCATTCCTTGTTTTTTTACAATCACAAAAAAATGGAAGTATAAACAAATATCAAACATCTCATAACCTTCGCCTTACACTAAACAAATTTCGTGTAATACGAACTATCAGACATTGTATATTTGAAAATAGAAAGGTGTATTTTAAGTATTACGGAAGGTTTGAGGTGTAAGACCAGTGTAACGTTTGAAATACTTTACAAAATGGGAAGTGTCCTTAAAATTCAATTTAAACGCAATTTCAGAAACACTACTTATGGTATACATCAATTGTCTTTTTGCCTCACTAATTATATGCTCAGCTATTACCTCAGCCGCTGATTGGTCTAGTGCCTTACGACAAATAACATTAAGATTTTGGGGTGTCATATGAATTTTTTCTGCATAATAATTGACATTGTTTTGCAGGTCATTTGTCTGGTTGAGCAGTTCCAGAAATATAGTAATGGCACCATCTGATTTACGTGATTTAATTATCGAAGGTTTCCCCACAATCAAAATTTTAGCAAATAGTGCTTTTAATAATCCTTCAATAACAGTAAAATTTTTTTCTATAGTGAGCATTTGGAACAAGGTGTCTATACTTTCTGTTTCTTTCAGATGAATGCAGCTTAATCCACTCAGTTTAGATAAAAGACTTTTAAGTTCCCTGTCCAATGAATGGTCGACAAAACCCTTTTTTAAAAGCAATACATAACCATCCGGAGTATCTGTCATATCCCAATGATGCACCTGCTCTTTTCGGACAAAAAAAACCGTAGGTGGCATTATCGAAAATGAAGTATGATCGATGGTGTGCAAGCCGCTTCCTTCCCTTAAATAAATTATTTCTAAATAGCTGTTATGTTTGTGAGGCTCGGTCTTGCGAATTTCTTTACGGAATGGTGCAACTTTTAATAATGTTGACGCTTCAATTTTGTTTTTTATGGAGATAGAGTTTTTCAATTTATCTAAAATATGAAGTTTATCCCTATAAAATTAGCTATAATACTTTTTCTTTAACCATAAACTTGCCTTTACCAGCAATATTAATACCGGCACTTCTACCAATGGTCCAATCACACCTACAAATGCCTGCGGCGAATGAATACCGAAAACTGATATTGCAACAGCGATTGCCAATTCAAAATTGTTTCCTGTAGCAGTAAATGCGATAGAAGCGTTTTTATCGTAAGGTACTTTCAAAGATTTATTGATAAAGAAGCTTACAAAAAACATTAGCACGAAATAGATGATTAATGGTATGGCCACTTTCACTGCTTCCATTGGTAATTCTACTATTTTGTCGCCCTTCAAACTGAACATTAATACGATGGTAAACAGTAAAGCATACAATGTAATGGGTGATATTTTTGGCACAAATATTCTGTTATACCATTCTATACCTTTAGATTTTACCAATATATAACGACTTAAAAAGCCTGCCAGAAAAGGAATACCCAAGTATATCAATACGCTTTCTGTTACCGCACTTATCGACACGCTTACATTGAAATTGGCTAAGCCAAATTTTGCAGGTAGTATGTTGATGAATAACCAGACTAAAAAGCTGTAAGAAATTATCTGAAAGATGCTATTCAATGCCACTAACATAGCGGTATATTCCCGGTTGGCTTTGGCTAGGTCACTCCACACGATGACCATTGCTATACACCTGGCCAGGCCTATCAATATTAACCCTGTCATATAATCAGGTTCGTTCCGTAAAAACAGAACAGCTAATCCGAACATCAATACTGTACCGATAATCCAATTCAGCACTAACGATATGCCGATTACTTTTTTATCCTTAAACGCTTTGGGCAGAAGTGAGTAGTCCACTTTTGCTAATGGAGGATACATCATCAGTATTAAACCAATTGCTATTGGAATATTGGTTGTGCCTACGGATAAGCTACCAGTTAAAGTAGAGATATTGGGAAATAAAAAACCCAACCCCACCCCTAAAGCCATGGCAAGGAATATCCATAAGGTGAGGTAACGGTCAAGGAATTTTAGTTTTACTTGCATCTTCTAATTGTTTGTAGCGTTAGCGTTTTGTTCTGCTTTTAGTAAGCTCACAATTTCTAGTTTGTTTTCTATTTTTACCAACCGACCATTTTCGAATGGTTTTCTGTTTACCCATGTTGGATCTTTTAAAATTAGTCTATTGGTTTCTATCACTTTACCTGACATAGGCAGAAATAAATCACTAACGGTTTTAACAGCTTCAATAGAACCGAACATTTCTTCCTCTTAAAATAATATCAAATATTCGACATATCTGCATACACGATTTCACCTATTTTAATTTGGGCAAACTCTGTAATATCAATCGTTCCAATGTTATTTTCTATAGGCAGCCAGGTATGCTCTTTGGAAAAGTATAAATCCTCAGGAATGTTCATTTCCTTTTTTTATTGATTAGTAACCACGTCTTAAATTTTCTGCATATTCGTTGGGTAGCGGACTTTCTTCAACTGCTCTTGCTGCTTTTTCAATATCGTATTCAAATCGAATAAATTCAACTTTTACACTGTCTCTTTCCAACACAGAGCTATTCTCATTAATGGTAAGCATTACATAACAACCTCTTACATCACTGTCTTTTGGTTTGCCTACCGAACCAATATTGATGGCGTGTCTGAAATGATTTTGTCCATCAATTCCCGAATTCAATACTCTGTGATATGGTTTGTGTGTATGTCCAAAGCACAGAATGTCTGCATCTGCTTGTTCCATAATACGAAGCATACTTTTCTCCTCTCGGTCTTCAAATAAATATTCGTTTATTTTTCTCGGACTTCCGTGGACCAGTAGCAAATTCAATTTATCTTTATTTAGTTGAAACTCTACTTTAATATGTGCTGGAAGTGTTCGCAAATACGTTCTTTCTTCATCTTTCATTAAAGAATTTGTGAATGAAATAGAAATGTTTCCGTTATCTTTTTCGCTGTCCGTTTTGTATGCACAACCGCATTCAGTGCTCGTTCTTCCAATTCCAAAATCGTAATTTCCTGCAATTGTTGGGATTTTTCTTTTACGGATTTCGTTAACCACTTCATTTGGCCAAATATTATAGCCCACCAAATCACCCAAACAATAGATACTGTCGGGATTTCTTTTTTCAACATCTGCAAAAAAAGCTTCTAATGCAGGTAAATTAGCATGAATGTCGCTGAATAATACAATTTTCATTTTGATAAATTTTAAAATTAGCAACAACCTCCACCTGGCGTGCAAGTATTGGTTTGATTTACCTGCAATCCTATTAAATTTTTCTTTTGTTTTTCTGATGGAATACCACAAGCATCTTCTGCCAAACAAGCTGTGGTTTTGTTTTTCAAGACAAAAGTTTTTCCATTAAATTCTAAATCATATTTTCCAATGGTGTCACTTTGATATTCCACTTCAATTTCTACATCTTCAATACCTAACTTTTCTTCCGAAAGCTTAATGATGTTTAAAAGTTTAGTGGGTTTTAATCGATGTTCAAAATCATTAGCATTCCATAATTGAAAATTGACAACTTTTTCGTTCCGAATTACACCACCGCAGTCAATAAAATTTTTAGTTATTTGCCCCACTTCCGTAACGTGAAAATGTTCGGGTACAAAAGTTCCATTTTCCAATTGAAATTCAACATTATCCAATGTCTGAAGGATTTCTTTAATTTCTGATAGTTTCATATTCTTTCTATTATTATTAATGATATATTGCAATGTAGCGATATATTAAAGTAAAAAATGCATTAGCAGCATTTTTCAATAGCTATATCAGCGACAAAGAAAGTATCGAGTTCTTTTTTAATTTGTTGCCAAACTGTCTCATTGATACAGTAACATACACTTGTTCCCTCTATATTTCCTTTAATGATGCCAATGTTCTTTAACTCTTTTAAATGTTGTGAAATGGTAGCCTGCGCCAATCCCAATTCTTCTACCAAATCATTACAAATACAGGCATTCTGTTTAATGATATACTGTAAAATGGCTATTCGCGCAGGATGTGCCAGTGCTTTCAAAGTAATGGCTAAATGATTCTGCTCTTCCGTAAATATTTCACTTTTTGTGACACCCATGTATTTTTTATTTATATCGCAATATTACGATAATACATTAAAAACAACAAATAATTTATAAAAAAATTGTTGTTAAGTTCGAAGAATAGCTATCAATCATATCTAGCCAGAGAAATCAGCTAAAAGATATGCTTTTATCGTTTGCTACCGAATTCGTATCCTATCCCAATAGAAGTAACTCTATTTAAATATTTCATTCCACTCTGGTTTGAAATATTAACCAACCCAGCCGAGCTAGAAAGTCTTGTTGTGAACCCTCCATTAAATCTATATCCAAAAATTAGACCTATCCCTGCATCGAATGGTTTAAGCTGATTGATTTCATTTCCCCACTCTAAATGTAGTGCATTTCTACCTGATGTCACTCTTGCATCAACCCCATATGCAAAATATGGACCTCCTCCAAAAAAGAACTCTCCAGATCTCGTGGGTGTCCATGAAATAAAGTTTATAGGAACCTCTAAATACATTAACTTATCTGTAAGTGATTCACCATCTATTTCAGACTTACCACCTTTGCCTTCTAGGGAAAGTCCTGGCTGAATAGAAAAACGCGGAGATACAGCAATATCATAGTATGCAGAAAGATGGTAAAGGGGAGCTATTTTGGTTGTTGAGGACTGATTATCCATGCGCAAGTACTCACTTGCAAGATTCAATCCTGCTTTGAATCCAAATCTATTCTGTGCGGATAATCCTGTTACAGTAGCGATCAATAAGAACGCTAATAGGTAGTTTTTTTTCATATTGGTTTGTTTGTGAAATCTCATATTTAGGCCTTAACCCAAGGCGAATATTAAAAATACGTAAATATAGTTAGATTAATAATTCATATTACTAAGTATAATTGGAACAAATATTTGTACGAATCTATATCTTATATAATATTAAGTGAAAATCCCGGATTAATTCTATCATGCAAACATAAACAATTCGTGATTTAAATTGAGCAGAATATTATTTTCTTTCCTCTTACGATAATCTTGACAATACGTAATCTTGGTTCTCGTTTGGCCCAATCGTAAGCCACATGCTCATAATCGTTCCTCAATACCCTGTAGCAACTATGACTTTCTTGTGGTGTTTTGTGATACTAAGTATTTATAAGAATCTTTTGCTCTAGAGCATTAGCCTTGAAATTCTCGGATACGATATCTACCCAATAAGGTATGACTAGCATTGATTCTATGCATCGTTACTCAGTATTTTATAACAATAATAGAGACAAAATATCATAAGCAGGGAGCTAAATCGAATGACTTAAATGAGTTAAATATTTAAAATTTTAAAGAGATTTACTATTTTATATCTAAATTGTAAAGGACCAAAAAGACAACAGATGAATACCTATCCTATACCTTTAAACGAAGATGATCGATTAGCGCATCTAAAAAGATTCAACTTACTAAACCTTAGTAAGGATTCTGATTTTGATGTTATTTCTAAAGGCGCGGCTAATTTTACCCATTGCCCTATCGCTTTAGTTAGCATAATGGAAAGAGATGTTCAACGCATACAAAGCTGTATCGGAATGGAGGTTGACTCTGTAGATCGAAAACAAACAATTTGTCAATATACGTTAATGAGCACGGATGCTCTTGTAATTGAAGATACACTCCTAGATGAGAGAACCGCCGACAATCCAATCGTTAATCAGGCCAAAATAAGATTTTATACAGGTGTTCCCATTATTGATGAAGATGGATTTGCCCTGGGCACGCTTTGCGTAATTGATTTTGTTCCTAAAAAAATAGATCAAAGTCAAATTGATTTCCTCTATGCGCTTGCCAAAAATGTGAGCCAGCTTTATACCTATAAAAAACTAAAAGTTGAGTCGGGATATTATACAGATATACTAAAGGTAACCCAAAATTTAATTGGAGTAATAGATAGTGATTTAAACATAAAAGAAGTTAATCAATCATTCAAACAGATCTTAAATCAAAATAATAAAGAAATAATAAGTAAACCTTTTTTAGACTTATTTACGGCAGATACAGATGATGAATTAAAAGCAGCATTTAAGGATACCTTAGCCGGTAAAGAAGTTTCACTTACAACCTACACACTTTTTAATAGCAATCGTCTTATAACCATTCAATGGCACATTAAGTACGAGGAGAAGTACAACGAATTTTTCGCTATTGGACGTGATATAAGCCATGAAAACCAAGAGCGTTTAAAATTATTAAACTCTGAGCGAAGATTTAGAAATTACTTCGAAAACTCCTTAGGCCTAATGAGCATGCATGATTTAGATGGAAATATCTTACGTGTTAACGAAAAAGGAAGAGAGCTTTTGGGGTACAAAGAAAGCGAGGTAGTAGGTCTTAAATTAATTGATTTAATACCGCCCGAAAACAAACCACTATATGATCAGTACATGACAGAACTGATTGAGCATGGGCAAATGCGGGGGATGATGACCCTGTTGAAGAAGTCTGGAGAAAAAGTATTTTTCTTATACCATAACGTCTTAGAGAAGGATTTGGATGGAAATCCTTATGTCAGCAGCATCGCACTAGATATTAGCGATAGAAGAAAACTTGAACTAGATCTTTTACATACGCAGCAAATTCTTGAACAAACAAATGCAGTAGCTCAAGTTGGTGGCTGGGAGGTTAGCATGAATGATGGTAGAGTATACTTATCTCCACAAGCGAAACAAATAATGGAAATGCAAGAAGTTGAAAATCTAGATCTCGAAACAGCTTTTGCAAATTTTCATACGAGTTCCTCAATACTACTTCAAGAAGCTTTTTACACTGCAGTTAACCAAGGAATACCCTATGATTTAGAGATAGAAATGCAACCTATCAGTCAAAACAGACAATGGGTGCGTGTAAAGGGTATACCAGAATTCTCCGAGGGGGTGTGCAAACGGATATTTGGGATTATACAGAATATACATAGTAGCAAAACCATGCATTTGGAGGTTGAACGAAAAGAATCTATGTTGCGCACTTTTATCGACTACGTCCCAGCAGCAGTAGCTATGTTTGACCAGAATCTAAACTACCTCTATGTAAGCAATCAGTGGTTAGATGAATTTAATTTTGTAAAGGAACATGTTGAACACAGGAATATTGGTGACCTTTCTACCGATATCCCCGATTACCGAATAGAAATATATAACAATGCTTTAAAAGGCATTTCTTATAAAAACACTCATGAGGTAATGTATATTGGTAAGGAGAAAGTAGAAAAACATTTTAACTGGGAGGTTAGACCGTGGTATATTTCCGAACAGAAAATTGGAGGTATAATTATTTTTGTACAAAATATTTCAGAAGAAGTAAAGAAAAACGAAGAATTATTAACAGCTCAAAAATCTGCTGAGGCAGCAAATAAAGCAAAATCTGAATTCTTGGCAAATATGAGTCACGAGATACGTACCCCTCTAAATGGTGTAATCGGCTTCTCCGACCTACTTCTTCAAACACCACTTAATGAACTTCAACAGCAGTACCTTAAATATATTAATGAATCAGGAAATAGTCTGCTTAGTATTATTAACGATATATTAGATTTTTCAAAAATAGAATCTGGTAAACTTGAATTATATATAGGCAAATACAATCTATATGATTTATGTAGTCAAGTTGTAGATGTGATATTGTTTCAGGCGCAAAGTAAAGGTTTAGAATTGTTACTTAATGTGCCTGAAGAGTTAGATTTAAATATTTGGGTCGATGATTCGCGACTAAAGCAAGTTTTAATAAACTTAATGGGCAATGCCGTAAAGTTCACTGAAGAAGGCGAGGTTGAACTTAAAGTCCAACAAATAAGCCAAATGAGTTCAACAACAAAACTTCGTTTTTCTGTAAGAGATACTGGTATCGGAATTGCAAAAGAGAAGCAGGACAAAATATTTCAAGCATTTACCCAAGAAGACAGTTCAATTAGCAAAAGGTATGGAGGGACAGGACTAGGTCTTACTATTTCCAACAACTTACTAAAATATATGCACAGTAATTTGCAGCTTTTAAGTGAGCCAGAAAATGGAACTACTTTCTTTTTCGATTTGGAAGTTGAGTATGAAAAAACAATTACTAACCCTAATAATAAAATAGAAATACCTATTAAGCGTGCTTTGATTGTAGATGATAATACTAACAATCGAATTATAATGGATCATATGCTTAAGTATAAGAATATTGATACAACCTTAGCAAAAAATGGAGTAGAAGCTTTGCAGTTATTAGCCCAAGGAGAAGAATTTAACCTTATTCTTGTGGACTATCATATGCCAGTTCTCTCTGGTGTAGAAACTATTGCCAAGATGAAAGAAATAATGGCTAGTAAAAATATGGAAATACCGTTAATAATTTTGCATACTTCCTACGAGAAGCAAGAATTGTTAGCACATTTAAGTGACGATAATGAAATTGTTAGTTTAATGAAGCCTATCAAAACAGATAAATTATACTTGGCAATTAACCAATCAATACACAAACACCAACAAGATAAAAAAGATAAAGATCTAATTAAAAATAGTATTGCTACAGAAAATTTACTAGACAAAAACGAATCTATAGCTGCTATATTAGTAGCCGATGACAATGCAGTAAACATGCAACTAAATCTCCGCATGCTAGCTGGTTTGTTACCGAAATCCGAAATAATTTCTGTTAATGATGGAGAAAAAGCATATCAGGCGTGTACAGAAAAACAATTCGATATTATTTTAATGGACGTTCAAATGCCAGTTATGGATGGTATAGAAGCAACCAAAAAAATAAGACAATTAGATAATTACAAAAACACACCCATTATTGCCATTACTGCAGGAAATACTTTGAGCGAAAAACAAAACTGCATTCAAGCCGGCATGACACAGTTTCTTGCTAAACCAATACGTATTGCTGATTTAAAAAGTGTAATTATGGAAGTTCTTGCTAACATTTCTGGTGATACGACTGCTCAGCATACTACTTTAGACTTTGATTTTGATAGATCAATTTTAGAAAGTAATTATAGTGACGATGACGAGTTTAAAAGATATTTTCTTGACCTTGTAATTCAAGAATTAAACAACACAATAATAATATTAAAGCAAGCTATAGAATACAAAGATATATCTTCGCTTAAATCGATTCTTCATAAACTAAAAGGCACAGCGTCTCACGTAGGATTAATCAAATTAAATCAAGTTACGAAAGATTTAGAAGACAAAGTTATAAATCACGAGCCTTTTCGTTGGAACGAAATATTAAACATTGTAAAAGATATAGAGAACGGTCTGATGTATATAAAAGAGTTGAAAGATGATGACACACAGAGCACAGCAAATAATTAACATAAACTGAAAATAATAGTGTGCTTAATTTTTTATGGACATACACATTATTTCTTTAAAGGTCTTACAGAAAAGGTTGTGAACTACCCATTTGCTAAAGACAAATGGGCTTCGGGCTTCACAGACTTGTGCTTTGTTGCCAAAGTCTTATT
>NZ_WUQY01000058.1 GCF_009829085.1 Sphingobacterium bovisgrunnientis
CTTTTTTCTACTGCTACGCAGTTGGATTTTAAATCTCTAAATTAACTATTTTTTTCTATTGCGTAATCTGGGTTAAAAGAAGTTAAATATAAAAATTTAACTGTTTTTTAATAAAAATCTACAACTAAATTTTTAGTTTTATATCGTAAACTTAATAACCAATTTGAATGAAGTCTAATCTATTTTATGTGTTATTGACATTTATTATGTTTTTTAATGTGACGTATTCATTTTCGCAAGTCAAACTTTCGGGTACGATTTCCGATGGAACGGATAACGTTAAATTGCATAAAGCAACAATAGCCTTATTAAACCCTAAAGATTCAATACTCGTAAATTTTGCTAGAAGTGGTGAAAACGGAAATTTTTTGATTCCTAAATTGGATACGGGATATTATAAACTGATAGTATCCTATCCGCAATACGCGGATTATGTGCAAGATTTGAAAGTTTTGGAAGATCACAATATTGGCACAGTAAAATTATCCAAAGCTTTTCTTTTGTTGGATGAAGTGGCTGTGACAGGAAAAATTCCGGTGGTCATCAAGGGAGATACAATTGAATATAATGCAGGCAGTTTTAAGGTGGATAAAGACGCGAAAGTAGATGATTTACTCAAGGTTCTTCCGGGTATTACAGTTGACGCAGATGGAAAAATCACTGCGCAAGGTAAGGAAGTAAAAAAAGTTTTGTTGGATGGGGAGGAGTTTTTCGGTAGTGATCCAACCTTGATAACTAAAAATATCCGTGCCGATATGGTAGATAAAGTACAGGTTTACGAGAAAAAATCTGATTTGAATGATAGGACAGGGGTGGATGATGGTGAACGTACGCAAACGGTAAATATCACACTCAAGGAAGACAAAAAGAAAGGTGCCTTTGGTCAAGCACAAAGTGGGTATGGATCGGATAAATATTATGGCTTAAAAGGTATGGTCAATAGATTTAACGGGGCACAAAAAATTGCAGCTTACGGGATTTCCGCTAATGATGGAATGGTGAGTCTGGGCTTTGAGGATGGGGAGAAATATGGAGCGAACAGCTCTAATATGTCTATCTCAGATGATGGAGGTATTTATATCATGTCTTCTGGTTCTGGAGATGGTATGGATTCTTGGAGTGGAAACTACCGGGGCAATGGAGTGCCTAATGCCTTGAATATGGGTGCAAGTTTTTCGGACAAATTCAAAGGGGATAAACATAAGTTGAATGTGAATTACCGACGCGGGCAGATGGAGGTGGAGAATAATAGCACAAACTTTATACAAAACAATTTGCCGGAACTAGCGAGTATTCAGCAATCTAAAGGTTTTAGTGCGAATGAGAATAAATCTCATAATGCAAATATGCGTTATGATTTGAAAATAGACTCAACTTCGGATATGACAGTGCGCTTAGGATATAATACGACCAATAGAGATAATTCAGGTTTTAGTACAACTACAGAAAGAAGTTTGAATGAAGAATTATTAAACGATACAAGAACAAATAATTCTGGAAACAGTCTAAATGAATCTTTAAACGCAAGTGTAATGCTTACCAAAAGATTCAAAAAGCTAAGAAGATCACTAACATTGAATAGTTCGGTCACCAATAACACAACGGACGGAACTTCCAATTATTTTTCGAACACCAACTTTGGTCAGCTCAATGATTCCTTATTAATAGATCAATTCAAAAACAATGTCTGGGAAAACACCAATTTCAACAGTACATTAAATTATACTGAGCCACTTACAAAATACTTGACTGCAACTGTAGGCTATACCTTAGGTTCGGTGGCTTCGTATACGTTAAATCAGTCTTTCAATAAAAATGAAATCACAGGTAATTATGATCAACTGGATCAAGGCTTATTAAATGACTTTGATAATATTACATTAAGAAATTCGGTGAATACAGGTCTTAATTTTAAGAAGAATACGATTATTGTCAATTTAAGTAATTCATTTTCTTTTGAATCTTTAGAACGAAAATACAATAATCTTAATCAGAAGCTTACGAGAGATCAAGTGTCAATAGCACCATCTTTATCAGTTAATTATCAAATTACAAAAAGTAAAAGTATGTATCTCAGTTATTCTGGGCGTACTACACAGCCTGACTTGAATCAGCTAGAACCACTTAAACAGAACGACAATCCATTAATTAATTACATGGATAACAAAGATTTGGAATCTGGTTTTACAAATAATATGTATTTGTATTTTAATTCCTATAAGCAGCTCAAAGATGTGAGCGTTTATTTCGGTGCAAATGTAAGTCAATATCTGAATCCAGTAGGAAGCACTGTTACATTTGATCCAGAAAGTGGACGTCGAGATATTCAATTTGTTAATATTGATGAATCAAATATTTCAGCAAGTGCGTACGGTGGATATAGAAGACCATTGTGGAAGAAAATCGCTTTAAGTATGAATATTGGAGGTAACGTCAGCTATAACAATAGTTACAATTATCTTTCTTTGGCAAATGGAGAGTCTCAATTAAATAATAATGAAAACTATTCCCTTTCGCCATCTTTGGGATTTAGCTCGTACAAGGCAAATAAATGGTCTTTTCATCTAAATATGAATCCAGGGTATAGAATTAATAAGTCAACATTACAGCCAGATTTAAATACGAATAACTTCATTCTTAATTCTTACGTAGATTTAAGTTATACTTTCCCTAAAGATTACAAAATAGTAATGAATATGCAGCAATCTCACGAAGCAGCTACTAAAACTTTACCAGAATTCAATGTGGTCAATGTCTCAGGATACGTATCTAAAAAGTTCTTAAAGGATAAGTCATTAGAAGCACAATTTTTCGTGAATGATCTATTCAATAAAAATACAGGGGTGAGAAGATATCAATCTGGGTATACGTTCTCACAATCTACCAACGATGTTTTAAGAAGATATGGCATGTTTAAGTTGATTTACAATTTCACCACTATGAAAGGAGACAATTAAGATGAAGCAGTTATTTTATATATTAATATTTGTTTGTTGCAGTAATATGAGTTTTGCACAGTACACCTATTTTCCTAATAGTGGTACTATCACCTATGAACGTAAGTTTCATTTGCAGAATTTTCTAAAACGAACGATGGGAGGGAAAGTAGACCTTGATATTTGGGACAAAAGTTCATTGGAATTTTTGCAAAAAAGTGGGCCTACAGAATTGATTACCCACCACACGTTAAAATTTAATTCAATGGAAACCTTATTTGAAACTGTAAATGAGGAATATCCTAGTAATTATAGAAGTGCGATGTGGTATATCCCATTAATGAGAGATTCAAAGACTTATGTGGATTATAAAAAAGGTACTTTCAATAAATTGTTGGCATTTGGTGACGAAGAATTGATTATGACCGATACTATCCCAACAGTAAAATGGAAATATACAGACGAGTACCGAAACGTGGCGGGATATGACTGCCGCAGAGCCAATGGATTAATTCAGGACTCGATTTATGTCGTTGCATTTTTTACCAATCAATTGGAAGTTCCAGGAGGGCCAGAGCTTATACAAGGTTTGCCAGGTACAATTCTTGGCGTCTCCATTCCTTCATTGAATATCAATATGTTCGCGACGAAGGTGGAACTTAATAATGATGTAATATCATCTACATTGACTAAGAAAAAAAAGGTAGTGCCAGAATCCAAAGATGCTGTTGTTAAAAAATTGAAAACTTCGGTATATGATTACATGGACGAAAAGCTCCTTCAAAAAGAATTAAGTAAAGTCTTTTTTTAAAGACTTTACTTAACTTTTATTTTAAATAATAGCTTAAACCAAAGCTGATATTCCAGATCTCGTGAAAATCAATCGCACTCGAACTTTTAACAAAATTGATTAGACGTTTATCTGTCGTTCCGAAATCATAGTACATACCCCATTTACCACGTCTAAATTCACTTCCTATTGTCAACCCCAAATTTGCTGCTGTAGGAAAATAGTAATACCCGGCATCATAATAGACAGGCAATTTGTAAAAGTATTTTTCGCCGTAGGCATAATTGAACCACATCCCTACATTTACCCATTTGACTTCGGTTGAAGGGTTATAGGTTTTCATCAGCGGAATATAGCGTGCTTTGACTGTCGTGGAATGAATCCCATTATCACTATACTTAGCAGGAACAAAACCATAAGAAAGGTTTCCTTCCCAACGTTTGTTGAGTGAAATATAGTTGAAACCTGCCGAAAACATTCCGATATTTCCCGCGAATTGCATATTGATACTATTCGGCATTATTCTTTTCCAAATAGATCGCGTACTGTCCGCTGATGTTGCCGATGAAACTTGATAGCTAATGATTAATAGCAAGATTAAGATGATTCGCATTAATAGAATTTTTGAGTTATTTCCGTGGTCTTGCCAAATATTCTTACTTCGATATATTGTCTTTTGTTGATTGTTGGTGCGGTGAGGTAGACTAATTCATTTTCTTCAGCTTGTTTCATATCAAAATTATGCGTGTGTCCATGAATCGATAGCAAAGAATTAGGATGAGTTTCAATCAATTGCTGAAATTTTTGTCTCAAGTCGGGATCAAAATCGGATGTGTAAGGCGAAACATGGGACAAGTAAATAATTTTTTTGTGAGTAGCGTTGTTTACTTCCTCTGTTAACCAATCCATATTTGGAAGTTGATTATTAAAATTCACTTCTCTCGCATTGGTATTGAAAACTATAATTTTGTAATCATTTACTTCAAAAGAGAAATCCTCTTCGCCAAACATTTTGCGGAAAATGGTTCGTCCATTCGCCAGCATATCGTGATTTCCAATTGTACCTACGATCGGAAAATTTGATTTTTTGACTTCGTCATAATACAAGTTATATTCGAAATTGGCGCCATAATCCGTAAAGTCGCCGGCATGTAAAATAAAATCTATCTCATCATGTGAATATCGAGCGTTGGAATAAGTTATAAAATCTTCCAATTCATCATATGAAACTTGTGTATCCGCGATAATCAAAAATTTCAAGGTATCGCCAATTTGTTTTTGTTGAATATTTGCTATGGCTTTAGCATTGAGATTTTCAGCAATTGGATTTACTTCTAGGACAGAGTATTGAAAATTTCTTTTGCAAGAACTTAAAAAGAGTAGGAAACAGAGCAGAAAATAAGGATGCAACTTCATAGAAAATACCCATTTTTAGTGAGTTGCAAAATTAAATCTTTATACTTTGAATAAAGTAATCAAAAAGTCAAAGTTAGATGATAAAATAAGTCGTTTAGTTGTAGTACTAAACGACCTATTTGTCTTATAGACTTTTTCTTACTAACTCAAAAGTTTTGTCGATATCCTCGATAGTTACGTTGAGATGCGGTCTGAAGCGAACGCTTTTATCTCCACAACCAAGAATTAGGAGTTTATTTTCCAATGTTCGTTTGAGGAATGCATCTCTATTTTCTACGGTGTCAAAATCAAAGGCGCACAAAAGACCTTTCCCTCTTGGATTTGAAAGATTTGGATTTTCACGAAGTAATTCTTCAATTTTTTCTAGAAGATATTGACCTAATTTTTCAGCTTTAGCGACTAAATTTTCTTTTTCAATAACTTCTAAAATCAATTTAAAACGAACCATGTCTACCAAATTTCCACCAAATGTGGAATTAATTCGACTCGATTCTTTAAAAACATTCTTTTCTACACGATCGATCTTTTCACGATTCGCTAATATACCGCAGACTTGTGTCTTTTTACCAAAAGCAATAATATCAGGTATAATATCATAATGTTCGTAGCACCACATTTTACCTGTCATACCAATACCCGTTTGCACTTCATCGAGAATTAACAAGATGTCATTTTCATCACAAATACGACGCAATTCTTGAAAAAATTCTTTGCGGAAATGGTTGTCGCCACCCTCAGCTTGGATAGATTCTAAAATTATACACGCGACATCCGCAGAATTTTTAGCAATTACTTCTTTTATCTGCGCAATAGCCTGCTTTTCTATTTCGATGGTTTCAGCGATGCTGTCATCGGTAAGTGGAAAAGTCAGTTTTGGGTTTATAATTCTCGGCCAATCGAATTTTGGAAAATACATATACTTACGAGGGTCTTTGGTATTTGTCAAAGACAACGTATAACCCGAACGCCCGTGAAAAGCCTGTTTGAAATGAATGACTTGTGAAGCCTCTTGATCTATTCCTTTACTTAAATTCAATCTTGTTTTCCAGTCGAAAGCTACTTTTAATGCATTCTCAACAGCTAATGTTCCGCCATCGATAAAGAATGCATAGCTCAATTCTTTCGGAATAGCAACTCTTTCAAATGTTTCTAAAAATGCTGCATAACTGTTTGTATAGACATCTGAAAGTGCTAACTTATTAATAGCTGCTGCTTCGAGTTGTTTGCTGTTTTCTAATATATAGGGATGATTGTAGCCAATAGGAGAGGATGCGAACATGCTGAACATGTCCAAATATTCATTTCCTTCGGTGTCTACCACATACGATTTATACGATTTACTCAAATCCATCGTAAATGGCATGCCATCCGCTAATATATGTTGTGCTAATATGTGATGAGTCTTGTTCATAATGTAGTTTATTTTGGTTAGTGTATTATAAATCAAATTTTATTCCTTGTGCTAATGGCAAGTTCTCTGTATAGTTAATCGTATTTGTTTGTCTGCGCATATACGCTTTCCACGCATCTGATCCCGACTCACGACCACCGCCAGTTTCTTTTTCACCACCGAAAGCACCACCGATTTCAGCTCCTGAAGTGCCGATATTTACATTGGCAATACCACAATCAGAGCCATTTTGACTTAAGAATAATTCTGATTCACGTAAGTTCGTCGTCATTATTGCAGAAGATAATCCTTGTTTTACGCTGTTTTGTAATTCAATTGCGTTTTGGACTTCTCCACTATATTTGATTAAATAAAGTATAGGCGCAAAAGTTTCTTGTTGCACGATTTCATAGTGATTTTCTACTTCTGCAATAACTGGAGTTACATAACAGCCACTTTCGTATCCTTCTCCTTCCAATACTTTGCCTTCAACTAAAATATTTCCACCTTGCTCTATAATTTTGGATAAAGCATCCAGATACATTGTTACAGCTGCCTTATCAATTAAAGGTCCCATATGATTATTACTATCCAATGGATCTCCAATTTTGATTTGCTTGTATGCCTCTACTAATGATTCTTTGACTTTGTCGTATACATTTTCATGTACAATCAGTCGTCTTGTGCTCGTACATCTTTGTCCAGCAGTACCTACAGCGCCGAATACTGCACCAATAATTGTCATTTTTAAATCTGCAGAAGGTGTGACTATGATGGCATTATTACCACCCAATTCTAATAGGGACTTTCCTAAGCGATTTGCTACTGTAACTGAAACTTGTTTGCCCATTCGAGTAGAACCTGTAGCAGACACCAAAGCGATGTGTTCATCATCTGCAATCCATTTTCCGACCTCTGCATCACCTGTCACAACAGATGAAATTCCTTCTGGCAAATTATTCTCTTTTAAAATATCTGCAATAATATGTTGACAAGCTATTGCACAGAGAGGTGTTTTTTCAGATGGCTTCCAAATTACAACATCACCACAAACTAAAGCTAATGCTGCATTCCAAGCCCAAACGGCTACCGGAAAATTAAAGGCAGTAATAATCCCCACGATGCCTAGCGGATGATATTGATCATACATGCGATGACCTGGTCTTTCAGAATGGATGGTATTGCCATAGAGTTGTCTCGACAAACCCACCGCAAAATCACATATATCTATCATTTCCTGTACTTCACCAAGACCTTCTTGATAGGATTTTCCCATTTCGTAAGAAACAAGCTTTCCGAGTATTGCTTTCTCTTTTCGTAATCTCTCTCCAAGTTGTCTAATGATTTCACCGCGTTTTGGAGCTGGGATATCGCGCCAAATTAGTTTAGCTTTTTCCGCTTCTTGTAGTACATTTTCGTAGTCTTCTCTGGTGGTGGCGGTTACGGTACCGATATATAGTCCATTGGTTGGAGACGACGACTGGATAGCCTTTCCATGCGCAAACCAATTGGTTCCAGTAGAGGTTCCTAAATTGTTTTCTAAGACATTTATTGATGATAGTTCTTTTTTATTCATTTTATGCTGTCGTAAATTCTTTTTTAATATAAATGTACTGAATTATGATCAAATTATAAATAATAACAGTGAATTTTAATACGTAGGTGCTATTTATGTAAAGTGAGTTAGGTAAATAGATAAAACAATTTTATCCGCCAATCTTCCAGTGAGTTAACTCAAATTGCAAAATTAATTCACGCTAAAGCTTTGAAGTGATGTGTAAATGTTGCTATCTTTGCACCACTCCGCAAGGGAGGAACGCTGGTAACAGCAATGAAATACGAGGTTAGAGACAGTTTAAACGGGGAAACTCTGGAAAAACAAAAAAAGAAAAAATCTTCAAATAAAATTTGCGGA
>NZ_WUQY01000059.1 GCF_009829085.1 Sphingobacterium bovisgrunnientis
TTTTTTCTACTGCTACGCAGTTGGATTTTAAATCTCTAAATTAACTATTTTTTTCTATTGCGTAATCTGGGTTTAATGTTGCACCTTTTCACGGAATGGGAAATACGGGAATTGCTACAGAATCTATTTATAGCCTTACGAATAATCCAGCAGGAATTGGGAGTTTAACGGACGTATATCTTGCTATAGCTTGTCAACCACATTTCATGACTAAGGAATTACGGACTCAAGATATGTACTTAGGTTTACCAATTAAGAATGTAGGTGCTTTGGGGCTTAGTATACGCAATTATGGTATTCAAAGTGTATCTTCATTTTTAACAGCTAATGTTTCGTATGCGCGAAGTTTTGGAGAAATATTTTCAACTTCAGTTACTGCAAACTATCATCGTTATTATGTTGAAAATTACATTAATGACAATTCATTTTCATGGGATCTTGGCGCACTAATTAGGATGAGTTAACAGGTCAATATTGGCTTTTTGTTTAGAAATACCACATTTTCAAAATTTAAAGACGATACAGAACAATATCTTCCTACTGAAATTGCAGCAGGTTTTTCATATAAAATTTCTAAAGAAATTTCTGTAGGTGGGGATAGCTATTATGAAATTGCAGATGGTTTTAATATTCGCGCGGGTTTGGAATATTCCATTGCAAATGAGGTAAGTCTTCGAGGTGGCGTGGCATCAAATCCTATGCAATATTTTGGTGGAATTGGATTGCGATGGAATAAATTTCAGTTTGATGTTTCATCCTCGTTTCACACAAGGCTGGTACATCACCACAATTTGCTTTAGCTTATGCCTTTTAAAATCTCTATAGGTATTTTGTTTTTTTGTTGCCATTGCATTACTGCTTTGCGCAAGAAAACGAAGGTTTTAAAAATGCGTTTGCAAGTAATTCAGATAGACTTTATATTCTAAAAAATAATTTTGCTTATGTTTGGGAAGAGGATTAAGCATGAGCAATTCGATTCATTCTATATTAAAACAGTACTGGGGTTATGACGCGTTCAGACCCTTGCAAGAGGATATTATTCACTCTGTATTGCAAGGTAAAGATACGTTGGCATTGATGCCGACGGGTGGTGGTAAATCCATTTGTTTTCAAGTACCAGCCATGGTACAAGAAGGAATTTGTATTGTTATCTCGCCTTTGATTGCTTTGATGAAGGATCAAATTGAGAATCTGCTTAGCAAAGGAATTGAAGCTATTGCCATTTATTCAGGTATGAATTACCGTGAAGTGGATATTGCTTTGGACAATTGCGTATTTGGAAAGATAAAATTCCTCTACATTGCTCCAGAGCGCTTTTATTCGGATATAGTACGTGAGCGTATAAAGTACATGAAAGTCAATTTGTTTGCTATTGATGAGGCGCACTGTATCTCGCAATGGGGTTACGATTTTCGTCCTTCTTATTTGCAGTTGGCAGATTTGCGAGAAGCACATCCAAAAGTTCCCATCTTGGCATTGACCGCCAGTGCTACATTGCGTGTTGTCGAAGATATTCAAGAGCGTTTGGCATTTCGTACAAAAAATGTGTTCTCTAAAAGTTTTGCCCGTCCAAATCTTGGCTATATGGCATTGCATGAGGAAAATAAAATGAATCGTATGCTACGTATTGTGAAGAAAATTGGTGGTTCGGGTGTTGTATATGTTCGAAATAGGAGAGAAACACAAGAAGTTGCTCGTTTTCTGCTAAATCATGGTGTTCCTTCGGATTTTTATCATGCTGGATTGACCATAAAAGAACGAGAATCCAAACAGAACGCGTGGACTACTAACAAAACACGTGTTATTGTGGCAACGAACGCGTTCGGAATGGGTATTGATAAGCCGGATGTGCGTTTTGTGATTCACATTGATATTCCTGATTCGCTGGAAGCATATTACCAAGAAGCAGGTCGAGCCGGTCGAGATGGAAAAAAAGCTTTTCCAGTTTTGTTGTATCATCAAGAAGACAGAGTTAAGCTGTGGAAGAATTTTCAAGATAGTTTTCCTTCGGTTCAATTTATCCAGCAGGCTTACCATCATTTGGCCAATCATTATCAAATTGCATATGGTGCAGGGAAAAATATTACAGTTGATTTTGATTTAGCTGAATTCGCTAAAAAATACAAGTTAGATGTTCTTCCGACGATGAGTGCATTGAAATTTTTGGAACGTGATGGCTGGTTGAGTTTATCCGAGGCCGTTTTTATTCCTTCGCGATTTAAATTTGAAATAGCCTTTCAAGATTTATATAAATTTCAGGTGCAAGCTGCAAAATATGATAAGTTGATCAAGGCGATTTTACGAACCTATGGTGGTGTTTTTGATTTTTATGTACCGATCAATGAATTTGAATTTGCGAAAAAATTAAGTGTTCCTTATGAAACTATCGTTCAAATGCTCGAAGGTTTGGAAAAACAACAAGTGGGCTCTTACCTGAAAAGTACGGACAAGCCGCAATTGACTTTTATGCAATCACGTGTTGATTACAAAAATCTTTTTATCGATTCGGAATTCATCCGCGAACGTAAAAATGTCAAAGAAGAACAGATCAAAGCGATTTATCACTTTTTGGATACCACAGGATGTCGGAGTAATGCAATATTAGAATATTTAGGTGAGTTAAATGGTGAACCATGTGGGGAATGTGATTTGTGTCTAAAGCGAAAACATATTGAAGGTATTGAAGAGAAGATAAAACAAGAAATTCGGGTACTCTTGCTTGAAAAGCCAATGAATTTACATGATTTGATGGATGCTATCTCTGTTACCGATGATGAAAAAAAACTATCCATGTTATGCGAATTAGTGGATGATGCTAAAATACAGCTAAAAGAGATGCTTTATTATTGGAACGCTAATTAATTTTTAATGCTAAGGGCTATTACGGTTACGTTAACAATTCATTATATTCGTCAGTATAAATTCTAATTTATGAACAACTTTACGCGACGAGACTTTATCGGTATGGGTACTTTAGCACTTGGTGGGTTGCTAATCAATAACACATATGCTAACCCCTTGACTAACCTAAAAAACAAGCGTATAGGTATTATAGGCTTAGACACTTCACATTCTATCGCTTTTACGAGATCATTATTGCAGGATTCAGATAGATTCAAAGGTTATAAGGTTGTGGCGGCTTATCCTTATGGTACAAAAACAATTCCTTCTGCGACATCACGCATTCCCCAATACATCCAAGAGATCAAAACATTAGGGGTAGAAGTTGTTGATTCTATTAAAGCTTTATTGAAGAAAGTAGATTATATTTTATTAGAAACGAATGATGGTCGTTTGCATTTGGAACAGGCGCGAGAAGTTTTCAAAGCCAAAAAGCCTCTTTTTATTGACAAACCTTTAGCGGCATCATATCAAGATGCAGCACAAATATTTGCATTATCTGTTCAGCATAATGTTCCATTTTTTTCGTCTTCATCCTTGCGTTACATTTCGGGTTTACAAGACGTGATTGCGGGTAAATACGGGAAAGTATTGGGTGCTGACGTATTCTCGCCAGCCGAAATAGACTCGAGTCATCCTGACTTCTTTTGGTATGGAATCCATGGGGTAGAGATGTTGTTTACGGCGATGGGTGTCGGTTGTAAATCCATAACCCGCACACACACCGCAGATACAGATATTTTGGTCGGTATATGGGAAGATGGACGTGTGGGGACGGTTCGCGGGACACGATCTGGACAACCTGAGTTTGGTGGTACAATATATTGTGAATCGGTGACTGTTACTTTAGGGATATTTGAAGGTTATAATGCATTACTCGATGAGATTATAGAATTTTTCGACACGAACAAAATACCTTTTGATAGTGCTGAAACGCTGGAAATTTGTGCTTTTATTGAAGCTGCGGATATAAGTAAAGACCTAGGTGGCGCTAAGGTGGAACTGAGCAAAGTAATTCAAAAATAATTTGTCCTTATTATGTTTCTATTGTAACATATTGATTCATAAAAGAAAATGTATTGTTTGTATAGGGTTATTGCAAAAAAAGTGATAGCTTTAATATAACCAAAATAAACTTTTTTTATGGAAAACTTAATGATTTACTTACCAGCAGCGCTCGCTGTTTTGGGTTTACTATTCATGGTTTCAAAAGCGAATTGGGTCAATAAACAAGACTCAGGAGAAAGTAAAATGCAATTTATTTCCAAAAGCATTAAAGAGGGGGCCATGGCGTTTTTGAAAGCCGAATACCGTATTCTATTTATTTTCGTAGTTATTGCAGCGATTGCATTATTTTTTGTTTCAACGTTGGTTGAGACGACACATTGGATTATTGTTGTTGCCTTTGTGTTTGGCGCATTTTTTTCTGCATTGGCAGGAAATATTGGGATGCGTATCGCGACAAGTGCGAATGTCCGTACCACACAAGCTGCACGTACCAGCCTTCCTCAAGCTTTGAAAGTTTCTTTTTCTGGCGGGACGGTGATGGGCTTAGGTGTTGCAGGTTTAGCAGTATTGGGATTAAGTATATTCTTTATGCTTTTCCTTAAGATGTTTGTCACTGATGGAGGGAACTTTTATGTTGAAATGACTATTGCTTTAGAAGCTTTAGCTGGTTTCTCTTTGGGTGCAGAATCCATTGCCTTATTTGCCCGTGTTGGTGGAGGTATTTATACCAAAGCTGCGGATGTAGGTGCGGATTTGGTTGGAAAAGTCGAAGCTGGAATTCCAGAAGATGATCCGCGTAATCCAGCAACTATTGCGGATAATGTAGGAGATAATGTTGGTGATGTGGCTGGTATGGGGGCTGATTTATTTGGCTCATACGTAGCGACTGTATTGGCTTCTATGGTATTGGGAAATTATATTATCAAAGATATGGCAGAAGCCAATGGAGGTGTTTTTACGGATGCATTCAATGGTATGGGACCGATACTTTTACCCATCGTAATTGCAGGTGTCGGAATATTAGCCTCAATAATCGGTACTTTCTTTGTGAAAGTATCAAATAATGATGCTAAAGAAAATGAAGTTCAGGGTGCATTGAATTTAGGTAACTGGATTTCTATTATACTTACAGTAATTGCTTGTTTCTTTTTGATACGATATATGCTTCCTGAAGTTATTCAAATGAAATTTTTCGGAGAAGGGTATAAAGATATTCCACGTATGAATGTGTTTTATTCTACGATTGTGGGTTTGGCTGTGGGCGGCTTGATTTCGGCATTTACAGAATACTATACAGGATTAGGAAAGAAGCCTGTTTTGGATATTGTCCGTAATTCATCAACAGGCGCAGGTACAAATATTATAGCAGGTTTGGCAAATGGTATGATTTCAACTTTTTCTTCGGTATTGTTGTTTGCTGCCGCAATTTGGGGTTCATATGCGTTGGCTGGTTTTTACGGAGTTGCGATTGCAGCTTCTGCGATGATGGCAACTACTGCGATGCAGTTAGCGATTGACGCTTTTGGACCTATTGCGGATAACGCTGGCGGTATTGCAGAGATGAGTGAATTACCAAAAGAGGTGCGTCAACGTACAGATGTATTGGATTCGGTAGGAAATACCACTGCTGCTGTAGGAAAAGGTTTTGCAATAGCCTCTGCGGCATTGACAGCATTGGCATTATTCGCAGCTTATGTGACTTTCACGGGCATCGATGGCATTAACATTTTCAAAGCAAATGTATTGGCTGCTTTGTTTATTGGTGGAATGATTCCTGTTGTGTTTTCAGCGTTAGCGATGCAATCTGTGGGTAAAGCAGCGATGGATATGGTTAATGAAGTAAGACGTCAATTTCGCGAGATTCCAGGGATTATGGAAGGAACGGGACAGCCCGAATATGGCAAGTGTGTAGATATTTCTACGAAGGCGGCCTTGCGCGAAATGATGTTGCCCGGAGCGATGACGATTATCACGCCTATTATTGTAGGATTTGTGATGGGTGCAGAAGCATTGGGCGCGTATATGGCAGGTGTAGCGGTATCTGGTGTGATGTGGGCCATCTTCCAAAATAATGCAGGTGGTTCTTGGGATAATGCGAAAAAATCTTTTGAAGCTGGAGTAGAAATTAATGGCGAAATGACGTTCAAAGGTTCGGATGCACATAAAGCTGCCGTAACAGGTGATACAGTAGGAGATCCTTTCAAAGACACTTCAGGCCCTTCGATGAATATTTTGATAAAATTAACCTGTCTTGTAGGATTGGTAATAGCACCAATATTAGGCGGTCATACACTTAGCAATGCTAAAAAGGATAAAATAGAAAATTCGAAAGAAAAGATAGTTCTGGTAGATCAGAAAAGATAAGAAGATGATAAGTCCCTTTGTTAATTCAAAGGGACTTTTTTGTGTAAAGCTTCTTTAATCGCCCTTGTGCCGGGCAAGTCTAGCTAAAACTCACGATTACCTTTTAGATATCTCTCTGCGGTCGATATGACGAACTAAAAGCACAGAAAGATATTAAGACGGCGTCATTTCGAACGAAACGTAGTGGAGTGAGAAATCTCATAAGTTTATATTTCTTCTATTCTCGAAATAAAGCGTTTAATAGTGCTGACTGAAACTAATATGTCTGAACATCGTTTCAATTACAGAAATATATTTAAGAATGTAATTTCATAGCAATGAATAAATTGAATCAATTATCATCCATGTAGTTTGCCAATGGTTGAATTGTTTGTTGTATAATATCCATTGTGTATATCATGTAATTCACTAGAATAATACATATTCTTTAAGTTCCAGAAATTGCTCTTGTTTAATTCGGTATTTGATTTTGTTGGAAGTGTTTCCTGTGCCAAGTAAGAATTATTTTTAATGTCTATTTAGGGTGTTATAATAATTCTGAATATATTTTTGCAGTAGCACGTTGTGATTAGACGAACGTAATGCATGCTTAGTGAGGAATTTAATCATTCGATACCTTCATAAATTTTAGCTACTTTTAGATTAAAATTGATTTACTATGTCAAACATTGATTTCATAAGAGAAGAAACTGCTGCTAATATTGGGAATTTTTTGGTGGGGCGGTTATTGCCGTTTCGTCAAAAGCGTTCAATCGGTCCATTTGTTTTTATTGACCATATGGGACCAGCCTGTTTGGCAGATCATGAAAATTTGGACGTTGGGCCGCATCCACATATTGGGCTTTCTACGCTGACATATCTATTCGAGGGTTCTATTTTTCACCGCGATAGTTTGGGGACAGCGATGGAAATCACACCAGGTGCTGTCAATTGGATGACAGGAGGAAAAGGTGTAACGCATTCTGAGCGTACCCCAGAACATTTGCGTCAGCATGATAAATTTTTACATGGATTGCAAATATGGGTAGCATTACCAAAGGAATTGGAATTTATGGATCCTGAATTTCACCACTCCGAGGCCAAAGATATTCCAGCATGGGAAGAGAATGGTGTACACTATAAATTAATTGCTGGCGAAGCTTTTGGTAAAAAATCACCTGTTCCAGTGTATAGCAAATTGTATATGATTGAGTTCAAAAGTTCGGAAGATGCGGTGATAGATATTCGTGGTGAATTGTATGGTGAGAGTGGATTGTATATTTTGGAGGGTGAAATCGAGAGCAATGGTCACGATTATGGTGCAAAGCTAATCTTAATTACTAAGGATGCACATCTTTGTTCGTTCACAATAAAAGCCAATACCACAGTTTATATTTTTGGGGGAGAACCTTTCCCAGAGGAACGATTTATCTATTGGAATTTTGTAGCTACAGATAAGCAAATAATTGAAGAAGCAAAGGAACGTTGGCGAAAACATGAATTCCCTAAAGTGCCGGGAGATGATGGTTATGTACCGTTGCCTGGGTAAGAATTTGAAATAAGATAAGTGTTGTAGTTATACAATACTTTTTTTATGGAAAATTTATAGGTTAGTCATCATATGAGTTATTAGCTTATATTAAACCCAGATTACGCAGTAGATATTTTCATTTGAAGATCTATCGGGTAATCCCAAAGTCCCCTGAACCATTT
>NZ_WUQY01000006.1 GCF_009829085.1 Sphingobacterium bovisgrunnientis
ATGGCGGTAGTTGAATTTTTGCAAATTAAATATAGCAATCCCTGCTATATAAATTACCGCCATTTTTTACCTTATTTGGGACGCTTCTGACTTGATTTAATTTATCGCCTTTCAAAATTCTATGTTTTTCACATTCGCGTTAGAAAGATATTTAACTTTCTATGATCTCGCGCAAGCCGCGAGAGGGTCATTCTTTTTTACATCAAAAAAGAATGCAAAAAAACTTGTCGCTAGAAACCTTCGCAACAATGTTTCTCCTTTCTACAGTTTTGCAAAAGTTTATCTGGTGACATTTTGATTAACTGTGAGGATATATTATAAGGAAATATTGTAACTACTCAGGTTCTTTTTTTTCTTTCTTGACTTGATCTCAAGGCGTATTTTTTTCATTTTTCATTTTCAGGAATTTAGGTCATTTTATCCACATTTCACTGTATAACTTTTACTCTTATTTTTAGGTTTTTAGGCTTTAAATGCGGTTTTTTGTAGTTATCAGAACGGCCATAATGGATAACAAGAACTTTACGAAATTAGTTGAATTGCTCGAACAGGAATCAGCGGCCCGTATCGCATCTGAAACATCCAGATTAGCCGAAAATGCAGCTTCTGAGCAAATCATTTCAGATCTGAATGCTACTATTAAACAACTTAATGAAACCATAGGTGGGCTTCTGGAAGAAATACGTTTGCTAAAGGGGCCTAAAAAAAATAGTAGAAACAGCTCTCTTCCTCCTTCAAAAGATGAAAACAGCCCTCCTCGAACCACTAGTTTACGAAAATCCAGCGGAAAGTCTTCCGGAGGTCAAAAGGGGCATGAAGGCAGTACTTTAAAGATGAGCGCTTGCCCTGAGGACATCGTAGAACACAGTCCGGGATTTTGTAACTGTTGTGGATTGGATCTGCAAGACTTTCAGGCAGAATTGACCAGTTGCCGGCAAATGGTTGATATTCCTCTCACCAAGCCTTTGTACACCGAACATCGCATCTTCAGCAAAACCTGTTTATGCGGACACCAGACTACAGCAAGTTTTCCTTCCGGGGTCAATGCTCCTATTAGTTATGGTCCAAAAACCACTGCTCTGATCGCTTATTTGCATACCCGGCAATATGTTCCTTTGGCAAGGATCAGCGAGTTCTTTAATTCGGTATATAGCATGCCTATCAGTCAGGGGACTGTTAGTGGTATTCTGGATCGCTTTGCCAAAAAATCACTACCCGCATTAGAGCTAATTAAGCAGACCATTTGTAAATCCACTGTGGTTGGGGCAGATGAAACAGGTATGAAACAAAATGGACAATTGAATTGGTTCTGGACGTGGCAAAACAAATTGGCTACCTATATTGCCTGTTCGGCAAACAGTGGGATAGCAACCATTAAAGAACATTTCCCAGCGGGATTTCCAAAGGCGATTCTTGTTCATGATTGCTGGCCTAGCCATCTTAATACCGAGGCTGCAGGTCATCAGATATGTACAGCACACTTGCTAAGAGAGCTGAAGTTCTTGGAACAGAAATATCAATCTAAATGGGCTACACAGTTTAGCCGGATGCTTATACTAGCCTTGGAATTGAAAAAGTCAATACCTCTTGACCAATATCTGGAACCGATGCGTGAAAGAGCTCAACTGGAAAACACGCTCCATAACTTAATCAACCACAAGATAGATCCACAGCAGATAGAAGTTATCACCTTCCAAAAAAGGATCACTAAATACAGAAAACACCTCTTTACATTTCTTTACAATAAGGATGTGCCCCCCGATAACAATACATCCGAGCAAGCAATTAGAAATATCAAGGTCAAACAGAAAGTATCTGGAATGTTCAAATCGAAAAATGGAGCACAAAACTATGCGACAATAAGATCTGTTGCCGACACTTGTATTAAGAACTCACAATCTGTCCTCGATGCTTTCTACAGCATTGCTATTCTATAGTACCTGAGTGGTTACGATTAATAAACAATTAAACTTTGTTTAAGTTTTGTTTTTGTTGTTTTAATTTAATTTATTAATCTCTATTTAGGATGTGAGTTCTTGTGATTTAATTTGCGTATAAGCCGCTTGTAAGATGTAAATGAATAATAACATGTTGGCGTCAGAAATCAAAAAAAATTAATATATTTAATTACAAAACCTTGATTAATAAAGGACGTAAGGTTTGTGTTAACCAATCTCAATATTCCAATTATGAATAAATTAATCCTTGTTGAAAGTATTGATGTGGGGAAGTTTACATTTCATGGTTATATTGTTGGAAGGGGGGACAATATTTTATCTTATTGTATATTCGTCAATGATATGGATGTTCCGTTGATAGAACTGCTTCCAGATTTAGAAAGAAATGTTAAAATTGCTGTTAATAAAGATATTTTAAACTTCATCAACAATAATAAAACTCCTGATAGAAAGTTGCGGATGGGTTATTTCAAGCAATTTTATAATTTTATTATTGCAAGTGAGAAGAAAGCTTCTTATATGGTATTCAAAAAGCAAAAGTTAAACTATATCAAAAATTCAACTGAAATTCTGCGTATTAAAAAAACTTATATCGATAGTTGATAAGCTTTTTATCTCCTTGACAACCTAACCCATTCTACCAACCAATACCTAAATAAATTTTATGAAATTCAGTTTAACATTTTTGATGTTTCTAATCTGTCTTAAAATTGTAATATGTCAAGAAATCAATTCGTTTATAAAATTATCTAATTCATACAATAACCTATATCCCAAGGAAAAAATCCACATACATACGGATAAATCAAGTTACTCTACTGGCGAAACTATTTGGTTTAAGGCCTATGTTAGCATTGGTGCGGAAAATTCCCTTTCTGCATTGAGCAAGATTTTACATGTAGATTTAATTGACATTCACGATAAGTTGATTGTACAGAAAAATGTTGTATTAGTAAATGGGCTCGGAGTAGCTGATATACAATTACAGGATTCTTTGCCCGAAGGGATATATAGATTACGAGCCTATACCCGTTGGATGCGTAATTTTGAAGATCAATACTTTTATGATCGACAAGTATTAATAGGAAATGTAAGAAATGATGCAATATTTTCAGAAACTAGTATTGATAAAAATCAAATTCGGGTAAATCTAAAATCTAGAGAAGGTTTTCCATTAAGGGAACGGAATATTATCAGTGAGTTGATTAGAAATGGCAAAGTTATTGAAAAATTACAAACAGTCTCAAATTCTTATGGTGTTGCAATTTTCGACTTCAAAAAGGAAATAGAGTCATACGATATTATTACTTACCGAATACAGCATTCCAATACAAGAGATGTTATTAAAAATATTTATGTCAATGAATTCAATAAAAATTCTTCTGTTAAAATTTTTCCTGAGGGAGGAAGTTTAATTAATGGAATTGAGACTGATATTGCAGTAAGAGTTTTAAATGACAATGGATTAGGTAATAAAGCAAAATTGTTTTTAATGAATGGGCAGGACACATTACTGTCAACAATTACAAATGAGCTTGGTTATGGTAAAATTCGATGGATCCCATTCATCAGTGATGAATTATTTTGCGTAGCAGAGTTTGAAGATGGAGCCATAACTAAAGTGCAAATGCCTAGCATATTAAATTCTGGTCTCGGTATAAAAATAAATCAACATGATAATTTTACTTTAAAAGCTTCCTTACGTAAAACCTTAGATTTTGAAATAGATAAAGGTTTGTTTTTCGTGGTTCATCATCAAGGAAAAATCTATTTTAATAAAGAAATTGAGGCCTTCACAGATGAAATTGAGCTTGAAATGAATACCAAGATATTGCCAAGTGGATTGCTATCATTAACAATTTTTGATAAAAATTTCAATCCAATGGCAGAACGATCATTTTTTAACATTTCTTCAAATCTGCTGAATCCAATACGTATTTATACAGACAAATCGATTTATAAAACAAGAGAAAAGGTTGGTGTTACTATACAATTAAAAGGCGATAGTTTACAACCACGTATTGGCGCTTTTTCAGCAAGTGTATTGAATCTAAATAGAATTGATGTATTCGATCATTATCAATCTCCCAATATTTTCACTTCATTTTTACTTCAATCAGGTTTAAATGGTTTTATTGAATCCCCAAACTATTACTTTACTAATGATACACTTAGATTGTATGACCTAGATTTAATTGCATTATCTCATAATGCTAGAAATTTACAATGGACTGCAATTGATACAAATCGAGTGTTGAAATATGAAGTCGCCCAAGGGATAGAAATAAATGGGAATTTAAAAAATATTGGTAAGAATAAGCCAGAAAAAGGAGCAAAAGTGAAATTGTTTCTCAAAAATAATAGGCAAAAATATAGTGAAAGAACTTCAGACGATAACGGGGATTTTAGTTATAGTAATTTGTTTTATCCAGAAGGAACAGAATTTCATATAAAGGCTGAGAGTGCTAATCGTAGAGCACGTATTGATATTGAAATCTATGATGAGGACAACCTTGCACCAATTAATAAAAGCAGAAACAGCCCATTGATTACCAATGATGTGAATAAAAAACTTCATAAGGAACTTCTTTTAGTAAAAGAGAATTTTAATGCTCTGGAGAAAGTTGGACTGATGGAAAAAATCCACCACATAGATGAAGTTGTGGTATCGGGAGTACGTAATAATGCATCTCCTCGTTCAAAAAATTTGAATGGACCTGGGAATGCGGATTATGTGCTAAATGCCAAGTATTTGGAAGATTTCAATACTATTGAAGAAGCTGTGTTGCCGTATTTACGTATTTATAATTCTTTCGAATGGCCAAGAAGTATTTCTATTTTTTTAGATGGTCGTTATTTGGATCATGAAACGGGACGCAATCTTCCTATTGAAGCTATGGAATCTGTGGAGATACTTAGTCACGATGTATATACCACTATATATTATGGGGCGGTTCCTAGAGGACATGTGGATACTGTTATAGTTCTCACTACCAAAATCGGGCATGATGGTTATAATTCGAATCAAAAAGAATACGGTCAAATTAATTATATCCCTAAAGGGATTCATATTAATTCTTCATTTTTCAAACCAATTTATTCTGTAGATACAGATAGAAGTAAATTTAATGATTTACGTTCTACGATTCATTGGGAGCCTAGTATTGTAGTTGGAAAATCGGGTTTTGCACAATTTGATTTCTTTACAGCAGACACACCTGGTATATATGAACTGACGCTAGAAGGTTTGGAATTAAATGGATTATTGGTAAATAAAAAAATATATATCAATGTTGTTGATAATTAGTTCAAGGGAAGAGCAGGACAGTGTAATGCAAGTGTTTTGTTAGTTTTATTTGAATAAACAACATAAATTAATTTACTAATTATTCCGTGATGAAAAATCTCTGGCTGCATATATTGATGTTAGTTATAGCTGTAGTTAATTTAAAGGCTCAATCTAATTATGTGTCTTCAGTTTGGCAGCCGGATCTAAATAATGGAAAGTATAAAAATCCTATAATTTATTCTGATTATTCAGATCCTGATGTTATCAGAGTAGGTGATGATTTCTATATGACTGCATCGAGTTTTAATGCTGTTCCGGGTTTACCAATTTTGCACTCGAAAGACATGATTCATTGGGAAATAATTAATCATGCCATACCAAAATTAGAGGGCGAAGGAATTCCGACTGATTTTTTTAATAAAACACAACATGGTAATGGTATTTGGGCGCCTGCTATACGATTTCATAAAGGTGAATTTTATATTTACTATGGTGATCCAGATTTTGGGATATATATGACCAAAACCACAGATCCCCGAAAAGAATGGGAACCATTGGTACTGGTTAAGGCAGGCAAAGGTTTGATTGATGCTTGTCCTTTTTGGGATGATGATGGAAATGCTTATTTAGTACATGCTTATGCGGGAAGTCGTGCAGGAATAAAAAGTTTAATTGCTATCACAAAACTTTCCGTTGATGGCCGTAAGGCAATCGGCACTAGCAAGACTTTATATGATGGACATGAAATCGATAAAACTATCGAAGGTCCGAAAATGCATAAACGTAATAATTATTATTATATATTTTGTCCGGCAGGTGGAGTGGCTACGGGTTGGCAGACGGTTTTGCGTTCAAAATCAATTTTTGGACCTTATGAACGTAAAATCGTGTTAGAACAGGGAAATACAGAGATTAATGGTCCTCATCAAGGCGCTTGGGTGGATTCACCTGACGGTAAAGATTGGTTCTACCACTTTCAAGATGTAGGTGCATTGGGACGAATAGTTCATTTGCAACCCATGACCTGGAGAAATAATTGGCCAGTAATTGGAGTAAATTCTAATCAAAAAGGAATTGGATTTCCAACATCTACATTTGAAAAACCTATAAAAATAATAGATGTGAAGCATCCACAAGAGTCTGATGAATTTAATTCTAACTCATTAGGGCTGCAATGGCAATGGCATGGAAATCCACAAGATTGGTGGCATTACTGTAATGCATCTAACGGTTTACTTTCTTTGTATTCTGTATCCAATGCACCTCATTATAAGAATTTATTTGATGTTCCAAATTTATTATTACAGAAAATACCTGCGCCAATATTTACAGCCACTACGAAAGTAAATTTTAAAGCTAACCCTCAAGCAAAACATGAACGAACAGGCTTACTCATTATGAGTATGGATTACTCACTCTTGTCAATCGATTATGATGAGCGTGGTTATACATTATCTCAAATCGACTGTTATGGAGCAGAGAAGGGTAGTCAAGAGCGCGTGAATGCTTCAGTAACTTTGAAGAATGGAAATGTGTATTTACAGATGAAGTTTCAAAATACAAACACGTCGCAATTTTATTACAGTCTTGACGGAAAAAACTTCCAGCCTATAGGGAAAATATTTAAAGCGAGAGAGGGAAAATGGATTGGTGCAAAGATTGGATTATTTTGTTCTCGTTTTAACCCGTTAAATGATGGGGGTCAAGCCGACTTCGATTGGTTTAGAATTACTAAATAACGCTAGTAAGGTTGAAGAATTATGTTGATAGTGTTTAGATGCCACTTTATACATGATTTATAATATACAGTTAAAATCGTTTGTATGAGCAGTGAGGTGTTGAAATATCTTTAAGATTTTAATTGTGTAGATTTAAAATTGTTAATAAAAAGTTCTTTGTGTTGTAATTTCAATACATATCATTAATTTAGTGTTATGATCAATTTAAACGAATATTTTGAGGGAGCCGTTAAATCTTTGGCTTATGATAACGGTGGGAAATCTACCGTAGGGGTAATTGAGGCAGGGGAATTTGAGTTTGGTACTTCGACACCTGAAACTATGTTGATTATCGAGGGTGAGATGAAAGTGTTGCTTCCTGGAAATACTGCATGGCAAATTTTCTCAGCCGGACAGCAGTTTGAGGTAGCGGCAAATGCATCATTCAAAGTGCGCGTAGATACACCGACGTCTTATTTATGTAAATACAAATAGGTATTACAGTAGAATTTAAAAAAGTGGAATCAATCTATTAATTGTAGATTGATTCCACTTTTTTTTGTAAAAGAGTTTTTGGCATTAATTGCTTGGGTATACCCTAGAAGATATATTTTATTTTTAAATGGAAAATCATCTCAATTTCACGAATGCCCAACTGCTCGAGGAGTGGTTGAAAGCTGACTCTTATCAAAAATTATTAGCAAGCCTAGATGTAATATCTGTAGGAATGGAGGGTTTAGATATTATTATACAGCTAAAATCTGTATATCCACATCTTCGTTTCGGATATATGTATCATACCCCATTGAATGAATTTTTAGATACTAAAGGTTGCCCTATTTTGTATAATTTCACTTATATACCGCTGGATATCCGAGTAAAAAGTCTGATTGGTGATGTGTATAGTGTTCAATATATTAATAGAAGCATAGTTCATCAAACATTAAAGCATTTTTCTGATCGAGTCCTCATCTTAGGTGGATTGACAGATGCTACATTGATTCGGCTTTTGGATTTTTATAATTTTAATCAGAAGAAACTCTTATTGCGAAGACCTATGTATTTTGAAACATCTTCCTTACGCGGTAGTATTAATAAGTTTTTGCGCTTCTCCAAATTACCATCACATATTCATGTGATGGATACAATCAAGATCAATCGCTGTTTACAGAGATTGGGACACACCACAACCATGAAGCAGTTACATGATGAAGTTTATGCCCATTGGTTTGCATTGATCTGTAAGTTGTTAAAGCTTCCTAATCTAGATATGTGGGACACTCCAAGAATTCGAATAGAAGCAGGATTGTATTATTAGGTTATTTTATGTGCCTTTGAGGTAATATAATATCAATTTATTATAATTTTTACGGTTTTCCGTATTGAAGTGTCAATTTTTTTGTAGTATTTTGTAGATACAACCAGTTATTATATACATGATTAAATTACCCAATGATATTGATTTAGATTTGTCTAAGGCAAAAGCTATTAAAGAGACTGAAAAGTATATCTGTTATGAATTCGATAATTTGATACTTAAGGTATACGATAAAAATGAAAGTCTGGAAGATAATAAAGATGATTGTACTAAATCTTTAGATGGGGATATGATTAAATAAATTACAAAACATCATCTAAAATAATGCAGTTGTATTATGTGGCAGTTTTTATGCAGTAGTATAGTTGAGGATAACCTGCGGTAATATTATTTAAACTGCTGCAGGTTATTTTGTTGATTTTTTTTGTACTATTTAACATCCCAAATTAGGAGAGTCTACTATGTGGTTATAGCCCCTTTCCCTCGTGGGATTGATCTTAGATGCTATTAAGTTTAGTGCCTTACAACCCAAGATAATCCATTTTCAATGATAGCGCGTATCTAAATACAAGTTTAGTTGATGGTATTTACTTTTTCAATTAGCAATTGAAGATTTGTACCTTTACGTTATGGAAAAACAGCAAAACAACCCATTGCATGGAAAGAGATTGGATACTATTATCGAAGAGTTAGTCGTTCATTATGGCTGGGAGGAAATGGGACGAAGGATAATGATTCGTTGTTTTAATGATACCCCCAGTCTTAAATCTTCATTAGTATTTTTGAGAAAAACTCCTTGGGCACGCGAAAAAGTCGAACAATTGTATATAAAAACCTTTGCTAAGTAATCGTTTATTTGTTAAAATTGTTTGATTTTGAATGTAGCTACTTGTAGAAGTAGCTAAGTATGGAGCAAAAATAAGTCGGTAAAAAGTTGTCCATTTTAATATGAATACCAGTCGTTGGAAAGTATGTGAAAAATGTGTTGGGCGTGGTAAAAAGAGTCGTCGTTTGACAAAAAAAGCACGTATACAATATCAGTTGGCTTATGAAAAATATCTCCAATCCAATGAAAAGTTAGCCGTTCCGGCTCGTCCCAAAGCGAGTATGTTTGATTGCCCAGATTGTATGGGGACAGGATTATTGTTGACAGCAGATTATCTTATTCCCAATAGAGATAAGTTTCCACATGTCGGCATTATTGGCGCGGGTATTGGTGGGGTGGCTCTTGCAGTAGCATGTCTTCATCGCGGTATTCCATACACACTATACGAACGTGATTGTGATTTCAATACTCGTTCTCAAGGTTATGGTTTGACTTTACAGCAAGCAAATCGTGCTCTCAAGAAATTGGGTATTACAGCGTTAGCTGAGGGGATTATTTCAACACGACACCTTGTGCATACCACTGAAGGAAAGGTGATCGGAGAGTGGGGAACCCGAAAATGGACGAAATGTGAATCTGTTAATAATCCAAAGAGATCTAATATGCATGTAGCCCGTCAAGCGCTTAGACAAAGTTTATTGACATTGTTGTCAGATTCTACAGGTTTAGAGTGGGGACATCAGTTTATGGATTTTGAAGAAGGGGGAGATGGGAGTCTAATGCTTCGTTTTCTGGTAGATGGTGAAGAAAAGTATATTAAAACTGATTTGTTAGTTGGAGCAGATGGAATTAGAAGTAGTGTACGGAGCATGTTATTGACAGATGATGTCAAGCCATTGCGTTATTTGCAATGTATTGTAATATTAGGTATTTGTTTTCTGAATGATTTATGTAATATAGACTCTGACTTGTTGGATGGTAGTACAGTGTTTCAAACCGCTAACGGTAAAGATCGTATCTATGTCATGCCGTATTCGTCTAATGCCGTGATGTGGCAATTGAGTTGTCCTATGGCAGAAAGCGAAGCTAAAGAATTGAGTGCAAAAGGAGCTTTTGCATTAAAAGAAGTGGCATTAAAACGTTTGCAATGGCATTCGCCTATTCCTCAAATTATTGCGGCTACAGATGCTAGTTATATATCAGGCTATCCAGTGTATGATCGTGAAATATTGGATTCTGAATTAGAGGAAAATGGTGCAAACGTTACTGTGATAGGAGATGCAGCACACCCTATGAGTCCTTTTAAAGGACAAGGCGCGAATCAAGCACTGTTAGACGCTCTTGCGTTAGCACAAATAATTTACAGCACTTTCCATTATACGGGTTGGAAGAAAGATGAGTTAAGAGCACAAGTGTTGACGCCTTTTGAAAAAGAAATGATGGAGAGAAGTAGTGTAAAAGTTAAAGATTCCGCGGCTGCGGTTGAGGTATTACATTCAATGAAAGTATTTGAGGGCGGTGATCAGCCTAGAGGATTTCGTGAGAAAAAATAGCTTTTATTATTCATCTTCTTCCGCAAGATAAATTTCATGAACCAAAAAGCGTGTATTTTTGCTAGGTATTAGCATATCTTCGAGATCTTCCGAATCAATAGGGTATAATGTTTCATTTGCTGAATCCAATAATTCAGAATCAGGAATGAGCTCAAAAAGGGTTGTGGTGTCAAACGTCGAAAGTTCTTCGACTTTAATGTATTCCACATTTTGTGCTTTCCAACTGTTCAAGATCGTTTTCGTAAATAATTGATAGGGATTTTTGTTTTGCACATTCATGTCTGCAAATATAAGCGTATTACCTCAATAATGATTTTTAGGTGATATAAATTTCATTAAAAAGTTATTATTGAAGGTAATTAATTAAATTTTTTAGACAAAACGTCGAATATTCTTTTGAAGAATGACTGCGGTAATTTAATGTACATACCATCTTCCCGTTCTTCGATGCGGTAAATTTTGATATTATTATTTTGGCCTACCGCACCTTTACCATCTACTAAATCAAAACTGTGCCGATGAAATGGACAGAAAAGCTTCCCTTCTTCACACCACCCATTTGCTAAATTGGCTCCAGCATGTGGACAAGTGTATGATGTAGCATGCCAGTTGCCTTCATGATAAATCAAACAAAACTTTCGTCCCTCAAGTTTAAGTAATTGTATTGGTGCTTTTATTTGTAGTGCACTAGAAGGAATTTTAATCCATTTCATTAGATTAAATATACGAAAAATAGGTTGATTTAAGAGTTCACATACTCGGATATGTACCTTTGTCTAATAAAAAAGCTCAATTAATAATTGAGCTTTTTTATTTGTGGAGTCGGAGGGATTCGAACCCTCGTCCAAACATAGTATGATTTACGCTTTCTACATGTTTAGCTTCTCTTTGATTGTCGAAAGAGGGAAGGTGAGTCGCTTACCTATACCGTTCTCCGTATTTGCTGAGTCTTATCACTACTTAGCAAAATCGCAGTGACCAGTTCTATTGTTCGATGCCCCTAATGTTAAACCAAAGAACAGGATCTAACGGGACAAATAGCTATGTTAAGTCTAACTTAAGCAGCTAAGGCGTAGTTTTCTTCGCCAGTTATAAGTGTGAAAGTTCAGATTAAAGTGCTCTACTAACAACGCACTACATGCTTACATAACCATCGCTATCCTGTCAATTCCGGTCGACCCCAATATGATTATGGACTACAAAAATAGTGAAAAAACATGAAATTATCAAGCTAAAGCTATTTAATACGTCCCGCCCGAAAAATAATTGGAAAGATTACACGGCGCACTTCTTGATTTCCCCATGCCTTACGTAAGTCGTTTTCGATTTCCGAGATAGGGTTATAATTGTTTTTATCACTGAAGTGATGAACTGCCGACCAGGTATTTAGGTAGCCAATCAAATGATCAAAACGCCATAGTTTAATATTATTGATTTCTGGAGTTTCCAATTCTCTGAAAGGAAAAGGTATTTGTTGATAGCGATTTTGGATATGCCTGCGTTCTGGATCCCAATATTCTCCAATGATAATGGAGTAAAAGTGGCGAATAATTTGGTCAATTTCAGGAGTTATAGTGTTGAGTTCATAACCTATTAAGGCAATAATACTATTCGGCTTGCCAACACGCTTAACTTCAGAATTGAATTTTTCAATGTCAAACCAATGTACTGCTTGCGCGACAGTAATTAAATCAAATGTATTGTCTTCAAAGTTTGTTTTTTCAGCAGGCTGAATAGAATAATGAATGTTATCACTTTGAAAAGCATGATTCAATTGTTGTTCACTTATGTCTGTTGCTTCTACGTGTTGAAAATCTTTAGATAATTCTAGTGCTACTTGTCCGTTGCCGGTTCCGCAATCCCATGCGTTTGCTTTTTCATTCAACAACGGATAAATAAAATCAAATATAGCTTGCGGATAGTCTGGTCTATATTTGGCATATTGCTCGGGTGAAACAGAAAAATTATCTTTCATGGCTTAAATGCTTAGTTCTAATAAAGTTAACTTTTTTTAATCGTATTCCCACACATCTGCGATTAGATATTGTTGCTCATTTTGAATAATTACAATATCTCTATTGTAACTAATTCTAAATTCATCATCACGAATTACGGTGCGAAAAATGATTGTTTTATTAGTCTTATCTACATTCTTAACAATAGATTCCTGTACGCTAATATTTCCCCAGTCTTGTCCTGAAATTAGAAATCCGATATGCAAAGGATGTACATTGGGTTTATAAATTTTCTGCCACTTTTTTTTAAATTCATCTTTTGTAAGGCTTTCTTCCGTGTCCAAATCTACATTCATAGCATCCATTTTAAATTCATAATATTCGGGAGTTGTAATCTCTTTCATATCTGAATTAGTACCATCGAAATGTTCAATAATGGCTTTTTCAAGCCAATCTTTTGCTGCTATTGTGTCGAATTCATCTTTTTGAAAATTTGTTTGTAGAGATTTATTGTCTGAATAATTCGAAATATTTTTTGAGTCAGCGGATTTTGTAGGTTGTTGGCAAGCGAAAAGGAAACATGCCGATATAATATAAAAGGTTCTCATATATGCACAATTTATAGCTTAAATATACAAAATATGATAGCGGCATTGTGAATAAAAATAGGAGTTAAAAATGAATTAAACTCCCGTTTCTGTTTAGATAGATAGATTCGAATATTTTTTAGCCAATTTTGAAAGAGGTCATCGTAAGCGACCCTGCAACGGCTTGATCGTTGAAAATGTCTATGTTTTCATTTTTCTCTTGGAGACCCAAAGCGTATAGCATAGGGATATAATGCTCAGGAGTCGGGATGGCCAATTCAAATTCCTTGCCTTGCTTGTGGTATTCAATCAGAGGAAGGTGATTGCCATCACGAATGTAGGTTTTCATAGTTTCGTCCGCGTATTTTGCCCAATCGTAAGCATATCCTGTACTGTTTAAATGTTGCCAAGACACCATTCTCAAGTTATGGACATTATTTCCACTTCCAACAATCAAAACACCTTTATTGCGCAAAGCAGCAAGTTCTTTTGCTAACTTGTAATGATACGCTGGCGGTTGTGTGTAGTCAATGCTCATTTGTATCACTGGAATATTTGCATCAGGGTAAAGGTGCTTGATGACGGACCATGAGCCATGATCGAGCCCCCATTTATCGTCTAAATGTACGTCTGTACTTGTAACTATTTCCTTTGTCAATTTCGCTAATTCAGGGCTACCAGGAGCGGGGTATTGCACTTCGAATAATTCTTTTGGAAATCCACCAAAATCATGGATGGTTTGCGGCATATCCATAGCCGTAACAAAAGTTCCCCTTGTTTCCCAATGTGCTGAAACAACTAGTATAGCTTTCGGCTTTTCAATCTTTTTACTGATATCGCGAAAGCCTTGTACAAATTCGTTTTCTTCAATGGCATTCATAGGGCTTCCGTGACCTAAGAAAAGAACGGGCATTTTACTTGTATTTTCTAACTGTGTAGAAAAGGTGTGTAATTTACTGAGTTTATAAGCAGCTCCAGATAAAGGGAGTGCAGCGGCTGCGGCTAAAAATTGTTTTCTATTCATTTCTTCTTGCATAGTATCATTCTCAATTACTATACAAAGGTCAGAAATATTGGATAGGGGTAGGTATGAGTTTTTGGAAAAAATGTTGTGATTTTAGGAAAGAAGATTTTTCATATCTTCTCTAAATTCGGTTGGCGTTTGTCCAGATTTCTTTTTAAATACACTTGTGAAATAGGCTTTGTCGTGATATCCTAGTTCAAAACCAATTTCTGCAACGCTTTTATCTGTGGTGAATAAGAGTTTTTTAGCTTCAATTAATTTTCGGGTCTCAATAATTTCTGATACAGGAAGATGTAATATATGTTGTGTTATTGTATTTAAGGATTTGCTGCTCATAAAAAGTTTTTCTGCATAGAAGTTAACTCCTTCAGGCCTTCTGAAATTTTCTTCCAATATCTGCAAAAAGTTACGAAATGTGATATTCTGGTTATTTGTAATATTTTGATTGTCATTATATGCTTTTTTACGTTCACTCTCGACGATTGTGAATAGGGCAGATAATAATTCTCTAATGATGGACAATTCAGGTGTCTCACTGCTGTACTCTTCGTATATGAGTTTGCAAATCGTATCAAGTCGGATCGCATTTTTGTGATCTGAAAGCGTAAAATTAGCTTTGTCGTGGTAATAATTATAGAGTTGAAAAGTAATTTCTGGAATAAATTCACTTTTGAATCGTATGGACCATCCATCAAATTGCTTATCGTTTAATTCAGGAGATAGGCGATGAACCTTACCTTTGGTTACGAATGAGATGCACGGCGCAACTATGTTTTGTGTTTTATAATCTATGAAATGTGTTAATTTTCCCTTTAACACTATAATTAACTCCTCATGATCGTGTTGATGCGGATCATTTGGGTTATTCGCGATGGATTCCACTAATGATTCGTCTATTTTGAAGATATTAAATAGCTCGTGCATACCTAAAGATACTTTTTTTGATGATGAGTTTTATGAAATTAATGAAAATTGATTTTTTGTGTAAATAATTCTATAAATTTTGGATTTATGAGTGATTTTTTGTTTTTCACATAATTTGAAAACATTTTTAGTATTTTTATTAACAAAAAAATGATAAAAAAGTAATTTATGTCTTGTTTTTATAAAAATTTTGCACTTACTTTGGTTTAGAATTGAAAATTAACCAAAAATAATATGCAAACTAATCAAAAAAAATCCTTCGTTCCACTAATTGTGATTGCAATTTTAGTGATTTTGTGTTTATTCTTTCCCGGTGTGCCCGATGTAAGCAAAACTTACGAGTATAATGGTGCTGATGTAGCATGGATGTTGGCATCCACAGGGCTAGTTTTGATCATGACTCCAGGTTTAGCTTATTTCTATGGTGGTATGGTAAAGAAAAAGAATGTAATCTCTACCATGTTGCAGAGTTTTATCTGTATGGCTGTAGTAGCAGTTCTTTGGGTAGTCTTTGGCTTCTCACTAGTGTTTGGAGAATCTCTTGGTGGAGTAATCGGAAATCCTTCCACATTCTTCATGTTTAATGGTGTGGTAGATGGACCTCCTTGGCCAGGTGCGCCGACGATTCCTTTTACGTTGTTCGCTATGTACCAATTGAAATTCGCAATTATTACTCCAGCTCTTATTACTGGTGCAGTAGCAGAACGTATTAAATTTACTTCTTACGTATTGTTTATTTGTCTGTTCTTCGTATTCATATATGCTCCTCTTGCGCATTCTACATGGCATCCAGATGGGTTGTTGTTTAAGTTAGGTGTGTTAGATTTTGCTGGTGGTACAGTAGTACATATGTCTGCTGGTTTGACTGCATTGGCTGCTGCTATTTATATGAAAAATGGTAAACAATTTAAAGAACATACTCCTGCACGTATTACATATGTATTATTAGGTACAGGTTTACTATGGTTTGGATGGTACGGTTTTAATGCTGGATCAGCTTTTGGTGCTTCTCAACTAGCAGCTACAGCTTTAGCAACTACATCCACAGCATCTGGAGCTGCAGCTTTAACATATATCTTCTTTGATGCAGCGAAAGGTATCAAGCCTTCTGCAATGGGGGTATGTATAGGTGTGGTCGTAGGTCTTGTAGCTATTACGCCGGCAGCAGGTTTCGTAACTGTTCCGCACTCATTAATAATTGGTGCTGTAGCTGCTATTGTAAGTAGATTGTGTATCGCTTGGAGAACTAAATCAAACTTGGATGATACTTTAGATGTATTCCCTAGCCACGGTGTTGGTGGTATGGTTGGTATGTTGTTAACTGGTGTATTTGCACATAGTTCTATTAACAGTGTTGTTGAAACTAATGGTTTATTCTATGGAGAGACAGGTCTTTTTACCGCGCACTTAATTGGTTTAGTCGGAGCAATTGTGTTTACTCTAGTTGTAGCATTTGTGTTATTGAAAGTTGTTGATACGATTACGCCGATCCGAGTGAAAGAAGAAGAGGAAGAAGAAGGTCTTGATCTTTCGCAACATGGTGAAAAATTATAAGTAGAAATTTTTAATTAAGTGATTAATACAAAATAAAGAATCCCTCCTTAATATTATCTAAATTGTGTATTACTCGGCCTTTGGTAATGGCCGAGTAATTTTTTTGCGATAAAAATAATTCCATTAGTAGTTGTGGCTTGTAATTTTTGTACCTTTGCGTCATCAATTCAAACTATGAGTGACGCTATAAAACACGAGTGTGGTATCGCACTGATCAGATTACTAAAACCCCTCTCATATTATCAAGAAAAATATGGTACGCCTTACTACGGGATAAACAAGTTGTATCTTCTTATGGAGAAACAGCATAACCGTGGTCAAGATGGTGCGGGTATCGCTACAATCAAATTTGATGTAAAGCCTGGAAATAGATACATTAGTCGCTATCGCGCAATGGGGTCTACAGCTGTAGCGGACATCTTTGAATATGTTCAAAAGAAATTTGCTGCGGTTCAGAAAGCTTATCCAGCTGAATCAAAAGACACACAATGGTTAAAGGACAATGTTAGCTTTACTGGTGAAGTATTATTAGGGCATTTGCGCTACGGTACACATGGTAAAAATAGTATTGAAAGCTGCCATCCTTTCTTGAGACAAAACAACTGGATGACGAGAAATCTTGTAGTTGCTGGTAATTTCAACATGACTAATGTTGATGAGTTATTGCAGCAATTGTATGATTTAGGTCAACATCCTAAAGAACAGGCTGATACTGTCACTGTTTTGGAGAAAATCGGTCATTTCTTAGATGATGAAAACCAGGAACTTTTTGATCAATTCAAAAAAGAAGGGTATTCAAATATTGAAATTTCAGCTCAAATTGGTAAAAACTTAGATGTAGCAAAAATCTTAACGCGTTCAGCTAAAACTTGGGATGGAGGGTATACGATTGCTGGAATTATGGGGCATGGAGATGCTTTTGTAATGCGCGATCCATCAGGTATTCGTCCAGCATTTTATTACCAAGATGATGAGGTGTTAGTCGTTGCTTCTGAGCGTCCTGTTATTCAAACTGCATTTAATATTCCATTGCACGCGGTTAAGGAGATTAAACCTGGTCATGCCCTGATAGCCAAAAAAGATGGTACTGTTACCGAAGAAATGTTTAGACAGCCTTTGGAACAAAAATCTTGTTCTTTCGAACGCATCTATTTTTCACGTGGATCGGACGCAGATATTTACAAAGAACGTAAGCAGTTGGGTAAACTTTTGTGTCCTCAAGTGCTAAAGACTTTAAATAACGATATTAAAAATACGGTTTTTTCATTTATTCCTAATACTGCGGAGGTTTCATATTACGGTATGATGGAAGGAATGAATACCTATGTTCGTGATTATCAAAAGGAAGTTTTGTTAAATCGTGATGAGAAAATTTCGGATGAGGAGTTAAATGATATTTTGAGTTTACATCCTCGCTTCGAGAAGTTAAACATCAAAGACGCAAAATTGCGTACATTCATTACGCAAGATGCTGATCGTCAAGATATGGTGCAACATGTGTACGATACGACATATGGAATCGTTCGCGATCACCAAGATACGATTGTAGCAATTGATGATTCTATCGTACGTGGTACAACATTGAAACAATCAATTTTGACTATTCTTGATCGTCTTCATCCAAAGAAAATAATCATCGTTTCATCTGCTCCACAGATCAGATATCCCGATTGTTATGGTATTGATATGTCTCGTATGGGAGAATTTGTAGCTTTTGAGGCAGCAATAAATTTGTTAAAAAAGAACGGATTATCTCATATTATTGATGAAGTGTACCAAAAATGTCTTGCATCAATAGCAATGCCGAAGGATGAAGTTGAAAATTATGTAAAAGCAATTTATGAGCCTTTTACTGACGAGGAAATTTCACAAGAAATTGCTCGTATTGTTAAACCTCATAATTTGAATGCAGAATTGGAAATTATCTTCCAAACTTTGGATAATTTACATAAAGCTTGTCCGAACCATAAAGGTGATTGGTATTTCTCTGGAGATTACCCTACGCCAGGCGGTAATAAAACTGTGAATAGAGCGTATATGAATTGGGTGGAAGGAAAGAACGTAAGAGCTTATTTCAGTAATTAATAAATCCTATATATTAAAACTAAAGCTAATCGAGAAATCGATTAGCTTTTCTTATATAATATTGATACACTATTTTTCAAGGTAGACTCAAACAGTATATGTTTGAGGTTTTGTTGGTTAATCCTCGATCTGAACAAGATCGTCTCCATCATGAAGCCACTCTGTAGCATCTATGAAGTTTTCCAAATTTGTGATTTCTAAATCTTTAATCATATTCTTAATTTTTGTTATTCAAATATAGAACCTGATTATTAGTGTAGTGTGTTTTTAATATTAAATTTAAGTTAAGCTGATTCAGCTTAATATAACACCATCTACATAATACCACTTATCCTGAACTTGTTTGAATGTTGATTTTTCATGATGTACATTTGTATTCATTGTACCATCTACATAGTGAGCTTTGAATTCCACAGTATTTAATTTCGATTTTACGATTTCCAAAAACATCCACTTACATTCCTTTGCCCAATTTTCTATTTCCTTTTTGTTTTGATATCCTCTTGTGCTAGTATGATAAGTATTGTAGATGAAGTCTATATTGTATGTGACATAAGCAGTATATCTTGCGCGCATTAGCTCTTCTGCGGTGGTTGCTTTTTGTAAATCTTGGTGAATGATGTTGCAACAATCGTTATATGTATTTTCACTGCCGCAAGGACAAATTTCGAGTTGAGACATTGTTAATAATTTTTTTACAAACTTACATTTTCTTGCTAAAACATGCGTAAAACGCTTTGTCGGATTTATGTTAAAAATGTGACAAACTATTTAGTTCAAAAATGCGTTCTAGTATAAAAATCATACAGTATGGGATCATTGAAAAATGAAATTATTGGGACGTGGAAGTTATTATCTTATATCGAAGTTCCGGTGGGTGGTGAGGAATATCTATTTCCTTTAGGAAAGAATCCAAAAGGGATTTTGATATTTAGTCCAGATGGCTATATGTCTGTACAGATATCAGTCAAAAATCCTTTAAAATATGATTCTGAAGATCGATTCTCTGCTACAGATGATAGAATTGCTGCTCGATCAAAAGAATATATCGCTTTTACAGGTAAATACAAAACTGATAATGTCTTATCACATGTAATTTATAATATTGAAACAGCATTAAATCCAAATTGGGAAGGCGTTAAGCAGGTTAGAAAGTTGGATTTTGAAGGCGATATTTTATATCAAAAATCTGTAGAACCGATTTCTTCCAATGGACAAATGGTGCATGCGTATATGACGTGGCAGAGGAGTCCAAAATTAATGGATATCGAAAGTTTAGATAAAGAACTCGAAGAGTTATATTAAAGAAAAATGGGTTGGTTTATTAAAACCAACCCATTTTGTTTATTTGATAGTGATAAACTTATTATCACCTTCCACCACAATATTGATTAAATCTTTTTGACGTAAGCTTTTCGTAGCTGTGTCCCATTTTTTACCAGACAGGCCAGATTTATCCTTAGCTTCTGCTAAAGTTTGTTTCTCTTCGGATAAAATGCCTATAACTATTTTTTCATCTTCAGATAGCTCTACAACAGGTTCTGTTTTCTCTGGACGCATTTGTGGGAAGAATAATACTTCTTGAATAGATGCATTATTCGTTAAGAACATAATTAATCTATCCATACCGATGCCCAGGCCCGATGTAGGAGGCATACCGTATTCCAAAGCTCTCAAGAAATCTTGATCAATAAACATCGCTTCATCGTCACCTTTTTCAGAAAGCTTCATTTGCTCTTCAAATCTTTCGCGTTGATCGATAGGGTCGTTTAATTCTGAATATGCATTTGCAATTTCTTTACCACAAACCATCAATTCAAAACGTTCAGTCAATTCAGGATTGTCTCTGTGCTTTTTGGTTAATGGAGACATTTCAATTGGGTAGTCAGTAATGAACGTGGGTTGAATGAAGTTTCCTTCACATTTTTCACCAAAGATTTCGTCGATCAATTTGCCTTTACCCATGGTATCATTTACATCAATGCCCATGCCTTTTGCAGCTTCACGTAGTTCGGATTCTGATTTTCCAGCAATATCAAAACCAGTGAATTGTTTGATAGCATCAGCCATTGTAACTCTTGGATATGGAGCTTTGAAATCAATTTGGTGTTCACCAAACGTAGCTTTACTTATGCCATTAACAGCAATCGCGCAGTGCTCCAATAGACGCTCTGTAAAATCCATCATCCAATTGTAGTCTTTGTAGGCTACGTAAATTTCCATTGCTGTGAATTCCGGATTGTGTGTACGATCCATACCTTCATTGCGGAAATTTTTAGAGAATTCATAAACACCTTCAAAACCACCAACGATTAGACGTTTTAAGTATAATTCATTCGCAATACGTAAATACAAAGGAATATCCAACGCATTGTGGTGTGTGATGAATGGGCGTGCAGCTGCACCTCCAGGGATTGCTTGCAATACTGGCGTTTCTACTTCCATATAACCTGCGTCATTAAAGAATTGACGCATAGCATTGAATAGTTTTGTACGTTTTACAAAGATATCTCTGTTTTGTGCGTTTACAATCAAATCCACATAGCGCATTCTATAACGTTGCTCTGGATCGGTAAAAGCATCAAAAGTCTTTCCGTCAGCTTCTTTTACAATTGGAAGTGGACGCAATGATTTCGTAAGTACAGTTAGTTTTTCGGTATGAATTGATGTTTCACCTGTTTGAGTCGTGAACACATATCCTTCTATTCCAACAATATCACCAATGTCCAATAACTTTTTAAATACCGTATTGTAGAACGTCTTATCCTCACCAGGACACAAGTCATCGCGTTTGACGTAAACTTGGATACGACCTGTAGAATCTTGTAGCTCAATGAAAGATGCATTACCCATGATTCTACGGCTCATGATACGACCCGCAATACGAATACTCTTATAATTGATTTTATCTCTTTCGTAGTTTTCTAGTATATCTGCCGCTGTGACATTTACCTTGTATTCATCAGCAGGATAAGGGTTTATTCCTAGGTCGATGATACCTTGTAGGTTTTGTCTACGTTGTAGTTCCTGTTCGGATAGTGAAATACTCATGTTTTATCTATTTTCAAATAATGAGCAAAAGTAAGAAAAAGAGTAGATAAAAGTGATTTTTATATGTATTATATACGAAAATAATGTAGCTTTGTGCTTTATTCAAATCCATCGAATTTCGTGGAAAAATAATTAGTGTGTTGATAAATATTATTTTGGAATTAATTTTAAAATAAGTTATCTTTGCACCTCAAATGTTAGCATATATAGTAATCATAAGATAAAATGAAAAAAGATTTACATCCATCAAACTACAGATTAGTTGTATTCAAAGATATGTCAAATGACTATGCTTTCTTAACTAAATCTTGTGTAGACACAAAAGAGACAATTACTTGGGAAGATGGTAACGAATATCCAGTAGTGAAATTAGAGATCTCTCATACTTCACACCCTTTCTATACAGGTAAAATGAAATTGGTTGATACAGCAGGTCGTATCGATAAATTCCGTACACGTTACAACAAGAAATAATTATAATTTAACGATTATATATAGAAAATCCCGATATGTATTTATCGGGATTTTTGTATTTTTAGCGAATGAGTATTTCCCTTGTCTTATTTGATCGATTTGAAGCTAGAGAAGAATTATTGCCACTTGTAGCTACTCGTCCAATTGGAAATCTTCGGGTTGGAGCTTTTACTTTAGATAAAAAGTGGTCTGAGATTTTGCGAATACCGAATGTTTCATATCTGACAGAGGATTTTCTTTCAATCAAATTTCCGCTAAATATCCCAACCGAGGAAGTATTAGTAATTAAAGCGAATATACTTCCAAATGAAATTCTTCTTGAAGCACTAAAAAATCTACGATTAAATCAACGATTAGTTGATCCGGATGGTGAATGGATCGCTTTTAGAACCAAATCAAAGATTAAATCTGATATAATAGAAGATTTGAATTCAGAAGAATTTACTTTAGTGGAGTTTATACAGGAATATCAATCCTTAAAATTTCTTGAAGATATTTTTACATATAATGCGGCGCAGATAGCATTTGATTATTCTTTTATCGAAATAGAGTCACTATATCATTCGAACATTGGCATTACAATTATAGGAGATAAGTATAAAATTACATCTTCGGCAAAGCTTTCTGCATGTACATTAAATACATCCTCAGGAGCTATTTTAATTTTGGATGGAGCGATTATAGAATCCGATTGTGTGATACATGGTCCAGCTGTGATCGGAAAAAACGCGCGACTAAAATCGGGTACGGTTATATATCCTAATGTGACTATAGGAGATAATTCCGTTGTGTGTGGTGAGTTGAATAATGCAGTTATTTGGGGTAATTCAGCCAAAGGACATTATGGTTATTTAGGGTGTGCAGTGGTAGGTGAGGGGTGTAATTTGGGGGCTGGTACAACGAATTCTAATTTGAAAAATGATTGGAATACCGTAAAAGTATATTCGTATAAGGACAATAATTTCCGTAATACGGGGTTATTAAAATGTGGTGTTTTCATAGGCGATCACAGCATGTTGGCAATATCTTCCAAAATAAATACAGGTACAGTAATTGGAGTAGGGGTTCAGGTCGCAATCTCGAATTTTATTCCCAAATTTGTGCCGGATTTTTCATGGCTTTCTGATGGAAAGTCTGAAAGTTATATTTTAACAAAATTTTTAGAAATGCTTTCTCGTAAGGCAGAAGTAAAGCGGGAAGACTTTACAAAAATGGATAAGGAAATATTAGAGTATATTTACAAACAAACATTGAGATTAAGAAATTATTAATCAACCTTAATATATAAAACTATGCGTAAAAAAATTGTTGCAGGAAACTGGAAAATGAATTTGAATTTTGAAGAAGGTGTAAGTCTTTTTTCTGAAATTGTAAATATGGTAAAAGACGAAGTTGTAGGTAACCAAGAGGTTATTGTATGTTCACCTTTTATTCATTTATCAACTGTAGCTAAATTGTCGGAGAATGTAAAAAACGTAAATATAGGTTCTCAAAATATTCATCAAGCTGAATCAGGTGCGTACACAGGTGAAGTATCTGCTTCTCAGGTGAAATCTGTAGGTGTAGAATATGTGATTTTAGGTCATTCGGAGCGTAGAGCATATTTCGGTGAAACAGATTCTTTGTTGGCTGAAAAAACTAATGCTGCGTTGAAACATAACTTGAAACCGATTTTCTGTATTGGTGAAACAAAAGAAGAGCGCGAATCAGGTAAATTTTTTGATGTAATCAAAACGCAATTGGTGGATGGTGTATTTCACCTTAGTAAAGATGAATTCGCGAAAGTCGTATTAGCATATGAGCCAGTATGGGCGATTGGAACAGGTTTGACGGCTAGTCCAGAGCAAGCGCAAGAAGTGCATGCATTTATTCGTGAGACTGTAGCAAACCACTACGATGCAGAAACTGCTGAAAACACAACTATTCTTTATGGCGGTAGTTGTAATCCATCAAATGCACCAACATTATTCTCACAAAAAGATATTGATGGTGGTTTGATCGGCGGTGCTTCTTTGAAGTCACGTGACTTCTTAGATATTGTTAAAGTATTTAATGCATAATCATAAGAATGAAATATACTGCGGTTAACTTTGTGAGTACGGATATTCAAGATTGGCAGAAGGATTTGTTAATAGCTGAATTGGCGGAAATTGGATTTGATACATTTGAGGATACCGATGAAGGATTTGCGGGATATATTCCTAGCGCAAATTTGGATATCCAAGCTCTTGAAACATTATTGCTGGCTCAAACCGGTGAATTCAATGTAGATTATCAAATCAATGATGTGAAAGAGGAAAACTGGAATGCACTTTGGGAATCAAACTTTAATCCAATTGTGGTGGATGATGCTTGTTATGTGCGTGCAACTTTTCATGATGCTAAGCCGGAGTATACTTATGAAATCGTTATAGATCCTAAGATGTCGTTTGGAACTGGACATCACCAGACGACATCTATGATGTTATCCTATATTTTGGAAAATAATTTTCAAAATAAGAAAGTGCTTGATATGGGATGTGGGACGGGAATTTTGGCTATTTTGGCAGCAAAAAAAGGTGCAAAACACATATTAGCAGTAGATTATGATAATATTTGTGTTGATAGTGTCAAAGAAAATTCCGAACTTAATGGTATCACTAACATTGAATCTCAATTAGGATCAAAAGAAGTTATTGTAGGAAATAAGTTTGACACCATATTAGCTAATATAAATAGAAATATTTTGTTAGATCAGATGTCTACATATGCTGATAATTTAGATTCAAAGGGCGAGTTGTATATCAGCGGTTTTTATGAAGAAGAGGATCTGCCGATTCTAAGAAAATGTTGCGAGGAACTTTCTTTTACTTTTGTTAGTCATAAAGTTTTAGATAAATGGTGTGCAGCAAAATTTATTAAAATATAAGCTATGCGCATTCACTTTATAGCTATAGGAGGTAGTGTGATGCATAATCTAGCCATTAGTTTAGCTAGATTAGGTCATCAGGTTACAGGATCTGATGATCAGATTGTAGAACCTTCTAAATCAAATCTTCGTGAAGCTGGACTCTATCCTACTGAAATAGGCTGGAATGCTGATGTAATTACAGAAGATTTAGATGCTATAATTCTGGGGAAGCATGCAGACGCGGATAATCCAGAATTAATAAAAGCTCAAGAGCTTGGAATTAAGATTTATTCTTTTCCAGAGTTTATTTACGAACAATCTAAGAACAAGATACGAGTCGTAATAGCAGGTACATTTGGTAAAACTACTATAGTAAGTATGATTATGCATGTACTTAAAAAACTTGGTAAAGATTTCGATTATGTGGTTGGCGCACAACTAGAAGGGTTTAATTCATTAATTAAATTGACCTCTTCAGCACCAATTATATTGATTGAAGGTGATGAATATTATGCTTCATCAATCGATGATCATTCAAAATTTCATTACTATTATCCTAATATTGCATTAATAAGTAATGTACATTGGGATGCGAATAAAACAGAAGTAAGTGAAGAGGTATATCTTCAGCAGTTTGAAGATTTCATTGACACTATAGTTGCAAAAGGTACCTTAGTATATAATAAAGAAGATACGAATGTACTGAAAGTTGTCGGAGATACTAAAGATTGTAAAATAAATAGGCATGGATACAAAATGCCAAATTATACTATTAATAAAGGAATTACTTATATAAATATAGGAGATGAGCAAATTCCTTTACAGATTATAGGAAAGCAAAACCTTTCAAACATTGCAGGTGCATATACTGTGTGTGAATGGTTGGGGATAAAGCGTGGAGAGTTTTATGAAAGTATTAGCGATTTTAAAAGTTCAATCCGTTATCTAGAATTTGTTAAAAGTGAGGATGGATCCGTTGTTTATCAAGATTTTGCACATACACCATCTAAGCTTTATACAAGTATTCATGCAGTAAAAGAACAGTTTTCGAATAAAAAATTGTTGACACTAATAGAATTAACTCCTTATGATATATTGAAAGACGATAAGTTAGAAATGTATCGTCACAGTATGATTGAATCAGATTATGCTGTGGTTTTTTTAAATAAAAATAGTATAAAAGAAAAAAATATAGTTTTAGGAAATGTTGTTGATAAAATATTTTCAACATTTGATCACACTAATATGATTGTAATAACTGATTTTGATGAGTTAAATTTTCACTTGGAACAATTTGAAAGTCAGGGAGTTAATTTGTTGGTTATGAGTTCGGATAGTAACATTGGAGTTAATGTATTAAGTTTTGCGGATAAATTTTTGGCTAAAAAAGTCAAAAATTTTAAATAGTTAGTTTTTAATTTAATAATTTTTTTTTAACTTGCACGTTAAATAATAAAAACATTTACCAAATGAATACTTTAGGGAAAAAAATTAGATTATTAAGACACCAAAAGGGATGGAGTCAAGAAGATGTAGCAAAGCGATTGGATATTTCTATTCCAGCGTTTTCAAAAATTGAAACTGGCATTACTGATGTAAATCTTTCGAGATTAAATCAAATTGCTAAATTATTCAATTTATCATTAGTTCAATTGTTGTCTACTTCAGATGCCAATGAAGAGAAAGAGAAATTTGAAGAGATCAATGAATTGAACCAAAGATTGCAAACTCGTGAGGCGGAGGTTATTGACTTGCAAAAGAAAGTAATCGATTTGTACGAGCAACTGCACAAAAAATAATTAAATAAGGGCAATTTTTAAATATTTAAAAATTGCCCTTATTTTTTGGCTTAGACTATTACTCGTTTTCTATTCCTAGAAATCTTCATCGTCGTCATCAAGGTCATCGAATCCTCCGATAGTATCAATGTCGATGTTAAAATCATCATCATCGAAATCATCTTCATCATCTTCAGGACCGTTGAAATTGATTAAATTCTCATCAAGTTCCAACTTTTCGATAGTTTCGTTCATCATAGCAATACTTACTTTCTATTGATTATTATATCGTAAAATTATACAAGAAAACCTAAACTAAAAATTTTTTTTAAAAAATATGTTATTGATAATCAACCCTTTAATTTTAAAAAAAATGTTAATTAATGAAAAATTATTCTATGATTTCACCAATGCTATTTTCTTCATTGATGATATCTTTCAATTGTGGTAAGTCCTTTACCGAATTAATACCAAAGTGATTCATAAATGTATCACTTGTCGCATACAAAAGAGGCTTACCTATACTCTCAGCTTTACCAATAATTTTAATCAGATCTTTTTCTAATAAGCGTTGTATAGAATAATCACAATTTACGCCGCGTATTTGCTCAACTTCTAATTTTGTGATAGGTTGTCGGTAAGCAATAATTGCAAGGGTTTCCAATCCCGACTGACTCAATTTCTTGCGATCACGATGTGCCTGCATTTGATTTATTACATCGTGATAACTTTCTTTTGTCAAGAAATGATATTTGTTATTAAATGTCTTAAGAGAGAATACTTGATCCTCTGCTTCGTATTTTAGTTTGATCTGGTCTATAAATGATAGAACTTCATCTTTATTGATGGTAATCATCAAACCATCTTGTAGGATATGCTTTATCTCAGTTGCGGAGAGACCTTCTTCAGATGCAAAAATTAATGCTTCGATATTTAATAGTATATCTTTCACTTAGTAATTAATTACTTGTTCGACCATAGATTCTGGCAACTCTCTAAATTTATAAGTCTGCGTGCGAAGTTGCGGCTCAAATCCTGCTTCAGTAATTGCGTCCTGAATGGATTTTGAAGTGAATCGGTGAGGCGCACCTGCGGCAGAGACTACGTTTTCCTCTATCATAATAGACCCAAAATCATTTGCTCCACTATGCAAGCACAATTGTGCTACGGCTTTTCCTACAGTCAGCCATGAAGCTTGAATATTTTTGATATTAGGAAGCATGATGCGACTCAAGGCAATCATACGTATATATTCATCTCCCGTAACATTGTTTGAGATTCCGCGTAAGCGTTTTAGCAATGTACCATCATCTTGAAAAGGCCACGGAATAAAGGCAACAAAACCATAATGATTCGCTGGTTTTTCAGACTGCACTTCACGAATCCACACCAAATGCTCGAAGCGTTCTTCGATTGTTTCGATATGTCCAAACATCATTGTAGCCGATGTCGGCAAATTGATTTTGTGCGCAGCACGCATCACATCTAACCATTCTTGACCTCCACATTTGCCTTTTGAGATAAGACGTCTTACACGATCATTTAATATTTCGGCACCAGCACCTGGCAGTGAATCTAGACCAGCTTCTTTTAATTTTGTCAGCACATCAATATGTGACATACCCTCCAATTTAGCAACGTGTGCTATTTCGGGGGGACCTAATGAATGTAGTTTAAGGGTAGGGTAGAGTTCCTTAAGCTGACGAAACAGGTTTGCGTAGAATTCCAAACCTAAATCAGGATGGTGACCTCCTTGTAATAACAGTTGATCTCCACCATATTTAAAAGTCTCTTCAATCTTTTGTTTGTATGTTTCTATATCTGTAATATAGCTATCCTCGTGACCTGGTCGACGGAAGAAGTTGCAAAACTTACAATTGGCAATACACACATTGGTTGTATTGACATTTCTGTCAATTTGCCAAGTAACTTTTCCATGTGGAACTTGAATTTTTCTTAACTCATTGGCGATATACGCCAAATCCGCTGTAGATGCATTATGGTATAAAAAAATACCTTCTTCTTTGGTCAAAAACTCAAAGTTTAATGCGCGTTCTAGTAAATTCTCTACATTCATTATAAACAAAGATACTGATGATTTTTTAGTATAAGAAAGGATTATTCGCGTAGAATATAAAATCTATTTAACGTTTTGAAAAAGTATAATCATTATAAAATATGGGTAAGCTCTTATTGGATATTCTTCTTTTTAGCATCTGAATCTTTTGCGAATTTGAGTAGAATAAAACCAGCTAAGCCCACAAGCCACCAGGTCATAAAACAGTATTTAGTAAGTTCAGCAATAAAGTGGGAAGATATGCGAGTCGTGAAACCATAAACCCCCGCAAAAAACAAGAGAATACTAATAAGAAGAAGTGAAATTCCAAAATATCGCATAAATACAAATAGGGGCTGATAGAACCCCTATTTGTAAATTTAAGAAACTAATGTCTAATTTATATTGTTCTGCCTGGGTAAATTTCCAAGGCTTTTTCTAAACAAACTAAAGCTTTTTTCAAATCATCTTGGTTTAATACATATGCTAGACGAACTTGATCTGTTCCAACACCTGTAGTGCTGTAAAATCCGGTAGCTGGAGCCATCATAACAGTTTCATTTTCATACGAAAATGATTCAAGAATCCATTGACAAAATTTATCCGCATTATCAATAGGTAATTTTGCGACTACATAAAAAGCACCTCCTGGATTAGGACAGAATACGCCTTCGATAGCATTAAGACCAGCTACTAAGGTGTCTCGTCTAGTAGTATACTCTTTTGATACAGCTTGAAAATATGAATCTGGTGTGTCAACAGCAGCTTCACCTGCAATTTGTCCCTCTAAAGACGGAGACAAACGTGCCTGTGCAAATTTTAATGCAGTAAGGTATAATTCTTTGTTTTTAGTGATTAAACAACCAATACGTGCCCCACAAGCCGAATAACGCTTCGATACGGTGTCTAAAACTACAACATGATTTTCCAAGCCCTCCATGTGCATTGGTGAAATAAAATCTTTGTCGTCGTAACAGAATTCACGGTAAGCCTCATCCGAGAATAAGAATAAATCATATTTCAGACATAGCTCTTTAAGAGCTTCCATTTCTTCACGAGAATAAAGGTAGCCAGTTGGGTTATTTGGATTACAAATAGCAATGGCTCTAGTTTTATCTGTGATCACTTTTTCGAATTCTGCGATAGAAGGTAAAGCAAAACCATTGTCAATATAAGACATGATTGGTTTTACAACTATATCTGAAGAACAAGCGAAACCATTGTAATTTGCATAAAATGGTTCTGGGATAATAATCTCCTCACCAGGATTCAAGCAAGCTTGCATCGCAATGGTAATCGCTTCTGATCCACCATTTGTAACCAAAATATCGGTTGGTGTGATGTTGTAATTTAATTTGTTGTAATATTCCGCTAATTTCTGACGGTACGAAGCAGTACCTTCGGAAGGAGTATATGCCCAAACCTTGAAGTCAATGTTTTTTAATGCATTAAGCATGACTTCAGGTGTTTCGATATCGGGTTGGCCAATGTTAAGATGATAGATTTTTTTGCCATCTTTCTTAGCTTGGTCAGCATAAGGAGTTAATTTTCTGATAGGCGATGCAGGCATGTCCATGCCCTTTTGCGAAATTTTTGGCATATTATTGAGTTATTATTTCGGCACAAATATAGTTTAAATAAAAAGCCCTATCAAATGAATTTTGATAGGGCTTGAATATTGGTTGTAATGCGAATTATTATTCCACGTTACCTTTAATTGTTAATGTCTTTACTGGTGTTTTTGTGTTTGATTTTACAATAAATGATTTTGTAAATGGTCCTTTTGCAGCAGCATTATACGTCACTTTGATTTTACCAGTATCACCTGGTTTTACCGGTGTTTTAGAAAAATCAGCTACTGAGCAACCACATGAAGGTGCCACTTCTGATATAATTATTGGCGCTTTACCAGCATTTGTAAATGTAAACTCATATGAAGCTGGTTTGTTGTAAGCAATGTTTCCGAAATCATGAGATTCGGTTTCAAATTTAAATTCCCCAACTTGCATCATCGCTGTTAAGGTAATAAATGCAATGACTGTAGTAGCTATAGTTAATATCTTTTTCATATTTCTCTCTTTACCTGTTCTTGTCTGTTTTTGTTTAATAATCAATTTTAATCAATTATTTTGCCAAAATAAAACTTTGGCAGACTAAAAATCAATAACCACAATAATTTTACACGGATTAAAATCTGTTTTTACGTTTAGATAATTCCTTCCTTTAGTAAATCTTGGATATGAATAATGCCAGCGTAATCTCCATTTTCGGTTACTACCAGTTGAGATATATTATTGTCTTTCATGTAATGAAAAGCATTAATTGCCAGCTCAGTTTGTTCGATTTGCTTAGGGTTAGCGCTCATAATGTCTTTTGCTGTTAATTTCGATGTATCTGCATAATTTTCGAGCATACGGCGAATATCACCATCCGTAATAATGCCAATAATCTTATCGTTCTCAGTAACCACAGTTGCACCTAATCTGAATTTTGTGATTGTAATAATTGTACTTCGGATATTATCTGAAGATAGGACGGATGGTTTTCCATTGTTATTGGATAAATCGGCAACTTTCAGGTATAGTTGCTTCCCAAGTGCACCGCCTGGATGATATTTTGCAAAATCTCTGTCTGTAAACTGTCTAACTGTCTGCAAACAGACCGCCAATGCATCACCCATAGCCAATTGCGCTGTAGTACTCGTCGTAGGCGCTAAGTTGTTTGGACAAGCTTCTTTTTCTACGGTGGTATCCAATATGTAATCTGCTTGTTGTGCCAAGAATGAGTTCAAATTTCCAACTATACCTACAAGTTTGTTTTTCGCTTGTTTTAAAAATGGAATCAATACTTTAATCTCAGGAGTATTTCCGCTTTTGGAGATAACAATCACTAAATCATGTTCTTGAATTATTCCTAAATCACCATGAATAGCATCAGCGGCATGCATAAAGATGGAAGGAGTTCCGGTAGAATTCAATGTTGCTACAATTTTTTGCGCAATAATTGCACTCTTCCCTATACCCGATACAATAACGCGCCCATTTAAGTTCAAGATTATATTGACAACTTCTGCAAAGTCATCTGTAACTTTTTTCGTCAAGGCTTCTAGTGCTTTAGCTTCTAAGAGTAGTACTTCGATAGCCTCTTTTTTTATTTCTGAATTGCTTTTCACGGAAAATCTCCTTATTTTTATTCTATAATTGACAAAAATAAAGTATTTAATTTTTAGATGGTCAATAGTCTACTTATATTTTTGTAATGGCGCTGATGGAAATAGAAAAATCATTGTACGATAATCTCCAGGAATTCTTTGGTTTTGATGCATTTAAGGGGGATCAGGAAGCAATAATCACTAACATACTTAATAAAAAAGACACTTTTGTTATTATGCCTACGGGAGGTGGAAAGTCGATATGTTATCAACTTCCTGCTTTGATGAGTGGTGGTACCGCTATTGTTATCTCACCTTTGATCGCTTTGATGAAAAATCAAGTGGATCAATTGCGTGCGTTTGGAGGAAGAGACAGTATTGCTCATTTCTTAAATTCATCACTCACAAAAGGTGAAATCACACGTGTGAAAGCGGATGTGACTTCCGGACAAACAAAACTTCTTTATGTGGCTCCAGAGTCGTTGACTAAAGAAGATAATATTGCTTTTTTGCAATCGATTAAAGTATCTTTTGTCGCTGTGGATGAAGCGCACTGTATATCGGAGTGGGGACATGATTTTCGTCCTGAATATCGTAAGATCAGAACGATTTTAAATGAAATTGGAGATAATATTCCAATTATTGCGCTTACAGCTACGGCTACTCCAAAAGTTCAGTCTGATATTCGTAAGAATTTGCAGATGACGGATGCAACATTGTTCAAGTCATCGTTCAACCGATCTAATCTGTACTATGAGGTAAGACCTAAGAAAAATATTGCAAAGGAAATTGTAAAATTCATTCGAAATAATGCGGGAAAAACAGGGATTATCTATTGTTTAAGTCGTAAAAAAGTAGAGGAAATAGCAGAAATCCTTAATATAAATGGCATCAAGGCATTGCCTTACCATGCTGGCTTGGATGCGAAAACCCGCGCTGATACACAAGATAAATTCTTGATGGAAGATGTGCAAGTCATTGTGGCAACTATCGCTTTCGGAATGGGGATAGATAAGCCAGATGTGCGATATGTGATTCACCATGATATTCCAAAATCGATGGAAGGCTATTATCAGGAAACTGGTCGTGCTGGTCGTGATGGAGGTGAAGGCTATTGTTTGTCATTCTATTCGAAAAAGGATGTCGATAAGCTTATCAAATTCATGAAAGATAAGCCTGTTTCGGAACGTGAAATAGGTACACAAATATTAAAAGAAGTTATTGATTATTCTGAATCTTCAGTATGTCGTCGTAAACAAATTTTACATTATTTCGGTGAAAAATTTGATGAGACGGGATGTAATAGTATGTGTGACAATTGTCGCTCGACTAAGACTTATTTTGAGGCGGAAGAAGATTTAGTAAAAGTATTGAATTTCATCAAAGAAGAAGGAAATCGTTTTGATGATCAGCATATAATCAATGTGTTCATCGGTCAGAATAATCAACCTGTATCGGCTTATAAGCATGATGAACATAAACTTTTTGGCTATGGTAAGGATAAAGGAATCAACTATTGGAATTCTTTAATCAGACAGGCTGAACTTGCTGATTTTGTCAAAAAAGATATCGACCATTATGGACTTTTAGTCTTGACTGATGAGGGTAAAAAGTATCTTAGTAACCCTTATAATTTAAAGTTCATTTTGAACAAAGAGATAGAAGCGGCAGATGATGAGGACGGCGATGATGGTCCACAAGGTTCGGGTGCGTTGGATGCGGAACTGTTGAAAATGCTGAAAGACCTGCGCAAGAAAATAGCTAAGCAGAAATCTTTACCACCGTTTGTAATCTTCCAAGACCCTTCTTTGGATGAAATGTGTACACATTATCCTGTGAGCATTGAGGAATTAAAGCAAATTCATGGGGTTGGTGCAGGAAAAGCATTAAAATTTGGTGGTCCGTTTGTTGAGCTTATCAAAAAATATGTTGAGGATAATGGTATTGAGCGAGCGCAAGATCTTGTTGTCAAGAGTACAGCGAATAAATCTGCGTTGAAAGTAAGTATTATTCAAAATATAGACCGTAAGCTTGCGCTTGATGATATCGCTGGTTCAAAAGGCATCAGCTATGAAGATCTTTTGAAAGAGGTTGAATCTATTGTGTACTCAGGAACAAAACTGAATATTGGCTATTTTGTGGACGAAATGATTGACCAAGATAGGCAAGATGAAGTGTACGATTACTTCAAATCTGCGGAAGAGGATTCAATTAAAACGGCATTGAATGAATTGGGTGAGGAGGATTACTCGTATGAAGATATTCAATTGATGCGCATTAAATTTATTTCGGAATTAGGAAATTAACAAAAAATGATAAACAACTATTTACCTGGTATTAAGAATGGATCATCTGATCAATTCTTTTTGATGGCGGGTCCATGTGCTATAGAAGGTGAGGAGATAGCATTACGTATTGCAGAGAAAATCGTAACGATTACGGATAAATTAAATATTCCTTATATTTTCAAAGGTTCTTACCGCAAAGCTAACCGTTCGCGTGTGGATTCATTCACGGGAATTGGTGATGAAAAAGCACTTAAGATTTTAGAAAAAGTAGGCAAAGAGTTTGGTGTGCCTACGGTGACAGATATTCACGAAAGTCATGAAGCTGCAATGGCAGCGGCGTACGTGGATGTGTTGCAAATTCCTGCTTTCTTATGCCGTCAGACAGAGTTGTTGGTAGCTGCTGCAAATACAGGTAAGGTAGTCAACGTAAAGAAAGGACAATTTTTGTCGGCTGAATCTATGAAATTTGCAGTGGATAAAATAAAAGATTCAGGCAATGATAAAGTTTTCTTGACGGATAGAGGTAATTCTTTTGGGTATCAAGATTTAATCGTGGACTTTAGAGGTTTACCTGCCATGCGTTCTTTTGATGTTCCTACGGTTATGGATTGTACGCATTCTTTGCAACAGCCGAATCAAATTTCGGGTGTAACGGGTGGTAAGCCAGAATTAATTGAGACAATCGCTAAGGCAGCTATAGCTGTAGGAGCTGATGGTTTGTTCATTGAAACACATCCTGATCCTGCGAATGCAAAGTCAGATGGTGCGAATATGTTGCACTTAGATTTGCTAGAAGATTTATTAACAAAATTGACGCGAGTGCGTCAGGCTATTTTGTAATAGCTCAATATAAAAAGGAGTTGCTAATATAAATTTGCAACTCCTTTGTTTTTACGGTCTTATTTAAGATTAATTAAGACATATATTGATTACCCTGGGTTTTTCATTTATTTTTTGTAGATATACTTCATGTTTTATAGAAAAATTACGTTATTTATAGCCTAATACGAATTATTAACACCTTTTTGATGGAAAATATTATATCGACAATATCTGGATATGTTTGGAGTGAAATTTTTATTTATTTATGTCTAGGAACGGGGCTCTATTTCTCCGTTAGAACTGGCTTTCTTCAAATAAGATATCTAAAAGACATGGTCAGATTGCTATTTGCTAAAAATCAATCTAATCATGGTATTTCATCGTTTCAAGCATTTGCTTTAGCTATCTCAGGACGTGTAGGAACAGGGAATATTGTTGGCGTAGCTACAGCAATCTATATGGGTGGACCAGGTGCTGTATTTTGGATGTGGGTAATAGCTTTCCTAGGTTCTGCATCCGCATTTATTGAGTCATCTTTAGCACAGGTATATAAGCAAAAGGAGGGAGATATCTTTAGAGGTGGTCCTGCATATTATATTGAGAAAGGTTTAGGTGTCAAATGGTATGCCTTGCTTTTTGCAGTTATCACCATTTTGAGTACGGGTTTTCTATTGCCAGGTGTCCAAAGTAATGCGATCAATGGAACTATAACTAATGCTTTTAGCTATTCCAATGAGGTAATCCATTTTGCGGGAACAGATTGGACTGTAAGTTATGTCGGTTTAGTTGTAGTGGCATTATTAGCTGTTATTATAATTGGTGGCGTAAAACGTTTGGGACAAGTTTCAGAATTTGTTGTTCCATTTATGGCTGGAGCGTATATTCTTATGGCAATTATTATCATTGCTTTGAATTTCACGCAACTTCCTGCAGTTTTTTCGATGATATTTTCATCCGCATTTAGTATGCATGCAACTTTTGGTGGAATAGTAGGGACAGCAATCGCTTGGGGAGTGAAAAGAGGAATTTATTCTAATGAAGCGGGACAGGGTACAGGGCCACACGCAGCGGCTGCAGCTCAAGTGAATCACCCAGCGCAACAAGGACTTGTACAGGCTTTCTCTGTTTATGTGGATACTTTATTTGTGTGTACTGCTACGGCATTAATGATTTTGTTCACCAATCAATTTAATGTGGTAGGCGAATTTAATGCAAAAGGGGAGGCTACTAGTTTCTTGGTAAATCATGTTCCAGGGATGGGAGTTGAAGGCTTTACACAAGCAGCAGTAGCGCATCATTTTCCGACTATTGGCAATCAATTTGTAGCTATTGCATTATTCTTTTTTGCGTTCACGACGATTATGGCCTATTACTATTTTGCGGAAACTAATGTTGCCTATATTTTCAAAGGCAAGAAGAATCAATTGGTTATTTGGGTATTGCGCATCGTATTTTTGTTTTCGGTTTATTATGGAACGATCAAAACAGCAAAACAAGCTTGGGATTTAGGTGATATTGGTGTGGGCTTGATGGCTTGGGTAAATATTATTGCGATCTTGTTGCTAAGCAAAATAGGTATGAAGGTGTGGAAGGATTATGTTGCACAGCGTAAACAAGGAGTTGAAGACCCTACATTTGATCCGAAGAAATTGGGAATCAAAAACGCAGATTTTTGGGAAGAGAATAAATAAAGTAAGTTCGATTTAAGGAATTTGTTTAAGATCCCTCTATGCCGGGGAGGCAATTACTTTTTCCGAAAAAAGTAATCAAAAACTCGTCGCTGTACCGAGTTGCCACAATGATTCAGCATTCCTGCAAATGGCAACTCACTAAGGCGACATTTGCTGTGAAATAAAGGGAATTACAACTATTTGAATTTTCTTATTTCGAACAGAGATTAGGTAAATTAAAATAAAAGAATAAAATAGTAAGTATGGGTCAGGAAAATAAAGCAGGTAACTTTTGGGCATTATTGCCGTTAATTATTTTTATCATCATTTATTTTGCAGGCTCTCTTTATTTAGGTGATTTTTATGCACTGCCTGTTTTGGTGGTGTTTGTCATTTCACTTTTTGTTGCGTTTTTTCAATATCCGAACAAAAGCTTTGACGAGAAATTAAAAAGTTTTGCGAATGGGTCTGGTGATCAGAATATTCTGATTATGATTCTCATATTTCTGTTGGCAGGCGCATTTAGTGAGTTGTCGAAGTCAATAGGTGCATTGTCGTCAACCGTGAACTTTGCAATGACTTATATTTCGCCTCAATTTATCCTTTCGGGTATTTTTCTAATTGCTTGTTTTGTGTCTATTTCCATGGGAACTTCTGTGGGAACTATTGTAGCCCTAGCACCTTTTGCCGTGGGGTTCGAAACCTATATTCCTGGAATAACAGTTATAGCTTTGGCTGCGGTCGTAGGAGGAGCCATGTTTGGGGATAATTTGTCCTTTATTTCTGATACCACCATTGCTGCGACAAGAACTCAAAATGTAAGCATGCGTGACAAGTTTAAAATCAATTTTAGAATCGTTTTGCCTGTCGCTATTTTGGTGGTTATAATTTATTATTTCCAAGGAGCTGCCTTTGCAGAAAATGTTGGAAATATAGAGGTTGGAGAATTTGAATTCATCAAAGTATTGCCGTATATACTCGTCTTTACACTTGCCTTATTGGGTGTTCAAGTGATTTGGACATTAGGAATTGGCATTGTCGCTACCTTATTAATCGGATTATATACCAATTCTATTACTATGTTGGATTCGATCCAAAGTATAAATTCAGGCTTCGCTGGAATGTTTGAATTGAGTTTGCTGTGTTTGATTATCGGGGGAGTAGTAGGTATTATCCGTCATAATGGAGGAATTGATTTCTTGCTCAATTCGGTTTTGAAAAGAATAAAAACGAAACGCGGAGCGGAATTGGGTATTGTTTCTTTGACCGCTCTGGTTAATTTTGCGTTGGCAAATAATACGATTACGATTGTAATTGTTGGGCCTTTAGCAAAAGAAATATCCGACAAATTTGATTTAGTTCCTAAGCGAGTTGCAAGTATTTTGGATACGGTATCTTGTTTTGTCCAAGGTATATTGCCTTACGGCGCACAAATATTGGCAGCACTTGCAGCATCGTCTATTGTCTTGGCAGGAACATCACAACAAACAGTATCGCCAATTGAATTGATTTCTTATTTGTATTATCCGTTCTTAACGGGAATTGCCACATTGGGATTTATTCTGTTCAGTAAAAGGTAGAGCTTCTTTTATCGTCATTTCGAACGAAACGTAGTGCAGTGAGAAATCTCTTTGAATTGCTAATTACTGCAAGGATGTTCAACATTATTTAGAGATTTCTCCTTACGTCGAAAAGACACTTTCTAAATATTCTTGTTAACTCAATTATTTCTTCAAAGTCACCGTCTTTCCAGACTTCGCACTACGAATAGCCGCATCTAATATTTCCATGACGACCATATTATTCTCCAAAGAAGACAAGTCGTAAGGCTTTAACTTAATCTCCGAATTTATTACTGCGGCGAAAAAGTTAAATGGATCATTGAAAGGCTTTTCTAAAGTCTTCAAATCAAATTTTTCTTCTTTGAACCCATCATAACCTTCGGACTTTTTGATGCGTAGGTGATGACTATTATCCGCATAGATCACACCATCTAGACCATAAATCTCCAAATCCTTGCGTCCTATGGTACAATTCCAAGAGGGTTAAAGAACGGCATTGCTATTTTCATAAGTCAGAATTATGATCGCATCGTCATCAACTTTGGGATTGTTTTCCTTTTGCAACTGTTGGGTAACTGCTGTGACTGTAAGTGGTTTTTTGCCATCCATAAACCAAGTCATTAGGTTGGCACCATAACAGCCAAAATCGGTAATTGCGCCACCACCATTTTGTACAGGATCAGTCTGCCAAGTCAGAAATTCGGGATCAAGATTAATTTTCGCTGGACCTTTATGCCCATCGCGAATTACTGCTTTTCGCATAGTTCCAATTGCATTGCTTTGCAATAATTCGTACGTTTTCTGCATGGTTGGATACCACTTCGTTTCGTAGTTTGTTATCAAATGGATGTTGTGTTTTTTCGCGAGGGATTCCATTTTTTTGGCGTGTGCGAGACTAACAGCTAATGGTTTTTCGACCATCACATGAATACCCTTGGGTGCACATTTCTCTACGACTTCCAAATGTTCGTATACCGTGCCAAAAGCCAATACGGCTTGTGGAGATTTTGCCCTAATCATTTCGTCTATCGTGTCGTAGACCATTGCCAAAGGAAACTTATATTGCTTTGAAAATCTTTCAGCCAAAGCTTTATTGGGTTCTACAATAGCGACAACTTCGTAAGTTTCTGTTTTTAAATTTCCCAGTATCCAGTGTACGTGCGAATGTGTTAATCCTACGATAGCGTATTTAACAGGCTTATTTTGCGCTTTAAGTGTGGATAATGCAGATAAGAGGATCAAGCAAACAACAGAAATTCTTGAGATCATAAAACTAAGTTTAGAAGTGGGTAATACGAATTAACCTAAAATATGAAAATTATCTTACATAATAATATCATACGCTAATGATGGTTCACTCTTACATTCTAAATCTTCATATTACGGTTCATTACGGTATGCTTTTTAATAAGAAAAACCACAGCAGAGATACCAGCAATGATGAAAAATTCTAAGAACCACCTGCCAACAGCTTGAAGTCCCATTGCATAATCGCCTTGTACAAACGCCATTGTAGCGATACTTGCAGAAGTGACCAAAGCCAAGAGCAACATTACCCCGGCAGTAAGTAAGGTGCGGTTCGTAAGGATAAGGATAGTACCAATAATGGCGGCTAATACAGATACCAAAACACTTTCGGCTGTTATTGTCGTGAAGTAATCCACTAATTTATCTTGCGGAAGGTAAGACGAAGAACCGATTAATACGTTTGTTCCTGTAATCTTTAGACCGACAGCGGTAATTGTAGCTCCGATTAGCAAAGCAGCATAACCTGCAAATACATCTTTAAGTCCTTGTTTCCAAGTGGTATGTTTGTTTACTAAGCCTAATGAAATGCGAACAACGGCACCAAAACCGGGGGCGAGTAGGGAAGCACCGATGACGACATGAATGGCATTAGTCGCTAATCCCAATACAGCAATCATTCCGGATAGCAGCATCGTCAACAAATTGTTGTACGTCATCTGACTTTGTTCATTTATTGTGCTGAGCGTTTCTTCCCAAATGGTTTGGCTGCCGTCAGTGTTAATCTCCTCAGAATGCGTGTTGCTGAGCATACTCGAAGACGTTGATGTAGACAAGGCATACTGCGGATTATCCAGTATGCCTTCATCTTCTAGCACGACCATTATATTTCGGATTTCGTTACTCAAGACATCGACTGATATGACATCACCTACTGGCGTCAGAGATACACCTCTTTGTAGGCGAATACTCAATATGCCTTTTTCAGAAGCTATTTTTTCTATTATTCTCTCTGATGAATGAGGTGGTGCGGTTATTTGGATAGTTCTCGGCATAATTATTTTTTAAAGAGTAAAACAATTTGGAGACCTTTTCCGTTTAAAATATTTGACATTAGTACTTATTGAAACATTAGAACACAACATGAACCAGCATTTTTACAGACAATTTTCAAAAGAAATAAACGGAGAAACAACCTTATTTGAAGTGCAGTATGACCCAACAACACATCATTTCACGGTGACGGAAAATACCCTAGTGCAATACAAATTACAATTTGACCCCACATCCAGAACTTGGACGACAACAGATGGTCCAGAACCATCTATTCCTGTTGAGGAATTAGCTAATTCTGTACAACAAGCTTTTGGCGTTTTTGTGTAGAAATTTTAAATCCATATGCCAGCTGGGCAATTAATTTTATTCATTTATATTGTCTTTAGTAGGAAGGAGCATTTCTTGGCTTTCCTAAAATATTAATTAGGTTTGGCGTTTAAGCTTTGAGGTAGGATGTTCAACCTTTGAGGTTCAACTTTCTACCATCTAGGTTGGATTTTCTACACTTTAGGTTCTGCGTTCTACCTTTTATGTTCAATGTTGAGTATTTTAGATTGAATGCAGAGTCTTTAGATTGAATGTCTAATGTTTTAGATTGAATGTCGAGTGTTTTAGATTCAACGTTGAGTGTTTTATGTTCAAAGTTCCCTTATTAGCTTATTTCTTTATTTTATCGTAAGTATTTTGATTATGTTTTCTTGATAACAAAGCGTTCAAAAGTATAACTCTAATTACAATCAGATCCTACGTCCAAAACATGGACAACAACGCACTGTGAAGAACCTGCTATACCTGTAGAGTAGTTCGCTGCTGCAGTGCAACAAAGTTTTGGTGTGTATGTGTAGGTTTATTCCTAGTTTTATATATGTAAAGAAAAATTTTGATGTATCTAAACTATGTTTTATTATTAGATAATGGTATTTTTATTTTCTTATAAATAGTATTTTATGCTCTATTATTTAAAATGCTATATATCTTGTTACTTTTTCTCAATTCCCAATAGTCTAAGCCTACTATAATAATTCCCATTATTAACCACAGAACTAATACATACCAACCTTCAACAACTTTCTGCCAAATTGATTTTGTTGGAATAAATGGAGTATACTTGCTTTTGTCTTGAAAGTCATTAATTGAAATGCTTTTTTCTTCTCCTGTCAATGTATTTTTTAGCTTAACGGTATTATCTCTTTTAGGTGTTGCTTTATATTCTATCCTAACGTTATTAGTTCCTGTCTCAAAATAGTGTAATTCTGCAGATTTTAAGAATGCAAAAATAAGAATTGAAATAATTGTAGGAATTAATAATTGAATACATGTAACCCATAGATTTTTCTTAATTCTTCCTTTTTTTCTTTTAATTTCATTTTCTGAAAGTAAGTTTGTTACTATGATTTTTTGAGTCTGAGAAATTCTATGTGTGAAATTCAGTTCATCAAATATGTTATCGTTTTTATCAATATCTTTAGTCGCTTCGATTATTGCTTCTATTTGATAAAATTCATTTTTTCTAAATAATCCAAAATCAAATTGTAAGTTTTTTGAATCTTTAATTTCATAACTGCATTTTAAGTCTGGTGATGTGCCGGTAATTTTGCAATTAATCCAATTATAATTTTCAGGTATTGATATATTAATTGGTCTTTCAATTTTTTCGCCTTCAATATCAATTTCTCCATCATTAATAAAACATCCTTTAATATAAATCAAATTATCTTTAATTGGTTTGTTTTCAAACAAAATGGCAATCTCATTGAAATTTTTAACAATACTATTAAATAAACTAATACTTGATTGTTTGAGAAATGTTATTCTGCCAGGGTATCGCTTTTTTTTAAATAAATTTATGCTTAGAAAACCAAAAACAAATGTTGCAACTAATCCGATTATGGTTAAAAGTAAGGATGTATCCATATGTTTATTATATAAGTATGATAATTGGTTTCAAAATCCAAAATATCTTGCTAATCCCTAAAACCAAAACAAGCCCAATCTTTCGATTGAGCTTTTCTATATCCTAATAAAAATAAGATTAGTGTTTGAAGTGACGAACACCTGTAGTTACCATCGCAAGACCTTTTTCGTCAGCCATTTCGATAGACAATTTGTCTTTGATCGAACCACCTGGTTGCAATACTGCAGCGATGCCATTATCACCAGCGATTTCTACACAGTCAGGGAAAGGGAAGAAAGCATCTGATGCCATAGATGAACCTACTAAATCAAAACCGAAAGCTTTTGCTTTTTCGATAGCTTGTTTCAATGCGTCTACACGTGAAGTTTGACCTACACCCGAAGCGATTAATGTACCGTTTTTCGCAAATACGATTGTGTTAGATTTTGTATGTTTCACGATTTTGTTCGCAAAGTACAAGTCTTCTAATTGTGCCGCAGTAGGCGCAACTTTCGTTACGGTAGTCATTTGTTCAGGACCTTCTACTGTGTTGTCTTTATCTTGTAAGATGACACCGTTTAATAAAGTTTTGAATTGCTCTGTAGGCAATTGCACTTCTTTACGACGTAAAATAATTCTGTTTTTCTTTTCTGTCAAGATAGCTATAGCTTCTTCAGAATAGGAAGGGGCGATCAATACCTCGAAGAATAATTTGTTGATCTCAGCAGCTGTTTCGCCGTCTACTTCGCCGTTTGTAATTAATACACCACCGAAAGCAGAAACTGGGTCACATGCTAAAGCGTCAATCCAAGCTTGTTTTACCGTCTCGCGCGAAGCAACACCACAAGCGTTTGTATGTTTTAAGATTGCAAAAGTAGGCTCTTGGAATTCGTCAACGATAGCTACTGCTGCATCTACGTCCACCAAATTGTTGTATGATAATTCTTTACCATTCAATTTGTCAAACATTGCGTCCAAATCACCGAAGAAAACACCTTTTTGGTGTGGGTTTTCACCGTAACGCAATACTTGTGCTTTTTGCTCTGATTGTTTGAATACTTCGATTGGTTCTTCTTGGTTGAAGTAATTGAAAATTGCTGTATCGTAGTGTGAAGATGTATTGAAAGCACGTTTTGCGAATGACTTACGTTGCTCCAATGAAGTAGCACCTTCTTGCGCCGCTAAGATTTCTTCTAATTCTGTATAGTCATTTTTCGAAGAGATGATAACTACATCGTTGAAGTTTTTAGCTGCTGCACGGATTAATGAAATACCACCGATGTCGATTTTCTCAATAATATCCTGCTCTGAAGCACCAGAAGCAACAGTTTCTTCGAATGGATATAAATCCACGATTACTAAGTCGATTTCTGGAATGTTATATTCGTCAATTTGTTGTTTGTCTTCTGCCAAAGGACGACGCGAAAGGATACCGCCAAATACATTTGGATGTAATGTTTTTACGCGACCACCTAAGATTGAAGGGTAGCCCGTCAAATCTTCAACGCGCTCAACGCCAATTCCTAAGTCACGGATAAAAGCTTCCGTACCGCCTGTAGAGTAGAAAGTAACTCCGTACTTGTTTAGTAATTGAATAAGTGGGGCTAGATTGTCTTTGTAGTAGACAGAAACTAATGCATTTTTAATCTTAACAGGATGATTCATTGTTTTTTATTTGGAGCAGCAAAGGTAAAAATTAATGTGTGTATTTCATAGTGATAGAGGCTATTTATTTGCTGAAATGAATAAGTTCAATTTTATGAACTAGACATATAGCTCGTCATTTCGACGCAAGGAGAAATCTGTTTTGAATTTCTTACTTTAAGCCCACTATGCCGGGCGGGCATCCTACTTTTGACCGCAAAAGTAGGCAAAACTCATCGCTGTACCGTATCGGCACAATGGCTCACTTTTCCTGCTGTTGCCGATCCGCTAAGGCGATATTTAAGAATTTGTAAGGATAGTGATTTATTTAGTAGTTGCCAGAAGAATCGGCCTAGGGTATTTTTGCGTTAAGAAATCAGTGAAGTGAAAGCGTTAAAAACAGATTTAGGAAGTGAAACGGCTCAAATCTGTTTAGCGATAACGAGGTTATTTTAGCCAAAATATCCAAGCCTTGATTGCTTTGCATACTTTCGTCATCAAGGAAGAAAGTATGAGCCCCTCGCGGCTTGAACGAGACTATAGAAGTTAATAAACATAAAAATCGCACCTTTTGGGTGCGATTTTTTAATGATATTTCTTTAATAGATTTTCTACGACTTTTGGGTAGTGTAGATGTTCTAATTGTTGTCCTTTGAATTTAATTGTTTCCAATGTGTCGTCTTTTTCGACTTTGAATCGACCTTGATAGATTACTTCGCCTTCGTCAAAGTTTTCATTTACAAAGTGAATGGTAATACCGTGCTCTTCGTCACCTGCTGCTAATACCGCTTTGTGTACGCGGTCTCCGTACATACCTTTACCGCCATGTTTTGGCAATAGGGACGGATGGATGTTGATGATTTTGTTTGGATATGCTTTCAAAAGATTTTCGGGTACTAACCACAAGAAACCTGCTAACACAACTAAGTCAATGTCTAATCGTTTTAATATGTCGACTACATTATCCGTTTGATAGAATTCATGTCTATCGAAGATATGCGATGGAATTTCAAAATTGTCGGCTCTTTGTAATACGTAAGCGTCAGGATTGTTGCTTAGTACTAATGATACTTCGGCTTCGTCAGCGTATTTGAAATGCTCCATAATTTTTTGAGCATTTGAACCTGACCCCGAAGCAAAAATAGCAATGCGTTTTTTCACGTTGTTATTAGTTAATATTTTCTCAAATATAAGCATTCTGTGCATCATTTGACGGAATGCTTGTATTTATTGAATGTCATTATTTAAGATTAGCAATCTTACTCAAGATTTTACTGCTTATTTCATCCACCGAAAGGGCAGAATTCGAAAGAACAACAATAGCGGATTTCTTGTCGGGCACCAAACCAATAAACGAAGAGCTTCCGGCCGTTCGACCGTTGTGCCAAAGTTGAATGACATCGTCGACCATATTCATGTGCCAAGCTAGACCGATATCCGTATTTGGAGGCAGAAAGTACGTGAATTGTCTTGTCATCGCCATCGCATTTTCCAATGTTGTCTCTGGTAATTTGAATTGGTATTGCGCGAAGCGTAATAAATCGTGCACTGTAGATTTCAAAGCACCTGTTCCCGCAAAAGCTTGAAAATCCCAAATAGGTGTTTCTTGTCCGTGCGCATTGTATACTTTCGTTAGCTTTTGTGTCTTAGGGTTTGCTTTCTCAACAGTGTTTGGCAATTTTAGAGTATCCGAAATGATTTCTTTGATATTTTGGCTGTAGGTTTTTTGGGTAATAATTGAAATCAATTCTCCTAATAAACCATAACCTAAATTGCTGTATTCGAAATTTTCGCCAGGCTCATTATCACTTTTTACATCTTTCAAATAGTGAAATAGGTCTTTACGACTGTAGTTTGCGTACGGATTTTTAGGATTGTACTTAGCCACTTTATCCAAATTTTCGGGCAATCTTGGCAATCCAGATGTATGATTCGCCAAATGCTTGAAAGTGATTTTTTGCAAATAGGGATTTTGTGCTAACGTGTCAGGCAAGTATTTTGTGATACTATCATCTAATGAAATTGTTCCTTTTTCGACCAAATCAGCAAGCAGCGTAGCCGTAAACACTTTGGAAATAGAACCGATTTCGTACAACGTATTTCCGTCAGGTAATGAAGCTGTGTTAGCCGCGTCAGTCTGTCCGTAGAAGAAGGTATTGATGCTATTTTTATTGATCACACCGATAGCCAAAGACTTGGTGTTGGGATTTGAAAGATAGGCTCTAGCGATGGAATCCACATAAAAATCCAAGGGATTTTGGTTGTTCACATTTGATTTTACCTCTTCTTTTCTTACGGTCTGAATGTGATCAGGTTTTACCAAAAAGTAGTTGAATTTGTAATTCGAGTCTACACCAAGATGAATAGATGTCTTCGAACTTCCCAATAGTACATTATATCCAGCGATATTATTAGCGAATGTGACAGGTTCGGTATTCGAAATCTTTCCGTAATTCGCCATATTGCTGATCATATCAATAAATCCTTGTTTATCAACAGATCGTTTAAATTCTTCTGATGCTAATGTATAAACCGAATCTGGCTGTTTGGTATTAATGAAATATTCAATTCTATTGAAAACAGTTCGGTTTCTACGCTCTACAGGAGATTGAGCGATTAAGGTCGAACTGAAGAGTAAGATATTGCAAACAAATAGTAGTGCTTTATGTATCATGTCGCAAAATTAACAAACAATCGGTTATAAGCCAATTGTTTGTTTTAATCTTGCATATCCTGATTTACTGATGTTTACTTTGTCGCCGTTGATAAGAATGCCTTTATAGCTTTCTTTTTCCATCGGCTCAATCTTCGCGAGTTGGTCTACTTTGATAATAAATGATCGGTGCACGCGTACAAATTGTTTTGGATCCAATTGTTTTTCAAAAGAAGACATAGTTTTGTTTTTCAAAAACATACCATCTTTAGTGTGAATCTTTACATAATCATCATAAGCCTCCAAAAAGATGATTTGTTGAACCGGAATTAATTTGATTTGCGTACCATTTTTTACGACAATACGCTCTAATGTTTCCTCTTCTAAATCTTCTTTCAAAGCCTTTACGCCTTGCTGTTTTTGTTTCGTAACATGTAACGATCTAAACTTTTCGAGAGCCTGATCAAATCGATCTTGCGAAATAGGCTTCAACAGATAATCCACCGCATTCTTTTCAAATGCTTTCAATGCATATTCCTCAAATGCTGTAGTGAAAATAATATGTGGCATTTCATCCAAAATTTCCAACATCTCAAAACCTGTCAACTTTGGCATTTGAATATCCAAAAAAACAATGTCTGGTTTGTACTGTTGAATTGCTTTTGCGCCTTGAAAACCATCGCCACATTCGGCTACGATTTCAAAATCATTTTCCTTTTGAAGATATTCATGTATAATCATACGAGCCAAAGGCTCATCATCTATAATTATTGCTTTAATCATGTTGAGGTATTTTTATGATGGCTGTGAATTGATTCTCTGTTTTGCGAATGTGTAATAAATCGGTACGGCTATATATTAAGAACAAACGTCTTTGTATGCTTGAAAGCCCAAATCCAGTTCCTTTTTTGTTGTAAAATTGATCGGTATCGTATGGATTTGTTATTTCAATATTCAGCATATTATGTTCTAGTGTGATTTGTGTATTGATGTCCACATCACCAATAATATTGTACAGGCCATGCTTAATCGCGTTTTCCATCAGCGGCTGTATAATCATACACGGTACTTTGCTGTGAAGCACTTCGTCCTCGTAATGGAAATTAGTTTGTAATCGATGTCCAAATCTTACTTTTTCTATTTCCAGATACAATTCCAAATGTTTGATTTCGTCAGCCAAAGGAATCAATTGTTTGTCATCTTTACGCATCGTTCCTCTCAAAAAGTCCGATAGCTGAAAAGTCATTTTCTTCGCTAAATCGGGTTTTAACCCTATTAGAGCTATAATAGAATTCAAGCTATTAAACAGGAAGTGCGGTTGAAGTTGTTGTCTAAGGTTGTACAATTCTGCATCGCGTACCAAACGCTCGGATTCTAATTTACGACGATCATTTTCAATAGCTTCTTCCTGTACATTCCAAAATATATTGATGATCATAATACATGAAAGCACTAAAAAGTTGATGATAAACTTATAGGGTAATTTGTGGTAATAATGAACAAGCGACGGATTGTCAAAAAATTGGTAAATACAAAATATGGAAATTCCCAAACTCATTACCGTTAAAGTCAAGCAAAAAGCAATTATTTTGAAATACTGCTTTTTAGTCGGATTATAAAATTTCATCGAACTAAATACCAAATAACAGCAAAGCGCCATAGTCAAAGCACTAATTAGAGGTTCTACAAATGAAACGCGAACTGGTTTGAATTCCCACCAAAGCAAGAAATAAGAAACAGCAAAGTATAAAACAAAGATAATCCATACACTGAAGTGGATTAACGCTGTTTTTGAGTTTAGTTTGAAGGTAGATGCAAACATTTACTTTAGCTATTTTTTATAGTTACAGTTCCAAATAATGATGTTCCTGTAAGGAACAATTTTTTAGATTCATCATACGGATGATTGATGATTATTCTACGGTCATCCACATCCCCAAATATGGAAGAGATCGAAGGTGTCACCACCCAATGTGCTGGAACTATTATTTTTGTACTTCCAAATAATTGAAAAGTATCAATTACGACTGGCTGTGATAGATCCGCTTGTAAAAGGTTGATCACGGAAGATCCAAAAATATTTGTAATCGTACCACCTAAGAAATTTTTGGACAATATAATTTTATTTGAATTGCCAAAAATAGCATCGACCTTTAAATAGTTTTCGGCATACTGGAACTGATTATACGCCCCATAATGCCCTGTATTTTGGTGTGAAGAATTTTGATTATTTGCTCCAGTATCATCAGTTAAATCTACTACACGACGATCCCAATCAAACTCGTCCGTAGGATGTGGAGGAGGCGTGTTCTCTGGTGGAGTAGGAATTGTTGGAGCTTTTCTATTTCTGTTTATGATGTAGATACCAATCACAATAGCGATTGCAGGCAAAAGCACTTGAAAAGGATTGAAGTTATCAAAAATCTTGCGCAGTAGAAATATACCTCCGATTGTAAGTAATATAAATGATGATTTTTTTTCAAATTTTGAATTTATACCGATGACAAGTCCGATTATAATCAAAATCATAGGGATGCTAAACAGCCAACTAGGAAATAAAAATCCCAAGTCCAAATTGTTTAGGAGTAGAAACACACCAAAAAGAATAATAATAGCTCCAACTGTAGTGGACGACTTATTATTGCTTGGTGGCAATTGTGGGTTTTGATTTGTATGCGTTGACTTTTCCATTACTCTATATTTAATAGCTCAAAAGTAAATACCCGATTGCACTGGACACACTGTAATTAGGTATTTGTAGTAGCTTACTCGGTAAAGTATCTGATTTTATCGGTAAAAATACATTCTAAAAAATGATTTCAAATCTTTATTAACAAAAAATAATTATTTTTTGCAAAAAATTTGGTTCTTTAATAAGATATATTATATATTTATGACATTAAAATATAAGATTTAAACTTAAATACTTACTAGACTAATGGGAGATTTTGAAAACAAAGAACGTGAAGAAGTATTTTCAAAAAAGGTGAGAGCTGGAAAACGTACTTATTTTTTTGATGTAAAAGCAACACGATCGAATGATTATTACGTGACTATTACAGAGAGTAAAAAACGTTTTGAAGATGGTCAGTTTATCAAACATAAAATTTTCTTATACAAAGAGGATTTTGAAAAGTTCGCAGAGGGATTAACAGAGGTGGTGGAATACATAAAATCTAACCAAGATGTCGTAGAGAAAAGATACGAACCTAGTCAAGAAGAATCTGCTTATGAAAATAGTGGTGAGTATGTAGCGAAGGATAATTTTTCTTTCTAAATACTAAACCCTAACAAGATATTCGAGCCACTCTAGCAAAGTGGCTTTTTTAATTTTAAAGTTGTTACAATAAATATATCGTTTGTTGTAAGGGAATCGATTATTTTCGTGGTTTTATAAAATTGAATATGATAAAACATTGGACTAATTTTGCAGTCATCGGGCTTTTGTTTGTTGGCTCGCAGTCTGTAGCGCAACAAAAATTAACCTTTGATGAAGCTTGGGGAAGAGTAAGTACTGTTACAAAACCAATTAATGGATTCACGGGGTGGGCTGATAATGACCACTATTTGGAACTTAATCGTGAAGATAATCGTACGTATAAAGTAAATGTGTCGAATGGACATCGTGAAATCTATGTTCCTACAGAAATCAAAAGCACAAAAGTAGTAGCAAAGAATAATGATATTTATATTCAGTTTGCGAATGGACAGGAGAAAAAGTTAACCAATTCACCAGACATTCCTGAACAAAATCCTACATTATCTCCCGATGGTAAGTATGTAGCGTTTACAAGAGAAAGCAATTTGTACAGTGTTACCGTTGATAATGGAGCAGAAACGCAATACACAACAGATGGTACCGATGTTATTTACAACGGTTGGTCTTCTTGGGTGTATTATGAAGAAATTTTAGGACGTGCTACCAATTATAAGGCATTTTGGTGGTCACCGGATAGCAAGCAAATTGCATTTATGCGATTCGACGACACTAAAGTTCCGATGTTTCCAATTTACGGATCAAAAGGTCAAAATGGTTACTTGGAACAAACGCGTTATCCTAAAGCAGGGCAAAGCAATCCAGAAGTAAAAGTTGGTTTTGTGAAAGTTGAGGAGAAAAATGTGCAGTGGGCAGATTTCGATGAGAAAGATGACCAATACTTTGGAGAACCATATTGGAGTTACGACAGCAAATCTATTATGGTGCAATGGATGAACCGTGATCAGACGAACTTGAAATTTTATAGTGTAAACCCTTTATCTGGAACGAAAAAAGAAATATACAATGAAGAGCAATCAACTTGGATCAATCTAGATCACGATGAGCGCATTACATATTTGACAGATAATAAACATTATATTTTAAAGTCTGATAAAACAGGTTGGGCACATTATTATTTGTATACATTGGATGGAAAATTGGTTAATGCGATTACATCTGGCGATTGGCAAGTTTCCAAGTTGCAGCACATAGATGAGAAATCTAAAGTTATATATTTCACCGCACGTAAAGAAAATTCTGCGACTTCGGATCTTTACCGCGTTGATTATTCGGGTAAAAATTTAAAACGCCTAACCTTTGGAAATTATACACATCAAGTTTCCGTATCACCAAATGGGAAATATTTTTTGACAACTTATTCCAATGTAAGTACACCAGCTAAAGTTTCTTTGGTAGATAATAAGGGTAAAGTGTTGAAAGAATTAGCAGATGCTAAATCTCCTGATTTTGAAAAGTACAAAATTGGAAAAACAGAATATTTAACGGTAAAGTCGGAAGACGGAAAGTTTGATTTGCCCGTAATCATTACCTATCCTGTAGATTTCGATGAGTCCAAGCAATATCCTGTGGTCATGAATATCTATGGTGGTCCTGATGCAGGTTCTGTAAGAAATACATGGAAAAACACATCAACGAGTCCATATGGTGGTATGTCGCAACATTGGGCTAATGAAGGTATTATTCAAATCGAATGTGATCACAGAGCTTCAGGACATTATGGCAAGCAAGGGGTCGCATGGATGCACCGTAACTTAGGAAACTGGGAATTGGTGGATTATATCACGATTGCAAAATGGTTGAAAGCAAAACCTTTTGTTAAGAAGGATAAGTTATTGATTACTGGTCACAGTTATGGAGGTTATATGACTTGTTTAGCGTTGACCAAAGGTTCGGAATATTTTGATTATGGTATTGCTGGAGCTCCTGTTACGAGCTGGGAATTGTATGATACGCATTATACGGAGCGTTGGATGGATACACCTCAAGATAATCCTGAAGGGTATAAAAATGGCTCCATCTTAACGTATGTAGACAAATACAAAGGTGGTCTGCGTATCTTGCACGGGGATATGGATGATAACGTGCATATGCAAAATACTATACAATTAGTGGATGCCTTGACAGATCGTGATGTTCCATTTGAATTTATGATTTATCCTGGAAGTAGACACGGTTGGAATCGTTCGAAAACTAAATATGATTTTAAAGAGCGAGTACGTTTTTACTATCAAAATTTATTAGAAAGACCTGTTCCAGCAGATTTTAAATAAATTATAAATACCGAAAAGCTTCGTGAAAACGAAGCTTTTTTTGTGCTATAGAGTAACATGTTAGTAAGTAGTCATTACGTTGATAAAAAAAGAATGAAACCCCAAAGATTTTCATTGTTGTAGTGCGAAAAATATATCATCTTTGCAGTATTATTAATCAACATGTTAGAATTTTTAAAAGAAAGTACTTTTCGTGCTAATGATGTGTTTCTCCAAGCATTAAGTATTTTGAGGAAACACTATATATCGGTTGCGGGGTTGTGTTTTTTGTTGTTTGTCACTAACAATTTATCTACGTATTTAGCAATTTATCTGAGTGATCTCACAGGTAGTGGTATTCGATTCGTATTGTTGTTAATTTTTGTGATTTTGTTTTTTGGTCTGCAGTTAGTGCTAATTAAGCGCGCCATACTTTTGGCTAAAGATGTCAAAAAAGCCGAATTAATGAGTTATGTACCTTCCACTAAACAATTTATACATTTTATTTTAGGTTTGTTGTCGTATTCTCTTATCACGGGGTTAGCATATTTAGTGTGTGCGATACTTTGTATGCCCTTATTATATATGGGTGTTGAGATGGATAGGATTGCATATGAAATTAATCCATTGATTACAGGTGTAATTATGATGTTCGTACTCATCCGTATATCATTTTTTCCTTTTTTTATCTTGGAAAATAATTTCGGATTTATAAGATCTATTAAGTTAAGTATTGCTTTTACTCGCGGAAATACAACCAATTTACTTATCTTGATGGCATTATTGGCGTCTACATATATGGGACAACTGTTTTTTGAATATATGGATTACACTATCTTCGCCAAAATCATGAGTGCAATTAATACATTCGTAATCATTCCTTCAGTGAGTCTGGTTCTTGCGGTTGCCTATGTAGGCATGATTAAGGAGTACAAGGGGAGTGATGATCCAGAGTTATTGAAAAACATTATTTAGGAATATAAGGGAAGTTTTGGAGAAAAAAAATATAGCCATATTAGGTTCTACAGGAAGTATCGGTACGCAGGCTTTGGATGTTGCACGTGAATTTCCAGACAAATTTGAAATATCAGTTCTGACAGCGAGCAATAATGCAGATGACCTAATTAAACAAGCTTTAGAGTTTAATCCCAAGATTGTGGTTATGGTGTCTGAAGTTGTATATGCAAAAGTGAAAGACGCTTTAGCTGGCACAGGTATAAAGGTGCTTTACGGAGAAGAGGGTTTAGTAGAAGCTGTTCAGTTGGATGAAATCGATGTGGTACTTAACGCAATTGTCGGTTCCGCTGGATTGAGACCTACGGTCAAAGCAATTCAATGTGGTAAAGACATTGCGCTAGCGAATAAAGAAACTTTGGTCGTAAGTGGAGAGTTGATCATGGGGCTAGTAAAGCAACATAATGTAAAAATGTTGCCTGTAGATTCCGAGCACTCTGCTATCTTTCAATGTTTGGTGGGCGAACCAAGTCCAATAGAGAAAATATATTTGACAGCATCTGGAGGGCCATTCAGAGGTAGGACAAGAGAACAGCTGGCCTCTGTTGGTAAAGCACAAGCATTGAAACATCCGAATTGGTCAATGGGTGCCAAAATTACGATAGATTCAGCTTCTTTGATGAACAAAGGGCTTGAAGTAATCGAGGCTAAGTGGTTGTTTGATTTGAATATAGATCAAATCGATGTCATTGTGCACCCGCAATCTATTATACATTCGATCGTACAGTTTGAAGATGGTTCGATGAAGGCACAAATGGGTTTGCCAGATATGAAGTTGCCTATTCAATATGCGTTGACTTATCCGCAACGTTATAAAAATTCATTCAAAAGATTTGATTTCATGGATTATGGCAATTTAACTTTTGAAAAGCCAGATTTAGCAACATTCAGAAATCTTCAATTGGCTTATGATGCGTTAGCGGAGGGTGGAAATCGTTGCTGCGTATTGAATGCTGCGAACGAAATTGCTGTTGCAGCTTTCTTGGAAGATAAAGTGTCATTCTTAGGGATGTCGGATATACTTGAGGAGACATTATGTCATATAAAAAATACGAATAACTTAAGTTTGGATGATTATATTGCGTTCGACACCGAAAGCAGAATCGTGGCACGAGATTTAATCAATAAAGTAAAATATAAAAATTAGAAAGAGTTAAATGGGAACATTGGTGATGGTAGGTCAGGTTATTCTGGCTTTATCTATTTTAATTATACTACACGAATTAGGACACTTCTTAGCCGCAAGAGCTTTTGGAATCAAGGTTGAGAAGTTTTATTTATTTTTTGATGCTTGGGGCGTAAAGTTATTCAAATTCAAATATAAAGATTGTGAATACGGTATCGGATGGTTGCCGTTAGGCGGTTATGTAAAAATCGCTGGTATGGTAGACGAATCTATGGATACGGAACAGCTTAAAGAAGAACCAAAACCTTGGGAATTCCGTTCAAAACCAGCTTGGCAACGTCTTATCGTGATGCTTGGTGGTATTATTGTCAATGTGATTGTCGGTATTTTGGTATTCTGGATGCTTGTGTTCAAATACGGAGATTCAGATTTTGATAATACAAAACTTTGGGGTTTAAAGCCTGGAATCATCGGGGAGAAGATTGGTCTTGTAGAAGGCGATAAAATCTTAGCCGTAAATGGTAATCCTGCAAATCTTTTCATGAAAGATTTGATGACTTCAGAAGTATTGATGGGTGATGCGGTATTGAAAGTAGAGCGTCAAGGTCAAACGCTTGATATTACACTTCCTGCCACGATGTTGAATGACGTAGCTGATCACAAGAAAAATGAATTTGTAACGCCAATATTTAAGATGTTGCCTGTGGATACGGTGGTGAAAGATACCCGTGCGGACAAAATGGGACTTAAAAAAGGTGATCAAATTATTGCTATCAATGGAGTACAAGTCGACCGATTGGATATATTCCAAGATGAGGTGGCTAAGAATAAAGGAAAAGAAATTCAATTGAATGTCTTACGTGGTACTGATTCTGTGCAATTGGTAGCAGCGGCAGATACGTCTAGTAAATTGGGATTTTCTAACTTACCTGTGGTGATGCGCAGCTATTCTTTTGGTGAGTCTTTACCGATAGGTGTTAATAAAGCCTTCTCTGTGATTACAGACAACATTAAAGGTTTTGGAAAGATATTTAAAGGAGAGGTGAGAGCAGATAAAGCACTTTCTGGACCTGTTGGTATTGCTAAGATGTTTGGTGACGAAGTGGATTGGTCGCGTTTCTGGAATTTGGTGGGTATGTTGTCTATGGCATTAGCCTTTATGAACTTATTGCCTATTCCTGCGTTGGATGGTGGCCATGTCGTGTTCTTGTTGATTGAAATGATTCAAGGAAAACCTTTAAGTGATAAGTTCTTAGAAACAGCACAAATGATCGGGTTCTTTATACTAATCGCATTGATGTTATTTACCTTCGGAAATGATATTATAAAGTGGTAAAAAGTATAAATATATAATAGAGAGCCGAAACATCAACTGTTTCGGCTCTCTTGTTTTAGGAGCTTAAATTATCTAAGGTCTTGACGAAATTGACTTGCTTGCCCTGATTACTCTCGTAAATAAAGTCATTTAAGCTTTTACTTTGATATTTTTCAAAATCACCAATTATAATCAATGCCAATTGGTATTGGGTGAATTTTTGTAAGACGTCTCCAGCCAGTTTAGTTTTTAAGTCAAAGAATTTAGGCGTTATATTTTTCTCATGAAGAATCAATGTATCAAACCCTTGATAATACACATTACCAATTAAATCCAGAGCGTCCTCCAAATTGTTTATTATTACTTCATCAGCTATGATTTCCGCTACTTGTTTGTTGTTGATTATCCGTGTTTTAATTTCCATTAAAGAGTGATTGAATTATTAAGTGGAAGTTTTCTGTTCTAACAAATTGTCAAGTTGTTTCAAACAAATTGTTATTCCTTCTTGGAAACCCATTTGCAAAAATACACCTAAATCTTCTGCCGTATCATATGTAAGCTTGCAATCTACAAGCGTATGCTCATCCACCGGAGTGAATGTAACTTCCCAAGTGCTTTGAGGTAAATCAGGATTCATAATTCCCTCTTCATTACAAAATCCGCCTTTTTGAATAAATGCATTTGGTACATCAATGCTGATGAATTGTGATAGACTCCAATGTTTTTCGCCTTCTGGACCTACCATCGCATAATGCCATATTCCATTAGGAATGAAATCCAAAGTCTTTGTTTCTACATGCCAAGGTTGAGGTCCCCACCATTTATCCAGCCATTCTTGTGTAGTCCAAGCTTCCCAAACTAGTTTTTGATCTGCTGCATATTCCTTTTTTATTTCGATGGTATTGCTTTCTCTGTCAATAGAAAAGTCAAAAGCTAAATTCTTTTTCATAATGCTCTGATATTGTTCTGTTATTTGAACAAATGGAAATAAAGCTTGTTTTTGATAATTTAATAAATTGGACGTAACGATAGGATGATATGTCCACCAGGCAGCGTTTTGATTAATTTTTGTTTGAAAACAATCTGACCTTCCAGACCTTCAAATAATAACCGTCTAGTAGAAGTGACCATTGGATGAATACAAAGTTGTACTTCGTCTAACAGTTTCAGCGATAACAACTGTAGCATCAAACTTCGACTACCGATATACACTATTGCATCTCTTTCTTCTTTTAGGTTTTTTAAGGTTTCTAAGAGTGTGTTATTGGCCAATTCTGCTGTCGACCAATTGGTTCTATGTAATGTGTTTGAAAATACAATTTTTCGGATAGCATGTATAGTTTTTGCAAACGCATAACTTTCGAAATCGGAGTTTTTATTCTTTAATGTATCTTTCCAATACAACATTAGTTCATAGGTTTTGCGACCGTACAAAATCGTAGTTCCTTTTTTCAGCAGGTCGGTATAGTGCGCATGAACATGTGCATCAGGTAACGATTGGTTGTGATCAAAATTACCATCTATCGTCATATTTATTGCGCAAATAATATTTCCCATATCACGTGATATTTTCTTGATCAAGATATGTATTGGCAAGTTTTGCTGGAGCGACTTGACAATATGCACTTCGTACAATAGCTGTAATTATCTCTTCATTAATTGTATTGAGTTCTACTATTGTCCAGCCTTGTTTTCCCCAAGCATTTGGAACTGCGTAAATTGTGTTTTTATCAATTAATCCATATAAATCTTGATCAGAGAGAGAAAGTTTGACCGAAACTTGGTTTTTTTTAGGATTATACGTTGCAAAGATCTTCTTTTTAACACGAAATGATAGCTTATCGAAATGTGTATCTTCAATTGCTTCAGGATACGCTAATGCAATTTTTCGAAATGATTCAAAATTGACCATAATTATTTCAGTCTAAGAAGTTGACCCTTACGCTTAATTATATTTTTATAATCCCATTGAATATTTTCAGCTTTAATTAGCCATCGCATTAAATCATCTTGATAAATTTCGTCTTCAGAATTATAAAATATTGATGCATCTTTAAATTTCTCACCTTTAATCGATAGCTTTTCTTCTTCAAAATCAGCCCCACTCCAAAACATCATACGTACACCATTCTTTTGTTTACTATATCCTACAATGGGATTTCCATCTATAAACCATACGGGATGTCCATGCCATATTTTATTTTCAGTATAATTAAGGTTTTCATTAATAGTGTTACAAAGTAATTCACAGATTCCACGATCATTAGGTAATAAAGATTGATGATAAGCTGTTAGGTCAATATATTTATTCATAAATAAAGATTTTCGGTTACATAACTGCGTTGCAGTTGGTGTAACGAAAGCTAATTTACAGGATTTAATTGGGTTAAGAATTGTCTTATGCAAAGAATTAATTTATATAGCATTAACCTAAAGGCGAATCAGATTTTTTATAACCTTTTGTACATTATATAATCTGATAGTAGGGGAGTAATCCCAGAATTGCGACATTCAGTTGCAATCTGTGCTCTGTGGTAGGTGGAATGATTTATAATATGGAAAAGAATATCGTCTAATTTGTTCTCAAAAACTACTCCTGTGGAAGTTTTATAGGTAACAATTCGATTCAAATCCTCAGAAGATAAAATATGCAGTGTGTCCGTAAAATTTGAATTGTTTAATGCTGCAACAGTATTCCAATCATTTAATTGCCACACGCCAAATTCATTACGTTGAATAATTCTCGCATTCCATATTTGATGAGCATTGATGATATGTGAGAGCAACAAGAATGTCTTTTCTGACACTTGAGCATAATGTGAACCTATTAACTTTATAAGTTCCATATTCATTTTTTGGTTGTATTCGAATAATTCAGCGAACTTCTCCTTCATGTTTATAGTGTTGGTTATATAAATTTAGATAAATTCAGTTATTCTTGGAGTAGGTTTAATGAGATGGTGTAAATTATTGATAAAAAAGTGAGCCTTAGTATACATTCATAAGGCTCATTTTCTAATGTGGATGTAAGGGTATTACAATCGTATTCTTAGTTTTTTTAAGAAACTGTAATTTCATATTGACGACCTTCTAAAGCCGCTTTAGAATCCATTTGTCTTCCAATTAATGCGCCAATGCCAAGTCCAATGGGCAATCCAATACCTAAGAATGCCATATTTTTTGTAATCAAACCTATTATTACACCTAATGAAATCCCGAATGCACTCATTCCTATCGCAAGCCATCGCTTGCTGTAATATCCTACAGGAACGATTTTAACATCTTGTTCTATGATATCAACAATTTCGTTTTCAGTAAGGGTGATTAGACGATAAAGTGCACCATTAATTTTAGTTGATGAATTAAGTGCTTTGATTTTATCATTTATTTTATTCGTAGCAACTTCAGATAGCGGCTTAATCTGCGCTATTTTAAGTATGCTCTGTAATCGGTTGTATGCTTGAGTTAATTTGTCATCAGGCATACTGTCCGTTTGTTTGGGTTGTAATTGGAATAAATTCATATTAACTGCGTTGTTAAAGGTTAAAAAAAGTAGATGTTGTAATAATTTACAATTGCAAAATTTACTATATATAAATATATGAAATAAAGTCTATCAACTGGGTATGTAATACCTAATTATAGGTATTGTTACAATAAATTTATATATACCTACAATATTTTAACGTAAAAATACCTTAAGTTGCTACAATATTTTGTATTAATATTTACTACTAATTTTAATGACGCAAAATACTTTCCTTCTGGGATACATTAGAACTATTAAATCCATTCATTTAAATCACCCAAATCCTTACTATTATTTATGTTTTTTGTTTTTTGTTTTCAAAAGGAAATCCTAGTCATATTCGGTGATTATAATTGATTATTAATAATTTGAATAAATTTTTTTATTTAATCTTCCACATGATTTTCATTACACGTTCAAATAGTTGTGTTCCAAAAATACGTTTAAAAGTTACAGAGGAAGTTTGAGAAAATTTTCCAACAGTATAACGTGCTTTTAACTTGTTTTTTGAAAGTAGAGAAGTAATTAAATTGGCAATTCTTACAGGATCTGCGCCATTATTTTCCTCTGTAGCGTAAATATCTAAAATTCTTTCAAATTGCATTTTATAGGCTGAGTCAATATGAGGGGTTATCTTTCTATTGTAGGTAATATTTGTGCGAAAATCACCTGGATTGATATTACAAACTTGAATTTTGAAAGGTGATAATTCTAAACGCAAAGCGTCGGTAAAACCTTCCAAAGCATATTTACTAGCGGAATAGTGTGCTTGAAAAGGCATCCCAATTTGTCCAGCTAGCGAGCATATATTGATAATTTTTCCTTTATTATTCGCTCTGAAATGTGGGAGGAACTTTTGCGTGAGACGTACAACACCAAAATAGTTCGTATCTATTTGCTGCTTTGCTTCCTCAATAGTTATGTTCTCCACAGGTCCAGAAATAACATATCCTGCATTGTTGATTAGCACATCCACTTGCTGAAATCGCTGAAAAATTTGTTCAATAAATTTCTCTACCGAAGAATTATCCGTTACATCTAGTTTTAGCAATTCAAAATTATCAAAACGCCCTTCCTTGTAACGACTCGTGCCTAGCACCTGATGACCAACCTTAGCGAGGTGATTAGCAACAGCTTTACCTATTCCGGATGAAGCACCGGTAATGACGATATTCATAGTTGTGGGCGATTGATTTACTTAAATTTAACCAAAGAATTTTATATATCAGATTAAAGTTTGCTAGCTTTTAAAATATATTTCGCTAAATCTTTTTCAGTTTGTATTTCGCTGTTTTCTAAATGCTGAACTATCCTGCCAATTACCTCTTGAGATTTATTTTGACTTAGTTTTTGTTGTCCTTGCACTTCTGTAACTTCTAATTCAAATGCAACAATACCTTTTAGCATGCCTTGAATATATTTTTCTGAAAAACTTTTCCATTGTTCGTAATAATCTTTTTCGTAAAAATGGATCATGTCTTCCAAAGCTTGCATTTTTTCATCTGTAGTATGAAGAATCTTAGCTTTTCCGTAGACATGTACTGAAATATAATCCCAAGTAGGAACACTTTCCAATTTGTCGTAATGTGATGGCGAAATATAGGCATGAGGTTCAGAAAAAATAACTAACGAAATAGTATCTTCTATATAATTCACCTGTTCATTTGCTATAGCAAAATGTGCAGAAAGAATTAGTTTATCCTCTCTTTGTTTAATAACAAATGGCAATTGTGTAGCAATCGGGATATTATTCTTAGTAGTAATGATAGTAGCAAAGCTAAATCTTTGCATGAAGTCGAGTAACTCTGTCTTATCTGTTAGCTGAAATTTGGAAGGAACGTACATTTTGCTTTTGAATATGGGATTTACGTGTATATCTATTCTGAATCTAATTTTTTATTATTTAATTGAATATCAAGATATTAAAAGTTTAGTGAATTTAATTTTATACTGAATTTTCAATTTATTAATTACCAGTTTGATCTATCTAAGTTGTACCAATAGGTTTCCTCGTTGTCAAAATCAAATGATTCTTGATAAATAAATCCAAGTTTATGCAGGACATTTTTAGAGCTTTCATTTTGTGGGTGAACAATAGAATATATCTTATCCACGTTCAAATTCTTAAAACCATAATCCAATACTGCTCTTGCAGTTTCAGTCGCAATACCCTTTCCCCAATATTTCCTAATTATCCTATAACCCAAATCATAATAATTTTGATGTTTATTCACCATTTCGGTTACTAATTTCAAGCCTGTCCATCCTACAAAATTGTTTGTGTTTTTTTCAATTATTGCCCAACGTCCAATACCATTAACCAGATATTGATTTCTGATAAACTGTATTACTTCTGCAATCTGTTCTTTATTTTTCACAGGCTCATTTCCTAAATACCGATGCACATCTGCATCACTATCCAATTCAAAAAGACCATCTAAATCACTAGGTATTATTTCGCGTAGTATGAATCGTGAAGTTTCAGCAGACACTTTCACCGGACTTTTTATTTTTACAGCTTTTAAAACTTCATTATCAATTCGCAGATTATATAAAACTTCAAAGCCTTTGTTTTGATAAAATGCGAGTGGGGATTTATATACTTCTCCATTTGCTTTAAGATCGTTATCATGATCGATTACCCAACCATAAAATTCTCCTAATTCAAATTTGAGCTTTTCTATTAATAAAGTGCCTAATCCTTTGTCTTTATGCTCATCCTTAACAATAATTGAAAATCGTGTTTCGTTTTCCTTATCGAAAGCAACCGCCCATGCTAAAATTTGGTTATTTTCTTCAATAAGATAATGATTATAGTTTTGCACATCAATCAATAGCAGTTCAAATCTATTTTGAAGTTTGATCGGATACTCTGCATTCCAAAGTTTTATGATTTGATCAAATTGTGTTTGACTCAATGTCTTTGTTATATGTATTTCCATAATAAGAAATTTCTAAATCAATATGATTTCTGTTTTTGAAGACAGCAGGATGTTATAATTTTAATAAATATCTGAAATTCAATAGTAATAATACAATAATAATAGCTCAAAGTATTGCCGTAATAGAATGTCTACTTTTGTGGATATGCCTGACAATTTATCAATTAGCCAATCCTAATAAAACAACAAACTTCGCTTAAATCGGCTTAAACGAGGTCGAATATTTTTAATTTTTAACTTTTTGAAGGAGTTGTGAAACAGTTAACCCCTTTAGCGGAAGTATTTTATTTCTTCAATATTATTTCCTGCTGTTTCAACAATAATTTCATCGCTAAATTCCAAAGAATGCATTCTTCCAATTCCTCCTTCAGGTTTCAGTTGGAAAAAATACTCAAGAAAGTAATCTCATAAACTCATCCGAAATTTCTAAATTTATGGTACGGACTAAATTTTCGTCAATGAATAAAATTGCCTTCATTTTGATTCTATTTAATAATTCTAAATCTGTAGTTAGAATCCATAAAGAATTTTTGATTAGATTATGATTGAATAAATTCAAATTATCTAAATTATCATCAAATAATACTAAAACTTTTTTCTCAAAATTTTCATTTTTAGCTTCAATAACTTTTCCAGTTTTTCCAATTAAAACCCAATAATTTTCTGTTTCATCTAAATTAGAATTATTTGAATTTGTACCTAAAAATGATTTTTAATTTAACTCTTTGATTTTCTAACATTGATTTGAAAAAAAATACCAACATTATGATACACGCAATTTGAGCTTTTTCTTAGAAGTGTATAATTGCTTGTATATTGTTGTATTATAATTGTTTGTGTATATTGGTCTTGTTGCGCATTTCAGATAATGAGACATAAATTGGGAATTATCTTTATTTGAAATGCGCAATAGTATTTTATAGATTAAAGTACTTGTTTAATACCTGTTTAAGATCTTCCGGAGTGTCTATCGCATCATTTGAATGGCTAGAAATAGCGGTTTGAATTTTGTAGCCATGGTCTATCCAGCGCAATTGCTCGAGCGCTTCCATAGTTTCCAGATCGGATAGGGGTAGAGCTGTCAATTGTTGTAAGATATCAGTACGGTATCCGTAGATACCGATGTGGTTGTAATACGGTCTGTGCGCGAGCCATTCATTGGATTTTATACCCCGCAAAAATGGAACTGCCTGTCTCGAGAAATAAATGGCTTCACCTTTACGGTTTAAGACTACTTTGGGTTTGTTTTCGTTGAAAAGTTCAACTTCTGTTTCTACTCGACGGATCAACGTCGCAATTTCGGTATCTGATTTTTCAAAACATGAAGCTAGCAAATCAATCTGTTGAGGATCAATAAAAGGTTCGTCACCTTGAATATTGATGGCGACATCGAAACCAACTAAACTTCCTGCTACCTCTGCACAACGGTCTGTGCCCGATTGGTGCTCGTTGCTTGTCATAATCACATTGCCAGCGAAACCTTTGACATGGTCATATATACGTTGATCATCCGTAGCGACGATAACTTCGGATAGGGAAGTAGCGTGTTTGGCTTGTTGATAGACGCGCTGAATCATAGATTGTCCAGCAATATCTACTAGGGGCTTGCCTGGAAATCGACTCGAATCATAGCGAGCAGGAATAATACCGATTATTTTCATACTCGAATTTAAGCTATTAAAATTGAAAACAAAAAAAGTAGCCACCAAATATGGTGGCTACTTACCTTGAATTTATATGAAGGTTGATTAGCTACTAGTGGATAAATAACAACTCACGTAATTTTGGTAAAGGCCATTTCGCATCGTCAACAATTTTCTCCAATTTGTTTACGTGGTAACGGATTTCATCAAAGTAAGGTTTTACAGCCTCATCGTAAGCAATTGATCTTTCGCGGATATCTTCGATATTGTTAGCTTTTTTACGCTCTTGACGCATAGCCTCCGATTTCTCTAAGATCGTGTTTGTATGCTTAGAGATACGCTCTACCAAGTTCAATTGTGAAGAATATGCTTCTTTGTTTAAACCTAAATCTTGAAGACCTTTAACGTTTTGGATTAACTCATTTTGGTAAGTGAAACAAGCAGGAGCGATTTGGCTATTTACAACCTCACCGATTACACGTGCCTCGATTTGTAATTTCTTGTAGAAGTTTTCTAACAAGATCTCGTGACGTGCTTCTGATTCACGTTTTGAGTAGATACCTAATCTTTCGAATAATTCTAAAGATTCTTCTTTTACGTATACGTCTAATGCTTTAGGTGTAGATTTGATGTTAGACAAGCCTCTAGCTTCTGCTTCAGCAGCCCACTCATCACTATAACCATTTCCCTCGAAACGAATAGCTTTAGAATCTTTGATGTATTTGCGGATAACGTTTAAGATAGCAAGATCTTTTTTCGTTCCTTTTTTGATTTGTTTATCAACTTCAGCTTTAAATTCGATCAATTGCGCTGCTACGATAGCGTTCAAAACCGTCATTGGCAATGCTGAATTCGCTGATGAACCTACCGCACGGAATTCGAATTTGTTACCTGTGAAGGCGAATGGTGAAGTACGGTTACGGTCAGTAGTATCCAATCTCAATTCAGGGATTTTAGGAATACCGTGCCATAAGTTTGTTTCTGCTTTTACTTTTTTCGCTACGCGTGCTGATTCTACTTCTTCTAAGATTTCATCTAATTGAGAACCTAGGAAAATCGAGATAATCGCTGGAGGAGCCTCATTAGCACCTAGACGGTGATCATTCGAGTGACTCGCGATAGAAGCGCGTAATAAGTCTGCATACTCATAAACAGCTTTGATCGTATTTACGAAGAATGTCAAGAACATCAAGTTGTTTTTAGGCGTTTTGCCTGGCGACAACAAGTTTACACCTGTATTTGTGATTAATGACCAGTTGTTGTGTTTACCTGAACCATTAACACCAGAATATGGTTTCTCGTGTAATAATACTTTGAAGTTGTGACGGATAGCCACTTGCTCCATTACATTCATCAACAATTGGTTGTGATCGATAGCCAAGTTGATTTCTTCGTACATCGGTGCACACTCAAATTGAGAAGGAGCAACCTCGTTGTGACGAGTTTTTAATGGAATACCTAATTTCAAAGATTCATTTTCTAAGTCTACCATGAATGCCAATACGCGCTCAGGAATAGCTCCGAAATAGTGGTCTTCTAATTGTTGTCCTTTAGCAGACATGTGGCCAAATAATGTACGGCCAGTCAATTGTAAGTCAGGACGTGCATTGTATAACGCTAAGTCTACTAAGAAATATTCTTGTTCGATACCTAAAGATGCGTTTACTTTAGATACTTGTTTGTCAAAATATTGTGCTACATCAGTCGCTGCTTTATCGATTGCTGCAACAGCCTTCAATAATGGCGCTTTGTAATCTAATGATTCACCAGTGTAAGAAACAAATACTGTAGGAATACATAAAGTTTTGCCAGCTGGTGTTTCATAGATGAATGCTGGAGATGAAGGATCCCAAGCTGTATAACCACGCGCTTCGAAAGTATTACGGATACCACCATTAGGGAATGAAGAAGCATCTGGTTCTTGTTGAACTAATGCATCACCAGTGAATTTTTCGATAGCATCACCATTGTCATCAGGTTCGAAGAAAGCATCATGTTTCTCAGCAGTTGTACCAGTCAAAGGTTGGAACCAGTGTGTATAGTGAGAGGCGCCATTCTCGATAGACCAAGTCTTCATAGCTTGTGAAATCACATCAGCTAATTCGCGAGAGATTTGCGTTCCATCTTCAATTGCTTTGCTAAGTTCTTTGAAAGTTGATTTAGGTAAGTAAGCTTGCATTTTTGAGTTTGTGAAAACATTTTTTCCATAAATGTTTATCGCTCTTTTCGTACTTACTTTTTCTTCTGGTAAAGCTGTTCTTGAGGCTGCAGCGTTTACGGATTCGAATCTGAAGTTTGACATCTTATGTTTGTTTGGTTGTATTTTGTTGTCTATTTGATTAATGATGACCAAAAATACATTATGATTTTAGATTTTTATAATTTTTTTTGAAAAAAAATGAAAAAAAATAGAAATAATCTGAATTTTGCGGATTTTGTATCAAAAAAAATGCTAGTTTTTATTAAAAAATAGTTTTTTAGTATCGAATTTTGGTTTAAATTGCTTTTTTGAGTGCTCACTTACTAAAAATGACTATTTAAAATTTTTAATATGTAAGCATACTACACATAGAGTTGCAGGATTAATTAAATATAGTCTATGTATTAAATATCATTTAAAAAGGTTTGAAAACAAAATGAGGGTTCAGACTTGTATCTGAACCCTCATTTTGTTTAATTAATATTGATCTATCTTTTAATCGCTTTCGCGTAAACCCCAATCTATACCTTTATCAATCGCTTTTACGCCGTGCTTAATCCAATCGGCTGCAGGCTTTCCTTTTAAGAAGTGGTCAAAGAATTGTGCTTGACGAATTTGAATATCTTTACGGTTTTGCCGTTGCATCAAATTATGTTCGTCTCCATTGTAATTCAATAACCAGACAGGCTTTTGCAGACGACGAAGTGCCGTAAACATTTCTATACCTTGGTACCAAGGCACAGCCCCATCATTGTCATTGTGCATAATAGCGACTGGAGTAGTTACTTTATCCATAAAGAATAATGGAGAGTTTTCAATGTACAAATCGCGGTTTTCCCACAATGTAGCCCCTAGACGGCTCTGCGTCTTTTCGTACTGAAATTGTCTTGACATACCTGTTTGCCAGCGGATACCACCATATGCAGAAGTCATATTGACTACAGGCGCACCAGACCATGCTGCAGCGTACATGTTGGTACGTGTAATCAAATGTGCTACTTGATAGCCGCCCCAACTTTGACCTTGAATCGCCATTTTTGTCTCGTCTACCCACGGATTTTGCGCTAAAAATTTCATGCCTGAGTTTACATATTCTTCTGCGTCTTTGCCTGGTTGTCCAGTTTTGTAACGAATATCTGGCGAGAACACCAAATAACCATTACTTACAAAATACGAAATCATCAAACGCGATGGCGTAGGAGCAGGTTCGTGGTAACTATACAATCCTTCTGTATGGGTCTCGTAGAAATAGGAGATGATTGGGTATTTTTTACTTTGATCAAAATCCTCTGGCTTATACAATATCCCCTCAGCGGCGTAGCCGTTAGGAGTCGTCCATTTTACAAGCTCAGCAGTCCCCCAATTGTAGTTCTTTTGTTGCGGATTTATATCTGTAAGCTTCGAAAGGTTTACAAAATCTTTTGTTAAGTACAAATCTGGATATTCAACATAGTTTTCGCGTGATAATGCGAAAATTGTGTTGTCTTCATTTGAAATTAATCTTTTGTAAACGTTTTTGGATTGAATTATCTCTTTTAATCCATTTTTCTTACCTAAATCTAATTTGAAAAATCCATTTTCTTTTGTTTTCTCATGAAATGAAGTGAGCAAAAGTGATTTTTTGGGATTAATAATGTTTGATGCTTGACGCGGATCGCTGTTTCTAAAAATTTGAGCTCGCAATACAATGTTGTTTTGACGTCCATAATTGTTTGTCACGTTCAATTTGTTTTTTCCATCAAAACTAAAATACCAAATGTCGTATCGATCATTGATATAAATACCTTTGCCATCTTCAGACCAGCCTGCATAACCATACGAACTCGGCGAGGCGGGTACATCATTAAGTTCATCCGCAAAAGAAACAGAAAGATTTTGTGTTAAAAGTATTTCCTGTTCTTTAGCGATCTCATATACAGACCATACTGACTTATCCGTATTATAAAATACAATATGTGTAGCATTGGGAGACAAATAAGCTTGACCTATGTGATTCTTTTTGATTAATATTTTATTACCCGTAATAATTGATACCAAATAAATGTCTTGTGGATTCCCAAGAGACCATTGCGATGCAATTTTGTTTTCTTTGGTTACTTGGGAGCTGAGTGCCCATTCTTCATTTCCTGTAGCTGTGGTGAATAATCTGCCAAAATTTTCATCACTCAAAGGAATTAAGCGTTGATTGTTAAAATGGTATACAGCCTCATAACTTTTAGCGCGTTCGCGTCCAACATTTACTAATTGTTGTGTCATCAATGATTCCTCCTGCCAGTGCCAAATATCCACTTTCGCGTTTTCAAATTCAACGAGTGTAGTGTCTTTTACCTTCGGGATATGAGCTAAACCCAACATCAATTTCTTGCCATCAGCACTGAAATTTAAATTGCCATCACCCGAAACATACCAATTCGCAGGAACACCTGCTGATTGTCTGTCTAATAACACTGTCGCTGTATCTGTCTGCCAATTATAATGGTAAACTTTAAAATCTTTGATTTGCGCTTTATCCGGGGATTTATCGGCTAAGAATACTAATCTTTGCGACAAATCATCAAAACTGATGTTTTTGTAATTTCCTTTGCCATTGCTTATTTTCTTTTCGGATTTTTTAGCCAGATCATAAATATATAAGCCTGCAACGCCAGTCGTATCTTTGTCTGCTCCTTTTTTGTTGTATACTAAATACTTTTCATTGTCATCAAAATAGTAGCTATCAGCTTTCCAAATTTGAACGGTGTCTTTGCTTTGCAAGTTGTAAAGTACCAAAACCGTTTCTTTTTTAGCAGGAGCTTTTTTAGAAGCAACAGATTTTGTTGTGCTAGAATCCGAAATAAGGTCTTTTTTTATCGTATCTTGTTTAGTAGGAATTTCAATTTCCTGTTGATAAGCTATGTATGAAGTAACTAATCTTGGTGATTTCCAATTTTTAATGGCGCCAAGATTTACAGCTTCTTTGGTAGAAATATTGAAGACCGATAAAGAGTCTTTTGGCATTTCATCAAGCTTCTTTTTCTTAATTTTAGCTTCGCGCGTTTCTTTGAAAAATGGTTTGATGTTGCTAATGAAAAATTTCTCGTTTTCGGTTATTTTGGATGAAGTTCCTCTTTCGAGCTTAAAAATTAGATTATTCTGTTGATCTTTTAATTCAGTGACGGCATCGCCTTCTTGTGGTGAAATCGTATAGTAGATAAATTTCCCTGACTTGGAGAAATTTTGTGCAGATATGTTTTTCCACGAATCAAATACAGTGTGATCAATAGGTGGCTTTTGCTGTGCATTTCCTTGGAGTGAGAATCCAACCAAAAGTGCCGTATATAGTGCTTTATTTTTCATTAGGATAATACCATATTATTTGTAACAATAAAAGTAGACATTCTATAATTATCTTTTTGCAACAATTTTGGCACGTTAATTACAATGTATACGTTATATCATAAATTGAAAATATAATTATGAAATCTACAACCGTAATCGTAAGTATCATAGCTGCTGTTGCAGTGATAGCGGCAGCTTTTATTTTGGGGAATGCCTACAAATATAAATTCAAGGTAAACAATACAATCAATGTAACAGGTAATGCCAAAAAGGATTTTGAGTCTGATATTGTGAAGTGGTCGGCTTCATATAGCCGCAAGTCAATGAATCTGAGTGAAGCTTCGGAACAATTGCGTCAAGACCGTGATTTGGTCAAAAATTTCTTAGTGCAAAAAGGCATTAAAGAAAATGAAATTCTATTTGATGCGGTGAATATAATTCGTGACTTTAGTTACCATACTGATGAACGCGGTAATAGCTTCAATACATTTACAGGTTACAGTTTGAACCAGACTGTAAGTGTAGAATCTCGAGATTTGGACAAAGTAGATAATGCATCACGCGAAATTTCAGGACTAATTTCTCAAGGCGTGGAGCTCGCATCTAATGCTCCAAATTACTATTATTCCAAATTGGAGGATTTGAAATTGGCATTGATTGCTGAAGCTTCACAAAATGCAAAATCTAGAGCTGAGAATATCGCGAAAGAGTCGGGCAGTAGTCTAGGCTCATTGTTGAAAGCGGATCTGGGTGTTTTTCAAATTACAGGTCAAAATAACAACGAAGACTTTTCTTACGGCGGTGTATTTAATACGACTTCTCGCGCAAAGACTGCCAATATCACTTTAAAAGTGAGTTTTGGTCAATAATATCTTAAATTATTATAAAAAAATTGATTTGATATTCAGTTTATTACTGTTTAGCTGAAGATTTAAGGTTCTAAATGTTTGGAATATTGATTTCAAGTTTAGATATTTGCAGCACGTTCTTAAACAGTACGCCTCCTTAGCTCAGCTGGTAGAGCAACTGACTTGTAATCAGTAGGTCATTGGTTCGATTCCGATAGGAGGCTCAAATGTGAGAATTCACAGGTCTGGAGGGGTTCCAGAGCGGTCAAATGGGACGGACTGTAAATCCGTTGCTTCGGCTTCGAAGGTTCGAATCCTTCTCCCTCCACTCCAAAAGCCTCTTTAGCTCAGCTGGTAGAGCAACTGACTTGTAATCAGTAGGTCATTGGTTCGATTCCGATAAGAGGCTCTAAATAAAAAGCTCAACTTCAATTTGAAGTTGAGCTTTTTTTGTTTATCACTAATCTATTATATTAATCATTTTCCTATATTTAAGTTGTTATAAACTTAAATGAAAAAAAGAAATGAGCTTATTTAACAAATTACGCAATGAGTTTATTGATATAATTGAATGGGTTGACAATACGCAAGATACTATCGTTTGGAAATTCCCGAGATATCAAAATGAAATAAAAATGGGTGCACAGCTGACTGTACGTGAAGGTCAAGCTGCTGTATTTATGAATGAAGGTGTAATCGCTGATGTATTTACAGCGGGTAGATACGAACTCAATACGCAAAATATGCCTATTATGACCACCTTAAGAGGATGGAAATATGGTTTTAATAGTCCTTTTAAAGCTGATGTATTCTTCGTGAGTTTACGTCAGTTTACAAATCAAAAATGGGGAACGAAAAATCCAATTATGCTACGTGATGCTGAATTTGGACCAGTTCGTTTACGCGCTTTTGGAAATTATGCGTTTAGTGTAAAAGATCCAGCAATATTTCTAAAAGAAATAGCTGCCACAAATCCGGATTTCTCCGTAGATCATATCAATGAACAATTGCGTAATCTGGCTGTTGCACGCGGTATGGATGCTATTGCAGAATCGAAAATTCCAGTTTTGGATTTGGCTTCCAACTACGACGAAGTTTCTAAAGTTATACAGGATAAGATTAGTCCAGAGTTTAATGAAATTGGCTTAAACCTAAACAAATTTTTGATTGAGAATATTTCCTTACCAGAAGAAGTTGAGAAAATTTTGGATAAGCGAAGTAGCATGGGCATAGTTGGTGATATGGGGGCTTTTGCACAATTCCAAGCAGCAAACTCTATGGAGAAAGCTGCCGAAAATCCAAATGGCGGTGGCATCATGGGCGCTGGAATGGGCGCAGGGCTTGGTATGGGCATGATGGGACAAATGGGCAATGTTTTTCAAGAACGTAAATTTGAAGGAAATACCTCCCCTCAGCAGTCTGGAGCAGCTGTACCTCCACCTCTTCCAGAGCAACAGCAAAAAAGTATTTTCTACGTGTCTCAGGGTCAGCGACAAGGTCCAGTGTCATCAAGTGAAGTACAAAGGTTAGTTACTTCTGGCGCAATTCAAAAAGAGACTTTGGTTTGGTATGCTGGCTTAGCGGCTTGGGAAAAAGCTGGAGAAAATGCAGAACTAGCTTCTTTATTCCAAAATACGCCACCTCCAATACCAGGAGCTTAATACGTTTGGAATTTTATGTCTTTCGAAGATAAAACAACAGAAGTAAAGAAAAATTTACGATGTGCGGGCTGTGCTGCACCATTAAATTATTTGCCTGGCACATCCTTTTTGTTGTGTACATATTGTGGTCAAAAAAATGAGATCCCAAAATATGATGCAACACAATTTACCTTGGATTTGACACCTATACCGATTGATGATTATTCAGCAAGTATTGCGGATAAGCAAGATGAGGTATTACATCAAGAAGCCGAAGTTGCGAGTTGTAGCAATTGTGGTGCTAATACAACACTGGATGCGCACATTGTCTCGACAAACTGTCCATTTTGTGCCTCTCCGTTGGTAATTGATCACCATACCGAACGTGTCATTCGACCAAATGCAGTATTGCCCTTTGGAATTGATTACAAATTGGCTTTAACTAATCTCAAAAACTGGGGAAAGACACTTTGGTTTGCACCCAATGATTTGAAGTATGTTTTGGACGCACATTCTGTCAATGGCTTGAAAGGAGTGTATATACCGTATTGGAGTTATAATGCGTATGTAGCGTCTGATTATGAAGGGGAGCGAGGGGATTATTACTATGTAAATAGAACAGTTCGTGATGGAAATGGAAAATCGCGTACCGTTCAAGATCGAAAGACGAGATGGAGTTATGCATCCGGTACAGTGTCGGGGCAGTTAAATGATATTCTCATTTGTGCTTCAACATCACTTACGCAAGAAAATTCAGATAAAGTCGATTCTTGGAATTTAGAGAAATTAGTTCCTTTTGATGAACAATATTTAAGTGGATTTCTAGCGCAAACATATCAGAAGGATCATCATTATGGTTTTGAACGTGCACAAGAGGTAATTGATCGAGAAGTGCAATTTTGGATTCGACGCGATATAGGAGGCGACGAACAGCGTATTGGAGATTATGAGACAGAGATTAGTGATGTTACTTTGCGTTATATCTTGTTGCCTTTGTATATGTCTTCGTATCACTATAAAAACAAAACTTATAGTGTGTTGATTAATGCTTTTTCGGGTAGAGTATATGGCGATCGGCCATATAGTTTTTGGAAAATATTCTTTTTAGTAGTTAGTATAATAGCCATTTTGGTAATTTATTTTGTTGCAACAGGCTAGAAATAGCTGCTTGTGTCAGTAAAACATGTTTGGCTCGGTTATTGTTGTTTATACAACAAATGATTAAAAGAAAGGAAAAATATGATAAGAAAACAAAAAGAAAAAAAATCTTTAATGACAAGAAGCCCGTATATGTACTATGTGACTAACTGGGGATTCGTAGAGCAACCAACCAAAACAGAACAAACAAAAAGTCAGAAACGTTAACAAGAAGTTAACTTTCTGATGAAAGTTAAAAATTAAAATGATGTGCTTTTCGAGATGAAAGCATTTTCTGTTTATAGACCATCCCAAAATTTCCTTATTCTTCTTAACAATTTTTAACTAAACTCAAATTAAACAATTTGATTGTTTTCGCATCTATTGTACTATAAAGTTTATAATTAAAAAGAAGGGAGAACAATAAAATGAAAAAGTTTTTATCATTAGCAATAGTATTATCAGGTATTAGTTTTGGAGCTCTAGCTCAAGAGGGTATAAAGAAACCTAATTCTGATAAAAAATCTTATGTACGTAAGGAATATGTACGCAAAGATATGGTTAAATTAAGCCCAGAACAAATTGCTGAAAAGCGTACAGAAAAGCTTGAAAAGGAACTTAGTTTGACATCAAAGCAACGTAATGATATTTACAAGTTGCAATTGGATCAGGCAAATAAATTTAAAAAACAGCACGAAATAAGACAAAAAGAGCGCGAACAAGCTCGTAAAGAACGTTTAGCTCAACGTGAAAAATTTGAAAAAATCTTGACGCCTGAGCAAAAAGAAATTTGGAAAGAGAAGTTTGCAAAACGTGGAGATCACTCTTTCAAAAGAGGTGAGGATCGTAAGAAAAATTTTGAGCGTCGTGGCGATTCAAAACGTAGAATAGAAGGTAAAAAAGTAGAACGTGATCGTAGAGTAGGTTAATATAGTTTATTAGTTGGTTAGTTAAAAAGCCTTAATCGTGAGATTAAGGCTTTTCTGTTTTTATTTTGAAGCTGTACTTTCAAAGTATGCTCTGATTTGTTTCTCGTCAATTTTTATTTGCTGTTGAAGTTCTTCTAATGTATCATATCTTTCATCACCACGAATAAATTTTTTGAAAAGAATGCGGACTGTACTACTGTACAAATCTGCATCAAAATCTAAAAGATTAACCTCAATTTTGCGATTCATGCCATCTACTGTAGGTCGAGTGCCAATATAACACATCCCTATGGCTTTTTTAATAATAGGATTCTCGATGTATTCGCCTGATACAATTTGTGGAACACTTGGATATATGTCCACCTCAACGGCGTATATACCGTACGCTGGAATCAATTTGTGTGCTTCATGTACATGAAGATTCGCTGTTGGAAAACCAATTTGGCGACCAATCTGATCTCCTTTTTCGACCGTACCTGTCAACTCAAAAGGATATCCTAAATATTTATTTGCAATATCTATTTCACCTTTGATCAATGCCTCGCGTACACGGGTGGAAGAAACAGCCACGTCCTCAATGTCTTGCTTTGCGATTTCTTTAACTTGAAAATCGAAGATGTGTGAGAAATGTACTAAATCCTTGATTGATCCCTTGCGATCTTTACCAAAATGATGATCGTATCCGATAATTATAGTCTTTGTACCTAATTTTTCAACTAATACATTTCGAATGTATTCTTCAGGGGATAGATTTGAAAAATCTCGGGTAAATGGCGTTATGATCAAATGATCCAAACCACACAGCGCGAGTTGATGCGCTTTTTCTTCAATATCATTAATCAAGCGTAGACTATCATCCGTAGGATTAATAATCAATCGCGGATGTGGAAAGAATGTCAATAGGACGGTTTCGCCACCTGTATCTTTCGCACAATCAACCAATTTTTTAAGTATTTTTTGATGACCGATATGCACACCATCAAATGTTCCGATGGTAACGATTGCATTTTCTAGTGGCTCAAATTCTTCTAAGCTTCTATATATTTTCATCGAATAATACTATACAGTTTCTAGTGTGGAAGCTTTATGTGCTCTGATTGCTTCAATCAATTCTTCAAGATTCCATGCATTATCAACATGAAAATCTCCACTCATCGTACGGCGCAAACTGGATAAGTGTGAGCCGTTATTCAATACTTTTCCAAAATCATTGGCTATCGAGCGAATGTAAGTGCCTTTCGAACATCTAATTTTGAAATGTACATGTGGCATTTCAATTTTTTCAATTTCAAAGGAAGTAACAGTTACTTTACGAGCTTTTAACTCTACATCTTCACCGCGTCTTGCCTTCTCATAAACACGTTCGCCATTGATTTTTAATGCTGAATGCGCAGGGGGAAATTGTTCGATATCGCCTTCAAAAGTTTTTGCTGCCGCAATGATTTGATCTTCTGTGATAGCAGAAATATCAAAGGTTTGGTCAATCTCTGTTTCCAAATCATAAGATGGTGTAGTAGCCCCCAATGTAATTGTACCTGTGTACTCCTTGTCTTCAGCTTGAAACGAATCGATTTTCTTCGTCAACTTACCTGTACAGACAATTAGTAAGCCAGATGCCAATGGGTCTAAAGTACCAGCATGACCAACTTTCAATTTCAATGGCTTCATCGTATTTCGCAATTTGCCAACGACATCAAAACTTGTCCAAGTAAGTGGTTTATCGACTAAAAGAAGTTCGCCTTCTGCAAAGGCGAATGATTTATGTGTAGAGTTTGTATTTTCCATTATAAGTGTTCAATCCTTGTATAAAATTATTCATACAAGGATTGATGATGCAAAAATACGAAATAAATGTAATATCGTAAGGTAGGTTGGAGATTAACTCCCAATTATTGTTGCCAGAAAAAGATTAATAATCCAATTCCAATAATAATTCTGTACCATCCCCATACTTTAAACCCGTATTTTGTTAATACCGAAATAAATGTTTTAACAGCGATTAATGCCACAATAAAAGCAACCACATTCCCGATTACAAATGCTGTGATTGTTTGGTTGTTTTCCAAAATCATTTCGTATCCTTTTTGTGCATTTGCTGTGCCTTCACCCCAAGTTTTTACAAAAACGGAATAAACTGTTACAGCTAACATCGTAGGCACAGCCAAAAAGAACGAAAATTCTGCAGCCGCTTTACGACTTAATCCTTGTGTCAACCCACCAATGATGGATGCAGCGGAGCGAGATGTTCCTGGCATCATCGCAAGACATTGCCAAAAACCAATGATTAATGCTTTTTTAATTGGAATATCTTTTTCGTCCGTGATTACAGGATTCTTAAACCATTTGTCAACAAACAATAAAACAACGCCACCCAATACAAGTACTGAAGAAATAGCAATCTGATTACCTAATACAGCTTCTATCTTGTCATCAAATAGTTTACCTAATACCAATGCAGGAATTACTGCAATTGCTAGTTTAAGGTATAATTGAAGGTTGTTGATGTCAAAGAATTTTTTCCAATAAAGTACAACTATCGATAATATAGCACCAAATTGAATAGAAACTTGAAACATTTTAAGATATTCGGTTTCTTCCATGCCCAATAAGGCAGCTGTGAAACCCATGTGTGCTGTTGAAGAGATCGGCAAGTATTCGGTAAGTCCTTCTACGATAGCTATAATTATAGCTTGAATGTAATCCATTGGTAAGGTGTAATTTATTTTTTAGGTTTGTATAAAATAGCAACGAATCCTAGTGCAAAGCCTAAAACTACGACTAATGGTGCTAAAGTGATTTTCGTGAAACTGTAAATGTCTTCTGTACCCATCATCAAAATGAATCCAATGATAACGACAATGATACTAGCGATAAAGATTTGATAGTTCAGTTTTTGAAATACAAATCCTGTGTTCTTTTTCGGGTTTATAGTTTTATTTTCCGACATAATGTGTATATCTGAGTTGGTTAACTATTGTTTTTTGATTAATTGTAAAGGCTATTTGATTTAGCTTTCAAATATTTAGTAACAGCAAAGTAGGTGCTTAATGCAGATATTAAAATTCCTAAACCTACTACCGCTATAAAAATTGCCACAAATTGTGCCCAGTTCTGTAAGAATATTAATTCAGGAACTTGCTTTTGCGCAAATTGTAAGGTGAAAATCAACAATAAAATAGCGATTAAAGCACCAATTAAACCGTGAATAATTCCATAAATAATATATGGCTTACGGATAAAGCTCTTGGTAGCACCGATCAATTGCATGCTCTTGATCAAGAAACGTTGCGAATAGATTGCCAAACGAATGGTATTGTTTATCAATGCAACGGCAATAACTAACAAGATAACTGCAAATGCCAAAACCACTATTGATATAATTCGTATGTTTTTGTTTACCATATCGATCAATGATTCTTGGTAAACAATTTCTTTTACGCGACTATTCTGCGCTACTTTATCAATAAAAGGTTGTATACTGTCTGCATTTGCATATTGTTCTTTCAGGTATATATCAATCGAAGGTAGCAATGGATTAGAACCCAAATACTCGACAAAGTCTTCACCTAAATCTTCTTTTAGGTTTTTCGCTGCTAATTCTTTTGAAACATATTCTGTACGCAGTACGTATTCTTCTTTTTCTAAATCTTTTTGTAAAGAAAGTACATCACCTTCATTGACATTATCGTTGACAATGACATTTAAAACGATGTTTTCTTTTACATATTTCGAAAGGTTCTTAGCATGTACTAAAATTAAGCCTAAAAGACCTGTCATAAGTAATACCAATGCGATACTAATCACAGTGGAAATATATACTGATTTTGTTTTTTTTCTTGGAGAGCCTTGTTCTATCACTGACATAAAGCTTTGGTTTTTATTAGTGCGAAAGTAACCATTTCAGATGATTTATGGGAATAAATATAAACTTATATCGGTTCTGTGTTTATAATTTAACATTTATTTACTTTTCAGAATGGTGTATCCATATCTAATATCTTAAAAATATAAGTTATACGAAAACAAAACTTCAAAAATTGGCTTAAAATCGCTAATTTCGCAATTCTTTTATAAGGTACTAAAAATGGATTATTCGCATAAATCAATTGAGCAGAAGTGGCAAAAGTTTTGGGCTGAGCACGCGACGTTTAAGACGTCTGAGTCTACTGAAAAGCCTAAATATTATGTATTAGATATGTTCCCTTATCCATCGGGAGCGGGATTGCACGTGGGGCATCCACTGGGTTACATCGCTTCAGATATTTTTTCACGTTACAAAAGATTAAAGGGTTTCAATGTATTGCACCCTATGGGCTATGACTCATTTGGTCTTCCTGCGGAACAATACGCTATCCAAACTGGACAGCATCCAGCAATTACAACAGAAACAAACATCAATCGCTACCGTGAGCAATTGGATAATATTGGTTTCTCTTTTGATTGGTCACGTGAAGTGCGTACTTCAGATCCTGCTTACTACAAGTGGACGCAATGGATTTTTATGCAATTGTTCAACGCTTGGTACAATAAAGATGCCGACAAAGCTGAATCAATTGATACTTTAATTGCGAAGTTTGAAACTACTGGTTCACAAAATATTAATGCGGAATCAGATGAAGATGTGCTGGCTTTTACTGCAGAAGATTGGAAAGCATTTTCAGAAGAAGAACAACAAAAAGAAATCTTAAAATATAGATTAGCTTATCTACGCGAATCTACTGTAAACTGGTGTGCAGCACTAGGTACAGTATTGGCTAATGATGAGGTGATCAATGGGGTATCGGAGCGTGGTGGATATTCAGTAGAACAAAAGAAAATGATGCAATGGTCTATGCGTATCACTGCATATGCTGACCGTTTGTTGCGTGGGTTGGATACTATCGATTGGCCAGAGCCTTTGATTGAGATGCAACGCAACTGGATTGGTAAATCTGTGGGTGCATCGGTGAAGTTTCCAGTTCCGCAATTGGATACTAATATTGAAGTTTTCACGACCCGTGTAGATACAATTTTCGGAGTTTCATTTGTGGTATTAGCGCCAGAACATGAGTTAGTTTCTGCTTTAACTACGGATGCTCAAAAAGCTGAAGTTGAATCTTATATCGATAAAACGTCGAAGAAATCGGAATTGGATCGTATGGCAGATACTAAAACGGTTTCAGGAGCTTTCACAGGTTCGTACGCGAAACATCCAATCACGGGTGAAGACGTTCAAATCTGGATTGCTGATTACGTGTTAGCAGGGTACGGAACAGGAGCGGTCATGGCGGTTCCTTCAGGTGATCAGCGTGATTATATATTTGCAAAACATTTCAATTTGCCTATTATTCCGATTTCGGATTCTCAAAATATCGAAGAGGAAGCTGATCCAAATAAAGATGGCAAATACATCAATTCGGGCTTTATCAATGGTATGACGTACCAAGAAGCAGTTCCTGCTTTGATTGCGAAGTTGGAAGAGTTGAAATTGGGTAAAGCAAAAATCAACTTCCGTATGCGTGATGCGATCTTTGGTCGTCAGCGTTATTGGGGAGAGCCAGTTCCGGTTTATTTCAAAAATGGTTTGCCATACTTGATTAAAGAAGAGGAATTGCCTTTATTGCTTCCTGAAGTGGATAAATACTTGCCTACAGAAACAGGTGAACCACCTCTAGGTCGTGCCGAAAACTGGAAATACCAAGATCAATACGAGTACGAATTGAGTACGATGCCAGGTTGGGCGGGTTCGTCATGGTATTGGTTCCGTTATATGGATCCTCAAAATACTGAAAGCTTTGCATCAAAAGAAGCTACTGCATATTGGAAAGCTGTGGATTTATACATTGGTGGTTCTGAGCACGCTACAGGTCACTTGTTGTACTCACGCTTCTGGAACAAATTCTTGAAAGATTTAGGTTTCCACAATGAGGAAGAGCCTTTCAAAAAATTGATCAACCAAGGTATGATTCAAGGTCGTTCGAACTTTGTTTATAGACTAAATAATTATTCAACTAGCGGTATTGAAGATTCAATAAGAAATATATTTATTTCTTATAATCATTATAATTTGTTTAAATCAGTAACAAATAGTTTTGACAACAATCAATATTTGTTCCTTTTGCCAGATGGTATTTTTTATAATGAAACTGATAAAGTAGAAGAATTATCATTTTTTGGAGAGGAGTTGGGTAAAATCATATATTCTAAATATCCTGATCTAGATCAAGTTATATTGCCAAAGGATGCATTTAGTCCACTTCACGTAGACGTAAATATCGTTCATAACGATATTTTAGATACAAAGAAATTCAAATCATTCCGTCCAGATTTTACGGACGCAGAATTTGTGTTGGAAGATGGCAAATATATCTGTGGTACTGAGGTAGAGAAGATGTCAAAATCGAAATTCAACGTTGTAAATCCGGATGATATTATCGCGAATTTCGGTGCGGATACGCTACGTTTATACGAAATGTTCTTAGGTCCTCTGGAACAGTCAAAGCCTTGGAACACAAATGGTATTGAGGGCGTATATAAATTCTTACGTAAGGTGTGGAGATTATTCCACGATGCAGAAGGAAACTTCAATGTTTCGGACGAAGAACCTACAAAAGCGGAATACAAAGCATTACACAAAATCATCAAAAAAGTAGAAGATGATATCGAGCGTTTTTCGTTTAATACATCGGTTTCTGCCTTTATGATTTGTGTGAATGAATTGACGGATCTGAAATGTAACAAGCGCAAAATCCTTCAAGATCTAATCGTTGTGTTGGAGCCTTACGCTCCGCATATCACAGAAGAGCTTTGGGCTTTATTGGGTAATGAAGCAGGAACTATTTCTTACGCAGCATATCCAAAATTCAATCCGGAGTATTTAGTAGAATCAGAGTTCGCTTATCCAGTATCGGTAAATGGTAAGATGAAAATGAATCTTCCTTTGGCATTAGACTTAGATGCGAAAGCGGTAGAAGAAATTGTCTTAGCAAATGCAGATGTACAACGCTATTTGGATGGTAAAGCCGTGAAGAAGCTCATCTTTGTAAAAGGTAAGATTATAAATATCGTAGTTTAAGTATACTTACAGCTTAAAAGAAAGCCTCAAAATGTAAATTTCGAGGCTTTTTTCTATTCTTCATCTTTTACGGAGAAGATATTAAAGAGTTTTTTGAGTCTTTGTTTTATTGAACTGTTTGTTTCTTGGGTGGAAGAACCTTTCTGTTGTTCGATTTGCTGAATCGAATTAATTACTTTATTGAATGTATGTTTCACTCTTGAATTAGGCTCAACAATGACTTCACCTACTTCAAGTATCTCCTCTATTAATATTACGTTTATGACTTCATTTTTTTGATATGGAAGAATATTGATATCTTTCTTCACATAGCCTATAAGTCTAGCTTCGTAGAATATGTTCGTGTTATTCTGAATTGGAATTTTTATATGTCCTTTGCTATCTGCATGGAAGTATTTTTTTGTGTTTTTTTCGTAAATGACTGCATGAGGTAATATTTTGTTATTGATGTCAATAAATTTTAAAGTTACGCTATCTTCTGATGTCGATAATTTTAAATTTGCTGTTGTTATCTGTTGTTTGTCTATTGGTGAAGTAGTAATATTATGAGCTTTCAAATTATTCCAACTTGTTAAAAGAGAAATGATGCGCTGATGGATAACCAGTTCATACGATTTAAATGAACTAATTCTGTGTATGTTGGGGATTTCATTCTACCACAAACCTTCTGATTGGATTTTTGAATATAGCTCACAATATCCTTTGTTTCCCAATTTGTAAAATCGACAACTTCCGTATTGCAGACTTTGCACATTCGTCCAAGTTCGGAAGGAGACATACCTTCATATTTTTCGTTACAGGGATTTGGAATTTTGACATTCATAGCAAGTGATTATATTTTAACTAAATATACTTGGAATTTAGCTTTATTTTGAAAAATATAGCAAACATAAGTATCTTGATGGATTATTTGATTCCAATCCTTAAGATTGAATCAATGTTAAATAATCATTTATACATCAAGCAAAACCTATGAAATCTAAGCTGAAGCTGTTTTTATTGTTATTATTTCTTCCGAGCATTCTTTTAGCTCAAAAACTTCCTAAAAAGAAAGAAGTTCTGCGTGTTCTGAATTTGTCTAACGCTTATTGGCAAGAAAAAAATCCTGCCGAAAAATGGGCGTTTTGGGATATTGCTGCTTACCATACTGGAAATATGGAAGCTTATAAGATAACAAAGCACAAAAACTTTCTGAATTATTCAATCCGTTGGGCTGAACACAATGAGTGGAAAGGTGCGAAATCCAACAATAAATCTGAGTGGAAATATAGCTACGGAGAAAAAGATGATTATGTATTGTTTGGTGATTGGCAGATATGTTTTCAGACCTATATCGATTTATACAATCTAGCACCTGCGGATTATAAAATAGCACGCGCAAAAGAGGTTATGGAATACCAAATGAGCACTTCGCAAACTGATTATTGGTGGTGGGCCGATGGGCTTTATATGGTGATGCCTGTTATGACTAAATTGTACAATTTAACTGGACAAGAAATTTATTTGGATAAGTTGAATACTTATTTTGAGTATGCAAACAGTATCATGTTTGATGCTGAAGAAAATCTTTACTACAGGGATGCTAAATACGTGTATCCTAAACATAAATCGGCAAATGGTAAGAAAGATTTTTGGGCGAGGGGTGATGGTTGGGTACTAGCTGGTCTAGCAAAAGTGTTGGAAGATTTACCACAGGATTCTAAATATAGAGCTTCGTTTGAGGATAAGTTTGTAAAGATGGCAAAGGCGGTCAAAAACTCGCAGCAGCCCGAAGGCTATTGGACACGTAGCATGTTGGATAAAGACCATGCACCAGGTCCCGAAACGAGCGGAACGGCTTTCTTTACGTATGGAATATTGTGGGGAATTAATAACGGACATTTAAATAAAAAAGAATTTTTACCTACTGTACAAAAATCTTGGAGCTATTTAACAAATGTCGCTTTACAACAAAACGGACATTTGGGTTATGTACAGCCAATTGGCGAACGAGCTATTCCGGGGCAAATTGTGGATCAAAATTCGACTGCACCTTTTGGTGTTGGCGCTTTCTTATTAGCTGCGGCTGAAATGTATCGTTTGGTTAAATAAAATTCATAAATAGATGTTAAATAAAAAATTACAGTACGTAATCTGTCTTTTATTGTGCTTAAGCGTGAGATATACAGAAGCACAAACTGTCTTTGAAATTCAAAATCCAGATAAACAATTAAGTCCGTTGACAGGCATGAATAGGGAGCATTGGAAAGATGCTGCAAAATATTTGTTGCATGGTGCATTTACTTATGTAAATACGGTAGATGATCCATTTATTTTTCCAAAACAACCGGGACGTAGCTATCCACGTGATGGCAAGCACAATGCTACCGAACTATTGGAAGGATTGTGTAGAACGTTATTTCTTGCCTCGCCTTTATTAAGAGAGGAACCAAATCTAAAGCTTAATAATATCGCATTAGCAGAATATTACAGAAATCAGATAATTAGATTATCAAATCCCAATAGCCGAACATACATAGCTCATCGTGCAAAAAATGGTGGCCCAAGTCAGATTTTAGTTGAATTTGGTGCTTTGTCTATTTCATTAAAAGCTGCGCAAGAGGTATTATGGGATCCATTAACGCAAGCGCAAAAGGATCAATTGGCAGCGCTGATGTTAAGCTATGGCGATGGACCTACAATTGATATGAATTGGCGATTCTTCAATATTTTTATTTTAAGTTTTTTCAAGGATCAGGGGTATAAGGTTAATGAAGCCAAGTTGGAAGAGCTTTTGCAAAAGGTACTGAAAGATTATAAAGGTCAAGGTTGGTACACGGATAGTCCTTTCTACGATTATTACAGCATGTGGGCTTTTCAAATGTTTGGCGGTTTATGGTCAGATATGTTTGGTGAAAAGCAATATCCGCAGTATGCAGTACAGTTTATGCAGAACTTACGTGATTTAGCGGATACTTATCCCTATATGTTTGATGAGCAAGGCAAAATGATTATGTATGGTCGTAGTATTGCATACCGTATGGGGGCTTCTTCACCGTTACCGTTATTGGCTCATTTGAAAAATAAGGAAGGTGTAAATTTTGGATGGATGCGCCGCATTGCTTCAGGTACATTGTTGCAATTTCTTCAGCATCCTGAATTTTTGAAAGATGGACTTCCAACGCTAGGGTTTTATGGTCCTTTTGAACCAGCAGTTCAAGAGTATAGTTGTCGAGCGAGTGTATTTTGGTTAGGGAAAGTGTTTATTACATCTTTGCTATTGGCAAATGATAATATTTTTTGGACAGCTAAAGAAAACAATGGCGCTTGGGAAAAAGAAATTCCAAAGGCAAAATTAGTCCAAAAGTATTCCGAAGGTTCAAATGTTCTGATTACCGATTATGCGAATATTGGTGCTTCGGAAATCCGAGCATGGGCAGGTACGTGGAAGATGGGCTATTACGAAGGAACTGAAAATTACACCAAACTTTCCTATAGCAGTGTATTTCCTTGGCAAGCGGATTCTAAAGATGGGACTGTTTCGATGGATTATGCTATTTCAAAACCCGATAACACCTACGAGACATTCCGTTATTATATGTTTCAAGATTATTCGGATAATACCTACAAACGAAAAGCTATATGGGCGGCAGATACTACAGTGCAAATAAAATTGACAGACGTAATGCAAGCAAATGGTATAGTGCGAAGAGATACCTTATTAAATGCGAAAGGCAAAAAAGTAAATTTTGGTCATTATGCCTTGCCAGAATTCTCGGGTAAATCTTTAGCACAAAAAGAACAAAAAATAGGTGGACTGAAAGCTACGATTATTGACAATGGAAAATATCAATTGGCATTAATTGCCAAAAAAGGATGGGATAGTGTAAACGTGGTAAAGTCAACAGGATTACATCCTGAATCAAACACAAGCTACGTTATTCAGGCTTCTACAGAAATAAAAACTGATAAGCATATTTTTGAAACGATTTTACTGTTTAAAAAGTCGGGTGAAAAATGGACTAAAGCAGATTTAAAAAAATAAGCAAAATGCCTTCAATAATATGAAGGCATTTTGGTATATTCATAACTATATGACAAAAAAAAAGATCACTCGGAGTTAATTAATAATGGGGAATTTGAATTAGTTGGCTTTCAATATACAATTATGTATATGGCAAGGATTCATTCTCAAGCAGAGTTTTTGTTTACCAAAATTTTAATGCTTCGTGATAAGCTTTTTTCGAGTTATGAAGCATCAGAAATAATTGAAGCATTTACTATTAAAACAATTTGTGATTGGGAATGGTATATTGAAAAAATGATTTGCGAGTGCTTAAAGGAAGACACATCCCAACTTGCGAAACAACTCGAATTGAAACTACCAAAAACTATTTCTGTTGATGAATGTGTGGCTTATTTAAACGGTTTAGGGTATTTTGATTTGAAGAATGCAAGTAACTTAAAATCAATCTCTAGAAAGAGATTAGTCAAAGAAAAAAATCCTTTTGAGAAAATATCAAATGAATCAAAAAAACACATTGATGATTTTTATATTTTGAGAAATTATGTTGCTCATAGAAGTAATAAATCAAAAAAACTTTAATAAACATTTATCAAACTTATGATCAAAACGAGTTTATTGAGGTTGGACAATTTTTACTAGAGAAAGCAAATAAAGAAAAAATAACTATACGATTTCAAGATTTTGGAGGATCATTTTGGTTAGCAGCATTTAATATTATGGAATTTTTATACCCACTGACATTTAAATGGATAGTTCAAGATGAGAAAATATATAACGAAAAATGTCATTTGCGATTTATTTATCTAATGAATTTGAGTCCTAACAAACCTTAATAAAGGATGTACAAAAATTGTTTTGAATAAGCTTATTAGGTTTAATCAAAATTTTAATCAATCAATAATTTCAATAAATCATATTCTGCTTGCCAAATATCTTGTTTAGCTTTTTTATAGGCCATCAACGCTTGGCTATATTCTGTTAACAGTATTCTACCTGCTTTATAAGCTTCGTGTTGTTCATTTTTATTTTGAAGTGCAAGTTTTTCTATTTTTCGAAAAGAATCGATTTTCCTTTCTGCTGCCGTGATTTTAAGTTTCCGCTGTGTGTCATCGATATTGTCATTGCGCGCAATATCTTGCATCTGTTTACCGATCAAATCAGTATTCAATGCAATTTTTTGAATCGTTGGCTGCGTCGTGAAATAGCCAGAAAGCGGAATTCGTAAAGCCATATTTACAAAGCTGTTGCCAAACCACTCTTCTTTACGTGCCAACTTCAACTCATTGCTGAAATATTGCTGTCCGAGATAACCATTAAAACTCAGCGTTGGTAATAATTGGCTCTTGAAAGAAGCCAATTGCAAAGCCGAAATGCTTTTATCAATTTCTAATGAAGCGATGTCGTAGTTTGTATGGTCAAAGTTTTGAAGGCTATTTCGTATATCTTCAAAATTAGAGGAAATATGTTGAATCGTATCCAGATTGCTGTATCTGCGCAACTCTAAATCAGCTTCCTGCAATACTGCCCAAGCATCAAATACTTGTATCGTATGACGTTCCAATTCTTGTTGTGCCGCAATATAGTTAGTGGACGGTTCACGTCCTGCTTCGTATCTTTCTTTATTAATGGAAACTATTTCTTCATAGAGCCTTGTGTCTTCTTGTGCCTGATTATATTGTTCTGTAGCAAATACAATAGAGGCATATGCGAGGGTAGCGTCTTTTTTCCAGTTTTGTAAAGTAAGTTTTTGCTCTAATTCTGACTTTTGAATTTCTAGTTCCTTTTGTTTTTCTTCCACGCGACGCTTCGGATCAAATATATTCCATTCGACTTGTACACCCGCTTTCGAAGACCATTTTGTAGCAAACTTTAATGGTATTATCGCGCCTTCTTGCGCATTCGGATCAAATGCAATAGCTGGAACAGGTGTTGTTGGAATAATTAGGTTTCGCTGCAAATTCGCATCAATATAAAATATAGGTATTCGATTCGATTTAATCTCGAGCAATTCTTGTTTTACAACTTGCGTTTGAACTTGATTTTGCTGGTATTTCAAATTTTGATCTGCATTCTCCCAAAGCTGTTGTATACTCATTGTTTGCCCTTGTAGCGCAAAGGGGATAATTGCAAATATGTAGGGTATAAATTTTTTCATAATTAAAATACAGAAGCGGGTTCGAGTTTAGCAATCTTGCGAACGGCAAATAATGAGCCACCAACGGAAATCAAAAGCGTGATGAACAACAAAAATAATGCAAATCCAGGTGTAATTTCAATGGCTAAGCCCGAGTTGGCAACGCCAAATTTAAATCCAACCAACAGCAACATCGCTATCAAATAACCGATGATTGCGTAAAGGAAAGCCTGCGCAATAATTAGTTTGTTCACATAGCCTTTGGTAGCTCCGATAGCTTTCAATGTCCCGTAATCTTTGATTCTGTCCAAGGCTGAGGAATACAATGTGAGTCCAATAATAAAGAAACCACTGATCATTGCGAAAACAACTAATGTTCCGAAACTCATGCCCATATTTGAACTAATCAAAATTTCTTTGACAGTAGAGTTTTTCAGTTTTTGAGCATCCCAAGCCTTTAGTTGAGGAAATAGCTGTTCTATATCTTGTTGAACTTGTGCTTTGGATGCGGTATCATTAAGATTAGCAATGATTATACTCACTTTTGAAGGGGAGGCATTCCCCAAAACAATTGCATTCTCCATGGACGTGTACATCAAGCTTGCACCAAAAGCTTGTGCATTTTTGGTGATAACACCAATTTTCGCACTCTTTCCATTAATTTCTATGGGTTTATTTACGAAAAGATCAGTTTTCCATGTTTTCGCATTATAAAGTTCAGCAGTCACCGAAAATGGTTGTATGAGGTCTGCAATATTACCTTCTTCTATTTTTGCCGAAACAGGTCCCATGATGAATTCAGGGGAGTTTGTCCCAACTAAAGTTACACCAGCGGTCTTTCCATCTAAGAAGGAGGCTTGTCCAGCAGCTAATATCACGGGATGTGTAGATTCGACGCCTGGAAGACTAGCGATTTGTTGCACCAAACGTTGGTCTATCGCATTGACCGCATTAATGTTTGTACTTTGGGATTCAATGATCCATAGCTGGTTGTCCTTTACAGGCGCATTTCCAACTAAATTTCCCATCAATCCCATCAAAAAGAAAAGTAAGCTGAGCTGCTGACCAATCAAAAATATACTTATCACAATCGCTGTGACAATTCCGACACTCTTGGCGCGATCGTATTTTTTAAATTTAAAAGCAAGTCCAAGCATATTATCGGATTCTTATACTACAGTCTACTTTTGCATTGATTATAAGGTTGCTACTTTGGTTTAGTTTAACCTTTATTTTACGTACACGTCTGTCTTCACTTTCATTTGCTGTCTCGTAAAGAATGGATTTATTCGACAAGATCTGGTTCGCATAATAGACTTCGCCAGTGGCAATGGTGTCTTTTCTTCCAACAGGAAATACAAATACTTTTTGCCCAACTTTTATATCACCTGCAAACAACTCATCCACCTCAGCCTCGATAATTGGGTTTTTAATATTTATGATTTTACCTAATTCTTCAGCAGAACCAATACTTTGTCCCAATCGGGCAGTCAGGTCAGTAATGACACCACTTGCTGATGCTTTTACACTGTAGTCTCCAATTGTATTTTGCGCCTTATTTATTTGAATTTGTTTTTCATTTTCTGTAAGTTTTTGCGCTTTTAACGACTGCCTCAAACCACGCAAATTAGCTTCTTGTTGTTGCCAATTGGAATAATCTGCATCCAACTTTTCTCTAGTTTCGGCATTCTTAGCAAAAAGAGCTTTGGAAGTTTCATACTTTTCTTTTAATTCTTGCGCATAGATTTCAGCTTTCGCAATATCCTCTGTGACTGTTTTATTTTGTGCGCGAAGACTATTCAGTTGCGCTTTTGCTTCCTCAATATCCAATGAAGAATTTCCGGCCCCTAATTTTAAAATTAATTGACCTTTTTGAACAGAGTCGCCTACTTGAACCAATATATTACTGATTTGCCCGGCTGTTGCGCTCGCGATAACCGAATAATCATCCGCTGATACAACCTTGCCAATAGCTTTGACTTCAGTCACTTCTTGTAAGATCTCTGCATTAGTTTTGGTGTTTTTTTCTTCTTTTTTGTCAGAAGTACAAGCTGTCGCCAAGACAGAGAGCATGAGTATGAACTGCAATTTATTTATAATCTTCTTCATTTTTTATTGTATTTGAAACCTGTCCTTCTTCCACATAAATAATTTTATCCGCAAATTTTCGTAAACGCAAATCGTGCGTCACAATTATTACGGCTTTGCCTTGTGAGGCAAGAGATTTCAGTTCATTCATGATGACTTCAGCACTTTTAGCATCCAAAGATGCTGTGGGTTCATCACACAAAATCATAGCAGGATCAGTCACTAATGCGCGAGCAATTGCAACACGTTGTTTTTGACCACCGCTCAATTTTTTCGGAAGATTATACATCCTATCGGAAAGCCCAACCTCACCTAATGCTTTTTTTGCTTTTGCACTTGCTTCGGATTTTGAAACACCCTGTAATACCAATGGCTGCATCACATTTTCTAATGCATTCAATGGTTCTATCAAGTTGAATTGTTGAAATACAAATCCTATTTCGTGCAATCGCAAACTAGCTAGTTCGGATTCTTTGAGCTTTGTAATTTCCTTCCCTTTATAAAAAACCTCCCCAGAGGTTGGATATATGACGCAACCCAGGATGGAAAGTAACGTTGTCTTTCCACTCCCAGAAGGCCCCATTATTAGTGTCAATTTATTTGTTTCGAAGCTTATCGAAGTCTTATCTAAAGCAGTGATAGTCGTATCACCAGTTTTATAAATTTTATTTACTTGATTGAGTTTTACGATTTCATTTTCCATCAGTAGGTTGTAGACTTTGCTTACATTTTATGAAACACAATAAATATATTAAATATTTAGCTCACCCTCACGACCAATGTCTACTTTTTTTCCTGTGATCGCAGCTGAGGCCACTTTCAGCAATGTCATAAATTTATTGGTTTTGGTGTCCCAATAATTTGAATCTACAGGCGTTACTTTCAATACGCGAATCGATGGATCTTCTTTTCCTTTCTCAAAATATACTTCAACAAATTTGTTCCAATATTTTTCAATTCGTTCTTGATCTCTGGATGCTTCAGCAATTCCATCAATGCTTAGAAAAGTATAGGATCCTGGATCTCCAAATGCCAGTGAAATTTTATTATCAGTTTGTAAGTTATGATAGGTCTCACTGTCGGATGAAATCAAATACCAAATATTTCCCTCATCATCAATTTCTTGACGACTCATTGGTGTCATGTAAGGATACTGTGCACCTTTTGGGTAAGTAACCATCATTGCGACGTCTATGCTGTTGACTAAATCTTTTAATTTTTCAATAGCTTCTTGGTTGTTTAAATTTTCTGTGCTCATATTTTAATTGTTTTAACATAAAACAATTCCATTTATAAATATGTTTTAAATATGGAGGTCAATATTTATGATTTTACAATTAAATCCCACTATCTATGTAGATACACCGTTGGGAAAAGGTCACACTTTATTTATCATCGATTATGGAATGCATCAAAATTCCTGTTGGGTAGTTACTTTAGAAAGTAATGGTATTGTAAAGCATTTTGATGCGAATGATGTGATTATTTGTACAAATTTTACTTATCACATTAATAATGAGAGGAACAGTTTTAAAGCTGAAGAAACGAAAGGCTAGTTTAATTTTATAAAATTACTGCAATACAAAGGTTGGATTAATGTCCAACCTTTGTATTGCAGTAAATGTATTGCGTTTATAAACCTTTGGATTTAGCTTCATTCCAAAATACATCCATCTCTTTCAACGTCATATCTTGTAATTTCAAATCTTGCGCAGCAGCTTGCTCTTCCAAATAAGTAAATCGACGGATAAATTTTTTATTCGTGCGTTCCAAAGCATTCTCGGGGTTGATACCAATGTGTCTTGCGTAATTTGTTAACGCAAATAGCAAATCGCCAAATTCTTGTTCTGCTTTTTCGAGATCTATATGTTGATTTTCTACAATATTATATTCGGTTTTGAATTCTTGTAATTCCTCTTCGACTTTTTTCCAAACCTCCGTTTTGTCCTCCCAGTCAAAACCAACCCCACGTACTTTATCTTGAATGCGGTAAGCTTTTACCAAGGCAGGTAGAGTTTTGGGAACACCAGCTAAGACTGATTTTTTACCTTCCTTTAATTTTATTTGTTCCCAATTGGCTTTTACGTCTTCATCATCATTGACTTGAGTATCCGCATAGATATGGGGATGACGTGTGATCAATTTATCACAAACTGCATTCAGGGCGTCAGTAATATCAAAAGCCTGTTGTTCTTCCGCTATCTTCGCATAGAAAACAAGGTGCATCAACAAGTCACCTAGCTCATTTTTGACTTCGTCCAAATCCTTTTCCAATATTGCATCCGCTAATTCGTACATCTCTTCAATAGTTAGGTGACGAAGACTTTCCATAGTCTGTTTTTTGTCCCAAGGACATTCAAGACGTAAAGTATTCATGATGCTAACTAATCGTTGGAATGCTAGGGAAGGCGTGTGTTGAGTTTCGGGAGCTTGATGTGCCATAATGTTGTTTTGTGCAAATTTACGATAAATGCAGTTATTCTAAACACAAACATATGCTTGGCTGTTATATCAGTAACAAAAAATGAAAAATATGGAAACTAAATATGACTACTTGTCTACTGCCGCAGCATTGAATGAATTGCATGGATTGGGTTACACGCATGATTTTAATATTGATTTTGATAAGCTTTTCTTCAGTGCCGAAGATTATGTTATTGATTACTTGTATCGTTATGAAGGTATAACAAATCCGAGCGACGAGTCTACAGTATATGGCTTGCGCAATCAGCGCACTGATGAAAAGGGAGTTTTTGTAGTTGGCGATCTTTCTATGGTCGAAGGTAAAAAAAGAGAAATCATCATTAACTTAGAGATAAAATCAAAATCTCAAACTTAATGATGAATCTGTACATGGTACTATTAGGATGTAATCTTCCTAACCGTTATATCGAGCAACACGATGTGTTTTTTAATGTTGGTGCTGATCTTTTGAGTCTAAAACAGTCCATGTACGACTTTTGGCCAGAGGCTGGAGAAAATCTACATATTGATTCTTATCGTGCTGTGAGTCGGGTAGGAAATTATGAAATTAAAATCGTTGATAGGGGAAATGGGGATAAGCAAAATGAGCTGAATCTTTATTTTCTGAATTTAGGTGGGTATAAACCCAATGATATGGAAGAATATCATTACAAACAATTAGTAATAGCTAAGTCAATAGAAGAAGCAATTGCAACAGCTACGGAAAATACTTTTCATAAACATTATTCCGAGCCACATGTTGATAATAAATACGGTATCGACGTGGATGATATTTATTTAGTGAGTGATATATTGCCAATTCATATCAAGGATAAATACAGTTTGCATATTGTAGAATCTCATGCTCCAAACAAAGAAGATGACCTAGTCATAGGATACATTAAATTGAGTGAATGGAATTAAAATTTCTATTGGTAATATATTTAATGTCTAAATTATTCTGTTTATTTGATAGATAATTAAAAAGGACAAATATGTTGGAATTTTTCCTTGAAAATGAAAGTTTTCAAGCTATTTTAGTATCTATAGGCTGTGGCGCTATAGTAGGTTTAGAAAGAGAGTACAGAAACAAGTCAGCGGGTTTTCGAACTGTTATCTTAATTTGTTTTGGTGCTACTATATTTACTTTAGCATCCAAGCAAGGTGATATTTCGGATGACCGAATCGCAGCAAATATAGTAACAGGAATTGGTTTCCTTGGTGCTGGTGTTATTTACCAAGGGAAATTCTCGGTGCAGGGGTTAACAACAGCGGCTGTAATCTGGACAATGGCGGCAATTGGAATGTTGGTAGGATTTGGTGACTACACATTGGGCGTGTGCCTTGCTGTTGTAATGGTAATTATTTTATCACTTTTCCAAAAAATAGAGGAATTGTTGGCTCGTGTATTTTTAACACGTACGTTGCATATAACATTCAAGGATAATTCTATTTCGCATTTACGTGCATTCGAACAATTTTTGGAAACACATCAAGTAGATGCAATAAGGAAAGGAATGGAAAAAGACGAGAACAGATTAGAGGTTATTTTTGAAGTTTCAGGCAAGCGAAAAGTTGTTCGTGCACTGAATGAGTCCATCATTCAATTAGAATATGTATATGCCTTTAGCAATATGTAAAAAATAGAAAAAGCGCTCAAATATTTCGAGCGCATTTTTTATACCTTGAATAATAGATATTCTTACCAGAAAACAATATACAATGCAGCAGTTGCTCCAATAATTAGTAATGATAATACTAAGAAAGTAGGAGACATTCTAAACATTTTGGTGTCAATTTCTAGTCCATTAGGTACAACACCTTTTGCATTTTCGTATAAACTGATGATTACCATACCAATCACACAGAATGCAAATACTAAGGTCATTCTATCCATAAAAGGAATTTCATAGACGCCACCAGCATTCGGAATTGCGAAGTTTATTGCCGAAAGGAATTCTAAATCCATCAATTGTCCTGAGAACTTTAATATTACTGAGAATACGAAACCTCCAATCGTTGCAAATAAAGCTGCATTTGAAGTCGTTTTCTTCCAGAAGAACCCTAAAATAAACATCGCAAAGATACCTGGGGATACAAATCCTGTGTACTCTTGAATGTAATGGAAACCTTGTTTTCCTTCTCCCATTAATGAGTTACCAACTAATAAAGCTAATAACGTACCCAATAACATAGATACCATTACCGCTATCTTACCTACATTCACCAATTTGCTCTCACTTGCATTTTTGTTGATTGCCTTTTGATAAATATCTAGTGTGAAGATTGTTGCTATACTATTAGCTTTACCTGCTAGTGATGCTACAATTGCTGCTGTCAAAGCTGCAAATGAAAGACCTTTAAGACCTGTAGGTAATAATGTCAATAGAGCAGAGTATGCTTTGTTTGGATCCTGAACGCCACTTCCTGTCAATAACAAATCCGGATTAATCGCACTCATGTCATTCTTAATGATATAATATACTGCAATACCTGGAATAACAACGATTAAAGGCATTAACATTTTTAAGAATGCTGCAAATAACAATCCGTTACGTGCTGTATCCAATGATGCACCTAGGGCGCGTTGCGTGATATATTGGTTACAGCCCCAGTAGCTCAAGTTCGCAATCCAAAGACCGCCAATTAACACACTGATACCCGGTAAATCCATATAACCTTCTTTATCTTTCGTAAAGATCATATCAAAGTGCTCAGAAGCTCCACCTTTTAATTTGGTCAATCCAGAGAGGAAGCCTTGACCTTCAGATATAATATCTAATGCGATGTACGTGGCTACAAATCCACCAATAACAAGTACGACTACCTGAATCACATCCGTATATCCAATTACTTTCATACCACCTAATGTGATTACAACAGCAAAAACGGATAACAAGATAATACAAACATTAATATCTAATCCTGAAATACCTGCAATAGCTACAGCACCCAAGAATAAAATAGACATTAAATTCACAACGATATATAACATCAACCAGAATACAGCCATAATCATAGCTACCGTACTGTTGTACCGCTGATGAAGGAACTGTGGCATGGTGAAAATCTTATTTTTGAGATAGACAGGCATAAAGAATATGGCTACCACAATAAGAGTAATAGCTGCCATCCACTCATACGCTGCAATTGCGAGACCGATCTTGAAACCAGACCCACTCATCCCAATGAATTGCTCCGCAGAGATATTGGACGCAATAAGTGAGGCTCCAATAGCCCACCATGTCAATGAGCCTTCTGCCAAAAAATAGTCTTTTGAATCTTGTACAGCGGATTTTTTCTTATAGTAAATATATAAGCCATATCCCGCTACTATGATAAAGTAGACGAAAAAAACAATGTAATCTTGAATTTGCATAATACTTAATTGGTTATTAAAATGTTTAGGTGATTAAAGGATTTCGTGTGTTCCATTTGAAATAGACACTTTAATCGGGGTTAAATTTAAATTAAATTTATTAAAATACAAGTTACTTAATTTATCAATTATATCTTTTGATTTTCCTTCCTTGATAACATTGATCGTACAACCGCCAAAACCACCACCCATCATACGTGCGCCAGCAACTTCAGGATATGTAGCAACTGTCGATACTAAGAAATCAAGTTCATCACAACTCACTTCGTATTCTTTACTCAATGCCCAGTGTGCATCATATAGTAATTGTCCTAAAGAATTTATGTTGTTTGCTTTTAAAGCTTCTGTTGCTTTTAACAAACGTTCATTTTCCTCAACTACAAATTTTGATTTTTGGTAATATTCAGCAGATACATCTTTCACTAATTCGTCCAATTGTGCTATCGAAACATCTCGTAAAGATTCCACTTGAGGATATTTTTCTTTTACTAATGCTACAGCCGCTTCACATGCTTCACGTCTTTTGTTGTAGGCAGAGGATGCTAGAGAATGTTTTACATTGGTATTCAATAATAAAATCTCATAACCGTTTAATTCAATAGGGATATACTCGTATTCTAGGCTACGACAATCCAATTTGATTAAGCTATTGTCTTGACCAAACACGGAAGCGAATTGATCCATGATTCCGCAACGTACACCCACAGCCTCATGTTCTGTTTGCTGACCTACCTTTGCTATATCTAACTTACTTAAATTCAAATCGAATAATTTGCTTAGCGCAAATGACGTCGCACATGTCAGTGCAGCAGATGATGAAAGTCCTGAACCTAGAGGAACATCTCCTACAACAACTAAATTGTACCCTTTAATCCCCTCAAATTTTTGTTTTAAAATGCGTGTAACACCTAAAATGTAATTTGTCCACAATTCAGGGCCAAATGTTAGTGTCGTCGTATCGGTGTTATATTTTCCATTGTAATCAACAGAATACAACTCGATATTGTTATCATTACGGGAAGAAATACCAATGTATACACCCTTATCGATAGCTGCTGGAAGCACAAAGCCATTGTTGTAATCCGTGTGTTCACCAATAACATTTATTCTCCCAGGCGACTTCACAACAATTTGCGGTTCGCTGTTAAAGACACGTATGAAAGTGTCTTTAACTTGATTCACTAGACTCATATATTATGCTTGTTTATAATGTACTGTACTTTGTTTTTTAATAATTTCAGCTGCAGTTTCAGGAGTGATATCACGCTGCGGTCCACCTAACATCTCGTAACCTACCATGAATTTTTTTACGGATGCTGATCGCAATAGTGGAGGGTAAAAGTGCATGTGCCAATGCCATTCTGCATGATCGCCATCGTTTATGGGAGCTTGATGCATTCCTCCCGAATATGGGAATGAAGTGCTGAATATATTATCGTATCGAATCGTCAATTCCTGCAATGTTTTTGCTAAATCTTCTTTTTCTTCCGCTGAGAATTGACCAATATTTTGAACGTGTCTTTTGCTTATAATAATTGTTTCAAATGGCCAAGTTGCCCAATAAGGTACTAATGCCACAAAATGTGCATTGTCTACAATTATTCTTTCGTTCAAGCTTAATTCTAAATCCAAATAGGCTTTTAATAGTGACACACCATTTTTATCAAAATATTCTTTTTGTTTGGCTGTTTCTACTAGTATTTCATTAGGCAAAGAACTTTGCGACCAAATTTGACCATGAGGATGCGGATTGCTACATCCCATTATCGCTCCTTTATTTTCAAAGATTTGAATATATTTTATCCAATCATTTTGAGATAATTCATTGAATTCTTTTTGCCAAAGATCTACCACTTTTAGGATAGAGGGAACATCCATTTCGGGCAACGTCAAATCATGTCTAGGGGAGAAGGTGATTACCTTACAAATACCGCGCTCTGCTGTCGCTTGTAATAAATCCGAATTATTGAAATTGCCTTCAGGCGTATTTTGAAGTATCGCTGAAAAGTCGTTCGTAAATACATAAGTATCCTTATAGTCCGGATTTTCGGTGCCATCTGCTCTTTTATTGGAAGGACACAAGTAACAGGTTGGGTCGTATTGTGGTCTGTCATCGGTAGCGACATCTTCCACTTTTCCTTGCCAAGGTCTGTTATTCCTATGAGGCGAAACTAATACTTTTTCACCCGTCAATATATTAATGCGGTGGTGAGGTTGATTAAGGTCTAACATGTGATCAAGTTTATTGGGGGGGCAATTTAGCAAAAAAAGTTTTTCTTTTAAGAATTAATTAAAATTATTTGCACAAAAAATAAAAAGGGCTTCTAAACTGAATTAGAAGCCCCTAACGGAGATAAATATCTAGTGTGTGATATTTCTTAGAATGTAAATTTGACAGAACCAGACCATGTACGTCCCCAGCCCATTAATACGTAGTTTGATGTGTTAACACCTTTCCAAACTGTATCATTTGCGCCTGCAGTTCTATATGATGTTGCTTCTGAAATGTAAAATTCATCAAATAAGTTGTTTACGTTTACACGGAAGCTCATTGTATTTTTAGGGCTAATAGTAACTTTGTACGAAATACCTGCATCAACGATATCGTAAGAAGGTAATCTCAAAGTCTGTAAACCATTCGTAGGAAGAGCACCATATAATCTATCGTAGAATCTGTAATCTGCATCTATTGATAAATCTTTGATAATAGAATATCTGAATCCACCACCTATGGCAGTTTGTGCAGCATCGCCTACTTTTACACCTGTTAGGTTTCTATCTGAAGTACCTAATACTTGACGGTCTTCATTTCTTGCAATAGTCGTTGCATTACCATCGTAGATCCATTCACCTACTGAAGCAAAACCTTTCAAAGTGAATCCTGTGAAAAGACGAGCTGCAAAATCCAATTCTAAACCTTGATGATCTTGTTTCACACCGTAGTTAGTTTGGTAAATCAAATCACCTACAGCGATTAAAGTAGGGTCGTAGTTGTTATCTGTGATATCTTTTTGCGCAGCAATAAATGAACTACCAGTTACACGGTTAGCCCATGTAGTACGGTAAGCATTTAGATTTACATCAAAATAAGTGGATGCAAATTTGTAACCCAATTCAAGACCTAAAATCTCTTCATTGAATGCATATGGATTTATGTCATTCGCATAGTTCATGAAGATGTTATTTTGGTATGGCTGACGTGAGTAATACCCTGCATTACCAAATAAGGTATGTCCAGCTAATGTATAGCTTAATCCACCTTTTGCATTGTAACCAAAGTTGTTAACAGTTTTGGACTTTTGCTGTCCGACTTCGTATTGGTAAAAATCCTCGCGAATATTTTGTTGTTGTGAGATAGATCCTTGTACGAATGCTGTGAATCCGTCTTTCGCATATTCCATTTGACCGAATAAACCACCGTAACGGATAGTTTGATCATATTCCCATGCTAAACGATCTTCTTTTGATTTCGCCGAATTTGTCCAAGTTTTCCATGGATTAGTTGTGAATTCATTTGAAGTAACATAGTCTGTTCTTGAAACAGGAACTAACGTTCTAATTTGATGTGTGATACTAGGGGCACCCAACAAATCTGTCACTTGTCTATAGTGTGTGCCTTTGTAATCACGTAAATCAAAGCCTAAGTTAAAGCTTAAGTTTTCTGTTAAATCACGGTTGTAGTTTGATACAATACCAAACCATTGGTGATTGTTCATATCTGCAGCTAAGTAAGGAACTTTAGCAGAAGTAGCATCTGTACGTGGGGATTGACCACCACCACGCGCCATTGATGCGTATGCAACAGTTGATAAAGCTGATTTATCCGAAATTTTCCAATCCCAGTTAAAGTTAGCTACAGGTTTGTGGTAGAAGTTTTTACGTGGATTCATTTCCACACCGTTGATTACTTCTAAATTATCGTTGAATTTTCTACCGTTGTCTAAGAAATTTTGCAAACTTGCTGTATAACCTTGGTTGTGCCATTGTGGTGCACCAGTTACCATAAAGTTTAAGTTGTGGTTGTCATTTACTTTGTATCCAACTGATAAAAAGTAGTTTTGACCAGCACCACCTGTTTTGTCCATGTATCCATCACCTCTCCAGTCTGTGAACATTGCCGATACCGCAAAACCATTTGCCATTAAACCTGTATTATAGGCGATTGTCGATTTGCGCAACATATCATTTCCTACAGTGCGTTTGATAAATCCACCTTCTTGCATTTCAGTAGATTTAGTCACAAAGTTAATCGTACCACCTACTGATGAAATAGCTAATTTGGATGAACCAAGACCACGTTGAATTTGAACCAAAGATGCTACATCAGATAAGCCATTCCAGTTTGACCAAAATACACGTCCGTTGTCCATACCATTTATCGGCTGTCCATTCAGTAAGAAAGCTGTATTGGATTGGTCGAAACCACGGGTCGTCATAGAAGACTCACCAAATCCTCTTGCTTGACTAGTTACATACACTGAAGGTGTATTAACCAATGCTGACGTAATATCTTGACCACCTACTTTTTCTTCGATGACCTGTCTAGAGATTGTAGATACAGCGATAGGAGTTAAGCGATCTTCAGCGATATCTATCAAACCTCTACCTACGATTACAATTTCATCAATAGACTGTTCGTTACTAGGTACCAATACAATCGTACCGATAGGAGCTGTAGAAGAGAAATTGATTTGTTGAGACTCGTGGCCGATGAATTTGATTTGAAGTTGGCCGTTAGATTGGTTGGTAGTTAAGGTGAAGTTTCCGTTGGCGTCGGTTGACGTGCCTTGTGTACTTCCTGCAACTACAATTGTGGCGCCTGCAATAGGCTGATTGCCATCAGTTACTTTGCCAGTGATTACCTGTTGGGCTAATGCAACATTACTGGTAAGCATGAATGCCACAGAGGCATACAAGAGGGTTGAATTTTTGTTCATCTTTTATAGATAAATAGTAAATTGGTTGCAAAGGTAACTAAATTGTTTTGGATGTAAAATAATGTTAAATTCTTTTAATTATTAATAATATAAACTTATTTATCTCTGCCTTGCATTTATTCAAATTTTAATTTAATTGTTAGATAAACTAAAATTTTAACAATAATTGAAACCAATTTTTTACTCCAAATCTGCTTTAGCGCCTATTCTGATATGATTGTAACGTGGAAAATCATATTAATGCAATATTTTATGATGTGCGATTTTTGTTGAAAAAAATATTCTGAATAATTTTATGAAATATTCAATTTTTAAGTCATTATTTAAATAGATTGAAAATGAAATATGATATATTTTTGACAATTATCAAAATCAATCGTATTTGTGGATTATTATTATATTAAGTTTATGTTAACTGTTAAAATGTGTTAAAACTTAGTCTTAAATTTGCAACACATTAGCTTAACAAAAACCCATGAAGAAAAATTTACTTTTTTTCGCCTTAATGCTTGCCAGTTATGGTGTGGTAGAGGCACAAGTAACCACCAGTAGCCTTACTGGAGTTGTAACAGAGACCTCAGGTCAATTCACCGCTGGAGCAACTATCAAAGCAACACATTTACCTTCAGGAACAGTTTATTCCAGTTCTGCAAATGCACAAGGACGCTTCAATTTGGCAAACATGCGTGTTGGAGGACCATACCGTATTGAGGTAAGTTATGTTGGTCAACAGCAATTGGTTTTCGAAGATGTTTATTTGCAATTAGGGCAGCCATTTGTTTTGAATCCAACATTTGGTGAATCTGCAACAGCATTAGATGAAATCACTGTTACAGGTAGAAGGGGTACGAATGTGAACAAAACTGGTGCTTCTACTGGTATTGGTCAAAAACAAATTCAAGAATTGCCTCAGATCAATCGTAGTATCACTGATTTTACGAAATTGACGCCTCAAGCAAATGGTAACTCATTTGCAGGTAGAGATGCACGTTTCAATAACTTACAGATTGATGGTGCTAATTTTAACAATGGTTTCGGATTGAGTAATAGCCCACTTCCGGGAGGTAATTCTCAGCCTATTTCATTGGATGCGATTGAGCAAATTACAATAAATATTGCTCCTTTTGATGTTACGCAGTCTGGTTTCACAGGAGCTGGTATTAATGCCGTTACTAAATCGGGTACTAATAATATCGAAGGATCAGCATACTACTTCCTTCAGAATCAAAATTTACAAGGTCGTAAAATCGAAGATGTTACTTTGGAGAAAATTGATGCCACAAAGAAAAACTTTGGTTTCACTTTGGGAGGACCAATTGTAAAGGATAAATTATTCTTGTTTGTAAATGCAGAAAGAGAAGAAGCGACAGGGGCAAATGCTTCTGGAGCAAATCTTTGGAAAGCATCTGAAAATGGTGTTGCCGATCCAAATAACAATATTGCACGTCCAAGACGTTCGGATCTTGACGCTGTCAAAAATCACTTGATCAATCAATGGGGATACGATCCAGGGAGATACGAAGGCTACGCGAATGAAGCGGAAGAGGGAAGTACAAAATTCTTGGTTCGTCTAGACTGGAATATTAATGATATTCACAAATTAGCATTACGCTACAACCAAGTTATTGGAAACTCAATGCAAGTTGCGAACGGTAACTCTGGGCCATACCCAAGAAGTACTGTAAACCGTGTAAGTCAAAATTCTATCGCTTTTGAAAATGCTAACTACGCATTCAAAAATGTTGTAAGATCTATTACAGCCGAATTAAATTCCAACTTCAATTCTAAATTATCCAATCAATTCTTAGCTACATATACACGTATTCAAGACACACGTAGTACGCCAAGCAATCAATTGTTCCCTTTTGTGGACATATGGGATGGTTCAGCAACGGGTACGAATTATATGAGTTTTGGTACGGAGTTGTTTTCTTACAACAATGATGTAATTAATAATAACTACTCATTCACGAATAACTTGAACTTACAAGCAGATAAGCACAACTTCACATTTGGTGCTGCTTTTGAAATTCAAAATTTTGGTAACTCGTATACACGTATGGGTACTTCGTATTACAGATATGCATCTGTTGAGGATTTCTTAAAAACAGGTACATCTGCTGAAGTTGCTCCAATTATGTTTGGTTTGACATATCCATATGAAGGTCAAGATACGTATTCAAGAATCAATTTTGGTTTAGCATCTTTATATGCTCAAGACAGATGGTCTGTTGCTGATAACTTTACATTGACATATGGTATCCGTGCAGAATTGCCAATTTACTTGAATAAGTTAACTGCGAATCCATCTATAGATAAGTTGCGCTTATTAGACATTAATGGTAATCCTAGAAACTACAATTCTGGATTGTGGCCAAAATCTCAAATATTATTATCTCCTCGCTTAGGATTTAATTACGATGTATTCAAAGATCGTTCATTGGTATTGCGTGGTGGAACAGGATTATTCTCGGGTCGTGTACCATTTGTATGGTTAACTAATATGCCTACTAATGCTGGTGTATTACAAAATACTATTGAACCAGGTAGCTATAATGATGTTGCAGGTTGGATTAACAATGTACGTTTCAATACAGATCCATACTATCATTTAAATAATGTTCCAGCTGGAGCTGAAAGCGTATTCATTAAAACACCAAAAGACGGAGCGCCTTCTTCATTTGCATTGGTTGATAGAGATTTCAAAATGCCAATGATTTGGAGAACAAGTTTAGGTGGTGATTATCAAATCCCGAATACTCCATTCGTTCTTACAGGTGATTTTATGTACACAAAAGATGTTAATGGAATCTTCCAATTAGGAGCTAATCGTAGATCAGCAAATACATTCTTGAATTATGGTGCTTCAGAAGGTGATTTAGGTGATAATAGAGCGTTCTATCCTTCAGGAATTAATGGTAGTGCATACAATTCAGCAATTGGCGCAAATAATGCAACTGTGTTGACTAACACAACTGTCAAAGGTCATGCTGTAAGTGCTACTTTAGGACTTACGGTACCAAATTATCAAGGATTCAGCGGAGGTATTTATTACTCTTACGCAGATGCTAGAGAAGTTTCGGCTAATGCTGGATCAAGCGCATCTTCTGCATGGGGAGGCTCACCTAGCGTGAATGGTCCAAATGATCAAATTCTTCATCCTTCTGCTTTCGCTATTCCTCACCGTGTGACTGCAAACTTGAGTTATAGAATTAGCTACGCAAATAACTTGGCAACTACTGTAGGTGTTTATTATAACGGTGCGGCGCAAGGAAGATTCTCTTATACTTACTATTCGGACATCAATAGAGACGGTCAAAATGCTGACTTAATGTATTTGCCAAAAGATTTAAGTACGTTAACATTTGTTGATCGTATTAATTTGGCTGGAGATGTAATCTTCACAGCTGAACAGCAACGTGATGCTTTTGGTAATTTCGTGAAAGAAAATAACTTAGATAAATACGCTGGTAAATATTTGCCAAGAAATGCATTCTTAATGCCTTGGTTAAATAGATTTGATGTTCGTGTATTACAAGATTTATATACGAATATTGGAAATAAGAAAAATACACTACAGTTAAGTTTAGATGTTATCAATTTCGGTAACTTATTAAACAAGAACTGGGGTATTCAAAGTCGTTTGAATGATGCTCAAATGGTTATTGGAAATAAAAAGATTCAAGGAGTTAGTTCAGGTAATCCAGTTTTAAATAACGCAAATACACCTGCTAACGGTATTCCAGAATTTAACATGAATGTAATTAACAACCAATTACAGACAACACCATTCCAAAATGTAAGTAACTTGAGTACTACATGGCAAATGCAAATTGGTTTACGTTATATCTTCAAATAAGAAAATAATATAGACTATCATCAAAAAGCCCCGCATTATTGAACTGCGGGGCTTTTACATTATAAAGAAGTGTGTGTATTATGCTACATCAAATCTATCTGCATTCATCACTTTATTCCAAGCAGCGATGAAGTCATTAACAAATTTTTCGCTAGCGTCTGCAGAAGCATACACCTCAGCTACAGATCTCAATTCGGAATTAGAACCAAATACTAAGTCATTGCGTGTTCCAGTCCATTTTGCTTGTCCAGTCTTACGGTCAGTGCCTAAATAGGTTTCTTTTGAGTGATCCATCGCCTTCCATTGCGTGCTCATGTCAAGTAAGTTCACGAAGAAATCGTTCGTCAATTGTCCTGGACGATCAGTGAAAATTCCGTGGTTTGAACCATTGTAATTGATGTTGATTGCACGAAGACCTCCAAACAAAACTGTTAATTCTGGGATATTTAATGTCAAAAGCTGTGCTTTATCAATCAATAATTCTTCTGTAGAAACAGCTAGGTTACTGTATTTACGGTAATTTCTGAATCCATCTGCAACTGGTTCTAACCATTTGAAACCATCAACATCAGTTTGTTCTTGGGTAGCGTCCGTACGCCCACCAAGGAATGGTACAGTAATATTGTGTCCTGCGTCTTTTGCTGCTTTTTCGATGCCCGCAGCACCAGCAAGAACAATTAGATCTGCTAATGATACATATTTACCTGATTGGTTGAATTTAACTTGCAAACCTTCAAGTGCCGTTAATACTTTACTTAATTGCACAGGGTTGTTTACTTCCCAATTTTTCATTGGTTCAAGACGGATACGAGCACCATTTGCACCACCACGTTTGTCGGAGCCACGGAAAGTTGAAGCCGAAGCCCATGCGGTAGATACTAATTCTGAAACGGATAAACCTAACTCTAAAATTTCAGCTTTCAAAGATGTTACGTCTGCATCGCTTAAAACTTCGTGATTGGCTGCAGGAAGTGGGTCTTGCCATACAAAATCCTCTGCAGGTACTTCTGGGCCTAGATAACGAGACTTTGGTCCCATATCACGGTGGGTCAGTTTAAACCAAGCTTTAGCAAAAGTATCCGCGAATTCATCAGGATTCTCTAAGAAACGACGACCAATCTTTTCGTAAACTGGGTCGAAACGTAAAGCCAAATCTGATGTCAACATTGTTGGTCTTAGTTTTTTATTCGGGTCATGTGCATGAGGAATAATTTCACCTACATTTTTCGCAACCCATTGGTGTGCTCCAGCAGGAGATTTTGTCAATTCCCATTCAAAGCCATACAAATAACTTAAGAATAAGTTGGACCATTCCGTTGGTTTACTTGTCCAAGTCACTTCTAATCCTGAAGTGATCGTGTCGCCACCTTTACCAGAACCGTATGAATTTGCCCAACCTAAGCCTTGCATTTCCAAATCCGATTCTTCAGGGTCAGCACCTACATGATCTGCAGAAGCAGCACCATGTGTTTTACCAAAAGTATGTCCACCAGCGATTAGAGCTAATGTCTCTTCATCATCCATACCCATTCTTGCGAATGTATCACGAATATCTCTAGCTGAAGCTAATGGGTCAGGATTACCGTCTGGTCCTTCTGGATTTACGTAAATAAGACCCATTTGTACCGCTGCTAAAGGATTTTCTAAATCGCGGGATTGATGTTTTTCACTATTTGTGTCTTCGGCAATAATTGTACCGTCACCTTCTCCACTTTCTACGCCTGTAGAACCGCCTTTACCATAACGAATATCACCTGCTAACCAAGTTTTTTCTGAACCCCAATAAACATCTTGATTAGGTTCCCATACATCAGCACGACCACCACCAAAACCTAACGGTTTGAAGCCCATCGATTCCAATGCTACGTTACCTGTCAAAATCATTAAATCAGCCCACGAAATTTTACGTCCATATTTTTGTTTGATTGGCCATAATAGACGACGAGCTTTGTCCAAAGAAACGTTGTCAGGCCATGAATTCAAAGGAGCAAAACGTTGTTGACCTTCACCGCCACCACCGCGACCATCTTGGATACGGTAAGTACCAGCACTGTGCCAAGCCATACGAATAAACAATGGTCCATAATGTCCAAAATCCGCTGGCCACCAATCTTGCGAATCGGTCATTAAAGCACGGATATCAGCTTTTAAAGCTTCAAAATCCAAAGATTGAAATTCCTTAGCATAGTCAAAATCTGAATCCATAGGATTAGTTTTTGTATCATGTTGCTTAAGAATGTTCAAATTTAATTGATTTGGCCACCAATCTTTGTTTTGCGTGCCTCGTCCAGCCGCATTATTTTTTTGCATTGAGTCATTGTGAAATGGACATTTGCTGATGTCATTTGAACTGTTTTCCATATACTTTCTCTTTATTTTTTAAAATTCTTTTGTTGTGATTTGATATAAATTTACAGAGAATGCATTGTCTTAGGAAATAATATAAGTTGATTGATGATAAATAAAATCTATATAATTTAAATGTGCTATATAATTAATCTATACAGTAAGATCGGTTTCAGGGTTCTTCTGACATTGTTTAGTTTATACAAGGTTTTCGGAAACATTTTGAAGTAAATATGGATCATACTGAAAGTTTGGGGGGTGAATATCATTAAGCATACAATTTCATGACTCTATACAAGAAAAAAGTAGTATCTCTTCCCCCACGGAATACACTACGAAACGCTTTTAATTTAGCATTGAAAGACTCAGCTGATGCATTTGTACTTTTGTTATCGAAGTAATGAAGTATTTCAGGGTGGTGTGCTGCAATAGACTTTGCTACACTTTCAAAAGAGAGTATGCCCGCATTCTCTACTTTATTATGCCATAACCCTAACTTGGTAAAGGCAAGTGTTTTGTCTTTGCATTTGGTAAAAATATCTCCTAAAGCAATCCCTAAATCATATGCTTGTCTTAGCTTTGGAAAGCGAATAAACAATAACTCTGCACGATGTTTTTGACTTTCTGTCCACCGGCTTGGATGCTTGAATAACAGATGTCTAGATCTAGCCAATAGCTGCTTGATGGTATCCCCATTGGATAATACTTCTGGCTCATAAGAAAGACCTTGCTTTCTTGCATCCTTTATTTTCTGACTTTCTATATCCAATACTTCCCAGCGGTACTGGATACTAAGTTCCTGAACAGCATCGTATGCTAGCTTTTGAACATGAAAACGATCTATTACTCGCCTAGCATTCCTGAAACATCGTCGAATAGCCTTAGCCATATTAGGAGCCATATCCATGGTCACCTCTTTAACCTTGTTTCTTGTACGAATAGGAATTCGCTCTAATACAGCAATAATATCTTCTGCTTTAGTCCTCTTAATCGTAGCTACAAGAGTTCCTTTCTTACCTTTTGCAGATTTACTACTTACAATAGTATAAAGTTCACCATTACTAAAACTGGTCTCATCAATACTTAAGTGTTCACCTATATTATCTTGAAATAGTGTCCAATTCTCTGCATGCGATTTTTGATCCCAATCATGGTAGTCGCTCAGATGATTCTTATATTGATCTTGCAACTGCTTGCCATCCATCTGAAAGAACAGACCTACTAGCTGAGCACTTACAGGATGGTTATCCAAATATCTTCTTTAAAAAAAAGCCCGAATTCTGTCGTCATTCGGGTACCCTCACGTACTAGATTCCAATCTCTTGTGATAATCTCTCCAGTGTCCAAAACGGTCCAACGACGACGACGAATATGTAGAGTAACTTTTTGACCTCGAATGGGAAAATCGGAAATCTCCGTAGAAGGCATAAAACCTTTTGACTCTAGCTTACTATTTTCATAACCCGCAGGAGAGGTATTGAGCTCGTCTAAATAAATATGAAGTTGATTTTCTACTTGATCTACTTCTTGGATTTGAAAATATTCTAATAGCCCTTCGGGCATTAATAAGGATAATAATTTACGTTCGGCAGCTTGCAAGTGTTCTCTGTATTAAAAACACGAAACTAACTATTTTTTCAATTCCCCCCAAGAATTCTGCTTGATCCAAATATTGTTGAATTTATTTTATAAGCTTTGTCAACTTTTAATGGTGGTTATAGAAAAAAAAAAAGCTCTCCAAGAATTGAAGAGCTTTGAAAGAAGTACGCCAAAAGGGATTCGAACCCCTGACCGTCGGTTTAGAAAACCGATGCTCTATCCAGCTGAGCTATTGGCGCTTCCCTTTCGGTAGTACAAAAGTAGTATTTTGAATAGTATTTGCAAAATATATAAGCTAAAAATTCCTTAAATTTCAATAACTATTTGCTATACAATTGAATAAAATTAAATGAATTTCTTAATATAGATTAAGAATTCAATACTTATGGACTGTTTACCTTTGTAAAACAAATAATAAATAGAATTAAGCACATTATAAAAACTAAAATTATGGCAAATTGGCAATTAGACTCGGCGCACAGCGAACTAGAATTCAAAGTACGTCACATGATGATTTCAACTGTAAAGGGTCAGTTTAAATCTTTTGAAGTATTGGTAGAGAATGCTTCTGACGACATTACACAGGCACAGGTAGAAGTAAAGATAGATGTAGATTCTATTGATACTAAAAATGAGCAGCGTGATCAACATTTGAAAAGTTCTGACTTTTTTGACGCATCTAATAATCCATCTATTCTTTTTAAATCAACATCAATAGACAAGGAAGATGATGAGAATTATAACGTGACTGGCGACTTAACGATTAAGGGTATCACAAAATCTATTAAATTGAATGTTGAATTTGGAGGTGTCGCAAAAGATCCTTGGGGAAATGATAAGGTTGGATATACTGTAACGGGTAAGATTAATAGAACTGATTTTGGATTAACTTGGAATGCAGCTTTAGAAACTGGTGGCGTAATGGTGTCAGAAGAGGTTAAGTTTTCTGCAGATATCCAATTTGTAAAATCCTAATTTTCAATTTAAAACTCGCTTGATGTTGTTTAAAAGCGTTTTATTTTAAAATAAATTTTGCAGATCTAGTTAGAATTTCTACTTTTGTGGCGGAGAGCTGGCAGAGTGGTCGAATGCGGCGGTCTTGAAAACCGTTAACTGTCACAGGTTCGGGGGTTCGAATCCCTCGCTCTCCGCAGATAAAAAAAGCTAATCGAATATTCGATTAGCTTTTTTTATTTTGATTGCTTTTCGTTTTTAATTAATTCTCCTCAATTTATTAGCCGTAATATAATACACCTCATGTTGCAACATTAGTTTGGCTATCACTATTTATCGAATTAATTTCGATATTGTTGGTGAACAACTAACTCATATTTATTTTCTGTAGTGTGTTTGATTAATACAAAAGAGTAGTGCATTCCAGCTAGGATATTTATGTCTGTTTCTGCCAACATTTCGTTTGCATTATTTTTGACTGTAATTTTTTTATTGCCTGATGATTGAGATACAAATTTGTAATTATTTGGTACTAATGTATTACCATCATAAGCTCTATTTGAAATGACCTTTGTATCTCCGATAAACAAATCCACACTTATCCTATCAAAAGATAGATTCACAAATCGGAATGCACCGTTGGTAGATAAGTTACTTAATAATGTGTCGCTAACAACACGCTGACCAACTTTATTGTCAGCTTTATCAAAAACGATAGACGTATACAATAAGCTGTCTTTAATGGCGTAGGTACTATCTATTAAAATTTTATTTGATGAATCGATTGTTTGAATTTTACGATTTCCAGGATAGAGGTAAACAAAATTAATTCCCTTAAATGGTAAAGGATTATTCATTGTTTGTATAAAATTGTTGTCTGCTTTATGTATAACGGAATTTGCTCCTGTGTACAAATTTATCATAGTGAAGCCAGCCTGAGGAACATTGGGTGAATTTAGGTCATCTTTCAGACAACTAGACAAGATAAGTGTGCTTAATACTGCAAAGAAAAATAATTTAATATTATACGTATTCATAGTAATTTGTTTTAATACTTTGCTTATATAACGTGTTTATAAATACTTTAGCTACAATGATATAAAAAAGGGCAACTCAAAAAAATGAACTGCCCTTCAAATATAGGGGGTTAGGTTGATTGCTTATACCTAAAGTTAACTATAAGTCCTGTTGTGTGTAATAAAAATTATGTTTAAATTAAATTTATTGTAGTTATATCGCTATAGTTAATTATTGGTAGGTTTTTCTTTTTTGCTCAAAGATGATAAGAAAACATACCCCGAAATACCAGCGATCAGAGAAGCTATAAGAATTGCTAGTTTAGCTTCTTCGATATGTAATGGGTCTGCAAAAGATAACATCGCTACGAAAATGGACATGGTAAAGCCTATTCCACTTAATAATCCTACACCAAACATATGTTTCCAACCTGCACTTTCTGGTAAAGAAGATAAACCTGATTTCACGCAAATAAAACAAGTAAATAATATACCTACTGATTTACCGACTACAAGACCAATAATAATTCCTAATCCCATTGGTGATGACAAACCACCAATCATATCTGCACTTAGAACAATGACAGTATTGACGAATGCAAAAATTGGGATAATGATAAAATTTACTGGTTTAGCTAGAATATGCTCTAATTTCTCCAATGGAGACTCCTTATCGTCAGGTGTAGTAGGTAGGGTCATAGCTGTCAATACACCAGCGATAGTAGCGTGAATACCAGAATGGTGAATAAAATACCACATAAATATTCCAGGTATGACGTAAGCCAAAATATTTTTGACACCAAACTTATTGAACGCGAGTTGTAAGGCAAATATTCCACCTGCATATACTAAGTATGTGTAGTGTAATTCGGAAGAGTAAAATATTGCAATAACTAAAATTGCTAATAAATCATCCACAATTGCCAATGCCGCAAGAAATATTTTAAGGCTTGCAGGTACGCGCTTATCCAACATCGATATTACTGCTAATGCAAAAGCTATATCAGTAGCCATCGGAATACCCCAACCATGATGAGTGTCTGTATTATGATTAAAAAATGCATATATAGCTGCAGGCACTAATGCACCACCTATAGCCGCAAAAATAGGAAGAGCCGCTTTTTTAGGTGAAGCGAGTTCGCCTTCTACCAATTCCCGTTTTATTTCTAATCCAACCAGCAAAAAGAAAATTGCCATCAATCCATCATCCACCCATTGTTTTATACTATAATTTAATTGGATGGATTCATTTTCAAAACCAATTTTTGTAGATAAGAATGAAAGTAAACTATCTCCTAATGGAGAATTTGCTATAATAAGAGCTAGAATAACACAAATAAACAATAGAATTCCGCCTCCAGTACTGGATTCAAAAAACTCTTTAAATGTGCGTAAATTGATAAGTTTTGACATGATAATACTTTATTTATTGTTGCAAGTAGCAAATATAATTAACTTTTGTACTTAAACCACTTGATTAGCTCTTTATAGCTTGCCTTTTTACCATACATTAATATACCAACACGGTAAATTCGTGCAGCAATCCAAGTGGTCAAAATAAACCCTAGAATTAATAAAAAAGCTGACACAACAATCTGCCATGTAGGTACACCAAATGGAATGCGAACAAGCATTGCAATAGGAGAGGTGAAAGGGATGAAACTCAGCCAAGTAGCTACCGTACCATGCGGATTGTTGATTAATACACCAAATGATAGTGCATAAGTCAACAAAAGCGGCATAGTAATAGGAAGTGTAAATTGAGAAGCTTCGGTCTCGCTATCTACGGCAGAACCTACCGCTGCGAATAGAGCACTATAAATCAAATAACCGCCTAAAAAGAAAACAAAAAAGCATCCAATAATAAGAGGAAGATTGACCGTTTGAAGCATTGCAATAACTTCTGCTATGGATTCATTGTTTATGGAATTTGTGGAATTCTCTATTCCTTGATCTGTGAAAAATTGTGATTGCTGAGATGGATTGTTTAGCATTTGATTTGTTAATTCTTCTTGTGAGACAAAGGTCATAGAAGCAACGCCAGCTAAGGATATCGATACTATAATCCAAAGTGCAAACTGTGTTAAGCCAACTAGACCAATACCTACAATTTTACCCATCATCAATTCAAATGGTTTGACCGAAGAAATTATAACTTCTATTATTCTGCTATTTTTCTCCTCAATAATGCCGCGCATCACCTGAGATCCATATAGGAATAATGAAATATAGACCAAAATAGATAAGGCTAAAGAAATGGCCATTGCTACTTCGGTATTGGATTCAGTTGTAGCACCATCTTCCTTGATCTCTTTAGACCGTATTTTGACATCTGATTTGATTGATCTTCGTATGTCTGCAGTTATACCGTATGTTTCATATTTCTTATCTTTTATGATCCGATTCAAACTGTCTCTTATTTCAGCTTCAATAGCTAGATTAGGTTTGTCATTAGATAAGAACTCCACAGACTCAGATTTATAGAAGTCTTTAGGGATATGCAATATGCTTGTTTTGGCTTCTTCTTTAGTGATTTTACTTATTTGCTCATTAAGATTTTGACTTTCTTTAAGGTATGTGACGTTTTTTGAAGAATTTAATTTCGCGGATACATCCGCCGAATCATCTACAACATAAACATAGGAATGGCTTTCGTCAAAACTTTTTTTAGTCAAAAAGATCACACCAACATACATCGCGATAAAAAACAACGGAACCAAAAATGTAGTCAGCAAAAAAGATTTTTTGCGTACTCGAGTCAAGTATTCACGTTGGATGATAAGTTTAATTTTGTTCATATGTGTGGGTTACTTTTTCTATAAATATATCGTGAATGCTAGGTACAATTTCTTTTACTTGATGGATTTGCACTTGTGGAATGAGGTAATTCAACACATCATTCAATTGAAATCCTGCATTAATTTTGATTTCAATTTGGACCAAATCGTCCTGCGCATGCAGTGCTATTAATTGATAAATTGAATTATTATGATTCACCAAAGAACCTGTCGCTAGGAAGTCAATTAGGAACGATTGATTTTGGTATTGTTTTTTAATGTCTTTTACTGCACCATCCAATATTTTTTTTGATTTATTGATTAATGCTATGTTGTCACAAAGTTCCTCCACAGTTTCCATTCTATGGGTAGAATAGATAATTGTAGCCCCATTTTTATTGAGTTCTAATATTTCTTCTTGAATGATTTGCGCATTGACAGGATCAAAACCCGAGAAAGGTTCATCGAGTATAATAAGCCTAGGGTCATGTAATATAGTAGCAATAAACTGCACATTTTGTTGCATTCCTTTACTCAAATCTTCAATTCGCTTGTCCCACCACGTAGCGATATCCAACTTTTCAAACCAATAAGATAATTTCTTTTTAGCTTCCGTTTTCGAAAGGCCTTTTAGCTGAGCGAGATAAATCATTTGCTCCCCAACTTTCATCTTTCTATATAAGCCTCTTTCCTCTGGAAGATAACCAATTTGTTCTATATGTTTGGGTGATAACAACTCGTTGTCAAAATATATCTTTCCCGAATCTGGAGCTGTTATCTGATTGATAATTCGTATCAGCGATGTTTTCCCAGCTCCATTTGGACCTAAAAGGCCAAATATTTTGCCTTCTGGAATATCTATGGATACATCGTCCAATGCTCGGTGATTAGCGTATTGTTTTACTATATTTTGTAGTGATAGCATATGTATGATATAGGTGGACTAAAATACTAATAAATCCCCGACCTTGTATGTGTAAATTGACGGGCATTTATATTTCATAAAATTAATTCTACCTTTGCTCTATGCTAGTAAAAACCGCAGAATTTGTATGTAGCAATACAGAAGTTAGTAAATTGCCTGCTCCGAATTTACCGGAATACGCATTTATAGGACGATCGAATGTAGGTAAATCGTCTTTAATCAATGCTTTGACGGGAAAGAAAGGTTTGGCAAAAACATCGCAAAAACCAGGTAAAACACAACTAATTAATCATTTTATTATTAATAATAATTGGTATTTGGTGGATTTGCCAGGCTATGGTTATGCGCAGACCTCAAAGAAAAATAGAGCGGATTGGGGAAAATTTATACGTTACTATTTGACCAACCGACCGAATTTGCAATGCATTTTTGTTTTAATAGATTCTCGTTTAGAGCCACAAAAGATTGATTTGGATTTTTGTTGTTGGTTGGGTGAGAAAGGCTTGCCTTTCATGCTTATATTCACCAAAGGCGATAAGCAATCAACTGTGAAATCGGATCAAAATATAGCAAAATTTAAACGTGCACTATTAAAGTGGTTTGAAGAAGTGCCACAAAGGTTCTTAACTTCAGCTGAAGATAAAGTGGGTTTAGAGCCTATATTACAGACGATTGAAGATATAAATGCTGGTTTCCAGCATCCTATTATTGAAGAGGAGATATGAAGAAATATATGTCTTTAGTGCTATTTGCGCACAGTATTTTTGCTCTTCCTTTCGCATTTATTGGTTTCTTTTTGGCAATCAATACAACACAATTAGAGTTTAAATGGTCATTATTGGGTTTGATGTTAGTGTGTATGGTGACAGCGCGCAATGCTGCGATGGCATTTAACAGGTATTTGGATCGTGATATCGATGCATTAAATCCACGTACAGCAGTACGCGATATTCCGGCAGGACGTATTAGCCCACAACAAGCTCTTTCTTTTACAATCGTAAACTGTATTGTATTTATAATTGCGACATATTTCATTAATCCAATGTGCCTATCATTATCACCAGTAGCATTATTTGTCGTGTTGTTTTATTCGTATATGAAGCGCATTTCACCATTATGTCACTTGGTATTAGGTTTAGGTTTAGGCTTAGCTCCAGTTGGTGCATATATGGTTGTTACAGGGCAATTTCATATTGTTCCTATTTTTTATGGCCTGGCCGTATTGACTTGGGTAAGTGGATTTGATATAATATATGCCTTGCAAGATGAAGAGTTCGATAGAGAAAATGGGTTAAATTCAATACCAGCTAATTTTGGAGGCACGATGGCACTTAAAATATCGGAAGTACTTCACGTGTTTTCATTCATATTGGTGCTTTTGCCCGCATTTTTTACACAAGTAGGACTATTATATTATATAGGAATTGCTTTTTATGGAGCACTATTAATTTATCAGCACCGTATCGTAAGTCCAACCGATTTGTCACGAGTGGATAGAGCATTTATGACTACAAATGGAATAGCGTCGGTAGTTTTTGCAGTGTTTTATTTACTGGATATTGCAAGTGGACATTGGATGTTTTAACATATTATTTGGTGTAAACACAAAAAAATATTGTCAATCCATTTTGAAATAATAATATTTGCAGAAATCTTAACATATTAAATGGCTAAAAATTTATTAATTGTAGAGTCGCCTGCGAAGGCAAAAACGATAGAGGGTTATCTAGGAAGTGACTTCTTGGTGAAGTCAAGTTATGGGCATATTCGTGATTTGGTGAAAACCGATGATGCAATTGATACGGATAATAAATTTGAACAAAAGTATGAGGTTCCGGCTGATAAAAAGGCTGTAGTCAGTGAATTAAAGAAATTGGCTAAAGCTGCGGAAACAGTTTGGCTAGCGTCCGATGAGGACCGCGAGGGGGAGGCTATATCTTGGCACTTATTCGATACGTTAGGATTAAAGGAAGACAAAACAAAACGTATTGTATTCCATGAAATCACAAAACCAGCGATTCTTAAAGCCATTGAATCACCGCGTAAGATTGATTACAATTTAGTAAATGCGCAACAAGCTCGTCGTGTATTAGATAGATTAGTAGGTTTTGAATTATCACCTGTATTGTGGCGTAAAGTAAAACCATCACTTTCTGCAGGTCGTGTACAGTCAGTAGCTGTACGTTTGATCGTAGAGCGCGAACGTGAAATCAATAAATTTAATGCAGAGGCTTCGTTTAAGATCGTAGCAATTTTCAATACGGGTAAAGCGAAAGAATCCTTAAAAGCAGAATTGCCACATCGTTTTGCTAAAAAGGATGAAGCTGAAAAGTTTTTGAATGACTGTATTGCTGCAACTTATGCGGTAAATAATCTCGAGAAAAAACCTGCAAAGCGCAATCCTTCAGCACCTTTTACAACATCTACATTACAACAAGAAGCGAGTAGAAAGTTAGGATATTCAGTTGCTCGTACGATGCAAGTTGCGCAGCGCCTGTATGAAGCCGGACATATCACCTATATGCGTACTGACTCCGTTAATTTATCGGATACAGCGATTCAAGGTGCACAAGATGAGATTCTTAAAGCTTATGGTGACAAATACCATAAGATGCGTAAATATAAAACAAAGTCTAGTGGTGCTCAAGAAGCGCACGAGGCTATTCGTCCCACCTATTTTTCTAACCATAGCATTTCGGCTGATCCATCAGAAGTACGTTTGTACGAATTGATTTGGAAACGTGCGATTGCGTCGCAAATGAGTGAAGCAGAATTTGAGAAGACTGTTGCAAAGGTTTCTGTGTCAACACGTAATGAAGAATTAACTGCGACTGGTGAAGTCATGAAATTTGATGGTTTCTTAAAGGTTTACATGGAATCTTTAGATGAGGAATCGGACAATTCAATAGATGAAGATGCTGATAATGCACTATTGCCTCCATTGGAAGTTGGTCAGTCGCTTTATCTAAATGATATGACGGCTACAGAACGTTTCTCAAGACCTCCTGCTCGTTTTACGGAAGCTTCATTGGTAAAAAAATTAGAAGAATTGGGTATTGGTCGTCCTTCTACATATGCACCAACGATTTCAACGATTCAAAATCGTGGCTATGTGGTAAAAGAAGATAGAGATGGCAAACCAAGGGATTTTAAAGTGTTGACTTTGAAAGAAGGTCAAGTTTCGGAAGTTATCAAAACTGAAATGACGGGGGTAGAGCGCAGTAAAATGTTCCCTACAGATATCGGTGTTTTAGTAAATGACTTTTTGGTAGAGCATTTTAAAGGGATTGTTGATTTTCATTTTACCGCAAAGGTAGAGCGTGAGTTCGATGAGATTGCGCAAGGAAATAAGGAGTGGACCGACATGTTGGAAAATTTCTACCGTCCTTTCCACTCTGAAGTAGAAGATACATTAGAAAATGCTGATCGCGCTACGCATGAGCGTGAATTGGGTGTTGATCCTGTTTCTGGAAAACCTGTAACTGTACGTGTCGGACGTTTTGGGCCTTTGGTTCAAATTGGTGCACAAGATGACGAGGAAAAGCCAGTATTTGCTTCGCTGCGTAAAGGTCAAATGATCGAGACTATCACTTTTGAAGAAGCCATGGAATTATTTAAGCTTCCGAAAAAAGTGGGTGAATTTGAAGAGAAAGAAATGACTGTAGCTATTGGTCGATTTGGCCCATATATTCGTCACAATTCTTCGTTTTATTCTTTGCCAAAAGGATTGGATCCTTTAGATGTGACGGTTGAGCAAGCAATTGAGATAATAAAAGAAAAACGTCAAAAAGATATTGAGAAAGTGATTCGTGTGTTTGATGAAAATCCAGATGCACAAATCGAAAAAGGCCGTTGGGGACCATTTGTACGTTTTGGAAAGCAAAATTTAAAGATTCCAAAAGGAATGGAAGTGGATGCGATTACTTATGCGGATGTGTTGAAGTGGGCAGAAGAAGACCCTAAAGCACCAAAAGCTAAGGCAACGAAAACAACGAAAGCTGCTGCAGCGAAGACTACTACAAAAAAAGCTCCAGCAAAGAAAGCGACAGCTAAGGCTACAACGAAAAAGAAATAAGAATGAAGAAGGATTTGCCTGTTAATATAGTTGAGGATATCTCCATTGCGGTAGTGTTGGAAAATAGTACGCCTAATAACATTAGTTGGACTGTTTATTTGGTGAATGAAAAGGAAGTGGCTTTGACAAATGTTTTGGTTTCGTCGAAGGGTTATGGGGAGAAGGATGGTAAGGGAGTGAAAACGACCACTCTTAGACATTTTCTAGGGGATGTAGCTCCTAAAACTTCAGCTCAGATTGAAATTATTGATACGCAAATTTTCGGTTTGACGAATGAGTATTGGTTAAGCTTCTATATTGACAATACGATTTACGACAAAAAATATATTTTCCTTCCTGAAAGTATTGTGGATGATAATTTATCAAAAGTGCCATTGGTGAATAAGCCTGGAGTTATAATCGGAGGTAACAACTGATGGCGAGAGAAAATTTTATTATTGCGATCGATGGATTTTCATCTTGCGGCAAAAGTACTGTTGCTAAGGCTATTGCCAAAAAGCTAAACTTTGTTTTTGTGGATAGTGGATCTATGTACCGTGCAGTGACACTTTATATTTTGCGGAATAACGTCGATTTAGAAGATACTGCAGCGATTAATAAAGCTCTAGAAAATATTCATATCGATTTTATTCCGAATACTGAAAAAACGCAAATTTTGCTAAATGGCGAAGATATTTCAGACGAAATTCGTCAAATGGAAGTATCTGAAAAGGTGAGTGAAGTAAGCGCAATTAAGGAAGTGCGTAGAGCGATGGTGGCGCAACAACAGCAACTGGGAGCGCGTCGCGACATCGTGATGGATGGGCGTGATATTGGAACTACAGTATTTCCGGATGCTGATCTGAAAATATTTATGACTGCAGATCCGTTGGTACGTGCAAATCGTCGTTTTGCAGAACTGACAGGCAAAGGCGAACAAGTATCCTTACAAGAAATTATTGAAAATCTAGCGCATCGTGATCACATCGATAGTACACGAGAAGAAAGTCCGTTACGTCAGGCTGAAGATGCAATTGTTTTGGATAATTCCAATTTAACACAAGATCAACAACTTGAATTCGTATTACAAGAATACCAGAAAAGAAAATAAGATTTTAAACAGAAAGCCTTTTGAAAATACTCAAAAGGCTTTTTTATTTTGCTGCAGAAAGAAGTTCTTCAATATTAAACTTCGTCATGCGCATAAAGGCTTGGGTTACTTTTGGAGCGGTAGTAGGATTAGTCATTAATTCGGATAGAATTGATGGAACAATCTGCCAAGATACTCCAAATTTATCATCCAACCAGCCGCACATGCCATATTCACCTTCTTCACCCAGTTTTACCCAATAATAATCAATTTCATCCTGTGTATCACATGTGATGACATAGGAATTAGCAGGTGAAAATTTATATTGTGGACCGCCATTCAAAGCCATAAATCTTGTATTATTTAATTCAAAAACCGTTACAATAGGATTTTGGGAGATGATTTTTGATTTGTTAAATACAGAACAGTAAAATTCTGCAGCTGCTTGTGCTTGTCCATCAAACCACAAGCATGGATATATTGTATGTGTCATAAGGCGGTTTTGAGGAAATATTTGTGTTTATAAGCGGTTTTGAACTATATAAAAGTAACTAAATAAGTTTATATAGAAAACGAAACGTAAAATAAAAGTTATACATGAACTTTTATTGTGTAATCTAAAAGACTTTTGTCATCTTAGATAAAATCTTTTTAATTGATATCTACATTATGAATCGTAAAGAATTTATCGCAGCTACATCCACCTTATTCGCATCTACGTTTATTTCTGACAGCTTTGCTGCTGCAAATAAGCTTAAATTGAAGAAAGGAATTAGCTATTACATGATTAAGGAAGAATTATCTGTATTAGATAAATTCAAATTGGTTAAAGATTTAGGTTTTCATGGTATTGAAATCAATTCTCCAGGTGTATTAGATATTCAAGAATTACTGAAAGCGCGTGATCTGACAGGTATAGAAATATTGGGTACAGTCAACAAAGACCACTGGTCAAAACCGCTGTCCAGCCCAGATGAATCGATACAAAGAGCCATAATTGAGTCTATCGCAAAGTCAATTGAAGAAACGAAGCAATTAGGAGGGGATACGGTTTTAGTTGTTCCTGGCGTGGTGAATGCGGCATCATCTTACGAGAGCGCTTATACAATAGCACAAAAAAATATACGCAAGTTAATTCCTTATGCCGAGAAGCAAAATATCAAAATTGCTTTAGAAAATGTGTGGAACAATTTTATCCTAAGTCCTGTCGAAGCCAAGCGATTTGTTGATGAGATCAATCATCCTTTGGTGGGTTGGTATTTTGATGTGGGTAATGTATTGCGTTACGGATGGCCAGAGCATTGGATAGAGACGCTAGACAAACGTGTTTTTAAGGTGCATATCAAAGAGTTTAGCCGTAAGATAATGAACGAGCAGGGATTGGGTAAAGGTTTCTCTGCGCCCTTGACAGAAGGAGACGTGGATTGGAAGGTCGTTATACAAGCCTTGCAAAAAGCAAACTACAAAGGTGAATATTTAGTCTTAGAATTGGGAAGTGGCGATAGAGCTCAACTCCAAGATTTTTCTACGCGTTTGGATAAGATTATTGGGTATAATGGATAGGTGATTCGAGTCCTTTGAATAGCTAATTTGAATGGAAATATCTTAATCACTCTCTAATATCTCCGAATATAAGCTCAATTAAATAGTGCTTTATTATTTTGGATTACACTTTTTCGCTGACATGTGCAGCGTTAAGTTCCATGTAAGCAAGTCCACAAATAATTGCTATTTCGATTAAGAAATATGTTAATCCAAGGACTGTAAGTGTGCTGTGATACCTAAGGAGTAATATACTTATCAGCACGCAGTACAATATGTTTGCATAAGCGATTATTCTTATAAAGAATGTCCAATTACTCTTTATAAAATAGAAACAGCTAATTGAATAGACACTGAGAAGTAAAGCTATCGCGGAAAGGTAGGTCAATATGATTTTAGGTAATCCAAAATATTCATTGAAATTTCTTACTACAACAAATAATAGAAAAGCAGTCAGGAGAGCTCCTAAACTATCTATTAGAAATAGTTTTTTAGGATGTCTTACGGATTTCATTAATATTTTTTTTCAAGGTATTCAAATCATCAAGACTTTATTTATTCTTACATATTTGTATTTTAAAAAGACTTTATTTGCAGATAACGTTTACAATGAAATATTCTCATAGAGAATTCCCAGTTAGCTTTTGTCAATTATAAAGTGCTAACAGAAAAGTTAATACGGTCAGAATAATGGTAACGGGAATAAAGAATATTTTTTCCATCCTGTTTTTTGACATTAAATTTCCTATTGTATTTAATAGTAACAACCCCGACATGAACCACAACATTATAGTCATTATTCTTTGGGGAAACTCATATGTCAAAATACCCGATTGAATCAAGATTAGAACGAGAAAAATACTATTCACCAAAATTGATATAATCTCAAATCGATACATTTCTCTATCTGATTTTAAGTGTCCGCCCCAAACAATACTGTATGGAATAACTTTTAGCAGCACCAAAAAATGAAAAGCCAGAAATAGCGAAAAAATCAGAAGAAGTCCGTACTGTGCAATAGTAATTATGGTCATAACGAATTAAAATTCATACTACAAATATTCATTAACTTATCATCGAAACAATGAAAACACCCCTTAAGAGATTGCATCTGTGCTCCTAAAATATTTTGAGGCATAATTATCCAATTATTTTTTTTAGGTAAATGCAGCCGCGGATTTAATGTCTAAAGGTATATATTGGCATAATGTCTTTATTGATTAAATGCTATTAAAGTTTTTCTGATCTCGCTAGTTTTTCAATTATCTCTTTTATGCGTTTTTCTCTTGTTTCTTGTTTTTTTGCAGTCTGCAAACGAAAACCAATGGAATAGAGATTCGATTTATTTAGCGTTTGGTAAAATTCGTCTGCTTTGCTGTTTTTGCGGAGTAATGTTAGAAAATCTTCAGGTATTACCATATTACTTGGCGAATCATAAGCTCTTTCCCATCTGCCGTCTGCCTTTGCTTTTTCAATAGCTAGGAAGCCTGAAGGTTTCATTTTGTTATCCTTTATCAGTCTTTCTACATGACCGATATTTACTTTAGACCAAATACTTTTCGTAGTGCGCGGACACAATTTTTGGATCCATGATTGCGCATCATAAGACTTTTTTTGCGCATCTATCCACCCGTAGCAGAGACATATATCCAGCGCTTCAGCATAAGTAATTGTCTCTATGCTTGACTGTTTTTTGAAAATACGCAACCAAATACCTTTCGAATGATTTTCATGGTTTTCCAGCCAGGACTCAAAAAGCTCTGCTGTTGTAAATTCTAAAATCGGAAGTGTATTTAGATCAGTCATATTTTAAGTTTTATTGACTATTTACTGTTTAATTCATATAATATACTGTATTATTGATCAAGTCCAAATTGTTTTGCGAATTTTTGATCTTGTCGAAAGTTCCATTAAATCTATTATCCACTCTTTATTTTTAAGATGATGTTACCGATTAAATTATGTTAAAGTTCAATTTCTCGTTCTATGTTTATTTGTTCTAAAAATGTTTGGTCGTGGGACACAACTATAATTGTCCCTTGATATTCATTAATAGCTGCCGTTAGTATTTCCACACTTTGAATGTCCAAATTATTGGTCGGTTCATCAAAAATAATAATAACTGGTGATTTACTGTGAATTAACAAACAGCAAAGTAACAAACGCATTCTTTCGCCACCACTCAAAGCACTACAATATTTATCCCAATCATCTTTTGTAAATAAAAATCGGTTTAATCGGGTTTTTATTTCGTGTTCTTGTAATGCCGATGTGTTGAATTGTTGGGCTTGTTCGTAAACTTTCAGGTTATTGTCAAGCGATGAATAGTCTTGATCAATGAAAACAGCTTTATTATTGGCTCGAAAAATTGTTCCTGTTTGTGGTAATACTTCACCCAAAATTAGTTTTATCAGAGTCGTCTTTCCTGAACCGTTTTTTCCTTTCAATGCGATACGTTCGCCACTTGTAATCTGAAAATTTAAGTTTTCCTTCCAAAGCGGTTTCCCGTTGTACGCAACGTTGATGTGGTTTGCTGTAAATAAAGTTTTTCCTTTGTGTAATACTGAATTATCAAATCCGAATTTCATTTGATCAATTGCTGATAGAGAAGAACGAAGTTCTTGTAAATCCTGCGAAATACCTCCAATTTTTTCTGCGTGAACACTCTTCAACTTTGATGAACTGTTTTCTGCATTATTTCGTAGAGTGTTCATCATTATTCGGGCAACACCTGATTTTTCCTGTTTGCTTTTACCTCGACTGTCTAATTTTTGTTGTCGTTCGAGCGTTTCTCGCTCTTTTTCTTTGGCTTTTCGCAACGTTTTTTCTTTACTCTTAATGTCATGGCTCAACGCGCTGTTTTCAATTTGCTTTTGCTCTTTGTAAAAGTCGTAATTTCCACCATAAACTTTAATTCCCTGTTTGCTTAATTCAGAAACGGTATTTAGTAAGTTCAATAATTTTCTGTCATGGCTTACAATTACCAAAGTGCTTTTGGTTGTTTGGATAAAGTCATACAATAATTGTCTACTTGAACCATCCAAATGATTACTAGGCTCGTCCAATAAAACTAGTTCAGGCTTATGAATGGAAATTCCTGACAAGAATACTTTTGTTTTCTGTCCTCCGCTAAGAGTTTCCATTTTTTCGGATAAGTCCAAATCGTCTAATTGCCAATAGCGCAATGCTTCTTTGCAGCGGTCTTCTATTGTCCAATCATCGTTCAATAAATTAAAATTTTCTTCACTTGCGTTTCCACTTAAAATTTCTTTCAAAGCATTCAATTTATCTTCAATTCGCAACGCTTGTGCTATTGTCAAATGATTAAATTGACCGAAAATCTGCGGAACATAATAGGGCAGGGCTTCAACGTATACATATCCGCTTGAAGGTTGTAATTCGCACGAAATTATTTTGAGCAGAGTAGATTTTCCTACGCCATTATTGCCAATTAACGCTGTTTTATCGTGTTTATTTACTGCGAGATTGATGTCGCTAAACAGTAAATCTTTGTTGGGGTGTGTATATGAAATGTTTTGTAAAATCAACATAATTTCTTTCGTAATAGATGAAACAATACATTAACTACTTTGCAGTTGATGTTATGATAAGTCTGAAAGAAATTAGTTTTTACATACTGTATCTGGTTGGTTTTTAGCCTCTACAAATGTACAAATTTTCTTTTTAATAGAGGGGGCTAAGTTGTGCAACAGTTACCTTTGTTGAACTAAACCTCCGGTAGCCTTTCTATCGTCTATAAATCATAGCTTTATAATTGAATTAAATATACTATTATGGTAACAAAAAAAAGAACCGGAGGATTTACGGTACAATAAATTCCTCCATCGTGCCTGTCGTGAAGTTACAGGATTCGAATCACTGTTGCAACGATTTGAGCGTAATATTTCAGTCTTAGGCCGTAGTAAACGTACCTTCGAATGCTATAGCCGTCATGTGGCCGCGATGGCATTACATTTTGGATGTCTTCCCACTGAGCTAGACACTGAACAAGTTCAAGACTACCTTTATCACTTGCAGCAAAGAAGCAAAAGTCCATCTCAAACGTATTTCAAGCACACTGTCTATGGTCTTCGATTTCTATTAAAAACCGAAAATCTTTCGTACGACCATCTTCATCTACCGTCTATTTCCAAAGAGAAAAAGCTTCCTGTTATCTTGAGTCGGGAAGAGATTTGG
>NZ_WUQY01000060.1 GCF_009829085.1 Sphingobacterium bovisgrunnientis
ACTGCTGTCTTCCAATTATAATTCATCTATCTAATTTTTTTATGAGGTTTACTGTATACTTATTTTTACTGTTGTTTTATTTGTCATTACCTAATGAAATTTTTGCTCAACAGAAGATTTCGTTAGCCGGAGAATGGAATTTTTCATTAGATCAGAGCGATGTTGGGGTTAAGGAGCAATGGTTCAATCAATCGTTAAAGGATAAAATACGCCTTCCGGGATCTTTGGCTGAGCAAGACAAAGGTGATGAAATCACGTTGAATACAAAATGGACAGGATCTATTTATGACAGTTCGTTCTATTTCAATCCCGCATTGGAGAAATTTAGGCAGCCAGGCAATATTCATATTCCATTTTGGTTGACACCGGTTAAACACTATGTAGGGGCTTCTTGGTTTCAGAAAAATGTTGTAATTCCATCGAAATGGAAAAATAATCATATCACACTTTACCTTGAAAGAACGCATATCGAAACTAGAGTTTGGATAAATGAGAAGGAAGTTGGACTTCAAAACTCACTAGTTGCGCCGCATATCTACGATATTACAGCATATCTGAAAAGTGGAAATAATCGCATAACTATCCGAGTAGATAATCAAATAAAAGAGATAAATGTTGGTCCTGATTCACATAGCATTTCAGATCATACACAGGGAAATTGGAACGGGATTATCGGAAAAATAGCACTTCAATCAGAGCCATTAGTTCATATTGATGCTGTAGAAATTTATCCAGATTTAGCGAATAAGAAAGCTAAAGTTAAAGTCAACATATCCAATAATTTGAAACAATCTATTATTGGTAAAATCAAACTATCTGCGAAAAGTTTTAATTCCAATGTAAGTCATCAAACAAAGCAAGTTACTGCGACTTACTCTTCCAATACAAATGGACAACTAGAAATAGATTTGCCTATGGGCGAAGGCATGTTGACTTGGGATGAATTCGATCCAACTTTATATAAATTAAGTATTAGTTTGATAACTGCCAAAGGAGAATCTTCCAAAGAAATACAATTTGGAATGCGCGATTTTAAAATCAATGGAAAGCAGTTTTTGATTAATGGTCGTCCTGTGTTTTTAAGGGGTACGCTGCATAATTGTGAATTCCCATTGACTGGATATCCTTCGACAAAAACTGAAGATTGGTTGAAAATTTTTAGAAAAATCAAAGATTATGGACTTAATCACGTCAGATTTCACTCCTGGTGTCCACCAGAAGCTGCTTTCATTGCAGCTGATATCGTAGGTTTGTATTTACTTCCAGAAGCTCCAAGTTGGCCAAACCACGGTCCGAAAATTGGTTTAGGTCAACCTGTTGATCAATATCTATACGATGAAAGTATTCGCATGGTTGATCACTACGGCAACTATGCGTCATTCGTAATGTTGTCCGCGGGAAATGAACCAGCTGGTAATCAGGTCGCATATTTAAATAAGTTTGTAGATTTCTGGAGAAAACGCGATTCACGAAGAGTTTATACAGGTATGTCTGTTGGGGGGAGTTGGCCTGTTGTTCCAAATGCTGAATTTCAGGTGCGTGGTGGAGTTCGGGGACTTCAATGGAATAGAATGCCAGAAACGTATTCTGATTTCTCTGAACAACTTTCCAAATTTGATGTTCCTTTTGTGGCGCACGAAAATGGTCAATACTGTGTCTTTCCAAATTTTGATGAAATTCAAAATTATACAGGAGCATATCGCGCCAAGAATATGGAAATGTTCAGACAAATTTTAGCTGACAACCATATGCTAGATCAGGCTAAGGATTTTTTGATGGCTTCGGGAAAATTGCAGACACTCGCTTACAAACATGATATTGAACGAATTTTACGTACGCCCAATTACAATGGTTTTCAACTATTAGGCTTGCAAGATTTTCCAGGACAGGGCACCGCATTGGTTGGTGTGTTAAATGCTTTCTGGGAAGAGAAAGGTTACGTCACTGCAGATGAGTATAGAAGATTTAGTAATGAAACAGTGCCATTAGCACAGTTTCCCAAATTTGTATTTTCTAACACTGAAAATTTAAGTGTGGATGTTGTACTATTTCATTCGGGTAGAACCTCGTTAGAGAATGCCATTATTGATTGGGTTATTCGTGATGAAAATGGTGAAATTTCTCATAAGGGAAGTTTTGAAAGTAAATCATATCCCATTGAAAATGGTATTCCGGTAGGAAAGATAAATCAATCTTTACAATCAATAGGAAATGCCAAAGCACTGAAATTGGAAGTCTCGGTTCGCGGTACGTCATTTATAAATGATTGGGATTTTTGGGTGTATCCTTCGGTCAAAAAAGATCGTGGTACATCAGTATATTATACCACTGAATTGGATGATGCTGCAAAAAAAGTGTTGGAGAGAGGAGGGAAGGTGTTTCTGAATGCTGCAGGAAAAGTAGTCAAAGGCAAAGAAGTGGAAATGCACTTTTTACCTGTATTTTGGAATACATCTTGGTTCAAAATGCGTCCACCTCATGTTACGGGCATGTTAATACAAAAAGACCATAAAGCATTTTCTGATTTCCCAACAAGCTATCATTCGCAATTACAATGGTGGGATATACAACATAAGTCTCAAGTGATGAATTTGGAAGATTTTCCAGCCTCTTTTAGACCAATTGTACAACCGATAGATACATGGTTTGTGAGTAGAAGATTAGGATTAATATTTGAAGCTAAAGTTGGAGAAGGTAAAATTGTTGTAAGTAGTGCTGACTTACAGGAGAATTTACAAGGAAAACCAGCATCTTCCCAATTATTTCATTCTATACTAAATTATATGGAGTCAGACAATTTTAATCCAAAAGACAAGCTATCATTAGTAGTTATTAAAGATATTTTTACTACGGAATCACGCACGAAAGTATCGAATTATACAAAGGATAGTCCAGATGAATTAAAGCCAAACTCGAACCAGAATAAGATAAAGTAGTAGGACAGTAAAGGATGGTTTTCTATGATATGTTTCATATATTTTCCTATTCATATAATTTCAAAGGAACCAAATTATGTCTATGAAACATTTATTAATTCGTTATACAAAATTAATAACTACTGTATTATTTCTGCTAGTTGGAGGCGTTGCTCTTGGACAAGTTCGTTCAGTGATACAATTGAATGATGGCTGGTTTTTCAAGCGCGGTTCTATTCCACAAGCCGAACAGATTAACTTTGATACGAAGAATTGGGAAAAGGTTCGTATTCCTCATGATTATGCTATTTTTGGGCCATTTGACAAAGATATAGATAAGCAGATTGTTGCGATAACACAAAATAATGAAAAAGAGGCTACTGAAAAAACAGGTCGCACTGGGGCATTGCCTTATATAGGTGAATCCTGGTATCGTAATACTTTTAAAGTTCCAACATTCAAAAAAGGGAGGCGCGCACTGTTGCTTTTCGAAGGAGCTATGAGTCAGCCTAAAGTTTATTTAAATGGCAAATTAATTGGTCAATGGAATTATGGTTACAGCTATTTCTATTTCGATATTAGTAATGAATTATTAGAAAATCAAGAAAATACATTAGCCGTACATCTTACAAATCCGCCTCAGTCCTCAAGGTGGTATCCAGGAGCGGGATTATATCGTAATGTTTCTTTAATCGTGAATGAAGATATTAGTTTCGAGCAATGGGGAGTTAGTGTGACCACAAAGCAAGTGCAAGATGACTTTGCACAAATACATATTAAATCCGAAGTCATTGGTCAACCTGATTATATCATTACAGAAATTCAGGACTTAAATGGAGGCTTATTAGCCAAAGATTCTACTTCCAACATTTTTGGGAAATATTTCGAACAAGATATTAAGCTTCAAAATCCACAAATTTGGGCTCCAGAAACACCAAATTTGTATGTTGCTGTTTCTAAATTGTTTAAAGATGGTCAGTTGATGGATATTCTTCATTCGCGTTTTGGAATTAGAACCATTGCGTACGTAGCTGGAAAGGGTTTTATGCTAAATGGTAATGTGACAAAATTCAAAGGAGTGTGTTTACATCATGATTTAGGACCATTAGGTACAGCTGTAAATAAAGCAGCGCTTCGTCGGCAAATGGAAATCCTTAAAGATATGGGTTGTAATGCTATTAGAAGTGCACATAATATGCCTTCTATCGAACAATTGGAGTTGGCAGATGAAATGGGCTTTTTGTTTTTGGCAGAAAGTTTTGATGAGTGGGCAAAACCTAAGGTTAAGAATGGCTATGCGAAATTCTTCAATTCGGACGCGGAGAAAGACATTGTCAATTTAGTTCGTGCAACACGAAACCATCCTAGTATTGTGATGTGGAGTTCTGGAAATGAGGTTCCTGATCAGTGGGGGAGTGAAGGTGTTAAAAGAGCGAAGTTTCTACAAGATATTTTTCATAGAGAAGATCCAACTCGTCCTGTTACTGTAGGCATGGATCAAGTAAAGGCTGTTATGGAATCAGGGTTTGGCGTTGTGGTTGATATTCCAGGACTTAACTATAGAACACATCTTTACGAAGAGGCATACCAAAAATTTCCTCAAGGGATGCTGTTAGGTTCAGAAACGGCTTCAACTGTAAGTTCAAGAGGTGTTTATAAATTCCCTGTAGAGAAAGCTAAAAATAAAACGTATGATGATTTACAATCTTCAAGCTATGATCTTGAATCAACGAGTTGGTCTAACCTGCCGGAAGATGATTTTATATTACAGGATGATAAAGATTGGGTGATAGGAGAGTTTGTATGGACTGGCTTTGATTACTTAGGTGAGCCGACGCCGTATGATGAAAAATGGCCTTCCCGTAGTTCTTATTTCGGTATTAATGACCTAGCAGGTTTGCCTAAAGACCGATTTTATTTATACCGCAGTCGCTGGAATACTACGGATAATACTTTACATATTTTACCGCATTGGAATTGGCCCAATCGAATAGGTCAGACAACACCTGTTTTTGTGTATACAAACTTTGACCGCGCGGAGCTTTTTGTAAATGGCAAGAGTATGGGCATACAACAAAAGAATAATTCTACACCTCAGCATCGCTATCGCTTGATGTGGATGGATGTGAAGTATGAGCCTGGAACTTTAAAAGTGGTTGCTTATAACAAAGATGGTTCTACAGCGATGGAGAAAGAAATCCATACTGCCAGAGAGCCATATAAAATTGTATTAGAGGCGGATAGAACAACAATTCATGCAGACAAAGAAGATATATCATTCGTGAAAGTATCAATAGTGGATAAGCAGGGTAATTTATGCCCTGATGCAAATATACCTTTACAATTTGAAGTAAGTGGCGCAGCTAATTTTAGAGCCGTCTGCAATGGCGATCCGACATCTTTAGAATCATTCCATATGCCGGAAATGAAAACCTTTAATGGACAGTTAGTGGTTTTGGTTATGTCCTCTGATAGAGCAGGATTAGCAAAACTTTTGGTAAAAGCAAAAGGTTTGAAACCTGCTCAAGCAAACATTACAGTAAAATAGATATAGGTATTTCCAAATGATTTAGTCCTATTGAATATGCCGTGATTTTTTATTGACTACTTAATTTATCGAAAACTTCAAAAAAAAATATTTTTATCGGTTTGGTTGCTCATTATTTACAATACATATACTCTAAATTAGGTAATGTCTGAAATGCTATGAGTCTAATTTCGTTCGAAACGGCAATTTATTCTGCACGATTGATAGCATCTTACATTTAATACATTTCGCCAAATTATCCTTGGATTTATAAAAAAATATTAAGCCTGAACATTTGTTTCAGGCTTAATATTTTTATTTTTCGATATCTTTTAGATTTGCCATCTTTTGGTATTCTAAGAAGCCTTTAATATCTTCGAAATGCTCACGCACTCGTTTATTACCGAATTCAAAAACTTTAGTTACTAAGCCATCTAAGAAATCACGATCGTGAGAAACTAATATTAATGTCCCATCAAAATCTTGCAATGCATCTTTAATAATATCCTTAGTTTTCATGTCCAAATGATTGGTAGGCTCATCCAAAATCAAAACATTGACTGGTTCTAAAAGTAATTTGATCATCGCCAAACGTGTTTTCTCACCGCCAGACAATACCTTTACCTTTTTATTCATGTCATCACCGCTGAACATAAATGCACCTAACAAATCTTTTATTTTTACGCGTACATCACCAACTGCAATCTGATCTATTGTATCAAATACAGTAAGTTCCCCATCCAATAAGGCAGCTTGATTTTGAGCGAAATAACCGATTTTAGCGTTATGGCCTACTTTTAGAGTTCCTTCAAAATCGATTTCACCCATGATAGCTTTGATCATCGTGGATTTACCTTCTCCATTTTTACCAACGAAAGCTAATTTCTGACCACGCTCGATAACCATATTCGCTTTTTCGAAAACCACATGATCACCATACGATTTAGATAAATCTTCTACGATCACGGGATAATTCCCTGATCTTGGCGAAGGAGGGAATTTCAAACGCAAAGCAGAATTATCAACTTCATCAACTTCAATTATTTCTAATTTTTCTAGCATTTTCACACGCGATTGTACTTGCAATGTCTTCGAATAAGTGCCTTTGAAACGATCGATAAATTCTTGATTATCCGCAATAAATCGTTGCTGTTCTTCGTAAGCTTTGAGCTGATGCGCGCGACGCTCTTTTCGCAATTCAAGATAATGACTGTATTTTGCTTTATAATCATAAATACGCCCCATAGTGACTTCTATAGTACGATTTGTAATATTATCTACGAATGCACGGTCGTGAGAGATGACAATAACAGCTTTTGCAGAATTTACTAAAAAGTCTTCCAGCCATTGAATACTTTCAATATCCATATGGTTAGTCGGCTCATCCAATAGGATTAAATCAGGCTTTTTAAGTAATATCTTCGCTAATTCGATGCGCATTCGCCAACCTCCAGAAAATTCTGAAGTTTGTCTCGTGAAATCTGTACGTTCGAATCCAAGTCCTTTCAAAACTTTTTCAACTTCAGCGTCGTAATTTGTTTCTTCAATTGAGTAAAATTTTTCACTCAATTCGGATACGCGCTCAATTAATTTCATATAATCATCAGATTCATAATCTGTGCGTATGTTCAGTTGCTCATTGATTTCCTCAAGCTCGTCACGCATCTTATATACCTCTTCAAAAGCTTTTGAGGCCTCTTCAAATACGGTGACGTTATCATGTGTTAATAGATGCTGAGGCAAATATGCTATCACTGCTTCTTTCGGGCCAGACACCCCACCAGTTGTAGCTTTGCCAACACCAGCAATGATTTTTAGAAGCGTGGATTTTCCAGCTCCATTCTTGCCCATAAGGGCTATTTTGTCATTTTCATTAATAGAAAAAGATACATCACTAAAAAGAGTTGTGCCTCCAAATGTTACAGAGACATTATTTACATCAATCACAATAGAATTTTTTTTATGAAATGCAAAGATACTACTTATGCAATTTATTTATAACCATTTGCATGAAAATGTAAGAATATCATTAAAACATCTAATTTATTTTTATTGTCAGTCATTAATTGAATTTAATAATTATATTATTTATTTTAATAAAAGTTAAAATATCAATGTGTGATATAATATTCGCTACACCTACTTTTTGTATCAAATTTTTTAAAAAATGTTTGTTAAAAGAAAATTATTTAACACAATAGTGTTTTTTGAAAAACTTTATGTAGGTAAATAGCTACAATTTCAAAAAGAGCCTTCAATAACAATTTTTAAATTAATTTAAATTTATCGTATGGTTTTAGGGTTTAAACTTTAGTGCAAATCCTTAAAATAAATTTTAAAGAAATATCAGAAGCGTCCTAAATAAGGTAAAAAATGGCGGTAATTTATATAGCAGGGATTGCTATATTTAATTTGCAAAAATTCAACTACCGCCAT
>NZ_WUQY01000061.1 GCF_009829085.1 Sphingobacterium bovisgrunnientis
AGCGTACTGGAGTCACCAAACAGTTGCTCTGGCAAGAGTATATCGAGAGTGATCCCACTGGTTATAGCTATCCGCAGTTCAACTATCATTTAAGACAGCAGCTGGTATCCCGAAAAGGCAGCATGGTGATGGAACACATCCCAGGAGACAAACTGTATATCGACTTTTCCGGCAAAAAACTCCATTATATAGACCGGTCCACTGGAGAGCTGGTTTCCTGCGAAATATTTGTTACCTGCCTTCCTTTCTCAGATTACGCTTTTGCCATAGCTGTTCCTTCTCAGCAGACTCCGGACTTTTTGTATGCCTTAAAAAACAGGATGCTCAATATGCCGGCACACAGTATCCATTTGCGAGTAGACTTAGATTCTCCCAACATAGAGAAATGGCAAAGGGCACTTTATGTTCAGCATTTTTGTGCGGATAATATCATCGCATTATGTTATGAACACGCCATCTGTTGCTTTTCTATTCCCCCGATAAACTTATATATGGGAATCTGTTTTTCCTGTATCTGTAGGCGCATTTCAGAAAACTTCTTTAAACATTCAGTTTGAATAGCAAAAAAAATAATTATTTCTTGCTGCTTAAACTGAATTCAAGCTAATGTTGATAAAAGAATTCACTGATTTTAATTAGGGATAATGTTTTATCAAATATTTGTCATAATTGTATTTTGCAAAATTAAATTGTGTACAATACAATATTAATGTTCTACTTTTGTTGTATAATAGTTTGGCATGAAAGAAATATTGAAATTATCTAATCAGCTTTGTTTTCCAATTTATTCTCTTTCAAAGGAAATAAGTAATGCTTATAGACCTTTATTAGAAAGTCTTGATGTTACCTATCCCCAGTATTTAGTTTTATTAGTGCTATGGGAGTACAAGAAGTTAAATGTTCGCGAAATAGGAGAGCTATTGCATTTAGATAGCGGTACCTTAACACCTTTACTTAAAAGATTAGAAGCAAAATCTTTGGTTAATCGTAATCGCAGCACTATTGATGAACGTATTGTAGAAATATCATTAACCCATAAGGGAGCGTCATTAGAAGAAAGTGCGGAATGTATACCAAAGCAATTAAAAGAAAAATCATCGCTTACCGATCAGGAACAAATTCAATTAACACATATTATAAATAAAATTTTAAATACCATAAAAACATGAAAGCATTATACACTACACAGGCTGTTGCTACCGGAGGTAGAAATGGTAAAGTAAGTACAGAAAATGGGGTTTTAAATATTGAAGTAAGGATGCCCAAAGCATTGGGAGGAGCAAATGATGGTTATCTGAATCCTGAAATGTTATTTGCAGCAGGATATTCTGCATGTTTTGACAGTGCTCTTAATCTTATTATCAGTAAAGCTAAAATCAAAACAGGTGTTACTAGTGTTACAGCTAAAGTGTCTATTGGACAAAATGGTGCAGGTGGTTTTGCTTTAGCTGCAGAACTGCATGCTAATATCCCTGGAGTAAGCCTTGATGTGGCCAAAGATTTAATTGAAAAGGCACATGAGGTATGCCCATATTCAAATGCCACTCGTGGTAATATGGATGTAATATTAACAGTTTCAAATAACGATTAAGTATGGCTTTAATACAAGATTTACAATGGCGTCATGCCGTAAAAGCATATGATTCTACAAAGAAAGTAAACGAAGAGGATATCAATAAAATAGTAGAGGCAGCGCGTTTAGCACCTACATCTTCAGGCTTACAGCCCTTTCATGTTTTGGTGATTAAAAACCAAGAAATTAAAGAAAGGTTAACTGCTGGGGCATTGAATCCAGATTGCATGCGTGACTGTTCACATGTGTTAATCTTTGCGGCCTGGGATCGTTACACAGCAGAGCGCATTGATGAAGTCTACGATTGGACAACTCATGAGCGAGGGTTACCTCAAGGCCGTTTTAGTTCTTATACTGATAAGCTCAAAGAAATGTATTTGAACCAGACAGCAGAAGAAAATCATGCTCACATCGCTAGACAGACATATATTGCACTAGGTTTAGCACTAGCGCAAGCTGCAGAGTTAAAAATTGATTCTACACCCGTAGAAGGTTTTGATAATTTGCTTGTTGATAAAGAATTAGAATTGGATAGCCTAGGATTAAAAAGTGTTTCCTTGATGTATGTCGGATATGCTAATAAAGAGAATGATTGGTTAGCATCTATGAAGAAGGTACGCAAACCGTGGGATAAATTTTCTATAAGGTATTATTAATATTAAAGTATGGCTGTTTATTTTGTATTCTTGTTTACAAAATAAATACTTGATAACTTGTGGGTTGAATATTCAAACCCCAAATGATTTTAATAGATTAATTTGGGGTTTAAATCCTGCAAATTTTGAAATAACTATCAATTATAGTTTATACGCTAAGCAGAAAAGAAAAAACCATAATTCAATTTTTAAAGAATATATAGCTAACTGTACCCTTTACAATAAGCAATGTAGACTAATCATTATGAACATTAAATTCAAGAAAGATGTCTTCACTAAAACAAAAAATAGTACGGTTTTTTTATCCTCTAGTCCGAAAAATAGGTAAGGTGGGTAAAAATGGAATTGTTCTATCTAATTTAAACCATGCTGCTCCCAAAGAGCCATTTCCCATAGAATCTCTGGTGCTAAATAATGGAAAACACTTAGCGTCATCTTTGGTTGCTGGGAAGAAAATAATGATTGTTAATACAGCCTCAGATTGTGGGTATACAGGGCAGTATGAAGAATTGCAGGCTTTATATGAGCAACACAATAAAAAACTTATGATAATCGCTGTTCCCTCAAATGATTTCGGCCAGCAAGAAAAAGGTAGTAATGAGCAGATAAGTCAGTTCTGCCAAGTAAATTATGGAGTTTCATTTCCTTTAACCTCAAAAAGTGTTGTAATTAAGAATGAAAACCAGCATCCTATTTTCAAATGGCTAAGTAATGCCCAAGTAAATGGTTGGAATGACCATGCTCCAGATTGGAACTTCAGCAAATACCTGATCAATGAACACGGGGTGTTGACGCATTATTTTGGACCTTCTGTTTCTCCTATTGATAAGATGATTATTAATGTATTAGATCAGTGAAATATAAGTCGTAAAGATAGCAAGGTTATAAAAACATAATTAAGTTCACTCTTGGATGAAGCAGATGCTAATAATAAGAGGCGTATGTTAAAAATTATGGTGTAGTCAATCATCCTTTTGACAATGTGTAAGTTGAATAATGAGAGTGAACTAGGAGGTAGCTACAGTATTTGTAAGGTAAATTTAATTTTTCTAAACAGGATTATTATCTGCTCTAACTTCTCAAGCAATATCAAAAGAAAGCTATTAATTATCTAGTTCGTAATGTCGTTGAACATATAATAAAAAAATTATATGTTAATTTCCATGATAATAATCGGAAATAAACCGATTAAAATGAAGTTATTTCACAAACATTTTATGTTAAAATATTTGCGTTAAATCGGTATTTTTCCGTTTTTTGTAAAACAATTTAACAATTATGGACTTTAGATATTTAGCCAAACAGTTCAATAATGCACCGTTCACCAGACAGGTCATGCTGGATATGCTTAAAGATTACAAAAGACCAAATGATAAAATTAGTGAACTTATTAAAAATGGAGACCTCATACTCTTAAAAAGAGGACTATATATTCCTGGCAGAAATACAGATTTAATAGCGCCAGAACCCTTTTTAATAGCAAATTATTTGTGGGGTCCGAGCTATGTGTCACTTGAGACTGCTCTTTCCTACTGGGGGTATATTCCTGAGCGGGTCTTTGAAATAAGTTCCGTTACGATGAAGCTCTCAAAAAAAATAAAAACGCCTGTTGGGAGGTTTACATATCGGTTTATGCCTTTACCGTATTATAGCTTTGGAATAAAACGCGTAGAACTCATATCGGGACAAGTTGCCCTTATAGCTTCACCTGAAAAAGCATTATTTGATAAAATAATCAGCAAAGCAGGACTTAATTTACGAAGCATATCCCAAACATATGATTTTTTGATTGAAGACTTACGAATAGATGCTGAAGGGCTACAAAAACTCAATATTAAGGAATTAAGTTCATGGATTCCTGATGCGCCAAAAAACGAGAGTTTTAGAACACTCATTAAAACCCTTAAAAAATTATGATTAAAGAATGGATTTCGGAATATGAACCTAAAAACACAGAAGAAGTACTTTCAGCTTTAAGGGAAATCATGCAAGAAGTGGCACTAGCTGGTCTTTCAAGGACAAATTTTTTTGAAAAGGCTGCATTTTATGGTGGAACGTGCCTACGGATATTCTACGGTCTAGACCGGTTTTCTGAGAATCTTGATTTTTCACTTTTAGAAGCTGACCCAAATTTTTCCCTTGAACCTTATTTCGAAGCTATCTTAACTGAGTTTGAATCTATCGGTATGAAGGTTAGCATCCGAGAGAAAGAGAAAAAAGAAAAAACAAATATAGATTCAGCCTTTCTGAAATCTGAAACAGAATGGAAAGAGCTGGTATTGGAAGATATAGTAAAGCAATCTGGTATTAAATCTACCAATAGGGGCATAAAGATTAAGATAGAAGTCGATCGTCAGCCACCTCTCGGGTTTACAACAGAAATGAAACTATTAACTCACCCCTTTTCCTTTTATGTAAAATGTTTCGACAAACCGAGTCTATTTGCAAGAAAAATGCACGCACTCCTATTCTGCAAATGGAAAAATAGAGTGAAAGGAATGGATTGGTATGATTTGGAGTGGTATATAAAAAAAGGTATACCTCTTGATATAAACCATTTTAAGCTTAGAGCAATAGATACTGGTGACTGGAAGGAAAAAGAAATGACCCAAAATGACATCTTAGAACTTCTTTATGAAAAAATCAAAACTATTTCATTTAATCATGTAAAAGAAGATGTTGTTCCGTTCATAAAAAATGATGCAAGCCTTGAAATTTGGGGGCAACAATATTTTACTGACTTAGTAGAGAAACTTAAATTCCAGTAAACACAGCTCGATCAAGCTCTTATGAAGTTAATATTCCTTGCAAAATTTAAAATATCATTCCATAATGCTCTAGATTTATAGTAGATTATAATTTAATAATAACACTAAATTATTCTAAAACCATTTTTGAGCCACTTTTATCCTTAAAAAGCAACAAATGGTCTCTAAATATTACTATTTAAAGACCGTATAGCAAGCTTATTAATATAATAATTGTACTTCTTAGGGTATTATTAATTTGTATCGATTTTTTTTGTTTACAAATTACTATTAATATCTAAATTCTGGATTTGTCACATAAATTGATAGTATTTTGGGTAAAGGTAAAGGAATGCAATTAGTCACGATATTAGGATTATTGATTTTAATGGTTGAGGATATATTCGATTCCTTTTGTGTTTATTATCTGGAAAATTTAAGCTAAACCATCTTGTGAACGATCGTTCACAAGATGGTTTAGTCCTATATCCTTTAAGGATCAAAACATGGCGGTAGGAATGATTTCCTAACTGCACATGTGTTTGATTTCGTTTATATATCTATTATAATGTACTGATGTACTCCTATCTGTTGAAAGTATTCCGTGTTCTAAATATTTTTCTACGGTGCACCAGATAGTTTGTGTTTTTCGAGCTATTTCAAATGCTGCGTCCATTTTCCCTCATTTGGATCATTTGAACAAGTTTTTCTTCTTTCTTCCATATACCAGATGAGATTTTCTGCTTAATATTTTCGTTAATATAGTTCTCGGAATCCAAATTCGTTTTAATAGCAGGAGGGTTCTTTGATTCTGTTTCGGCATAAATAACTTTAGAAACCGTCCTAAAATAGCTGTAACCTTGCTGAATTTCCTCTTGAAGGGCATCACTTAAATTTTTCACTAAATGGAACCTGTAGACGATCTGGTTTGCTTCTGGAATAGCTTGGCGATGGCACTGGCATTAGCTGTGGCCCCATCCCGAGTTACATATTCTATTTCTTTATGATGGGATAGTGGTAATAACCCGTTTTAGTTTATTTCCAAATCATTTTGTGATGCATTGAAAGCATCAAATGATTTGTTCCAGAGTTTGAGCCCACATGCTGACGCAGATAGCCCAACTGTAAGCCTAGATTCTGCTTCAATTTATAACCCAATCCAGCATATGCTCGATTTCTGTCAAATGCCTTAATAGATTTGTTATCCGAAATGTTTAAGAATATTTCGTCGTATAGAGCGAAATAAACTCCATTCTTATCAAACTGCTTTGCACTCAACGGAATATCAGCAAACAAACAATACCTAAAACGACCTCTTAAATCTTGGTTTTCAATAAAACGTTCTTCCAATCTAATTCGGTGTCTTAATTTAGAACTCGAAATTCCGTGTGAAAATACACCTTCTTGGTAAATGCGATGCTCTGCAAAGGGATTATTTGGAGTACCCTCTAATTCTGTGTGGATAAAACCATAACCTAATGTGGCTTGGAAATAAGGTTTGAATTGATATTGACCACCTACTCGAATTAATGTTTGATTATGGTCTCCAATAATTTTATAATCACGAAGCTGCAATTCATGATGTAAACTAAATTTTGACTCTTTGATTTGTGTATTACCGAAATACATAAGCCAACCGTTCAATGATTGCGCTTGTGAAGAAATACAAATAGTTAAAGTAAATAATATGATTAATGCTCTCATGCTTCGAAAATAAGACCTAACAAGTTCACATTATGCGCATTTGCTGTAACAATTTTGTATAAAAAAGTGAACTGTTAAAGTTCACTTTAGAATTTTGTTTAGAAAGTCCTCTTTTCCAAATACTCATTTTCTTTTAAAGTCATGAGTTCTTTGTCTTGCTTTTTCTTGTCATAATAACCGCATAAATGCAATACGCCATGAATAATCACGCGGTGTAATTCATCTCTTTCGGTTACTGCGAATTTTGCGGCATTTTCACAAATTCTTTCTATAGAGATAAAGATATCTCCAGAGATCTCATCCTGCTGTTCCGAGGAATCAAAAGTTACAATATCTGTGTATGTATCATGATTCAAGTATTGCTTGTTGATATCTAATAAATATTCATCTGAACAAAATACAAAAGTTAATTCTCCTATACGTCTGAATCCCTCAGATTTGATGGTGTCTCCAATCCAAGTTCTAACTTTTGCTTTATCCTTAAGAACAAAATCAATATCTTCTGAAAAAAATGAAATATCTTTTAATGCCATTCTATTAAAATCCTTTTGTATCCATATATGTTTGCAAAATAATCGTCGCAGAAATCGTATCCACCAATCCCTTATTTTGCTTTTTATTCTTTTTCATGCCCGATTGCGCTATAGCTGAGGAGGCCATTTTTGATGTGAAACGCTCATCCACTTTTACAACATTGATTGCAGGAAATTCCTTTTTTAATTTTCGTACAAATCCTACAACATGCTGAGCCGATTCGGAATCTGTGCCATCCATTTGCAGAGGTCTACCAACTACAAAAGTTTCAATTTGCTCTTGCTGCAAATAGTCTTTCAAGTATTTAAATATATCATCAGGATGCACAGTGGTCAACGCAGTTGCAATTATCTGTAACGGGTCCGTAACAGCTATTCCAATACGCTTTGTACCATAATCAAATGCCATTAATCGCATAAGCTCAAAAATTTTAACAAAGGTACAATTCATTATTGATGATAAAAATCTATAACTTTGGTCGTATATTTTAGTTTCTATGCAATTTATAAAACGTAGCGTAAACCCCACAGGTCTTTAGCCTGTGGGATGTAAGGGACTAACCCTGATTGAGAATATACTCACGAATAGTATCAGGAGATGCTTCACCTATTGAACAAACAAAATAACCATC
>NZ_WUQY01000062.1 GCF_009829085.1 Sphingobacterium bovisgrunnientis
ACTTCCAACTGTAATGGCGTGTTCGGGACTTGCACCCTAGAGTTATCGCCCATGCCGGGCGCACCAAAGAAAAAGGCAAGGATTGTCATCCTTGCCTTTGAAAAATATTAGCTTATAGCAAAATTAACTCGTCGGATTTTGAGTTAAAGTACCTGAATATGAATTAATAGCCGATTGAGGTATAAAATAAATAACTCTAAAGTCATTGGCTTTGATTTCCTCAAATTGTCTATGTGGACCTGGATACTCCCTTTTTAAAGATTTACCATTTCTAAATACATCAAAGCTACGTTCTGCTTGATATGCTAATTCTAATTGTCTTTCTTTATCAATTAGATCACCAGCATTGGATGCATTTAAAGAACTATATCCACCATTTACTATCGAACGATTTCTTATTGTATTCAAATCAGTCAAAGCTGCGCCATAGTTCCCCAATTTTGCATATGCTTCAGCACGATTCAAGTATACTTCACCTAAACGTGAAATTACGGGCGAATGCAAATGGGAGGTTTCACCTTCTTTAGATGCTTTCGTGATATAAAACTGTGGATACACACGATTTAAGGTAATAAAATAATCTAAAACACCAGTATATGTACTTCCATTGGTATAGGTAATCTTATAAATCCCTTGTGAAGCATCAACAGCAGTAAGTGCGAATGTATTATTACCTTCTTTTGCTGTAAGGTTGTTACCAGATCTCGTTACCTCGGCTTGCACATAATTTAGGATATTATCTTCCTTCTTAATAAATCTAAATACTTCTGTGTACCCTCCAGTCGTTTCATTTTTTCTATAAGTTGGTTCAATAAAAGATGCTCGTGCGTCAACCATTTTGAAGTGATCTGGTCTCCAGTCATTTCGACCCGTTTCATTTAGTAGATCAATGTATTTTGCACTAGCGAACATTTCACCCCAACCCATTCCACCAATATTAGCGTACATACCACCAACTCCATAATAATGGTCATAACCAGAGAACTCTGATGCTACTCGCTTTATTGCAAAAATAGTCTCATCGTTATTTTCTGGAGTAAAGGTATTGTATTTCATAAAATCTTCTCTATTCAATAAGCTGTATTTATTGGAAGAAATAACTTTAGTGGCATAATCAACAGCTAATTGTGCATATTCTCTATTAGGATTTTCATATGTTCCACTCATATATAAATACACACGTGACAAAATAGCTTGAGCAGCTTCTTTTGAAGCATAAATAGCGCCTCTATCTACAGAGATCATTTCTTCTGCTTTCTTAAGATCATTTATGATTTGCTCGTAAGTTTCTTTGACAGTAGAACGGTCTGGAAGTTCAAGGTTATTTACTACGTCATCGGGCGTACCATTTACAATTGGAACACCTAAATTTGTTTCAGGACTTTGATAATATGGCTTTCCGAATGCCCTCACAAGGTAAAAATACATCAAACCTCTTATGTAATAACTTTCCCCTAATTTACTGTCCGTTACATCGTCTTTTCCCTCCTCAATCATTTTAATGATATTTGAAGATTGTGCAATAGCCTTGTAACTCGCGTCCCAAAAGTTCGCTAATCTATAGTTATTTGGTGTACGTGAAAAGGAAATAAATTCGTAGAATGCATCTGTTGATGATCCTCTAATTACCATATTATCTCCAGCATATTCTCCTAAGCGATGCATAGGATCGGACCACGCTTTCATTTGTGCGTATGCTCCATTTAACAAAGCGTCTAATGATTCCTCTGGCTTTGATGAAATCCTATCAGAATCCATTGATCCGTATGGAAAACGGTCAACATCACATGATGTGATAGCTGCGGTTATAAATAATGTAAAAAATATTTTTTTCATAATTCCTCTTTGTTATTAAAATGTAACATTCAAACCAAATATATACTTACGGACAGCAGGATATACGCCTGGTCCAGCTGAAGTAATGACATCACCATTGTCATTTGCAGGAATTTCTGGATCTACTCCTGAGTATTTGGTTAGTGTAAATAGATTCTCACCAGCTAAGAAAAACCTTACATTCTTAATATTATATTTATTTAAGTCCAATTTATAGCCTAGTGTTAATGAACGCATTCTTAAATAACTTCCGTCTTCAAGGAAGCGTGATGACACTAAATTTCCTTTATCTTGGTTATTATATTTTGCAATTGGGTGTGTGGCTACATCGCCTGGTTTTTCCCATCTTGTCCAGCCATCCATCAAACGCATCTGATTTCTATCTGTATACGTACCGTCAGAATCATACTCTTGTCTTGAATAATTGTAAATCTGTCCGCCAATTGCATAACCTAATACAGCATTCAGGTCAAAATTTTTGTACGCTAAAAATGTATTAATACCACCAAACAGATCTGCGTAAGATTTACCTAATCGACGTTGAGTCGCTTCTGCATAGTTAGATGTTGTTTCTTGACCTGTCACATTTCCTTCAGCATCTTTCACATCTTTGTACCACATAGGTGCACCAGTATCTACATTTACACCTGCCCATTCTGGCATATAAAATGTATTGATTGGCAACCCTACCTCTTGGATTCTACTCGCTGAACCAGCGATACCTAATGCATCTCCAACAATAATAGGATTTACGACATATGTACCATCAGATTGACGTGTCGCGTACAATTGTGTTAATTTATTTTTATTATGTCCTAAATTTATATCAAGACTCCAGGTGAGATCATTATTTCGAATAATATCACCACCTATGTTTAGCTCAATCCCCTTATTATTCATTTCCCCAATGTTTTTATACACTGAGCCCACGCCAGTCATTTGGGAGATAGGAACATTTAACAGAATATTATCCGTGTTTTTATTATACCAATCGAAGTTTAATCTCAGACGATTGCTAAAAAATGCGGCGTCCACACCAAAGCCTGTAGTCGCTGTTTCTTCCCAAGTCAAGTTAGGATTTCCAATTCTACTGATCAACGCACCTGGCAACTCATCATATGCAGCACTTGCCGATACAGAATAAAGATTATATTGTGGATACAATTCTGCAGGACGATTCCCAACTGTTCCATGTGCTACTCTCAATTTTAAATTGTTGATCCACGATATATCAAACCAATTTTCACGATGAATATTCCACCCACCACTTATTGAATAAAAGTTACCGAAACGTTTGCCAAAATTAGAAGCTTCGTCACGACGTAATGATAATTGAGCTAGGTACCTATCATCATATGAATAATTAACATTTGAGAGATACGACTGCGTAGCCCATTCTGTAATTCCTCCACGTGTGCGCTCAGGTTTGGAAACGACATCTAACACCTCAAATCCAGGAATAAAACCAGTACCATAAACATCTAGGGTTTTGGAGGTGTAATCATTAAATTCATAACCTACAATACCGTTAATTGCATGATTGCCCCAAGATTTATTAAATCTCAGAACTTGATTCGTATATCTTCTTGCATATTCAGAACGATATTCTGCTAGGCGACCATTAACACTCTCACCCCCATTTGATCTAGGATCTGTATAAGAATTTGAGCTGTACGTATTAAATCTGTAATTGTTTATTGAAGAAAATGTCAACCAATCTGTTAATTTAATATCGAAGTCCAAGTTCCCCATTAACTCATAATTCGTATTAGCCCCTTTATTCCACTGTAGATCATACAAATAGTTTGTATTTTGCGTATTGACCCAGCCACTATAGCGATGTGGAACCAGATTTCCATTTTCATCGAATGGACCATCCCAAGGCAAATTCGAATACATGGCCGTAGTAGAATACTGAACATCCTCAACACCTCTTCTTGCTCCGACTAAGGATGGCTTAATTGACAACCACTCAAATGGTTTGTAAACTGTATTAATTCTAACATTATAACGATCATAATCGTAACCCTTTACAGCTCCCAATTCATTATAATAACCTAATGATAGAAAAGATTGAAGCGTTTCATTTCCTCCTTGCAACGATATGTTATGATTTTGAACAAATCCATTTTTAGTAGCTAAATCCCACCAGTCAAAATTGCTATTTCTTAAATCTTCATTCCATCTTGGAAAACTGATCTCATTAGCATTAGCAAAAGATTTGTAATAATCATAAAGCTCTTGTCCATTCATCACCTGAAGGTTACCATTATTAAGTTGATTAAAACCAAGCTTCGTGGAATAGCTTAATGTCATTTTTTGATTATTAGGTCTTTTTGTGGTTACTACAATAACACCGTTGGCGCCTTGTGAACCATAAATAGAAGTTGAAGCTGCATCTTTCAGAATCGTCATATTTGCGATATCATCGGGATTAATATCACCTGGATTGGATCCCACGATAACCCCATCAATAACCCATAATGGACTTGTTGTTCCCCCTATAGTGGCTTGCCCACGAATCACAACAGCGCCTCTAGCCCCTGGACGACCTGCACCTGGAGATACAAATACGCCAGCCGCCTTACCATTCAACATATTTTCTACTGAAGGTGTAGTAACATCACGCAACTTGTTGCCTGATACGGATTGTAGCGAACCTGTTAAACTTTCTTTCTTTTGCTCAGTGCCATAGCCCACTACTACGACCTCTTCGATATCTTCATTGGATTGCACTAACTGTACAGAAATATTTACACCATTAATGACTAGTTCTTTAGTCTCATATCCAATAAGTGATACCACTAGAGTCTCGCCAACAGAAGCCGAGATGGTGAATTTACCATTCACATCTGTACTTGTTGCTGTGTTTTTTCCCTTTACATTGACAGTCGCGCCACTCACTGGTCCATTAGCACTTGTAATTACACCTTGAATAGTCGTTTGATTAATTAAATGTAAAGTTTCATACCTCACATTCACAGTATGTGCTACCGCAACATTAGCATAAGCTGTACCGAGTACTAGACTCCAAGCTAATGCTGTTTTGCAATAAACAGCTTTTTTAGGTAAAAATTTTTTAATCATAAGATTATAGGGTTATATAAAAACTCAATAGTTATCCTCTACCAAATTAAACCAAAGTTGTAGGACGAAAAAGAAATAAGGCAACGAAAACGTTTGCGTCATCTACACAAACGATTGATTATGTATCATTGATTTAACTTTAATTGATAGAAAAATTAATTAAAGAGGCGACTATATCATAAAAATTTTTAAATTGACAAATCACAGCTGTCCTAAATAAATTTAGGGTGTAAAAAAATCTGCCCTCTTCTATTAATTAGGAAAGCTTTTTGTG
>NZ_WUQY01000063.1 GCF_009829085.1 Sphingobacterium bovisgrunnientis
ATCGTGCATCTGAATAATATAATAATGCAAATATCCGATTATTTTTCTTCTACTCCACAGGTTTTGTACATGATCCGCAAACATTTGATGGAGGCTTGTCACGAGGCATTGACACGCCTGCAAACCGATTATTTGGATTTGTATTATTGCCATCGATCCGATCCAAATGTGCCGATGGAAGAGGTTGTTCGTACGATGAATACACTTATTCAACAAGGTAAAATTTTGTATTGGGGCACGAGTGAATGGTCAGCGGCTGAAATTGTGGAAGCGCATATGGTCGCAAAGGAATTGGGCTTGGAAGGTCCAGCGGTAGAGCAACCAGAATATAATTTATTCAATCGCCGTAAAATGGAAGCGGAATTTTTATCAATTTTCCAAAATATAGGAATGGGTACGACAATTTGGAGTCCATTGGCTTCGGGTTTGTTGACTGGAAAATATAACAACGGAATTCCAGAAGGTTCGAGAATGTCATTAGAAGGTTATGAATGGTTGAAGGAAAAATCTGTTGTAAACGATAAACTTGATAAAGTCGTGGAATTAGCAAAATTTGCTGAGGAATTAGGTGTAAGCTTAACTGCATTGTCTATAGCTTGGTGTGTCAGCAACCCCCATGTAACAACCGCAATTTTGGGAGCTACAAAAGAAAGTCAGCTGAACGAAAATCTAAAAGCACTAGAGGTTTTGCCTTTGTTGACTCCAGAAGTGTTAACAAAGATTGATGCAATAATGGGGACAAAACCTGAATTATTTAGGTAATTCAACATTAGATTTTGAGGAAATAAAAAAGGATGTAACAGCGTTACATCCTTTTTTATGTTTTGAAACGTCTCGTGAACGTCTAAACTTATTTAGAAATACGTTTAGATTTGATACGAGCAGCTTTACCAGTAAGGCCACGCAAATAAAATAATTTCGCGCGACGTACTTTACCTACGCTGTTTACGTCAATTTTTTCAATGTTAGGAGAGTTTACAGGGAAAATACGTTCTACACCAATACCGTTTGAGATTTTACGCACGGTAAAAGTAGCGTTAGTACCTTCGCTGTTTAATTGGATAACTACACCTTGATACACCTGAACACGCTCTTTGTTTCCTTCGCGAATTTTATAATGCACGCTGATGGTATCTCCTGCTTTGAAAGCGGGAAGTTCATTTTTTACTACCGCTTGTTCTTCTACAAATTTTACTAAATCCATGATTTCGAGTAATTATATAACGATTTATATCCTGTAAAAATCGGAATGCAATATTACAGCTTTTATTTTAATTTTTAAAATGTTTTCTTAACAAAGTTACCTTACTTCTAAGGTGAGTGCAAAGGTATGAAATATATCTTATTCTTCCTAACGTATTGTCAAGCATTTTTTATTTAATGGGAGTAAAATTCCATGAAAAAAATATGTAACAATGAATCAGGTTGTTAAATGGTAAAGTTGAAAAAAGTCTTGACAAATAAATAAATCGCTGTATATTTGCATCACAATCAATAAAGGTGATACCTTTTCGGGGTGTAGCGTAGCCCGGTATCGCGCCACATTTGGGATGTGGAGGTCGTAGGTTCGAATCCTGCCACCCCGACCACGCTTACTACAAGTAAGGTCAAAAACCCTCAAATTCTATGAATTTGAGGGTTTTTTGTTTTATTTCATATCAAAATATCCTAAAGAATATCAATGTAAATGTGAGTAAAACGGTGAGTCTTTTTAAGTTTTAAATTTACTCACCGAATAGCTTTTAATAGACTGTGAATCAACTATTTATTAATTTATTTTGATGCTATTTGTTATTGTTTGACTTCTTTTCTGTGAGCCCATAAATAGTTGAGGCAAAAGAACTGCACTAAGGAGCATTTGTCGAACTTAAAATAAATGGATATGAAGAGTAGAAACACCTTTGGGATTCAATTCGTGTTGCGGTTACCCAAAAACAAGAAAGATGAGATGGCTGTTGTTTATGCACGAATTACAGTGAATGGTCGAAGAGCTGAAATTTCCTTAAAAAGTAAAGTGTCAATTAATAATTGGGATGAAGCAAAAGGAAGAGCAAAGGGCAAACGAGAAGAAATTGTAAAATTGAACAGCCACATGGAACAAGTACGCTCGTTGATCTTTGATTGCTATCAAGAATTAATACAGCAGAATAAGCCAGTTTCCGTAAATGCAGTCAAAGCCAAGTATCTTGGTGAGGACATTGAAGAAGCAATGACTTTATTAAAGGTTGCTGAGTACCATAAGCAAGTTGCTACTACAAAACTTGCACCAGGTACCATGAAGAATTATTATACGACCGAAAGTTATCTCAAAAAATTTCTAAAGCATCAATATCGTAAAAACGATATAAGGTTGGATGAACTCAATTATAAGTTCATTCTTGATTTTGAGAACTTTTTAATTACTTATGAATCGGAGGATCATCACAAATCTCTTAATAACAATGGTGCAATGAAACATATAGAACGCTTACGTAAATTAGTTAATATGGCTGTTATGATGGACTGGTTAGAAAAAGATCCTTTTTCAAAATACAAGCTCCATTTCGAAAAAGTAGAACGAGGCCATCTCACAAAAGAAGAGTTAAACGTATTAAGTGAAAAGACCTTTAAAATTGAGAGATTACAAGCTGTGCTTGATATGTTTCTCTTTAGTTGTTATACAGGCCTTGCTTACATTGATATATTTAATCTAAGCCAAGACAATATAATTAAAGGAATAGATGGTCGTGACTGGCTAAAGACTAATCGACAAAAAACGAATACAATGGTTAGCGTTCCTCTTTTACCAGAGGCGGTACACTTGATTAAAAAATACGATGATCATCCCGTATCGGTTGGAAAAGGTAGACTTTTTCCAGTTATTTCTAATCAGCGTATGAATGGTTACTTGAAGGAGATTGCTGAAATTTGTGGAATCGACAAGAATTTTACATTCCACCTAGCAAGGCATACATTTGCTACAACCGTCACTTTGAGTAATGGCGTGCCAATAGAATCAGTAAGTAAAATGCTCGGACACACATCTATTCGTACTACACAGATTTACGCCAAAGTTGTGGAACATAAGCTGAGTGAGGATATGCAAAATCTAAGAGAAAGAATGGTTTCAAATAATTGATTTATATAGTTAATTACCTTTTAGAGCCAAAGACTACCAACTGATGCCATATTATAAAGCTCAATTTAAAAGTTTTGTTCATTTGGATTCATAAGGCATGATTTAATATAAAACACTTGTTTTCTGCCTTTGTGATTGAACTGAATTTAAATGATAAAAAAGAGAACAGATGAAAGTTGAGCTTATTACACGAGAAGATTTAGAAGACTTTAAAAAGGAAATCTTGCAAGAAATTAGAAGAAATACCTCACACCCTAGAAAATCAACAGAAGAACCAAAGGAATGGTTGAAAAGCTATGAGGTGCGCAAATTATTAGGGATTTCGGCAGGTACACTTCAAAATCTCCGATTAAATGAAACATTACCTTATACTAAGATCGGTGGGTTGATGTATTATCGTTTTGAAGATATTCGGAAATTAATGGATGGAATTGATGGAAGCTAAAACTTTAGTAAGACCAATTAAGCAGGATTTAACGTTCTGCTTTTTTTTGTCTTATTTTATCCTCAAAGCACATTTATTTCCCACTACAGATCCAAGGCGCATAAAAGAGCTTTGATTGAATTTTTAGATAAAGGATATTGAAGAAATATGTCACCCAGCAGACCCATCTCATTATTTTCTTCAATACCCTTTCCATCGGTTATTCAACCGATATTTTTAAGTAATATTTATTAGGCAGAATTTAAAGTTCTGCCTATTGCTTTTATTTATTCAGAAACAGAAAGATAGGTTTCTACTTCCGCATTATTTCCGTGATAATATTTTTTACCATGGATTGTAAAATCAGCTTTATAAGCGCGTTTCGAATCTAATTCCTTATCAGCCCATATTTCCAGCCAAGTGTTTCCGATAGCTTCAGGCATCTTACCTTTTGAAACAATTTTATGATAGGTACAGGTCTCGATTTCTATACCAACGAAACCATCAGGAATAACGGACAGCGTACTTACAGGCAAGCCGATAATAGTGGTGTATGCACTGGTAAAATCTGTTTCATAATCTGTATAAATGGCATAAATCTCATCACTAATTGTATTGGGAATTTGTTTTTGAATTTCTTCAGTCCAGAATTTTTTCCATAATGCTTCAATGTCTATAGCAGATTGTCCATTTGTGTTGATTGTACGAGTTGAGATCCCAATTACTTGAAATTTTTGAATGGTTTGATTGTTCATTTTGTTCTTTATTTTTTATTATGCCACAAAAATAAAGCAGCACAGTGACAACCCTATGGCAAGGGTTAATCACATTTTTTTAGAGTCATCTCAATATATTCTTCAAAAGTGATTTTATGCTTTTCAAAGCTTTCATTTAATACTTGTAAGCTCTTAATACGATCAAGTCGAAACGATCTGTAATCTTTGCGGAGTCGACAGAAAGCAATCAATAGCCAATTCTCTTGCGTCGTATAAATAGTGAAAGGTTCTACGGTTCGTTCGGTTATTTGATCATTATATGGTGAATAATACTGAATCTGAACAAGATTAAAATTTGTTAATGCTAATTGCAAAATCGATAGATTATTGCTGGTACGACTGCTTTCAAAGTTCTGTCCAGACAAGACTCTTTCCGAAAGTAAATTGGCTTTATCTTTTGTATTATTCCGTAAAACAGCTTTTATTTTATGAATAGCATCTGTATAATCTTTCACTAATGAAGCGTCTTTATTCTTTAGCACCAACTGCTCAGCAGTAATCAAAGCATTGGCTTCATTTTCAGTAAACATAACAGGAGGCATTCGGTAACCTTCCATCAAAGTATAACCTTTCCCGTCATCGGTCAAAATAGGAACGCCCGCTTGTTCCAATGTTTTAATTTTCCTGTAAATTGTTCGTTTACTTATCCCAAATTTTTCAGCAAGTTCATGTGCTGTTAGAAGTCGCTTACATTGTAGTTGAATTAAAATGGAAGTTAATCTAGTAAGCCGTTTTGTGTCCTTATCGATCATTAATTATTGTGTATTGGGAGCTTATTTTTTAACAGTACCTAAATAAGGGAAAAATGGCGGTGGATTTATATAGCAAGGATTGCTATATTTAATTCGCTAAAATTACTCAACCGC
>NZ_WUQY01000064.1 GCF_009829085.1 Sphingobacterium bovisgrunnientis
TACTCCCGCCTATCCTACACATCCTGTACCCAATTTCAATGTTAAGCTATAGTGAAGGTGCATGGGGTCTTTCCGTCCCGTTGCGGGTAATCGGCGTCTTCACCGATACCACAATTTCACCGAGCTCATGGCTGAGACAGCGCCCAGATCGTTACACCATTCGTGCAGGTCGGAACTTACCCGACAAGGAATTTCGCTACCTTAGGACCGTTATAGTTACGGCCGCCGTTTACTGGGGCTTCGATTCAATGCTTCTCTTGCGATGACATCCCCTCTTAACCTTCCAGCACCGGGCAGGTGTCAGGCCTTATACCTCATCTTTCGATTTTGCAAAGCCATATGTTTTTGCTAAACAGTCGCCTGGGCCTTTTCACTGCGGCTGCTCTTGCGAGACAGCGCCCCTTCTCCCGAAGTTACAGGGCCATTTTGCCGAGTTCCTTAGCCATGACTCACTCGAGCACCTTAGGATTCTCTCCTCGACTACCTGTGTCGGTTTACGGTACGGGTTTTATATACCTGAAGCTTAGCGGGTTTTCTTGGAAGTCTGATTACCTGCTCTATCAGCGCCGCCGAAGCTTTGCTGTACTATTGGGTTTCAGCTAGATTGGCGGATTTGCCTACCATTCTAATACCTACGCCTTTTAACGAACTATTCCGTCAGTTCGCGGCAGTGTCACTACTCCGTCACCACATCGCAGTATATAAAAGTACTGGAATATTAACCAGTTGTCCATCGGCTTTCCCCCTTCGGGTGCGCCTTAGGCCCCGACTAACCCTGATCCGATTAGCGTTGATCAGGAAACCTTAGTCTTTCGGTGGGCGGGTTTCTCACCCGCCTTATCGTTACTTATGCCTACATTTGCTTTTCTATAATCTCCACAACACATCACCATGCTGCTTCTCCGACGATAGAATGCTCCCCTACCAGTTATACATAGTATAAATCCATAGCTTCGGTAGTAATCTTGATGCCCGTTTATTATCCACGCCCGGTCGCTCGACTAGTGAGCTGTTACGCACTCTTTAAATGAATGGCTGCTTCCAAGCCAACATCCTAGCTGTCTGGGCAACCGGACCTCGTTAGTTCAACTTAGACTACATTTGGGGACCTTAGCTGATGGTCTGGGTTCTTTCCCTCTCGGCCTTGGACCTTAGCACCCAAAGCCTCACTGCCGATCATATCTTATAGCATTCGGAGTTCGTCTGGATTTGGTAGGATTTGACTCCCCCGCACCCAATCGGTAGCTCTACCTCTATAAGACTCTATATCGACGCTGTTCCTAAAAACATTTCGGGGAGTACGAGCTATTTCCCAGTTTGATTGGCCTTTCACCCCTACCCTCAGGTCATCCGGAAACTTTTCAACGTTTATCGGTTCGGTCCTCCATTTAGTGTTACCTAAACTTCAACCTGCCCAAGGGTAGATCACAAGGTTTCGCGTCTACCTCTGCTGACTATACGCCCTATTCAGACTCGCTTTCGCTGCGGCTGCGTCGCTGAACGACTTAACCTTGCCAACAAAGAGTAACTCGTAGGCTCATTATGCAAAAGGCACGCTGTCACGGAACAAGTCCGCTCCAACCGCTTGTAAGTACACGGTTTCAGGTTCTTTTCACTCCCCTGTTCGGGGTTCTTTTCACCTTTCCCTCACGGTACTGGTTCACTATCGGTCTCTCAGGAGTATTTAGCCTTACCAGATGGTGCTGGCAGATTCAAGCAGGATTCCTCCGGTCCCGCCCTACTCAGGATACCACTAGCGCTGTATTGCTTACCTGTACGGGGCTATCACCCATATCGCGCAGTTTCCCACCTGCTTCCAGTTTACGTTACAAATCACATGTCGTGGTCCTACAACCCCATATATGCCGTAACATATATGGTTTGGGCTCTTTCGTGTTCGCTCGCCACTACTTACGAAATCATTATTATTTTCTCCTCCTACGCTTACTTAGATGTTTCAGTTCGGCGCGTTCGCGTATTATACAACTATCCTTCAGATAGTTAGGTTGCCCCATTCGGAAATCTACGGATCAATTCGCATTTGCCAATCCCCGTAGCTTATCGCAGCTTATCACGTCCTTCATCGCCTCTGAGAGCCTAGGCATCCCCCGTGTACCCTTATTTACTTTCTTCACTCATATAGCCCTTTTGCTACTATAGAGTTGCTTTGATATATACATCGTAATACTAATTAATAAACAGTTCGGCATAGACCGAGGGTCCGTTTACTAACTCAAGCATATTACAACATTGTCTCTACTGTTGTCTTCTCTTGTGTCTTTTTTTCTTTCAATATGTCAAAGAACTCTTTGTCTTATCTATTAGTTATTACTACTAGATTTAACTCGTGGAGAATATCGGAGTCGAACCGATGACCCCCTGCGTGCAAGGCAGGTGCTCTAGCCAGCTGAGCTAATTCCCCGGTATTTCGTAGTCCCGAGCAGATTTGAACTGCTGACCCCTACATTATCAGTGTAGTGCTCTAACCAACTGAGCTACGGGACTAGCTTTTATCTCTTCTTTCTCTCGGTAACCATTCCATATGGGATGGGCACTTTCTTCAAAATCTCTTTTGTCTCTTTTATTTAATCATGTATATAACGTAACGAGAATCAATAACTGTTCTCTAGAAAGGAGGTATTCCAGCCGCACCTTCCGGTACGGCTACCTTGTTACGACTTAGCCCCAATTATCGGTTTTACCCTAACACGCTCCTTGCGGTTACATGCTTTAGGCACCCCCAACTTTCATGGCTTGACGGGCGGTGTGTACAAGGCCCGGGAACGTATTCACCGCGTCATTGCTGATACGCGATTACTAGCGAATCCAACTTCATGAGGTCGAGTTGCAGACCTCAATCCGAACTGTGAATGGCTTTTCGAGATTAGCATCACATTACTGTGTAGCTGCCCGCTGTACCATCCATTGTAGCACGTGTGTAGCCCCGGACGTAAGGGCCATGATGACTTGACGTCGTCCCCACCTTCCTCACAGCTTACGCTGGCAGTCTGTTTAGAGTCCCCATCATTACATGCTGGCAACTAAACATAGGGGTTGCGCTCGTTGCGGGACTTAACCCAACACCTCACGGCACGAGCTGACGACAGCCATGCAGCACCTAGTTTCCTGTCCCGAAGGACTTATCTATCTCTAGATAATTCAGTAACTTTCAAGCCCGGGTAAGGTTCCTCGCGTATCATCGAATTAAACCACATGCTCCTCCGCTTGTGCGGGCCCCCGTCAATTCCTTTGAGTTTCACCCTTGCGGGCGTACTCCCCAGGTGGATAACTTAACGCTTTCGCTAAGACGCTGACTGTATATCGCCAACATCGAGTTATCATCGTTTAGGGCGTGGACTACCAGGGTATCTAATCCTGTTCGATCCCCACGCTTTCGTGCATCAGCGTCAATAATGACTTAGACAGCTGCCTTCGCAATCGGAGTTCTGAGACATATCTATGCATTTCACCGCTACTTGTCTCATTCCGCCATCTTCAACCACATTCAAGCCTATCAGTATCAAAGGCACTGCGACAGTTAAGCTGCCGTCTTTCACCCCTGACTTAATAGGCCGCCTACGCACCCTTTAAACCCAATAAATCCGGATAACGCTCGGATCCTCCGTATTACCGCGGCTGCTGGCACGGAGTTAGCCGATCCTTATTCTTCCAGTACATTCAAGCCTCTACACGTAGAGGTGTTTATTCCTGGACAAAAGCAGTTTACAACCCATAGGGCAGTCATCCTGCACGCGGCATGGCTGGTTCAGAGTTCCCTCCATTGACCAATATTCCTTACTGCTGCCTCCCGTAGGAGTCTGGTCCGTGTCTCAGTACCAGTGTGGGGGATTCTCCTCTCAGAGCCCCTAGACATCGTTGCCTTGGTAAGCCGTTACCTTACCAACTAGCTAATGTCACGCGAGCCCATCCATATCCTATAAATATTTAACAACATCTCGATGCCGAGTCGCTGTGTCATGCGGTGTTAATCCGATTTTCACCGGGCTATCCCCCTGATATGGGTAGGTTGCTCACGCGTTACGCACCCGTGCGCCACTCTCACCAGTTTTGAGCAAGCTCTCCGCTGGATCCCGTCCGACTTGCATGTATTAGGCCTGCCGCTAGCGTTCATCCTGAGCCAGGATCAAACTCTCCATTGTAAAATGAAGTTGTTCGACTCTAACTATTTATAATATAAATAGAATTGTCTTTTTTAATATCTATTTAGTTATTGACTAAGGTTTGATTTTATAACTTTCGCTTTTCTCAAACTACTCGTTACGCTACATGATCATTTTCTTAAAGAACTTCTATCGAATCCGCATCGCGCTTCTTCTTATATTTCGAGCATTACTGCTGTACTTATCTTTTTTTGTTTTCCCTTCGTTTCCGTCGGGACTGCAAAGGTAGAAACTTTATTTTAATCCGCAAATTTTATTTGAAGATTTTTTCTTTTTT
>NZ_WUQY01000065.1 GCF_009829085.1 Sphingobacterium bovisgrunnientis
CAAATAAGACTTTGGCAACAAAGCACAAGTCTGTGAAGCCCGAAGCCCATTTGTCTTTAGCAAATGGGTAGTTCACATTAAAAGAAACTAAAATATCGAAAGATACTGAACTTCGACTTTTAGAGGAGTTAGAAAAACAAGAAGCCATTCATTTTTACCTTAAAAAGGATATTTCATTGCAGAAATTAGCTACTGATCTTGGTACTAACCCTAGATACGTAACTTACATTATACAGAAATATAGAGATCTTTCCTATTATGACTACCTTCAGGACAAGCGTATAGAATATATTATGGATTTGCTTCGGGTAAAACCTGAGCTGAGTGAGTATAAATTATCATATCTTTCGGAGATGGTCGGCTTCGCCTCTTTAAGTAAGTTCTCTACTGCATTTAAAAAAGTTTCTGGGATGTCTCCTTCTGTATTTGTTCATATTATTAAAACTGATATTAATAGGGCACCTTAATTTGTGTAAATATTTCATTCTTGAAATGTAAGTATAAAATGATGTCTCTTCTTTATAAAAGTGAACGAATGTATATTATCGCAGAGCTTCTAAATGGCCTACACTTCTTAGAAATATTTTCATTAAGTTAATTCTTGTTATAAATTGGATAATTTTAAAGATCTCAAAAAGGAGACTTAAGCATACAGAAGTCACCAAGTTGTTGCTGTGCTAGAGACGTCTCAAAAACGACCTAACTGCTTATAACTATCCATTGCCATTTTTTTTCTTCTACAATATTTTCTTATTTGAATATCGTATTAAAGAAATTATCTAATTAATTGAGTTTTCCATTCAAATAAAAATGTTAATCAAGCTGATACTTCAATTCTGTCATTATAGATAAAATCTATGCAATAATTGTTAAATGGACTGCTATTATATTTATCTTAGTGCAATGTATAGCCTTTTAATAACTTTATGAAGCGAATAATAGATTTCATTTATAATATTGTATGGTCAGATGCTCTAGTTTACTTATGTCTTCTCACTGGAGTATACTTTACAATACGATTTAAATTTCCTCAAATTACCCATTTTAAGCAGATGTTTACCTTGCTTTTCAAGAGTAATAGATCAGAAAAAGGGATATCATCATTTCAAGCATTTTCGCTTGCAGTTTCTGGACGTGTAGGAACAGGGAATATTGCTGGTGTGGCCACAGCAATTGGAATGGGAGGGCCAGGAGCAATATTTTGGATGTGGGTAATTGCACTTCTGGGAAGTTCTTCCGCAATTATTGAGGCTACATTAGGTCAAATGTATAAAGAGGTGAAAGATGGCCAATATAGAGGTGGTCCAGCTTATTATATCCTCAAAGGTTTAAATAATAAGATTTTTGCTTGGGCTTTTGCTATCGTAACAATTATCTCAACAGGATTTTTATTACCTTCTGTACAAAGTAACAGTATAGCAGTTGCCGTTAATAACTCTTTTGGTATATCTCCCTATTTAATCGGTGCATTTTTGTGCGTTATACTAGGATTTATTATTATAGGTGGAGTTTCTCGGATTAGTAAAATTGCGGAATATATTGTACCCATTATGGCTGGTTTATACATTCTGATGGCATTAATTATCATAGCCATAAACTATAAGCAATTACCAGATGTGTTTGCACTTATATTCAAATCAGCGCTTAATATGGAAGCCTCATTTGGAGCTATTGTTGGATCAGCAATAGCATGGGGCGTAAAAAGAGGCGTCTACAGTAATGAAGCTGGTCAAGGAACTGCTCCACATGCTGCGGCAGCAGCTGAAGTTTCCCATCCGATAAAGCAAGGATTAGTACAAGGTTTTTCTGTATATGTGGATACGTTATTTGTGTGTACAGCTACGGCGCTTATGATATTATTTACTGGCAAATATAATGTAGTGAATCCTGAAGGAGGATTTTTAATAGAAAATATACCTAGTATAGAGATTGGTCCTATTTATACCCAATTAGCTGTATCTCATCACTTTCCGCTTTTTGGAGACTCATTTGTTGCTATTGCGTTGACATTGTTTGCATTTACAACAATTATGGCCTACTACTATATTGCAGAAACAAATGTCAGCTTTATACAATCTAAAAGTACTGGTAAATACTTATTAAATATATTGAGATTGGTGATCCTAATTTCTGTTTTTGTTGGATGTATTACAACAGCTAAAATTGCTTGGGATTTGGGAGATATTGGTGTCGGGCTAATGGCATGGTTGAATCTAATAGCAATCATATTACTACACAAAAAAGTATTATTTCTCTTTAAAGATTATAATAATCAATATGATTCAGGAAAGGATCCTGAATTTAATAATTTGAAAACTAAATTTCCCCATATGGAAATTTGGAATAAAAAATAAATATCTATGGCACAGTTAATAAATCTCAATGTTTTTAAGGACTTTTTTAAATCTAGTAATGCCGGAGGAATTCTTCTTTTCATTTGCGTTATTCTTTCTTTAATTATTGCAAATACTTCTTTCGCTTCCTGGTTGCAAAGTTTTTTGGACTACAAAATTGGTTTTGAAAACGAATCTGTCCATTTAAATTATTCTATTCTTTTATGGATTAATGATGGACTGATGGCAATTTTCTTCCTTTTAGTAGGATTAGAAATCAAACGCGAAATAGTAGAAGGCGAATTGTCGTCTCCTAAAAAAGCCTCTTTACCGATCTTAGGTGCAATTGGTGGTGCTGTAGTTCCTGCTATTATATATTTAGGTTTAAACTCTGGTCAAGTGACAAGTTCAGGCTGGGGTATACCCATGGCCACAGACATCGCATTTGCGTTGGCTGTTATAAATCTTTTAGGGGATAAAATACCATCCAGCTTAAAGATTTTCTTAGCAGCTCTTGCTATTGTAGATGATTTGATTGCAATTTTAGTGATTGCCTTATTTTATTCTTCTGGTATAGATGTAACTTATTTGATGTACGCTGGTGCTGGATTAGCTGTTCTAATTATTATGAATAGAATGAATATTCAAAATCCATACTTGTATCTTATACCAGGGATATTCATTTGGTATTTTGTTCATCATTCTGGAATACACGCAACCATTGCAGGTGTTCTAGTTGCCATGACAATTCCAACAAATGATACCGACTTAGAATCTCCATTGGAAAGATTAGAACATGCATTGGTTAAACCAGTCAATTTCTTCATCATCCCTTTGTTTGCATTTGCAAATACAAACATCACTCTAGAATCTGAAATGATTAACGGACTAACCTCTAACTTAGGTTTAGGTATAGGATTGGGGTTATTAATTGGAAAACCAATAGGAATTTTGCTTACATCTTTTTTGTGTGTAAAAATGAAATTTAGCTCCCTTCCACTCGGAGCCAATTGGTTACATGTCATTGGGGTTGGTTTATTAGCTGGTATTGGTTTTACTATGTCTATATTTATTGCAATACTTTCTTTTTCAGATCCATCATATATAGCAGAGGCGAAACTGAGTATATTAGTCACTTCATTATTAGCAGGTATAGTTGGATATGTGGTTTTGAGTTCACAGTCAAAACTGTCAAGGGGGATAAAAAACTAAAAGTGGAATTTAGAAATGTAAACATCCTATTGACAGTTTGAATAAATTTCATTTGCTAGGAATCACTACAAGCATAGCTACTATTTTAGAAGAATAGTTTTATATGCCTTTGCAAGAGTTAGCTATACATACAATAATCTATTAATTATCATAGATAATAATAGTGTTATGCTTACTCTTGCATTTGCTGTCTGATAATATATTTCTTACAGTAACTATTTTAATGAGTAAGAATCCCTAATAGGAATGCTTAATATTTTATAAAACGTAGTGTAAAACCCACAGGTGTTTAGCCTGTGGGATGTAAGCGACTAACCCTGATTGAGAATATACTCACGAATAGTATCAG
>NZ_WUQY01000066.1 GCF_009829085.1 Sphingobacterium bovisgrunnientis
GGGTTCGTGATATCAATTTTTTCTTATTCAGATTGACTAAGTTATTTGCTTAGTCCACAGGTTTTGTACATGATCCAAATTAAGGTTATCCATCTTCAGAAAATTGAGTAAGGCAATCCTAAAATGTACTATTACTATATTTTAATTTGTTCAGTTTTTTCAAAAAATTCTTCAAATAAATTAAAAAAATTCATTAATTAACACAACTTGATATTGATAGTACAATTTTTTTATTGTAATATTGAATACTCGAAAACTATCACATCTACGAATGAAACGTATTATTATAATTGAAGATCATCCAATCGTGGTCTTTAATCTTAAGTTAGGCTTGCATGGCCAAGATGGAATTGATGTTTTAGAAACCTATAATTCTGGAAAATCACTTTTATCTTCTACCATATTGGATAAAGTAGATATTGCTTTATTAGATATTAATTTACCTGATTTGAATGGGTTTGAAATTTGTAAACATCTAAAGAAAAATCACCCTCACATAAAAATTATCTGCATTTCATCATTTGAAGATTATGAACATATATCTCAATTATTAGATAACGGTGCAAACGGATATATTGTGAAAGGTGCAAAAAATTCTGAAATGATTGAAGCAATTAACTCTGTTTTGCAAGGAAATCAATACTTATGCAACATTGCTAAATCAGCATTAGAAAACTCTTCAATTTTGAATCATAAATCTTTTAAACTCACGAAAAAAGAACAACAAATTATTGAATTATCAAATATTAAACCTTGTATTGAGTTTATAAGTGATGGAATGGGAGAAGATCTAGAATCGACTTCGATATACTTTAAAATGCTGCAAGAAAAGATTAACTTCTATTATATAAAAGTCAATCTTGCAATACCTGAAGGTTTTTAATTGTATTATTTTACTACAGAGAGCATACATTATACTCTCTGCACATTTGATAGTCATTATTTAACACGTACACAGCGCACACTAGCGCCTGTAGATTTTGCTTCTGAATCAAATTCTGTTCTTGGACCACCGGCTTCATTGCCTATCTCAAATATACGACCCAATGTCCCCAAACTAGTTTGAGAAGAAGTCCAATATTGTCCATCCGTATCATTTGTTGCACTAATACATCCTAAACCAAATAGCCAACCTGCTTGATGAAATACCAAAGGTTGAGCTGCAGATATATTAGTAAATTTCACAGCCCCATCACCTTCATTAGAAGGTGCGGAATTAGCAATAAGGGTTTGATAATCTTCTTCACTTGGAGTTTTCCATTTTCCAACTGGATAAACTAACGAACAAGGAACACCAACAGGAGAACTGCTTTCGGACCTCGGAAGTAATGAATTCCAATCAAAATAGTAATTACAGTTTTCTGTTTGTTTACAGTCAAAGGTTCCGCAAATCTATATCTTTTGTCTGCGCTAAGCTGTGGCGCTAAATCGTAATACAAATTTCCTTTTGCCCAACTATTATTTCCAATATTTACTGCTGGATATATATAGTTTCTCGAAAAATAAACTGTTGTAAGCGGTCCTGAAAATCCACTTACTGTTATTGAACGAGGATTATCATTAGAAATTAAAACTTCATTAACGCCATTTTTTCTCACTTCTAAAGTGTTAATTGTGTATGAATAGCCACTAAGTGTTGAAGAAGTATAAAGTCTGTTTTGAGACAACATTTTCGCTGGAGAGTTTTCAAAACTAGCAAAATCAAATGAAAGATTTGAGTTAATTGTTGTTTGAACATTGCCAACAAGATTACCAGTCCTCAAATCTAGATTATGCGTTGTTAATGGCACGTTATTTAAATTAATGTTAATTGCAGTAATTTCATCTGCAAAATAGGATTGCGCGTCTACTCCTACAGAAATCCGGGATGTGACATGTCTGAATATAACATTCACATGCACAGGATCGTTTAATAAAGCAATACTTCCACCTGCATAAATCAAAGCATTATCATTTGCTGTAATAATTACTGGATTATCCTCGTTTGCAGGAGAAGGAGGATAGGTTGTAAAACTATTATATGAATAAGCGTAAAATTTATAATTTCGATTTTTTTCTAGCGTAATCGCAAAAAAATCTTGCTGCACCGGAACACCTAAATTGCTCTTGAATATCTCACTTCCATCTGCAGCTATCTCATAGATTAATAATCTAACACGTATCCCAGGTGGAATAGGTGTATAAGTAGCTGCTTGTTTTATCTTTGATTTGATGTGTTCATTATTATCGCTATTTCCAATCGACCCTTCAATAATAAAGTCTTTACCTTCGATTGTGGATTTACTATTAAGCGTGTTATTATTTGTTCCTATGCCTCCGGAAACTGATGCTATTGTTGAAACAGGCTCTTCTAATATACCCGTTATTGAAAACTTAACATTCACTTTCTCTCCATCACTAACTTGCACCCCAACTGATGGCTTACACGAAAATGTTTGGTAGAGTATTTTTGAAAATAAAAATGATGTGGTATATAATCGTTTGATAGAATTTCTCATGTAATACTAGTTTTGGGTTAGAAAAATAATTCATTATCTCTAGTTCAATGTTTGGATCTTCCAGATAAGGTATTCCATCCTCATCTCTTCCAAAAGTCACAAGTGCCTTTCCAGAATCTGCAGCTAAAGCTGATTCGACCTCAATGACTTGAACACTGCAAGTCGGCTTCTCATATTTATATTTTTTAATTGTACTCATAATAAAATATTAGTGTGCGTGGATTGTTAATATATTTCTTCAGTGCTGTCCTAAATAAAATTTAGGGCGTATAAAATCTACCTTTTTCTATTAAATAGATAAGGTTTTATGTAAAATTTCAAATTATATCCTCTCTATTGTCTTTAGAAGAGTTTAAACTGTCCAATTTTATCAGGAGGTTTACCTGAAAAGAATGGATCATTAGCCCATTTCCAGAGATCAATTTTCACAAAAATATTTAAGCGAATAAAGTTCACCAAGTTGGATAAGTTCCATTCATATTTAGCCTTCTTCTGGATGTATTTAAAGAGTAGTATCCCAATTAATGCAGTCCAAATTTGGATGTAGACTGCATTTTCTGAGGTTCCCACAAAACTGCTTACTTTCAGACGCTGTTTTAGATGTTTGAAGAACGTTTCAATCTCCCATCTTTCCTTATATAATGCCGCTACTGTTGATGCTTTCCAGGTGAGATTGTTTGTTAAGAATATTCAGCATTATTTATGCTGTCCCAAAAACGAACTAGACGCATTTTCTTTCCTTGATAGTGCTTTTTAGCATCCCCATCAAGCTCAATAATCTGATCCTGAAGCACTCCACTATTCTTGAGTGCTTCGCTTTGAAATGATCTCACCACAGTATATTTCATGTTGCTTTTACTGCGTGTAACAAAAAAGCACTGCATGCTGTCCAAAACATTCATCCAAGCATAATCAATGTAGCCTCTATCAACAACAAGCACACAACCCTTAGGAAATGAAATGGTCTTGGCTATCTTTGATTCATGTTGTTTACCATCTGTAATATGCACAAAGCTCGGCATACAGCCATCATAATCAAGTATAGTATGAAGTTTCACCGCTCCTTTTGCACTACGGAATTTTGCCCAATCAAAAACACTAAGGCATAAAGGAATAATGGTAGCATTCATTAAAAAGACCTTTCGCTTGAGTCTATTAAGCTCAGCTCGTCTAGGAGAATTTCTATTCCACAAATGTTCCAAAAGTTTGTAATAAAGGTCTCGGAATAGACGATGATCGCGATGTTTGTTGATGTAGGATAGATTGGACTTGCTAGGCGTTCTAGA
>NZ_WUQY01000067.1 GCF_009829085.1 Sphingobacterium bovisgrunnientis
GAAGAACCAGCAAAGTACACCAGTCATTCCGCTCCAAAGTACACCACTAATTAATAGCGTTGTACAGGTTTGATTCATCAGTTAGAATAATCTTATGTATATTTTGAACTGACATTCCGGCGCATACTACACCAATTATTCCGCGACAAAGTACACCACTGGATATTTAGATAAAATGATTGCTAAGTTAGGGATCAGATATATTCCTAATTATGGCAAATAAACCTCTAAGTATGCAAAAAATTAGACAGATATTACTGTTTGTCGAGCGTGGTTTTTCTCAACGATCAATAGAAAGAGAGACAGGTATAAATAGACGGACGATAGCTGGGTATATTAAAACCTTTACTGCTAGCGGACTAAGCATCCAGGAGCTTCTATTGTTTAATGACCATGATCTTCATGTTTATCTCAATATTGATAAAAAGGAGACTGTAGTAAAAGATGCAAGACAATTACATTTAGACTCCCATTATGAATATTTTACTACTGAACTTCGCCGTGTAGGTGTAACTCGTCAATTGTTGTGGCAAGAATATATTTCTGAATACCCGGATGGTTTTGGTTATTCTAGATTCTGTGAACTTTTACAGGATCATTTGCGTAAAGGTAATTCTACTATGCATTTTGATCATGAGCCAGGCAGACTTTTAGAAATTGATTTTGCAGGAGATAAACTTCACTATGTCGACACAAGCACTGGAGAACTTATTGAATGTCCTGTTTTTGTAGCTGTTCTTCCGTATAGTGGGTATAGTTATGTTGAAGCGCTTCCTAATGCTAGTTTACCTCAAGTAGTAAAAGCACTTAATAATGCACTAGCATATTTTGGTGGTGTACCTCTTTCTGTTAAATCCGATAATATGAAGCAATGGGTAAAGCGTAGTAATCGGTATGAACCTACTTTTGTAGATATGATTGAACAATGGGCCAATCATAATAACATTGCTCTTTTAGCTGCTAGACCTGCTAAACCAAAAGACAAACCTTCAGTTGAGGGAGGTGTAAGAATAGCTTATTTACGTGTTTATGGCCCATTGCGTAATGAAACATTTACTAGTTTATTTTCTTTAAATAGTGCCATATGGGATAAGCTTAATTCTCATCATGATAAAAACTTCCAACGTAAAACCTTTAGTCGTAAAGAATTATTCTTCGACAAAGAGAAGCCTACGCTCAAGCGGTTGCCAGATAATCAATATGTCGCCAAGAACTATACTAAAGGCAAAGTACAACAGAACTATCATGTAGTCATTGGTGAGGATTGGCATTTTTACAGTGTTCCCTATAAATATATTGGTAAGACTGTAAATGTTATTTATTGTACTGAATTAGTAGAGATATATAGCGAAAACAACCGAATAGCTTTTCATAAACGAAGTTATAAAAAGCATGGTTATAGTACGCAAATCGACCATTGCCCACCACACCATCAACACGTACTTAATCGTTCTTTATGGAGCCCTGAAGAGTATCTCGTTAAAGCAGAAAAATATGGTCCAGCAACCAAAGACTACTTTCAAAAAGTAATGGATAGCAAACTTATCATAGATCAAACTTATCAAGCCTGTCAAGGCCTTTTACGCTTAGCATCACTCTACCCAGATCGTATAGAAAATGCTTGTCGAAGGGGGCTCAAAGGACATCGCTTCAACTATATGATTATTAAAAATATTATTGAAAACAATATGGACTTGTTAGAAAAGGACGGTGATCAGAATCCTCAATATAGCATTCCTCGCCATAGCAATATTAGAGGTGCAGATGAATATAAATAACAGAAAATATAAATAAATACATTATGAATATAGATCAAACAATTCAACACCTCAAATTTTTACGACTTGCCGGAATGGCTAAACGTTACGAAGCTGTCGCGTCTTTACCCGTACATGAACAACAAGACATACACGAACTAATTGGCTCAATGGTACATGCTGAGGTAGAGTTTAGGGACCATGGTAGAACACAAAAATATCTTAAAGCTAGTCGATTAAGGTACAATGCACTTCCTGAAGAAATAATCTGTAATAACGAAAGAGGAATTACGCGTGAACAAATCCTGAGGTTATCAGATGGAACTTTTATTACTAGAGGTGAAAATGTACTTATAACGGGCGCAACTGGCTCAGGCAAAAGCTATTTAGCTTGTGCATTTGGGCGGTCGGCATGTATGCTTGGATATAGAACATTATACTTTTCCATGAATAAATTTATGGATACAGTAACTCAAGCAAGATTAGACGGAACCTATTTAAAGTGGATAAAAACTATTGCGAACCAAAGGTTACTCATACTTGATGACTTTGGACTAAAGGCTATTGATGCAGACACAAGGTTGGCTTTATTAGATATACTGGAAGACAGATATGGAAATAGCTCCGTAATAATCACCTCTCAATTACCAGTAGAAGCATGGTATGATTTCATTAATGAACCAACGTTGAGTGATGCTATAATGGACAGATTGACAGCTTGTGCCCATAGATTACCTTTGAAAGGAAAATCATTAAGAAAGAAAAAAAATAACTAAGTTTGAACTATAAATCCAGTGGCAATAAGTCCAAATTATTGGTTAAAACTGGTGTACTTTACAGCGGAACAGCTGGTGTACTTTGTT
>NZ_WUQY01000068.1 GCF_009829085.1 Sphingobacterium bovisgrunnientis
GGGGTTCGTGATATCAATTTTTTCTTATTCAGATTGACTAAGTTATTTGCTTAGTCCACAGGTTTTGTACATGATCCTAAGTTGCTAGATATTTTACGCGAATATTATCTAATTTATAAACCTAGCGACTATCTTTTTGAAGGAAAAGAGGAAATCGATATAGTGAAAGAAGTGTTCAGCTTATTTTAAAAAAATCATTATCAATGGCTAAGATCAAAACCGAAGGTACAGTCCATACGTTACGACATTCGTATGCTACACATTTAATTCAGTCCGGTATTGATATTCGAATTGTTCAGGAATTACTAGGTCATGAGAATATCAAGACTACCATGATCTACACACATATCACAGATATTGATAAGAAAAAGACCCCAAGCCCACTAGATTTTTTATAATTTCTAAGATAAACACTATATGAGACTACCCTAATCTAGACTTACCTATCTTAATATTAAGTTGAAAAATAAGTAATTTTTATCCGAAATAAGTCCGAAAATAGAAAAAGCCACTGATTATCAGTGGCTTTTGTCGGGGTGGCAGGACGAAAATCACGCCGTTCAAATATCTATGTATCAATAAATTGACTTTCTTATTCAAGAACTACTCACCGTTTTACTCACATATAGTTTGTAATTCGATGATGCAAATATAGCCAACATAACCAAAATCAGCAATACATTTTGTATGCTTTTTTCATAATAAAAATAGATTATGTATTGATACTTACTACACATCTCTTCTACTCTATTTTCAATTAATAAGCCACTGTCATGCTTTATTTTTGCGGAATAATAAAGAATAAAATGAACACAGTACCGTCCTTTAGATTTGCATTTATATAATTAGATTACGATTTTGTATTCTAGAAACTAACCAACAGCAGTGGCTCATTTTAGTACCGTCAAGGTTTTCAAGCCTATTTTAGGATATAATCCACTGCTGTTTTTTCCCTTAGTGGTCAAATAACAATTAGGGCTAAATACCCATTATCAAGGACTTGAACCGATGGGGTAAAATGGTTAGTAAAATTATCTATTTCAAAAATAATCAATATGAAAACTTGTTCAAAATTCTTTATTGGGATAGACGTTTCAAAGCCCTATTTTGATACCTCCCTATTGTGTGTGATTGATCAGCAAAAACAGCAGATCCAGACACTACGATTTGAAAATTCTATTCAGGGACTTAAGGAGTTTCATAAATGGCTAAAAAAACATAAAGTCACTATGAATGAAAACACATTGTTAGTAATAGAGAATACAGGTATATATCATCGTTTGTTATGGGCATTCTGTTGTGAAAAGAATCTACCAATACACATTGGTAATGCGGCCCATATAAAATGGAGTTTTGGTATTGCTAGAGGTAAAAATGATAGAGTAGATAGTATTCGTTTGTGTCAATATGCGTATCGAAATGCGGAAGAACTTAGATCCTCAAGCATATTAGATCCCGTTTTATTACAAATACAGGATTTAATGGCCTCCAGAAGAAGATTAGTTTCTCAACTTAACTCCAACAAAGTTTATTTAAATGAATTGAAAAATATAAGCAATATAGATAATAGACTTATATTAGAACGCCTTCATAGAGATGCCATTAAGGGTATTTCGAATTCGATTTCAAAAATCGAAACATTACTAAAAAAAATTGTTTCAGAAAATGAAAAGATTAAAAAAAATTATGATTTATTAATAAGTGTCCCAGGAATCGGTCACTTGACAGCAATCTATATTATCTGCTGTACGTGTAATTTTGCATGTAGGAGAAGCGGAAAGCAACTGGCCAGTTACGCCGGTGTAGTGCCATTTGAACATAGTAGTGGGATTAGTATTAAGGGGCGGAATAGGGTTAGTAATATGGCAAACAAAGAGCTAAAAAAGATGCTTCATCTTTGCGCGTTATCCGCGATACAGTTTTACCCAGAGTTCAAATGTTATTTTGAAAGAAAAACGGAGGAAGGAAAGCATAAAATGAGTGTTATTAACGCTATTAGAAACAAAATTGTACTTAGGGCGGCAGCTGTTGTAATTAAGCAAATGCCATATATCTCTAAATACAATATTCTTGCTTAAGGAAGTTAAAATTTATTTGGTAAAGTCATAACAATCGGTCACTTGACAGCAATCTATATTATCTGCTGTACGTGTAATTTTGCATGTAGGAGAAGCGGAAAGCAACTGGCCAGTTACGCCGGTGTAGTGCCATTTGAACATAGTAGTGGGATTAGTATTAAGGGGCGGAATAGGGTTAGTAATATGGCAAACAAAGAGCTAAAAAAGATGCTTCATCTTTGCGCGTTATCCGCGATACAGTTTTACCCAGAGTTCAAATGTTATTTTGAAAGAAAAACGGAGGAAGGAAAGCATAAAATGAGTGTTATTAACGCTATTAGAAACAAAATTGTACTTAGGGCGGCAGCTGTTGTAATTAAGCAAATGCCATATATCTCTAAATACAATATTCTTGCTTAAGGAAGTTAAAATTTATTTGGTAAAGTCATAACAATCCTAAATAAGGGAAAAATGGCGGTGGATTTATATAGCAAGGATTGCTATATTTAATTCGCTAAAATTACTCAACCGC
>NZ_WUQY01000069.1 GCF_009829085.1 Sphingobacterium bovisgrunnientis
GCTTCCTGTACGTCAGGCCAGAGATTTACCGCCGGCTTCCTTCAGATTCCTCCTCACGGAGGACACCCTTGCCTTAAGTTAACTTTTCCCACTATCAAGGCACGTTCGGGACTTACACCCTAGAGTTCACGCACATGCCGGGCGCACATAACAAAATAGGATATTATATTGCTATAATATCCTTTTTTGCTTTTATTAGATTGATCCTAAAGTATAAAATGTATAACGAATTCTATTGATGAGCAATGTTTATAGATGTAGAGTATATAATCATCCTGGTTATTATCACATAATTTATTATCATACATAAAAAAAATAGCCTACCTAAGGCAGACTATTAAATATCTTATAAATAACAATTCATTAACTATTTAAGCACAACACTTGACCTTCCCATAATTGCATCGTCAGCATATAACAATACGGTGTAGGCACCTTTTTTAAGTTTGGAAGTATCACTCCATAAAAATTGGTATTCTTCTCCGTTATTGGTGAAGTTTATATTTTCTTTGAAAGTATACTGTAACTTGTCACCATGAATATAGAAAATAGAGTTGCTTGCTGCAATAAGATTCCCTTGTGGATCGATGATACGAGCAAATACTTCTTTTCTCCCTTTACGTGCTAATGCATTGTCAACTATAGTAAATTTAATTTGCAATTTGTCAGCTCGTTTTGCTCTGTTTTCAATTTCCAAAGTTCCGTTCTTCTTTTCTTCAACACCATTTACAACTATATTCGAAACTTTTAAAGATGACGCAATCAAAACTTTTTCATTCAATAACGAATTATCATTAGCCAATTGCTGAACCTTAGTTGAAGTTTCTTTAACAGTACCCTGCAATTCCACATTTTGCCTTTTTAGAATTTCATTCTGTAACTTCAAATCATTTACTTCCCCTAGCAATTTAGAAACGTTAGATTTCAAATTCTCCAACTGGGTGTTTGCTAATTGAATCTGACTATCTGAAACATTATTTTCTTCCAATGCAGCACGTAAATCAGCAATGTTTTGCCTTGCCTTTTTTTGCTGTTCTACGACTTCTACAGGTAATCCTTGAATATTTTGACGATCGATATTATCAAGTTCTGCTTCAATTCTATCGATTTCAATTTGCAACTTTTCCTTTTGAAGTGTCAATGTATATAGCTTCTCACCTGATGATTTATATTTTACATAGAAGTATACATTAGTAGCCAATAAGGAAATAATAGCCACGATAAAAAAATAAATTTTTGATTTATCTTTATTACCTTTTGGCTCTACCTCTGTCTTTTTAGATTTGACACTAGCTACTTTATCTTCCATAATCCTACCCCCAAATTAAACATGACTTATTCTTTGTATTATTAAATATTGTTTTTCGTAGATTCAAGAAAACATCAAAAACTATTCCAATTTGTCAAGTTTTATTTAAATTCGTTGAAAAATTAATTACAAACGCACAACAACTCATCTAATTAACTCAAATTCAATGAATTGTAAATTTTACTTTTAATTAATCTTTTGATTTCCACCTGGTTAATATTGCTCATTGAGGTGTAAATATCTCTCTTCAATTCAAATTTTGAAATAGCAGAAATTATATTATAATTTACCTCATTTAATTTAACAATTGTATTGCCTAAACGAATTTTTGAAGTATTAATATTTGATAGTGACAAAATATCATCTTCATAGTCAACGATTACTCCTCTCTCATGCTCACCTTTCCCACAAAATTCAATTTCTGCGCCAAATACATCAAAAACTAAGCGAAATATATCTCGTATGCTAATTTGACTGTCTTCTAATTCTGACTTTAAGACCTCAGGAGAATCCTTAATACATTTTACTAGTAGTCCCATATAGGATAATTTTTCAATGAAGACAATGTCTGCTTGTAATGTGTTCAAATACATTTTTCTGCCATTTTCGGAGAAAATAGAATGTAGAATTTTAGTTATTACTTCATCCAAAATTTCAGATGTGCATTGCCAGAAATCATGTTGAATAATTGGTATTTTATTTTGCTCTGCCAAAAGAATTAACAGTTGTCTCACCTCAAAAATTGGTGCTTCATTATTAAAATCATATGAATGATCGAAAAACCATTTTGTGTCAGCTAAACTCTTGATCAAAATTAAATTTTCGCTTTTCCGAATATTCTCTAAAACACTCAAGTTGTCAATACAACCATCTAAAATGTCAATAAATTCAATTTCAGAGATAAAATCAGATATTATAGCTACTTGCTCAAATTGAGCTTTTGTTTTACCCCCCAATAGCATAACCTTATAACCAACTTCGATCACCTTTTGTGCTAGAAGAATGCCGTTTGAGGTATATGGATCAAAGATTGTAAGTATTTTTTTAGGTTGATTGTCAAGCATAATGCAATATTATTCATTAAAAATTATATTACATAGAATAAAGCTAAGGATTAGTGAACTACCCATTTGCTAAAGACAAATGGGCTTCGGGCTTCACAGACTTGTGCTTTGTTGCCAAAGTCTTATT
>NZ_WUQY01000007.1 GCF_009829085.1 Sphingobacterium bovisgrunnientis
AACCGCCGTATGCCGAACGGCACGTACGGTGGTGTGAGGGGTCAGGTAATCAAATAATGATTACCTTCCTACTCTATGTTTAAATGCGTGTAGAAAATAATAGCGCAGTCACTCGAAAAAGTGCTGCGCTAACTATATAGATTTGACTAATTGTGGATTGTTAAATGTTTTGTTAGAGGATTTGATCATCTTCAATATCCTCATCAATCATATCGTCTTCCTCTTCAGATGGATCGATGTCTAAATCATCAATTTCTTCATCAGGCTCTATTTCATCTAGGTCGGGTACAGGTTCTTCCATTGGGATATCATCAAGATTTTCGTCACCTTGTCTTTCTTCGAATTCTTCCGGATCAGGCATATTTTCTTCTTCGCCTGCAGGCATTGTCTCGTCTAAAGTTTGACCTGGTTTAATTAAGTTTTCTTCGTCTTGCAATGTTTCGTTTACATCAGAATCGTCACTATCTATTGTTCCAGGTGTGTTTCCTATAGTACCTGGATTATTACTTTCCATCATAATGCAAACCATTGGACCTAGTCCTTGCGTTGCTGATATTGTTTGTGCTTTCATAGTAAATAAGATGTTAATGTACTCTAAGAACCAATGAATGAGTTGATTAGTTTTAAGAAATAATACGTTAAATGGGGTGTAATAAACACGTGTTACTGGAGAATTATGGCGTATTAAAACTTAAAATCTAAAGTATATTCAACTATTAGGGGTTTCAAACGTTAATTCTTAAGAAGCATAAAAGATAATATGAGCAGAAACATAATAGATGAACGCAGTTTATTTCGTTTGGGAAGTTGGCTTTCGGATAATAAGTTGAAGCTAGTATGCGCTGAAAGTATGACTACAGGTTTTTTGAGTAGTACTTTCGGTTTAGAGGTTTGTAGCGGAGATTATTATCTAGGTTCAGTCGTTTGTTATGATAACAAAATGAAAGAAAGATTGTTAGGTGTCTTACCTTCATTGATAGAAACGCATACAGCAGAATCACAAGAGGTAACTTTAGCGATGTTGCGCGGTCTGCAGAATCTGGTGCCATATTCGGATGTATACCTCAGCATAACAGGACTTGCGTTTGACAGTTCAAATCCCAAGCAAAACCGTCCAATAGGACGTGTTTATTATGCTTTTAGCTATAAAGGAAATCAACATGTTGTCGAGAAGCAATTCAAAGGAAATGCAGGACAGATTATCATTGCTACCTGTAATAGTATTTTTTCTGATTTGTATTCTTGGCTACAATCACTGCATACGAATTCATAAACTTTAAAATTAACGATATGAAAAATTTAAGCATTTTATCAATTTTCTTATTGTCCTTATTAATGAGTTGCGGGCAATCAACTAATGAATCACAAGAGAATGACGAAAATTCGCCAGGACCAGTAACTGAGGCGGATAAACAGCGGTATAATTTAAATTCCAATGATGAACTCATATACGGCACGGTGGATACTTTAAATCAAGATTCCCTTCGTCTAGACAGTTTAAAGAAACCCTAGTTAACATCTAGGTGGCATAAATTCTGAAGCGAAGAACAAATAAATTTTTACACATCATAAATCACATAATATGGCTACGATACATGAAGATAAACCACTGGGTAGGGATATGCATAAAAAGAAAAAAGAAATCTTAACAAAAGATGGTCACAAAGAAATTGATCGCGATATTAAATTGGATGGTGATGCCGAAGCTGGTGTGGACCCTCAAGTCGAGCAGCTGAATGACATGCCCAATGATCCAACTGATATGCCCAAAGAAAAGAATGAATAAATACAAAAATGGTGTTCAACAGGAACACCATTTTTACTAACTCGCGTATTTTACTTTTAACCTTTTTTGAAGTGTTTTACGAATGATATGTATTCGTGATTTGATTGTGCCTTCGGGAATACCGTACATTTCAGAAAGCTCTCTGTATTTATAACCATCGATATAATTATTAAACATTTCGCCGTGTGCAACTGGTAGTTCTGCGATAATTTTAGAAATGTCCCCCAACATCATTCTCTTATCTGAACTATCCTCTGTATAAGGCTCTGAGGATAAACTGTGGTTGTAATAATACATACTGATGTCATCATAGTTTTGCTGATAACTCAGACGTTTGTATTGGTTTATATAAATATTGCGCATGATTACAAAAAGCCATGATACGACGCGTGGATTGTCAAAAAATTGATCCATGTATTTCAAGGCACGAATAAACGTCTCTTGTACTAGATCATTAATAGCTTCTTGATCTTTTGTGAATTTCTTTGCTAAGCCTTTTAGGATGCGCTGATACTCTAGTAGTTGGGTGTTAAACGCTTTGTCTTTCATAGATGTATGTTTTTAATAGTTGCTGCAACAGTACTTACAAAAACAGTGCATATATTTCTGATTTGGTGCCATTCAGGTATTTACTAAATGATAAAAAGTAGATACTTCCTCTATACGGAGATTTAGCGCAATTCAATATGGGTTTACTGCGTACTTATACGCGCTTAAACCTGGTGTAAAGTGTAAAGCTTTTGTTTTTTTACTGCTTTTGCTAAAATGTAGGTTATCGCCTACAACATTAACTATTCTAAGATGTTATTCTAGTATAAAATCTGACAGGTATGAGATTGATTATTTATTTATTAGGAAGTTTGTTTTTGATATCGTGCTCGAGTGCCCCTAAGAAAAATCTGAAGGAATCAATAGCACTGGAGGAAATAATTTACCAACGAACAGAGGGATTACTTTTATTAGAGAAAATCCTACATAGCTCGCATTGCGAAAATACCAATATGATTTGTGAGAAAATCAAACTTTTCTATGCGGAAAGTCAGCCTGAATTGCTTGGATTGTGTACGAATAAAGAGCTTAATTTGACAATGGCTACTTATGAAGAGATCAATGAGGATGTAGAAGTACTTTTTCAAGATAGTACTACATATGCTGATTATTTGGCCGATAAATTATTGACCAATTTGCATAATCAAAAGAAATTCTACCTACAAATACTGGAAGATCGCGAACTTGCTTCTTTACATATGTATACACTTGATTCTTATTTGCAAATGATGTGTTTTGTGGACGATATGAAATATATGCTTGATGAAACATATGCTGTTCAATAATAGCTAAAATCTAAATCGACCGCTAATAGAATTCGAATAAATTTATCCAAATATTATTACGTTTAGGGTTAAATTGATAGCCAACGGTGTCTTAATTTCTTTAAGACGCCGTTAGTATATTATGATGTTTCTGAAGTATCCAAAATAACTTTAGGGAAATCCATTACCATAGGAAATTTCATTATTACGGTAGTTCCTACATCCACCACAGAGCTTACTTGAATTTCACCCTCGAGTCTTTCGATAATACGTTTCACCAGAGACAAACCAATACCACTTCCTTTGTAGTTGTCGGTATTCATAGCGCGACCAAACATTTCAAATATATGACTCAGATCTTCTTCTGGAATTCCAATACCATTGTCTCTGACTTCATAACAGACGTAATTATCTACTATGCTGCTCGAGACATGTATTTTGGGTTTGTCCAATTGTTGGCTGTATTTTATAGCATTACTAAGTACATTAGTGAATATCTGATATACCGCACTTTTCTCACCCCATACAGGAAGGAGCTTACCAAATGTTACCTCACATTTATCATCTTCATAAGCCAGCTCCGTTTCTTCCACTATTTTACGAAGCATGTATTGTAGCGGTATAGTATCTTTAGTTATTTTATTGATTTTATCCTTAGAAAGATTGACGATGTTATCAATGATATCCTGAATATTTTGTAAACCCATAGTGATGGTACTAAACCATTTCTCTTTTTGGTTTTCGTTGATGTTCCCATTTTTTGATTTAAGAAAATCAATACCCATCTTCAATACAGATAAAGGATTTTTTAAATCGTGAGATAGGGTATAGGTAAACATTTCCAACTCATTGTTGAGTTGTGAAAGAGTCTTGGCTAAATCTTTATTTTCGATGAGCTTTTGCATCATCGAATGATTAAGCGTGTTTTTTAATCCATCTAAGAGATTCAGTTCTTCGTCATTCCAAGGAATGGCCGTTTCGTAAATGGTCTCTTCATAGACATCAAAAGTATAGGGGCTTTTTTCACTTATCGTCATCTTTGTTTCTGTTGAAATTGTTTCATTTCGAAACCAAATGATGTAATAATCCTTGTTGATGTCTACGTTGTAAGCAAGTAAGCCCGCAAATGGCAATGATTTCTTAAAATTATCTTTATGGTTTTTCTTAAAGTTATGATCAATAAATACTGTTAAATCACTGTTTTGCTGCAAGTAATTGATGATTTCAAAACAGGTTTCGGTAGTGGGTGTCTCGCCTTTGAGGAAAAGATCTCCTTCATTGTAGATAGCGATCCCATCCGCCCTTAGCATCCAGCGTAAGTTATCCATACTTTCTACCAATGCACAGTTTATAGTTTTATGAAAAGACAATCGCTTGATCAATGAATCCTGAAATTGTTGAACTTGCATATTTATGTCAATCAAACCTTGTTGAATGAACATTTCGTACTTACTCATTGCATTTTGCACAATAAAGGTGCATATCTTTCTGGTCTGTAAGTCTACATGCTTTTCCTTAATGTTTTGTGCTACGACCATTCCCCAAAATTTCCCTTTTAGGTAAAGTGGAAAAAAGAGTGCTGTTTTTATGCCTATGAATTGATAATATTCAGCTGTGAGGTCAGGAACGCATATCAGTTGGGTTGATTTTAAATCTATATTTTGATCAATGGTATAGAAATTCTGGGGTTGCTCATGGACATTAGCCAAGAATCGATACGGTGAATGCTTGAAATGTTCAATTAGCACCTCGGGAAGAAAATCCTTCGAAAAGTATTTGTTTTCAAGAGGCTCTGAGGATATATGACTGTTTTCAGCTATAATACTACAATTGCCAGTTTCTAGGACTTGTAGAACGAATACTCTGTCAAATTGAATTATCTTGTTTATAGCTTTACATACAAGCTTCCAGTTTTTGTGATGGTTGCTGTCAAATAAAAAACCTATTTCATTAAGATCACTTGTCGAAATATGTTTTTTGACCTGACGTTCTGCTTCAATATAAATGTGGTTATCTTGCTTGCTTATTTTTAAGTAGTACGGCTTGCTATTTATCTTACAGGTGATTACTGATCGCGGAGAATTACCTTCAAAATAGGATTCTATGACGCTCTTCACCTTATTAAAAGAGCTTAAGCTGGAAAATATTTTTTTAAAAAGATCTTCTGCAGAAGTGTTTAAAATATTTTGTGGTAAAATATCAAATTCAGAAAATAAATTTTGAGAGATGCCCGTAATCTTTAGGTTAAGATCTAAAACAATTAAATGCCCGAATTTCTGAATTCTTATAGTGTCCAAAGCTGTGTATTAGGTGATGCAATACATAAAGATATTATAATTCAATACATCTACGAAATCTCAATGGAAATTAACTTAGGGTGAAATTTTACTTCTTAAGTATAAAAATATAGGCTTTGTAGTCTTTTAGTGTTCGAAGAGGTAATTTATTGTTTTTGTAATTATTTTATTAAGAACTTTTGTTGTTTATGTTAAAATATTATTTTTTTCACTGTGTTAAGTTACTCAAAAATACCGTATTAGTACCTGGGATTGTATATTTATACCATTTTTTGAAATTTAAATTTTACTTGTAGTTAATAGTTGCCCTTTATTGTGTTGTTAGAGAGTTGTTTATTTAGCAAGAGGTACATTTTCAAACTTTGGGTAGTATAAATTCCCTGAAAAAGTTTGTTCCTCACGTAAAACAGAGAATTTGGCAAAATTTTTGTTGTTAAATTGTCATCTATGAAAAACAAGCCTAATTAATAATTCTTTGTATGATTAAAGTTATTTTAGTGGAGGATCATTTGGTAGTAAGAAATGGTATTAAACTATTATTGGATTCTTCGGGGGAAATAGAAATTATAAGTGAGGCGCGAGATGGGAGTGAACTTATGTCTTTACTCAGCGATGGTTTACAACCTGATGTCATACTATCTGATATCAACATGCCATTGATGGATGGGCTTGAGGTCACAACATATTTGTCCGAAAAGTATCCAAATATTAAGGTAATATTATTATCAATGCTGAATACCGTTGACCAAGTTATTGATGCATTCGGACGTGGCGCTAAAGGTTACTTAGTGAAAAACGTGGGCTACAACGAATTGATATTCGCAGTGAAACATGTGGCAAGCGGGGGACGATATGTGTGTGAAGAATTGACTATGTTGATGTTAAATATTCTTTCTTCATCTTCTTCATCGGTAATACTGAAAAAAGAAGTTGATATGGAACTTGACCTTTCAGAACGAGAAATAGAAGTCCTACAATTGATCAGTGAAGGCTATACAAATATGGAAATAGCGGATAAACTATTCTTAAGCAAAAGAACTGTAGAAGGACATCGGCAAAGTCTAATCACCAAAGTAAAAGTCAAAAATTCAGCAGAACTTATAAAGTTTGCTGTACAACATCATATGGTCAACTAACTATTTAAAGAAATCGCCATCACATTAATTGTTGATGGCGATATTCATTTAGTTACCTTTAATAAATCGAATTAATCGTGTCCTTCAGTTTTCACGATTTTATTATAAATGCCGAATAACAAAAATGGCGCTACCCATTGGCCAATAAATAGTGCATCCTTATCTCTACATAAGCATTTCAATGTAGCTGATGCGACCATTGCTGTTACGGCTACGGCCAGATACGTTGTAGAAGGAAGCTTTGAAGTCTGTTGTTCAATTTGTTTGGTCGTCTGACCTTCGTTTGGAGTTGTTAGTGCCATAATATTAATGTTTATGTGTGAAAAATAATATTGTTTACTAACTAACAGCCCTCAATTTATTGTGTTCAAGATATTTATAAAACAAGTATAAATGCAACAACACCGTAAAAATCCCCATTCACCCGATTGAATTACGTTATTTTTTGTTAACTCAACGTTTTGATTATCTGTATGTTCAGTTGTAAGAAAAGAATTATTTAGTAAACACTAAAACACAACGTATGAAAAATCTATTTTTAATTATCGTCACCACATTGTTCCTAAGTGGAATAGTGGCCTGTTCAAATTCTAATAATAACAATACAGAAGAAGATGGTCATGCTTTTGATTCGACCAATACGATGTATGATGATGGACAGAGTATCCACGATACAATCGGAAGAGATACATTATCTACAGATTCGCTTATACCACCGACCCCAATGAATTAATCTAAATACAACAGCATAATAATATTTTTTCAGTTAGTTATAGGAAAGAATATTTTACTTACAGAAAGAGAAAGAAGCCTACTTTGATAAGTAGGTTTTTTTTGTTTCATACTACAGGGTTAATACGCATTAAATTACTGCAAACACTTGTATTTCAGAAATTGACAACGATGCTGTAAAGCAAATGTTCGAGTAGTACAAAGCATAAATTATTCACACTAAAAAATCAATGCTTATGTTCTACCATGTAAAAAATCTTATTCATCCTATAGTGGATGATCAGCCGGATCCATCAGCAGCCAATGCACTACAAGAAGGATTGGGTGGACAATTTGGAGAAATGCGTACCATGATGCAGTTTCTTTTTCAAAGCTTCAATTTCCGTGGAAATGGTATTCCATATCTTGATTTAATTCAAGGTATCGGACTAGAGGAAATCAGCCACGTAGAATTAGTAACCAAAACCATTTCCAAATTATTGGATGGAGCGCCAGGTTATTATGGTGACAAGTTTGACACGCCAAGTGCAGGAGGTGTTCCATCGATGGAGATGGCTAAAGAGCAACAAAACCCACATCATTTCATTATGGGTGCACAAGGCGCGTTGCCTGTTGATGCCGCTGGAAACCCGTGGAGTGGCTCTTATGTACACAATCACGGGAACTTGGTACTTGATCTTATGGACAATCTAGTGCTAGAAGCTACTGGTCGTCTTCAAAAATCCCGTATCTATCAAATGTCCAGCAATAAAACTTTGCGATCCACTATTTCTTTCTTAATAGTGCGTGATGAAGCACATCAAATGGCTTTTGCTAAAGCGCTAGAAACACTGGGTGTCAATTGGGCTAAAGTGTTGCCTGTACCCAAATTTGATGCTTCACAATTCCCTGAAGTACGTAAACTAATGGATCAAGGCATACATCGTGAGCAATACACATTCCGTTTAGATGGGTCGATGATGGACCAAATATTCCAAGGTTCATCTCCGTCTAATGATGGGACTGAACTGGTGACGATGGCTGAACCGCGGGAGTCCTTCCCTAATCCAATAGCACCGGAACGACCAGAAGAATTTGCGCCAGGCTTAGATCCTGAATTGCAAAAATTAGCGGATGCCTTTGAAGAGTTTAAGGAAAAAACCTTGAAGGATATGGAAGATAAAGCTGGTCCAAATCCACGAAACCCAGAAGGATAATAAAATGTGTCTGTGTTTTTATAGTTCCAATAGTTCATAGGGAACAACAAGCCCCTGATGCTATTCAGGGGCTTCATTTATGTATTGGATCATTAAACTTGTTGTAAATAAATATAGTCGGATTGAGTGGCATACGTATAAACAATTGCTATTCTATAATCCGTAAGCTTAATATTTTACTTTGCTAAACCATCAATCAATGCTTTCCATTGGGGGTAAGAAGCCCCAAGTTTCGCGCCTAAGCCCACCAAGAAATTACGTATGTTATCTAGTACATTTTCTGTTTCTGTATTTATGACTTCATTTCTACCCGCATAATGTAAGCTTACGCTATTTCCTTCTTGCTTGATCACAATATTGGAAGATGTATATTTCTTGAAAAAATGTGCTGCATCATCCCCCAGTGTGCTGGGGTCAGGACTTGGTTGTAGGGAGAGAAATGTTTTCCTTTTGTTTTGATGATCGTATTGATCAAGCGAGGTCACTTTTACATAATCATATCCACCAGCCGAGGGACTGCCAGGCCCAGGGATATCAATTCGTATAAAGTCATTTTTCTTTACCCTACGCATTTGTACTTCTTTTTTCTCATTAACTATAACAAATTCTGCAGATAATCCCACAGCGATTTTTTGCCAAGCATTTACATCAATAAGTTTTTTGACGATTTCTCTATAGCGATTATAGGCCATTGTTTCATTCGGCAAAGTTAATTCTCTCGAATAATCTAAGGATTTACCTACTACCTGTTCTGGAATCTTGCTCATATGCTTAAGTATTTAGTTTACAATGAATAAATAGCTAACACTTCCTGTGGATAATCGTTGAAATGAAATAGGATAACAGGTAATAATTACCTAATCGTATAAATACGGATAACATACTTAATTAATACGCCTTTTGTAAAACGTGTCAACATGTAAGGGTATCGGCTGGTTCAATCGGTAATCATACACACTAGTAATTAAAAACTCTGCCTATGAAAGCAATGAACTATAGAGGGCCTTTTCGCATTCGAGTCGATGAGAAACCAATGCCCGAAATTTTACACCCGAGAGATGCAATTGTACAGGTGACAAGAGCTTGTATATGTGGATCAGACTTACACTTATACCACGGTATGGTTCCAGATACACGTGTGGGAAGTACATTTGGACATGAGTTCATAGGTATTGTGCGTGAACTCGGTAGTGGCGTGACTAACTTAAAAGTTGGTGACAAAGTATTGGTGCCATTCAATATAGCATGTGGTGAATGTGTTTTTTGTGTGCAAGGCTTATTTGCCAACTGCCATGAATCCAATACGATGGCTACAGCAGCAGGTGGTATATTTGGTTATTCGCATATTGCAGGCGGCTATGATGGCGGACAAGCGGAGTTTGTGCGTGTCCCCTATGCAGATGTAGGTCCCACCGTTATTCCAGAGGGTATGGACGAGGAAGACGCACTTCTATTGACCGATGTACTCCCGACGGGTTATCAAGCAGCAGAAATGGGTGGAATACAAAAGGGAGATACTGTAGTTGTATTCGGTGCAGGGCCAATAGGTATTATGGCTGCTAAATGTGCATGGCTTTTCGGCGCTGAACGTGTAATTGTTATTGACCATTTGGAATATAGGCTTGATTTTGTAAAGAAATACGCCAATTGCGAAGTTTATAATTTTAGATCCATTGAAGATCCTGTTTTATTTATCAAGCATATTACGAATTGGCTGGGTGCCGATGTATGTATCGATGCCGTAGGTTCGGATGCATGCGGAAATGCCATGCAAACTATTACAGGTAAGAAACTACTGTTGCAAGCAGGAGCTGCTACAGCATTACATTGGGCAGTGAATTCCGTTAAAAAGGGTGGAATCGTTTCTATTGTGGGTGTTTATGGTCCTACAGACAATTTGGTTCCAATCGGCAATGTGGTGAATAAAGGGATTACAATTCGTGCCAATCAGACATCTGTCAAACGCTTATTACCTCGTTTAATTGAGCATGTACAATCAGGCGTATTGAGCCCAAAAGATATAATTACACATCGCTTTTCACTGGAAGAAATTTCAGATGCGTACCGAATATTTTCTTCAAAATTAGATGAATGTATTAAGCCTGTAATCATTGTATAACTCTTAAAACTTAAAGACTATGAATGTAGTAACAACAGATACCCCTATAAAAGATAGTTGGGCTATAGACGAGAATGTAGAAAATGACCCAACTTATCCGATGCGCAACCGCAAGAATACGAAAGTACCTTCTCGGCCTGAACAGCAAATAGCACGTGTCGAGATATTACAATCCATTGAGCGTCCACACTACAGTGCGGTCTTCGGCGAGACTGTGCCTCCATCAGGGCTGAGCGGTCAGCTACGTAGGTATGCTTTTCAACATAGCGAATCGCGGTACCGTCATTGGTTGCCACTTCTATTGGCTGATCGGATCAATGTAGTAGAAGAGTTGGTGAAAGATGTAAAGAATGGACATATACCCAATCTTTTCGTCGAGATGGGAGGACGAGCATTGTGGAAATATGATAAGGCTACTTTGTTTAAAAAGACAGCATTTTATGCCCTAGGTACACTCGCTGCCGTTTGGGCAGTAAGACGAATTTTTAGTAATAAATAGCAGCATATGGCAGTAATGTATTTAGATACCATACACAGATTTAAGATTATAAAAAGTACTAAGGGAAAGTTTGATCTTACATTCAATGAAGTAGTGTATCAGGAATGCGAAGATCAGGATGAGGTCTTGTATTTGTTAAAATCAATTCAGCGCGAATATGAGAATAATCCCTGTTATGAATTATTGCATGGAATGAAAGATCGTCTATCTGTGTGTTTTCGTAATACCTACAATGATGAAGATGTATGCTTTTATTCTTCAGATGAATAGTTTTTTCTACCTATAATCACATCTATATCTACAACTAGAAGATTAGGCTTTTATTAGTCTAATCTTTTTGTTTATATGTAATATTCGTTACCGAAATATCGGAAGATTCTCTTACTTATGTCACGATTAATTAATGTAAGATTGAATTCAGTAATATGTTTAAAATAATAGATTGAGTAGTTTCTTTACACTATAATTAGGTATTGAATCCCAATTAATACGATAAAGAATGAATCAGGAATAGCTTTACAATTTTCCCATTGGACCAATAGATTGCTGACTAAACATATATGATACTTTATACCTTATGGGGTTTCCTTCGGTACTTGTTTGGAAAAAAGTCCCTTTTTCCGAAGGACACCCGAATAAGACCCAAACAAAATATGTGAAAGTGTTCAATTTCGGTCAAATTCTTGTATCCGATTTTTACGGCTCTACTTATGATTTTAATAAATCGAAGTATTGATGTAGTCTTTGATATTATAAAATTTAATGTCACTTTAGAAAGTTATTACTAAATTATGAAGTTTAAAGTGATACATTTTCTAATGGAGAAGATTTATAGTATTATAATTGATCTATATAAGGAAAATACAATGACATATATTTAAATTAAATAAAAAAAGGCGTTAAAAAACCAAGTTTTATCGCCTTTATATATAAAGAGAGAATGAGTCTTTTTATTATTCGTATTCCTGATTTTTAATAGATCTCGTAATGAATATAAGTATGCGCTAACCAATAACTAATGGTGCTTTCAGCTCCTTGATTTTGATTCACTGCATCCTTATCTATACCATCGCGACAACCTTTAGTGGTGGCATCAAAGATTACTGCATTCAATCTGTTATTACCATAAAACCAATTGAAGCAATCTTTGGCTTTACCATAAAATTTTGGAGCATTGTTTATTTCTGCTAGTTTATGGTACATCAGTATTAGGGATGGTATCTCGATAGGTTGTTCCCCGACACAAGATTTTGAACCGTTCTTTTTATACCAACCTGCATTACCAATCAACTCTAATTTATCATTTTTGAATATAATTTCATCTAAGAAAGCAGCGCTATCCAGACTATACATGAGGTACTTCTCTTCAAACAATATGCCTTTTGTAAGCATCAAGCTGTATGGGATTATGGCATTATCATAACTAATAATTTCCTCATACCATAGCCATTCGTCCGTAGCTGATTTCTCGTATTCATTACTGATGAAATCCGCTAAGAGGTAAATCTCTTGGATTAAATCCTTTTTGTATTGTTTGGAGTGAAACATATAAACCAATCCACACAACGCGTAAGCGGCAGCTCGTATAGATTTTATGTCGGAGATGTGCGTGTATGCCTTGTCTATTATTTCCTTTAACAATTGTTGTACATGCTTACGATCGTCATTATACATAAGGCTACCTAGAGCCCATATTGTGCGTCCAAAAGCATCTTGAGTGCCATATTTATCTAAGAATTGATGATCAAATGCTAAGAAATTCCCAAACTGGCCATTGTCACGTTGCATATAATGAATAAAGGCTAGATAGGTATCAATCAATTTGTCGCAAGAATGTGGATACACACGATTAGAAAGTCCTGCTAGCATTAGCGCACGCGAATTGTCATCTAAACAATAGCCGTGATTATAATCGGGCGTAGCAAATTTGGCGTGTTGTGCGATACCTACTGGATTAGTCAGGCGTCGGATATGCGCTAAGTCTATCTGTGTATCGTGCGCATAAAATGGAATTTCTTGATAGTGCTGAAATGTACGTTGATGCGAAGTTAATATCATAAGAATAGATTAAGCACGTTTGAATAATTTTCTACTATTGGTATATGTTGTTGCAATCAATTTGGAATAACGGTTTCCTACATTTGGCCACTGCATTTTTTCACCATGCTCACGTGCATTAGTTCTGTATTTTGCTAGCGTCAATGGATTTTGTACCAGTTCATTGATAATTTTAGCAAGTTGCTTGGCATCGCAGAAGTCAAATAATAATCCTCTTTCCTCTGCCAAAAGATCTTTCGCATACAGGTAGGGGGTAGAAATAACTGCTGCTCCTGCACCCAATGCAAAGGAGAGTGTACCACTGCTGATTTGATTTTCATTTGGGTAAGGTGTGACATACATATCACAGGCTGTTAAATATTCGGCTAGCTGCTCATTGGTTGCAAATTCATTGATGAATTGCACTTTATCCGAGATGCCTAATTCCTGGCATCGCTTTATGAGCTGATTTCTATAGGCTTCACCTTCTTCTTTGATTACATTAGGATGGGTGATACCGAGGATGAGATATTTAAAGTCTTTATCCTCAACATCCTTAACCGCTTCAATAGCTGTCTCAAAGCCTTTGCCACGCCCCAAGAAACCAAAACTTAATAATACTTTCTTACCAGTCAAACCAAGCTTTTCTTTAGCGGAATCGTGTTTGTAATCGAAAACTGGTACACCATGAGGAATCATTTCAATCTTACGAAATGGGATCTTGTAAATCGAATGCAACATATTCACCGCCCAATTGGTCATCACTGTAACCATACTACTTATTTGCCCAATTTCTTGTAAGACGATTCGCTCTTTTTCAGAAGGTTTTGGTAGTATAGTATGAAAATTAGTAATGATGGGAATATGTAATAATTTGCACAAAGTCAGAATATAATCGCCACTTTCTCCACCAAAAATACCATACTCGTGCTGTATAATACACACGTCATAGCTGCTATTGATAAAATTGGCAGCTTGAACATAACTTTTTAATTTATCCTTCTCAATGCTATATACGACCTCTTCGGGGAAGCTGACGGCATCACAATTCGTAATAGCTGCAATGTGTACGGTGTCTGTTTTGGCTATTTTAAGGCTTTTGTATAAGTCATGCGCGAATGTGGCAATGCCACACTTCTGAGGTGTATACGTCGATAGTATGATCGTTTTCATAGTGGTGTTGACAAAATATATTAGTGCAATAGTTCTAATACCTTAACAACAAATAAATTGACAAATAGTTGTAGGTTATAATTACTAAAATATTAAATAATTTGTTTTAGCGGTTTTACTTTAATCTCGCAAAGGTCTACACGCTTTGGTTGCTGTAAGACGAAGAGTACTACATTGGCTATGTCTTCTGTTGTCAACATTGTCTTTTCTGCTTGTTTTTGTCGTTCTTCGTCCGGTGTAGTGGATTGCATATCCGAGCCTACCAGGCCTGGTTCAATTAAAGTCACACGGATATTAGATGGATTAAGCTCTTTGCGTAATGCTTCAGAGAAACCACGTATTGCGGATTTAGTCGCTACATAGCCAGAGCTTTCTGCATCTTTCGTGGTCGCACTCATTGAACCTATTTGAATCATTTCGCCTTCGATACCTTTTTGTTTCATTTTTTCGCCAACAAATCCGGAGAGCCACATGTACGAAAGTAAGTTGGTATTCAATAGATAATGTAAGTCTTGAATGGATTTTCCTTCTACAGCGTCATAACCAATAGCTGCGTTATTTACCAATACATCAAAAGAACCATATTCAGCATCCCAATCTTTTATTTGTTGTTCGAATGCTGTAAGATTTGTCACATCCGTAAGTGAGAAGTGGAAGCGATGCGTTAATCCTAATACCGCGATATCTTTTTTGAGATCTTCCAACTTTTCTTCGCTTCTGCCGATAAGAAATATAGTGTAGTCATGTTGAGCTAGTAATAACGCTATGGCTCTTCCAATCCCAGCTGTTCCGCCTGTTAATAATACTTTTTTAGTTTCCATAATGATTTATTTACGTATGAATTTTAGTGTGTCGTCTGCTTTAATCTGATGGTACTCTTTGTTGGGTTGTTTTTTCCTATTTATTTCTACTTGTATCGAATTTGTTTTAATCCATAAAATGCCTTCTTGACTTGTAGCGCCCAGTATTTGTATTTGCTTTTGTTTATTCCCGTTCTGTATCAAGGGAAGCGAAGAAACGACATAGGTATCCTCATCTAGTTTAACAACGTGATGAATACAAAGGTTGAGAAAAAGTGCGGCTCCATATACTTCTTGTCCGACTTGCCCCATTGCTTCCCATCCATCCCCCAGGTCTTCAATTGGAATATTAATAGTAGGATTTACATAGCCCGTCTTGGCTTTGTCCGCGAATATGTCTGTGGGAAGAAATGGTGGGAAATAATAAGGAAGTCGGTGTAATGCGTACTGTATGTATTCGCTCATGAAAAATCGTAGGTATGGCGAAATGGATATTTTCTTTTGATGTATAAGGTGAACTATTCGGTTGAATATCGCTACTGTCTCGTGTTCTTCGAATGGTGCGGTATACAGTGTTTTTCGTAAAGGAAATAGTGCAAAAAAAGTTTCCCTTTCTTTGGCATTGCCATACTTCATATCCCAAATCGCACAATTGCGTATAATATTACCCAGAAATACTTCAGCTATTTCCAAATACTTTTTGTTGGATGTCATGACATATAATTCCAATAAAGCTTCTGCGGTATAAGCTGCATTATTGGATTGGTATAATGAATCTAAATCTACAGATTTGAGTTGATTGGCTGCACGTTTGGCTTCGGTTAAATACACATCCTTGTTGTATAGTTTATAGCTCTTGAGCATGATCTGAATGTATAGCCCAGCGGTATCCACTTCTCCAAATACGTCGTGATTTCCTTCGTCCTTTAATACTTCTAAGGTGTAGATGTTGAAGAAAATTGGCCAATCGTAATCAAAGGCTTTGGCTGCTCTTCGGATATACAATAGAGACTTTTGAAATTGTTCTTCGAGTATATTATCCTTAAAACCTTGTTCAAATAAGAAAGCTAACTGTAGCAACGGATAGAGTAAGTACCAACTGTCCATGATAAAAGACCGTTTTTGCTCCTCATCAAAATCGAGTAAATAAGAATCGGCAGGTAGCCAACGGTGGATAACACCTAACTCTTCGTCGTAAAAGCGAGCTATATTTATTGTAAACTCTCGGATGATTTGCTCAGAGAGCGGAGTGCCGAATTGCTGATGGTATTCAAACAGTGGTCTTAACACAGCCATTTGCACCATACTTTCGGGCGGAGTCTCATAGCTATTAACATAAGCATTGAGATAGGCTGCATCTTGCACTTGTTTCCAACAGCCTTTATGTTCGGAAAGATCCTGCAGTGTTTTAGTCGCATTCTCTAGTATATCTACGACCTTCTTTTTAGGTTTCTGTAGACTAGGATAGATGTGATAGAGTAGACGAATATAAAGATTGGATGCGTGCCGTGCATTTTGCGGTTTTTGATTAGAGTAACTTACAAAAGTTTGTTGGATGCAATAGCTTTCCCCTGGAGGTAATGGCAATTTCGCACGTGGGAATTTAAAACCAAGCTGAGGCCATTCTATCTTTACGGTGTCCAAATAAGATACTTGTGTGTATTCCGCTATTTGTTGGACTGCTCCTAGGTCTTGAAGATAGAGTAGACAACCTGAAGTTTTCTTTCCGAAATCAACAAAGCAATGCCCACTTCGTCCTTCTATTTGTTCGATGTGTTGTGTAGGAGTTTTGGGTAAATCATAATCATTTGTTAATAATAATACTTCACGATCTTCTTGCTGATGAATATGTTGCTTTTTACAGTCAAGATAAGTGCTTGTATTTAGTATTATGGATTCTTCCTGAGATAGATCGACGGATAATATTATATTAATAGTACCTACTACGACAGGAAACACTAATTCAACCTTTTTATCTGATTTAGAATTAAAATGTATTGATTTTATATCGTTAGGTAATGCGCCTTGATAAAGACGTTGGATTAGAATATGTTTGTTTGGGAGATGTACTTTTAAAAGCAATTCATTGTTGCAATACAAGAGTTGCAAGAAATAGTCAGTATAAGGTTGGTTAAGTAATTCTACATAATTGCTGCTTTTTAAATCTTCACATAACTGTATTGTATTCAGCGTCATATAGTTTTTATCCATAGGTAAATTTAGCTTGTTATCATATCTTCATTCCTTATAAGTATGAACAAGTTATACTATAGATAGTTTATGAATATGTTCGAGAATCGTTTAGGGTATTTATAATAAATACAAAAGCCTTAATATGCATTATAGCACATTAAGGCAGATTGTGTAAGTGAAATATTAAAAAGATTAATTTTGTTCGGAGATAAAATTATTCATTTCGGCATTTTCGAAAAATGTAGGTTTATCCAATTTAATAGCGATGCGGTAAGCAGCATTCATTAGTCCTACATGACTGTAAGCTTGGGGGAAATTACCCCATTGACTGCCGTCTTCTTCGTTGATGTCTTCACTGAATAACATCAAATGATTACCGAAGGACAACAATTGCTTAAAAACAGATTGTGCTTCTTCTACGCGGCCAACACAAGCTAAAGCTTCCACATACCAAAAGGCGCAAACTAAAAAAGTAGACTTTGGTTTTCCAAAATCATCTTTATGCAGGTAGCGATAAAATAGACCGTGATTACCTTTGAGTTCGTCTTCTAAGACGGCTAAATGCTTCTTCGCTTTATCCGAGTTAGGATCTAAATAACCCATCATAATCAACTGCAAAGTCGAAGCATCCAGATTAGAAGAGTCTGTTGAATTTGTATATACTCCACGCTCTTCATCATAACAAGCCTCAATATATGTCGCTGCTTTTTCTTGCAAAACTAAAGCACGTTGTTCTATTTCTTTAAAGCCGTTTTGACGCGCTATTTTTAAAGCTGCGGTTGCGCCAGCCCATTGAAACAAATTCGAGTAACAATGTCTTTGTTGGAAGTTCCGAAATTCCCATATACCTGCATCGGTTTCATCTATTGTGTTTTCAATTTTGGTAAGAATAAAATTTGTCCATTCTTCTGCTACCAATTTATTTTGGTATTTGAATCGTTGATCCGTAAAGAGCGGTAATAACGCAATCAGTGCTTGACCGTATACGTCATTCTGCACATGTTCGTAGGCCTGGTTACCAATACGAATAGGGGTGTTTCCCAGATAACCCGCTAAATGATCTAAGTGAAATTCCTCTAACTTAGTTTTACCCAGAATGCCGTACAAAGGTTGTAATCGTCCTGTATCTGTCTGTGTGATGTTAGCAATGTAGGAAGCGTATTTTTCCATTTCTTCAAAATGACCAACATGACTCAGTGCTGTCAAAACATAAAAACTATCACGTAACCAACAAAAGCGATAATCCCAATTACGTCCCGACCCCGGAAACTCAGGAAGGCTGGTAGTGCTGGCTGCAATAATAGCTCCTGTATCTTCAAATTGATGTAGTTTCAGCGCCAGAGCAGAACGAACAACCTGCTTTTGATAGAAGGATGGGATAGAAGCATTCTTCACCCATTTCTGCCAATAAACAATAGTACGACGTAAGAAGTCCTCGCAGGTACGCTCAATCGGTGCCTCAAAAGGACTCCCAAACGTCAAAATCATATGTATGGGGCGATCTAAGACATGAGGTATATCATCAAAAAAATGATTGATAGGCATATCTGTCGCTAGACGTAGTTTTATATCTCCTTGTTCGAATTGGATGTGATTGCTTCCTCTGTTTACATGGAATGTTGTTTTTCCATATTGATAGACTGGTTCACAGCGCACACGAATACGGGGTCTTCCTTTTAATGGTTCCACCTTACGGATCAGTGTTAGTGGTTTAAAATAACGCTCATACTGTTCGAAGCGTGGCGCAAAGTCCGTAATTCTGTAGGATCCTTCTTTAGTGGTAATTTCTGTACAGAGGATATTGGTATTTTCGATGTAATATTGTTTGGATTCGTAATCCTCATCTACAGGTTTTATATCAAATTTTCCTCCTTTATCTTCGTCTAACAAACCTCCGAATACAAAGGAGTCTTGAAAAGTAGGCCAACACAACCAACTTATATTTGTGTCTTTGTTTACATGTGCAATAAATGCACAATTTCCAATTATTCCACTGTTATAAATGTGTTTTGTATCTAACATGCTAATTTTTTAGGTGAAGAAATATTAAACAGATTGATAAGTAGGTTGCGCGAACTTTTTAATGAGTTTTAATACTTCTTCTTGTGTTTCAATATAATATCGAGCGGCAGACTTGCGACTACCAACCTTGACAGTGATGGAATCAGCAGGTAGCTCTAGGAACATATCCTCATCCGTAGCGTCATCGCCAATGGCGAATATAAAGTCAGGTTTGAAATCATTAACGATTTCCATCGCTGCTCTACCTTTGTTGAGTTCACTATTTTTAACTTCAATTACTTTGTTACCCATTAACAATTGCAGACCGTGATGTGGTAACAAATAGCGTAAATGATCTACAAGCTCCTGTGCCCTTAGGTTACCCAGTCCGCTTTGTACTTTACGGTAGTGCCAAGCTAACGAATAGTTCTTTTCTTCGACTACAGAGCCCGCCGTCATGTTTGTGAATTTGGTCATCACGTGTTTGATTGGGTATTTCCAACGTGTGGAAATGTGGGTTTTGGTATGCCAAACAAACTCGGGATAATTACTCCAAGCTCCATGTTCTGCTACTAAATAGTACTGTTTATCTGCGAACCAATCCGATAAAGTGTCATGTGGTCTACCACTGATGATCACAATTTGATTATGGGGATTGGACTGCAAATCTTCCAATACTTCGTATAAATCATTTGTCGGTGTAGCTTCGCTTGCATTATTGTTGAAGCCAATCAATGTGCCGTCGTAATCTAAGAAGAATAGACACTTTTTACTTTCGCTATATTTTGACAAGAAATTCTGTAAAATCTCAGGGTTAATTCTTCTCGCACGTTCTTCCTGTTGAATAGATTTAATTTCTTTTAATCTTTTGAAGAATAAGCGAACCCAGTGTCTAATATTGAATTTCTTTACAATTTCTAGACTGTCATCCAAACGCTTCCGTTGTTCCTCTTCGGGCATATTTATCGCTGTACGAAGGGCTTCACAAATTTGTTGTGTTGAGTGCGGGTTAACTAGAATGGGGCCGATAAGCTCTTTGCTTGCGCCAGCCATTTCACTCAATATTAAGACCCCATTGTTGACTTCCTTGCTGGCAATAAACTCCTTACATACTAAGTTCATGCCATCGCGAAGCGAAGTCACCAAACAAATATCCGATGCAACATACAGCGCGGACAACTCTTTAAAATCGTAAGAATTATAAAAATAGCTGATAGGTGTCCATTCGTTATTGCCGTAAACAGCATTAATTTGCCCCACCATGCGGTTAATTTCATCATGAAGCTCTTTGTACTTTGGTACGGTATCGCGTGACGGCACTACCAGCATATACAAGATTACTTCATTCTGAAATTCGGGATATGTCTTGAGCAGCGCTTCAAATGCACGTAAGCGCTCAATAATTCCTTTGCTATAGTCCAAGCGGTCAATGCTTAGAATAAATTTTCTATTATTGTAATATGTACGTATTTCTTGAGCTCGTTCTTGAATCTCTGGCGATTGCGCCATATTGTTGAATTTATCGTAGTCAATCCCCATCGGAAATACTTCGACGTACACACTTCTTCCGCCACTACGTAAACAATTGTTTTGAATGGGTATTCCCAAGATATGTGTACAAGCATTCAAGAAATGCTGTGTATCATTGTACGTGTGGAATGCGATTAGATCTGCACCCAATAAGCCTTTCAAGAGTTCATCACGCCAAGGAATTCCACGGAATAACTCATCTGGTGGAAAAGGGATATGTTGAAAATAGCCAATAGAAATACGACTATTATATGCTCTTATCAATTTAGGCAAAAGCATTAATTGATAATCGTGTACCCACACCTCATCCAGATCTGCTATATCTTGTTCCATTACGATAGTAGCAAATTTTTTATTCACAGACTCGTAGGTGTTCCAATACCATTCATCGTACACTGCGTAGGAGGGATGGTAATGAAATATTGGCCAAAGGACTTCATTGGAGAAGCCTTCATAGTAGCCTTCTAACTCGCATTCTGTTAAGAAAACAGGAATTAAGTTGAGGGATTTTAATTTTTCGGTAACATCAATTTTCTCAAGTTCGTTTTCAGGTACAAAACCCGGCCAGCCTATCCATATATTTCCATCTTCTTTGTAAATAGAGCCGAGACCTGTAGCCAGACCACCCTCACTTGGAATAACAAGAAGCTCCCCATTGCTTCTTTCAATTCGTACGGGTAATCTGTTTGAAACGATTATAGTTCTTTTTTTGTGCATAGTAAATTTGAAAACAGTATAAATGAAATGTATAGGTAGCGAATATATACCGTCTATATAACTAACAGTTTATAACGCTTGTAGTTTTAATTAATTTGAATCCGTGCTTTCAGTATATGTCATGATTACTGTGTTTTTTCGTTAACACGCTCTAAGCCAGTAGTTGTAGGGCCAGTCAATATTTTTCCATTAATATTGAATCTAGAACCGTGGCAAGGACAGTCCCAAGATAATTCCGCATTATTCCAGCGGACTTCGCACTGTGCATGCGGACATGTGCTCTTCAAGATGTGTAGTTCACCGTCTTTTTCTGCAAACACGGCATAAGAATTACCTTCGTATTTAACTACTTTAGCTTCTCCTTCTTTTATTTCTGCTAAGGAGTGTATTCGTTCCATACTTACTTTATCACCAATAAAGTCTTTGACTACTGTTGCATTTTCTTTTACAAAAGAGGTGAAGCCTGCTGTAGGTTTGAATCGCTTAGGATTGAATAATTTTGCATATGAATTTTCGCCTCCGATAATCAAATCTGTTATAATAGCTGATGCTAATGTTCCGAATGTCATACCATTTCCACGAAATCCTGTTGCTACAAACATTCTACCATCACTAGAGGGTAATACCCCAATCGATGGAAGGCCATCTGCAGGTTCGAAGTATTGACTTGACCAAGCATATTCTACCGTATCCACCTCAAAATGTGTTCTGCAATAGTTTTCTAATTTCGCAAAGCAAGAACCAGTATCGTCAGAATGTCCAGTTTTGTGGTCTTCACCGCCTGCAATAATTAATTGTTTGCCATCAATTTCGTGTGTGCGGTAATAATGGTATGGATCGTGCAAATCATAACCAAGCGTGGTAGGGTAGTTGTCATTCTTTAAAGTAAATGCAATTGCATAACTCCGGTACGGCGCTGTCGTAAAATGCAAAATGCTAATTCCTGGTGGTGTATGTGTTGCGTATATACCGTGCTTCGCTTGAATTTCGCCTAGGGAGGTTTTGAAGGTAACACCTTCGCTATCTTCTTCGTGAGATTCTACTAAGCAATTTTCTACAATCATTCCACCTGCTTTAATATAGGCTTCCGCTAAGGCTTTCACATATTTTATGGGATGGAATTGTGCTTGTTTGGGAATATGTACGGCTTTTTTGAAAGGTATTGGATAGTCGATTTCATCAATATATGTCATTTCGTAACCGACTTGTTTCGCACCATCCACGATATCATCTAATTGTTGGACTTGATCATCATCAATAGCAAAAAGCTGTGCATTCTTATACTCAAAATCACAATCAATTTCGTGACGTGCTACATTGGCTTGAAATATATGGATGGCTTCTTTACCCGCTTGCACTAGAAGTTTGGAGTTCTCTAATCCAAACTTACTAATAGTTTCTTTGAAAGTAGTGTCGAAAAAATCATTCAAATGAGCTGTAGTACCGCCAGTCGTTCCAAACCCAATATTATTAGCTTCCAGAAGAATACATCTTAAGCCAGAAAGCTGTAGGCGATAAGCAGTAGAAACTCCTGTAATTCCACCACCAATAATAGCCACATCAAACATTTGATCATGTGTGGGCAAATTTTCGAGCCTCTTAGTCTCTGCTTGCCACATGCTTTTGCGAGCTCCGTCTCTGAACATATCCTATATATTATTGTTATACAATTACGATGATTTGTACCCAACGAACAGTTATTCTTAAGAATCGTTGGGCAATTTTTAGGAATGCAGATGGGAAAAGGAAAATCATACAGATTTTAGTGAATTATTAAAATGAATGAATTGATATGGAAAAGTTTGAGAAAAGGTTGGCAACCTATAAAGAAAAATATGGCGAGGAAAAGCGTCAGAGTAAATTTAGTTATAACCAAAGTGCTGAACAGATAATTTATCGAAATGAAGCCTTACGTACTGGTCAACGTGATATGTATGCGGAATATTTAGGTGCACACCATGATCTGGATGAGTCGAATGAATTAAAGGCGTTTGATAGTATTGCACCCCGAGTAATGAAACTAGATAGACCTTCTTTTTTGGCTTGGGCTACAGATAAGGGAATTGAATTAGTCGAAAGTGATATTTATATTTTTGATGAAGATGCTATCCTAAAAGGTATACGTCTGGATGATACTGAATTGGAGGATTATGATGTAGAAGCCAGCTGGGACGATCTTGTACATAATTTGCACAAGCCCGAAGATCTTGCAAAGGAGCGAGCTTACTTTTGGGTGTTGGATGAATAATTCTTATTTAAATTTATGGATTGATTTCAATAAGTTAAACTATGTGTGGCTTCTGCTATATTTATTTTCTGAGAATCAATGGCAGTCCATTGATATAGGCTTAGTAAAAAATAAAATATCCAAGTTATGTCGAACCGATTGGGTACTATAGCGAAAAAGATTTTGTGTTTTGGATAGAATTGTGTTTGGAATATAATAAAGTACTTATGCAATCTAAGAAATAGTAGATGAATAAATCTGAATTTGAACTTGTTCTAAGAGAATTTATGCTGATTGTTTATCCCTCAAATGAAGAAGTTTCGTGTATTAATTTTAGAATCACATTTGTGATATGAAATATGGGGCAGAGGATTAAGTTTGGAGGGCATTATTTTGCTGGGGATAATTATATTCCAATAAATCTAATTAAGATTGAAAAATTGAAATGTCGTCAGTTTTGTGAAAGTATAGAATTGTTTCGCAGTCATAATTTGGTATCTGCCAAATGGAATACAATAGATTTAACACTGGACCAAGATAATTTAATAAGCTATAGTTTTAGGTGGGAGGAAGAAGAAAATCGTGAGAATTTAAAACAAAAAAAGCCCGACAATATTGTCGAGCTTTGTACCTAGGGCGGGAATCGAACCCGCACTCCTTTAACAGGAACAGGATTTTAAGTCCTGCGTGTCTACCAGTTCCACCACCTAGGCAACTCTGGAGCGAAAAACGAGATTCGAACTCGCGACCCCAACCTTGGCAAGGTTGTGCTCTACCAGCTGAGCTATTTTCGCTTTTTTAAGTCTTTCAATTTTGTTTCGAACATCGCGTCCGTCCCGATTTGATGATGCAAATATAGAGCTATAATCCATTTCTGCAAAATGTTTTTTAAAATAAAATGCCTTCTTACATCGGTAAAAAGGCATTTGTTTGATAATCAGTGATAATAAATTTTATTAAATTATACTAAATACTGTATAGAAGTATGTTTAATTTAATTATTTCAGCAATCCTGCTCTTCTTAACAACGGATCAACTTGCGGTTCTTGCCCTCTAAATTGCTTATAAAGCTTCATGGGATGAACCGTGCCACCTTGCGAAAGGATATTATCTTTAAATTTTTCTGCAATTTCCTTATTAAAAATTCCATTCTCTTTGAAATATTCGAAAGCATCAGCATCCAATACTTCCGCCCACTTGTAACTGTAATAGCCAGATGAATATCCGCCATTAAATATATGGGAGAATGACGTGCTCATCGCATTATCCTCTACATCGGGGTAGAATTGCGTAGAAGCGAATTGCTCTTTTTCGAATTCTTTAACATTCGAAATGGATGAAGGATCTTTACCATGCCAGCCCATGTCGAGCAAACCGAAGCTCAATTGACGTACTGTTGCCATACCTTCAAGGAATGCAGCAGATTCTCTGATTTTTTCAACCAATTCCATTGGAATAATCTCACCTGTCTGGTAATGTTTAGCAAATAAGGTTAAAGCTTCTTTTTCATAACACCAGTTTTCCATAATTTGACTTGGTAATTCCACAAAATCCCAATAAACTGAAGTGCCAGAGAGGTTAGGATACTGTGTATTTGCCAACATGCCATGCAATGCATGACCAAATTCATGAAATAGCGTCGTTACTTCATTGAATGTCAATAAAGCTGGTTTAGTTTCTGTTGGAGGTGTGAAATTGCAGACAATAGAAACATGCGGTCTTTCATTAGTGCCATCTTTAATATATTGCGGTTTGAAAGAAGTCATCCACGCACCTTGACGTTTGCCTTTGCGCGGAAAGAAATCGGCATAGAATACAGCAACAAAATTATTATTTCCATCTGTCACTTCATATGTCTGCACATCTGGATGATATTTGTCAATGGTTTGTACCTCGGTAAATTTCAAATCAAATAGTCTATTGGCAATCTCAAATGCACCTTGTAATACATTTTCTAATTTGAAATAAGGTTTCAAAAGTTCGTCATCGAGCTGGAATTTTTCTTGTTTTAGTTTTTCGGAATAATATGATCCATCCCATTTTTCCAATTGCTCAATACCATCTTTTTGCTTAGCAAATGCTGTAAGTTCTTCGAATTCGTATTGCGCTGCTGGTTTTGCTTTTTCTAACAAGTCATTTAGAAAAGCAAGTACTTTGGCAGGTGACTCTGCCATTCGCTCTGCTAACACAAAATCAGCATGTGTTTTATAGCCTAGCAGTTGTGCCCGTTGATGACGTAGCTTGGCTATTTCTAAGACATTACTTTCATTGTTGTTATCATTTTGTTGAAAACCTTTACGTCCTGCAGCCAAAGTAATCTCTTTGCGTAAATCGCGATTATCAGCATAAGTCACAAAAGGGATATAACTTGGGTAATCCAACGTAAATATCCAACCTTCTTTGCTTTCTGATTTTGCAAGTGATGCGGCTGCTTCTATTACACCTTCAGGCAGACCAGCTAAATCTTTTTCATTTGTGATATGCAATTGGTAGGCATTAGAATCTGCCAGAACATTTTCACCGTATTTTAATTTTAATACAGCTAATTTGGAATCTATGTCGCGTAATTTTTGTTTCTGCTCATCATTCAACAGAGCACCATTACGAGCAAAATCTTTAAATGATTTTTCCAGTAAAGTTTCTTGTTCAGGAGTCAGGTTTAAAGTGCTTTTCTGATCGTATACTGCTTTCACTCGAGAGAACAAATCAATATTAAGCGTGATATCATTGCCAAGCGCAGAAAGTTTTGGTGCGACTTCTTGTGCAATTTTTTCTAATTTATCATTTGTTTCTGCGGAATGCAGATTAAAAAATAGATTACTAATTCGATCCAAGGTTAAACCTGAATACGCTAATGCTTCAATCGTGTTTGCAAAAGTTGGAGGCTCGGGGTTGCTTACAATGTCTTCAATCTCTTTTAAAGTCAATGTAATGCCTTCTTCAAAGGCCGGAATATAATCCTTTTCCGCAATTGCCGAAAAAGGAGCTGTATCGTGTACGGTATTAAATTTTTCTGTTAATGTTGCCATGTGCTAAAGCTATAAATATTTTAGGAATTATTAAATCAATATAGCGTCAAGTCTAGTTGGCTTTGCTGATATGTCTGAATTGATTTAGGATTTAAATAGCATATATTTTGTCTCTTAAATCCATATTCTTAGTAGATATTATTTTAAGGCTATTTAGTCTTAATTCTGTTGTATTTATGGTAATAATAAATTAAAAATGAATTATTTTCGGATAATGAGTTATTAAGCTATAATTAGTTTTGTTTTGTGTAAATTAGATAAGACTTGAAAGTTTTGTTTTGGTAATTATGATCTTTAAGTAACTTAAGTTACCTACATAATGAATTAGAGCAATTACTTTTGTAGTATAAAATGAAATAAATATGGAAATGATATTTGGAACATGGCCTTGGTACGTTGGAGGACCACTAGTCGCAATCATCATGTTGATTCTAATAAAATTGGGGAAATCTTTTGGATTTTCATCCAATTTCAGAACGATGTGCGCCGCAATGGGGGCAGATAAGAGTTGTGATTTTTTTGATTTCAACTGGAAATCACAACGTTGGAATTTATTATTCTTACTCGGAACTATAATCGGTGGATTCGTAGCAGCAAATCTTTTAGCAAATAATCAAGCAGCACCTATTTCGGAAGAATCAATCGCCGCATTACAAGCGTATGGATTTGAAAGTGCGGGTAAAGCATATTTACCTACAGAATTATTTTTTGATTTAAGCCCGAAGAATATAATCATTCTGTTGGTAGGTGGATTATTTATTGGCTTTGGAACACGTTATGCAGGTGGCTGCACGTCCGGGCATGCGATTTCGGGTTTGAGTGATCTGCAATGGCCTTCATTAGTCGCTGTCGTTGGATTCTTTATTGGTGGACTTCTGATGGTTCATATTTTGTTCCCTTTAATTTTTTAGAATGATGAGAAAGTTAATTTTCGTGCTATTAGGAATAGCATTCGGTATAGTAATGTATAAAGCAGAAGCAGCTTCTTGGTTTAGAATATTTGAGATGTTTAATTTCCAATCTTTTCATATGTATGGATTTATTGGGTCTGCATTAGCAGTTGGCGTAATCGGAGTACAATATTTTAAAAGAAGTCAATCGAAGGATGTTGATGGGGAGGATATAGTTATCCAACCAAAAGCAAAATCAATTCCCAGATATCTTATTGGTGGTGTTTTTTTTGGATTAGGTTGGGCCTTAGTTGGGGCATGTCCAGGACCGATATTCGCACTTTTGGGATCTGGTGTGTTTTCAATCATCATCGTTATCATCGGCGCATTGGCAGGAACATATTTTTACGGTTTGATTCGTAAATATTTGCCTCACTAATTGGATACTAAATGTTTGTATTTGGATTAATATTAGCGGTTTTCGTTGGTATAACGTTAGGATTAGTTGGCAGTGGAGGATCCATACTCACCGTACCAATTTTTGTTTATGTATTTGGGGTTGATCCTGTGTTAGCAACGGCATATTCGCTTTTTGCTATCGGAGCAACATCAATTATAGGTGGTGTAAAGGGATTTATACATAAAGATGTTGATTTTGATAAGCTTTTGAAATTTGGTATTCCATCAATGATATCAGTTTTCTTGACACGGAAATTTATCGTTCCATTAATCCCTGATCATTTGAATTTATTTGGCCATACTGTTGCGCAAGAAGTTGTCCTAATGGTTCTATTTGCGATCCTGATGCTTTTTGCGGCTTATGCTATGTATCAAGAAATTAATATTCCACAGACAAACTTTCCCTTTTTAACTATTGTATTAAAGGGCATATTTGTGGGGAGTGTAACAGGAATTGTGGGGGCTGGAGGCGGATTTCTAATTATTCCTGCGCTTACTAATTTCTTCAATCTGAGTATGAAAAAGGCTGTAGCAACATCTTTAGTGTTGATCGCTATCAATTCTATTTTAGGATTGTTAGGTGATTGGAGAAGGATCGAATTATTTGATTGGAATTTATTACTGCTATATACGCTTTTGACTATTGTAGGGATTTTTATAGGCTTTTTTATCAGTAATAAAATAGATGGAATGAAGTTGAAGCGTATCTTTTCAATGGGGATTATGGCTGTAGCAATTTTTGTGTTACTTACTGAATTTGGTGTTATTTAATTAAAAATTATTAGAAATGTTTTTCGAACAAATATATGATAAAACTTTAGCTCAAGCGAGTTATATGATTGGTTGTCAAGTGTCAAAAGAAGCAATAGTTATTGACCCTAAGCGCGATGTAGATACGTACTTGGAAATCGCTAAAGCCAACAATCTAACAATAACGCATGTTGCTGAAACACACATTCATGCAGATTTCTTATGCGGTAGTAGAGAACTTGTTGCTTTGACAGGAGCAAAATTGTACTTATCTGACGAAGGTGGGACTGATTGGCAGTATGAGTTTCCACATATCGGCTTGAAGCATGCTGATGTTATCTCTATTGGTAACTTGACTTTGGAGACGATTCATACGCCTGGCCATACGCCTGAGAGTATTTCTTTCTTATTGACAGATCATCCAGCTACAGAACAACCAGTGATGCTATTTACGGGAGATTTTGTATTTGTAGGTGACGTAGGAAGACCTGATTTACTGGAAGAAGCTGCAGGAGTCGAAGGTTCTAAAGATATTGGTGCACAGCAATTATTTGAGTCGTTAAAATTTTTTAAATCTTTACCCGATTATATTCAAGTATGGCCTGGACATGGAGCTGGTTCTGCATGTGGTAAATCTTTGGGAGCAGTCGCAAGTACCACAGTAGGGTATGAAAAGATTAGAAATTGGGCATTGCAATATGACGATTTTGAAACTTTTAAAGAAGAATTGTTACGTGATCAGCCAGAAGCTCCTTACTACTTTGCTAAGATGAAAAAATTGAACAAAGTAGATAGAGCGTTATTAACTGAGGTTCCGAAGCATCCAACAATAACACTTGATGAAATAGCTACTGATGCAATTCTTGTGGATACGCGGAATAAAGTGGAGTTTGCGAATGGTCACTTGCCAAAATCTATAAATATTCAAAACAACAATAGTTTAGCAAATTGGGCAGGATGGATGTTACCATATGAAAAACCGCTGGTATTAATTGGCGAAGAAGTGGATAAGGAAGATATCACCCGAAAACTGATGCGTATTGGATTAGATAATATTAAAGGTTTTATTACCGATATTGGAGATAATTTGACCAAAACTATAATCGTAGATGCGGAATTCGTCAAACAAGAATTAGCGGAAGACCAATCAATAGTATTAGATGTACGTAGTGCTGTGGAATTTAGAAAAGGACACATTGAGGCAGCTAAACATCATTTTGTAGGGCATATAGCCAAGAATTTACCTACTTTTCATAAGGATCAATCGCTAATTATTCAATGTCAATCTGGTGATAGGGCAACAATAGCAACATCTTTCCTTGAGAAAGAAGGATTCACGAATGTGAAAAATTATGCAGGAAGTATGCAAGATTGGATGGCTAAGGGGAATCCTGTGGTATAAATAATATAAATATGCAGAATTTGCTGAGAACGCGCTATGCAGGCGTTTTGGATAATAATATTCTAAGTGAGATCGAGACTGTTGCTAAGTTCAGAAGCTTTGAAAGAGCGGAAGTAATTTTAGAAATAGGTCAATCCATTCATTTTATACCTCTTGTATTAAGCGGAGCTGTCAAAGTCATGCGCGAAGATGCTGACAAAGGTGAGTTGTTATTGTATTATTTAAGCGGTGGGGATACTTGTACAATGACAGCTACCTGTTGTACCCAAAATCGGATAAGTGCAATTCGTGTTATCGCTGATTCCAAGGTTGACATAGCTTTTGTTCCAAATAATTATTTCAGCATATGGTTAGCAGAAAATGAATCTTGGAGAAACTTTATTCTATCAAGTTATTCTATTCGTTTAGATGAAATGATACAAGCTGTTGACAGTTTAGCATTTTCAAATATGGAAGAAAGAGTAATGTCTTATTTAAATCAAAAAGTCAAACTTGAGGAAAATAGAATATTAACAATAACGCACGCAGAAATTGCAACAGATCTGAATTCTTCACGTGTTGTTATCTCTCGCATCTTGAAAAAATTGGAATCAGATGAGAAAATTGTGTTGTTACGTAATGAAATACGAGTTTTAGTTTAATTAATTATTGAAAAACAATAATTAATTTTCTATATTTATTTCAATTAGTGATTACTATCACTAATTATTTTTTTAATGCAAATATTTAGTTGAATTTTACGTTATGAAGATAACGCTTGTGTGCATAGGAAAAACAGATGACAAATACATTCAAGAGGGAATTGATAAATATAATAAGCGATTAAAACATTATATAACCTTCAATATCGTAGTACTACCTGATGTCAAGAATGTGAAAAATCTTTCTCAATCACAACAAAAGGAAAAGGAAGCTGAATTATTTAATAAACATATTCAAAACACGGATTATGTAGTTTTATTGGATGAACGTGGGAAAGAATACAGTTCTATAGAATTTTCATCTTTTTTAGAAAAAAAAATGATAGCTAGTGTACAGCATATCGTGTTTTTAGTCGGTGGACCTTATGGATTTTCTGAAGAAATAAAACAACGCGCCAATTCACTTGTTTCATTATCGAAGATGACTTTTTCTCACCAAATGGTTCGCTTGTTTTTCATTGAACAAATATATCGCGCTTATACGATTATGAAAGGTGAACCCTATCATCACGAATAGAGTATGTAATACAGTGACAATTTTCATCATATACTAAAAGGAGAACGCTATGGATTTAGATAAATATAAAAGAGACTTCAAATATAGAAGTAGAGAAGGTGATAAAAGTTTCAAATGGATAATTATTCTGGGCGGAATAACTATTGCGATATTGGCTTATTTTTTGAATTAAAAAAATAAGGCGATATTGGGAGTATCGCCTTAAAATCACACTAACTATTTATCTCTTATGAAAAGAGAATAGGGCATCGATGGTTTGAAATTATCAAGGAAACATCGATGATATAAATTTAGTAAATTAAGTTTTAATATTTCAAAATTTTATAGAAAAAAATATTAATTAGTTTAATTATTAACTATTGGTTAATAATTTAAATATTTCTAAAGCTTTTTTGTCCGTTTTAAATGTTAATTCATCTACCGTGAAATCTTTTAGATTTATTAATCTAAATACTTCTAGTTTATCCGCAATAATATTGTTATCAAATTCGAATGGTGAATTCTTTAGATCGATATCTAAATCTTCTAAAGCTTTAACCTCATAATATACGCTAATTATTTGGCTATTATTAAAACTTGATTTCTCGTAAAAATCAGTAGTATATATATGCCTTACTATGTCGACTTTTAAATTGCACTCTTCGATAAATTCTCTTTTGAGCGCATCTATTAACCCTTCTCCATATTCTAATCCTCCTCCTGGAAACTTAGTGAAAGATACGCTTTGAGTTCTTTCATCCGTGATCAGCACATCATCGTTTTCTGTTCTAAGTATTCCGTATACTCTAACGTTAAATGGAAACATTGATTTTTTTAGTTTTTCTTAGATAAATCTTTTAAATATATATTTCTGAACTCTACAGGCTGACCTTCACTTTGTAATGCAATAAAACCTTCTTTGAGAGCTGAGCCATCTACTTTGATACGAGGATCGAAGTTATTTACAACAGGACCACCTATATGTGGTTTGGAATACGTTAATACCGTATCGCCCTCTATGATATGTTGAATTAGTGAATCGCCCAAAACAATGAGTTCAGCTTTTACCCATTGATCGCCATGATATGTTTTGGATGAAGAATTAATGCAGTGTGTAGTATTCAATTCTCCATTGAGGTATATATGTGTACCTGGCGAACACATGTTTCCTGTCGTTCTAGATTTTCCATCAGACAATCCTCCTAAAAATTGCATTTCAACTGATATTGGCCAATCTTGATCAGCGGGCATTGTACGAGGATCTTGTGAATGAAACATGATTCCACTATTTCGCAACGTATAACTTGGTGCTCCAGGATACAAATCCCCATAAAATCTATATTCTAATTTCAAATGGTAATGTGAATAGGGCATATCGTAATATAAGTGACCGAAGCGATCCTCATATTTGTCACCGTAGCCATCATAATTCACTTGAATCACATTATCTTTGATACGAAACGTATTGGCATAATTATTACCTACTTCATAGGGATAAATCTTAGCTGTCCAGCCAGTTAAGTCTTTGCCATTAAACAATGGTTTCCATTCTTCCTTATGTTCTTTTCTTGCAGAACATCCTATTAGCGATGCGCATAATAAAGCAGAAGCAAAATATTTAAAGGTCATAAGCCTAAATTTCTATAAATCCTTTTTCAACAGCATTTTCGTCTACGAATAATACCGAGTAATGTCTTGGCAAAAGCCATCCTATGGTATTTGAAATAATTTCAAATTTTTTCTCGTCAGCAATTTGTGGAGGTGTAAAATTAAAAACCAAATCTTGCTTTACATCTTGCTCATTCTCATAATTACGTGCTATCATCATTGCTTTAGGCGTTTCGATTCCGGCATGCTTTAAGAATTCACGTAGTTGATTCTTAACATATTTTGGTAAAATTGAATCCGAAGGTGCACCAACTAAGATTTGTTCGTCGGGTTGTATAACAATTTGTTCTTTATTATTGGAAAAAATGCTTTCATCCGAATAAAAAGTATCATTCAGTTCATAATTTACAATATCACCATAAGTAAAAATCCAGTCTGGTCTCTCGTTTTGCGCATTAATCACAATTCCAAATCCCTGAGTAAGTATAGCGGGAAGCTGTTTATTAATTACAAATGCTTGGAAGCTTTCGTCTGTTTTTACATTTTGAAGTTGTATATATGGGAATCCATCGCTAGCAATTACCACTTCTGGACTTCCTAATTTTAGGTTGGCTTGATCGATGGATTGAAGAAATCTTTCTACCCATTTTTCGTTGCGTTCTTCAAAAGGTACTTCTAATAATGAATTCAATATCACCGTCTTCTCTAAATCGCCTAATCCAACTTCTGGATTATTCTCATTATTCGTTACACTCATATTCTAATTTAATTCTTTAAGTTGTGCTTAAAAGTACATAATTCTTATCTATATTTTAGATGTAATATTAAATTATTGGCTATATTGTAAAGAGTTATTTTGCTACTTTTGTTGAACAAGAATATAAGTTAATGATAGATACGAAACTGAATACACCAATGGATATCGCTGCTTCAAAGTTAAGTTATGATGATTTTCGTGAGATCATATTGAAAGACTATGAAGCTGCAGTTCAAAGTCGGTATGTAAGTTTACTAGGTAGAAAAGAAGTTCTTACAGGCAAAGCTAAGTTTGGGATTTTTGGTGATGGCAAAGAAGTAGCACAGATTGCTTTGGCAAAAGTTTTCAAAGAAGGAGACTGGCGGTCTGGTTATTACAGAGATCAGACATTGGCTTTTGTATCTGGAATTAGTACGCCATATCATTTTTTCTCTCAGTTGTATGCCAATCCTGATATAAAAGCAGATATATCTTCGGCAGGAAGACAGATGGTTGCCCATTTTTCAACGAATCTAACAGAAGATAATGGAAGTTGGAAAGACCAGACCAAACAAAAAAATTCATTTTCGGATATTTCAACTACTGGTGGGCAAATGTCACGTACACTTGGATTGGGATTAGCTTCTAAATTATATAGAAATAATAAAGCATTAGATTACTTACGATATTTTTCACATAGTGGTAATGAGGTCGTGTTCTGTACGGTAGGTAATGCATCGACTTCCGAAGGGGTTTTTTGGGAAACTGTTAATGCAGCTGGTGTGAAACAAATTCCAGCTGTCATTTCGATTTGGGATGATGGTTATGGTATTTCTGTACCAAATGATATTCAAACGACCAAAGCTGATATTTCAGAAGTCTTACGAGGTTTTCAACGTGATAATAGTCATTTTGGTTTCGAAATTTTTAAAGTAAAGGGTTGGGATTATGCCGGATTGTGTGAAACCTATGAAAGAGCAGCTAAAGTAGCGCGAGAAAAACATATTCCCTGTTTGGTGCATGTCACTGAAATGACTCAACCACAAGGACACAGCTCTTCAGGTTCGCATGAACGCTATAAATCCCAAGAGAGATTGCAATGGGAACAAGAATTTGATTGTAATGTCAAACTGCGTAAATGGATAATAGATGCAGGAATTGCTTTGGATGATGAGTTGAAGCAGATTGAGTCATTGGCTAAAGATTATGTTCGTAAAGAACAAAAGCGTGCATGGACAGATTATCGAAAAGTAATACAAACTGAGTTGGACGAAGCTATTCATTATCTTTCTGAGCTTGATAATGAGATCGTTGAGCTTCCATTGAATATTTTAAAAAGTACTACAGAGCCTTCTTTAAAAGAAATTTATTCAACAGTTCGGCAGGTTTTGCGAGATCTGCGTTTTGAGGATTCTACTGAGAAAGCAGCCTTATATACTTGGTATCAGGAAAAACTAAAATTAAACGAAGACCGCTACAACAGCAAATTGCATGTAGAAAATTCGTTTTCTCCACTTGAAGTAGAAATTATAGAACCTTCATATTCTGCAGATTCTCCTATTTTGGATGGGAGAGAGGTGCTCAACGCCTGTTTTGAAGCTAATTTCAAAAATGACGATCGCCTAGTTGCATTCGGTGAGGATGTCGGAAAAATTGGTGATGTTAATCAAGGATTTGCAGGCTTACAAGATAAATTTGGCGATTTACGCATCTTCGACACTGGAATACGTGAATCAGCTATCATTGGAAAAGGAATTGGTTTGGCTGTAAGAGGTCTTCGTCCAATTGCGGAAATTCAATATTTAGACTATCTAATTTACGCATTACCTGTTTTGAGCGATGATTTAGCATCTTTGAGCTACAGAACAAAAGGTCAACAAAAAGCGCCGGTCATTATTCGCACACGTGGACATCGTTTGGAAGGAATTTGGCATTCTGGTTCTCCGATGACTGTTTTATTGGGAGCTTTGCGCGGCTTGCATATTTGTGTGCCACGTAATATGACGCAAGCTGCGGGTATGTATAATACGCTATTACGCGGAGATGATCCCGCAGTAGTAGTTGAATGTTTAAACGGTTACCGTTTGAAAGAAAAAATGCCATCAAATGTTGGGGAATTTACGGTTCCTATCGGTGTTGCAGAGGTTATTCGTGACGGAGCAGATATTACGGTAGTTTCTTATGGTTCTACATTACGTCTGGTACAAGAGGCGGCAATGGAATTGGATAAAATTGGTATTTCGATTGAAATAGTGGATGTACAATGTCTACAACCATTTGATCGTACGCAAGTATGTTTGGCTTCATTGCGCAAAACAAATAGAATTTTGGTTGTAGATGAGGATATGCCTGGTGGTGCCTCCGCATTTATTTTACAACAAATTCTAGAAGCTCAAAATGGGTATTACCATTTGGATAGCAAACCGAGAACTTTATCGGCTAAAGCGCATCGTCCACCTTACGGATCGGATGGAGACTATTTCACTAAACCGTCTGTTGATGATATTATTGAAACGGTGTATGAAATTATGAATGATGTAAATCCACAACAGTTTCCTAAGTACTTAGCCTAGAAGACTACGTATTTGGATTTGAAAATATAGAAGCAGCACCGATTAATGCTGCTTTTTCAGCATATTGTGCTTTTGTAATTTTAAATGCGGAGAACTCATCATTTGTAGCAATGTAATCCCAAGCTTTGGTTATATTTCCTCCAAAAATGAAGTGATTGCATGAGTGGATTTCACTAAAATAGGCTAAAAAATCTTTTAAGTGAATTCTATATTCTTGTATTAATTGCTCAAATGCGATTGTATCTTTATGATTTTCTATAATCTCTTTTAGACCTTTCTCTTGATTTCCTGTTAATTCTTTAAAACGTCGTGTAAACCAGCGTGTCACTAGATATTCTTCGAATATGGATTCTTTGTATTTTTCTTTCCAAAGATCCGCATCAAATGCTGTTTTTCCTTTTGACCATACAGCTGATCCCAAACCAGTGCCTAATGTAATTCCTAAAACTTTATTCTCCGATGAAAGATGCTGCGCATATATTTCGCCTTGTAAAAACGCCGCTGCATCATTGATGTATTTAATTTCCAAATTTTGAAGTTGCAATTCAGTCAAAATGCCTTCAGTCGTATTAAGTTTGTAAATAGCATCATACTTGTCCTGATTTTTCATTAAGGAAATACCACCCTCATAATCAAAAGGTCCAGGCATCGCTATTCCAATATGCTTAATTATTCCATCAAATTTATCTAGAGAAGATTTTATATTACCAGCCCATCCTTGAAAAATCGATTTAGCATTTGAAGACGAATTAATATGCGCGCGAGTTAGTGTATATGATAAAATTTCCCAATTTTGGGTATTAACAATAGCAGAAGTAATATGAGTTCCACCAATGTCACACGCTAAAATAAAAGAAGGGGCTTCTGACATAATTGCAATTAGATTAACTTAGTTATGATCCAAAGATATGTTTTCTTATTAAATTTTGAATATAAAATTTTTAATAAGTTAAATTTTAATTACATAGGCTGCGATCCACGTAGGTTTTACCACCGTTTCTATTTATATAATAGCAGCCTCCTCGAGGACCACGTATATAGGTTCTGCCTGAATTATTCGTTGAATTACTTCTAAAAGTTTGAATTTTATTATTGGAAGAAGAGGGATTACTCGAAATTGATTTACTATTCACGTATTCCCAAGTGCCATTGGATCGAAGTAATACTTTCTTTCCATCTTTCGTTGTGGCATATTGCTCTTGAGCTTGCACAACGAAAAATAGCATAAAGCTAAGAAAGGTGATGAATAAAGATTTCATAGGTAATAAAAGGTTAAATAGTTTCCGTGAAAATACGGAAACTATTTTAAATATTTGTATAAGCTCTTTGCTTCAACAATTGGTCTGCAATAACTAAAGCTGCCATTGCTTCAACAATTATTACCGCACGAGGAACTACACATGGGTCGTGTCTTCCTTTGCCCGAAATGGTTGTTTCTTCGCCTGCTTGGTTCAAGGTATTTTGATCACGCATAATAGTTGCTACAGCTTTGAAAGCTACTTTGAATGTGATATCCATACCATTAGAAATACCTCCCTGTATACCTCCTGAGAAGTTAGTTTTGGTCACTACCTTGTCGTTTTCAGTAATGAAAATATCATTGTGTTCAGAACCTTGCATTCTCGAACCTTCAAATCCAGAACCGTATTCAAATCCATGAACGGCATTAATGCTCAACATAGCTTTGCCTAATTCCGCATGTAATCTGTCAAATACAGGTTCGCCCAATCCTGCAGGCACACCTCTAATAATAGTAGAAATACGTCCACCAACAGTATCGCCATTTTTGCGGATATTATCAATGAAATCAATCATTTCATTGGCAGTTGCGGGATCAGCACAACGAGCGATATTCGATTCACGTGTTTCTAACAAAGCGTTCAAATCCGAAGAATCCACATTTGGTGCTTCAATTTGACCTACTCCAGAGACATGCGCAAAAATCTCAATACCCTGTTGTTTTAAAAATAACTTGGCGATAGCACCTGCCGCTACACGAGCTGCTGTTTCTCGTGCTGAAGAACGACCTCCACCTCTGTAATCACGAATTCCATATTTCATTTGATATGTGTAATCGGCATGCGAAGGACGGAATTTATCTGAGATATGAGAGTAATCTTTAGAACGTTGGTCTTCGTTGGGAATCACAATCGAAATTGGTGTACCTGTAGATTTTCCTTCGAAAACTCCTGATAAAATTTGCGCGGTATCGCTTTCTTTGCGTTGTGTTGTGATTTTTGATTGACCAGGCTTGCGTTTATCCAATTCAGATTGAATAAATGCTTCGTCAATTTCAATATTTGAGGGGCAACCATCTACAATAACGCCAATTGCTTTGCCATGGGACTCACCAAATGTGGTTATTCTAAATAAATCGCCGAATGAATTTCCTGCCATAATTTGATTTTAGTAGCGTAAATATACTATTTGCCGACTAATAATTTTACATCCTGTCATTCCGACGTTAGAAGAAATCTATGCAATTAACAGTTATCCTTTCTGATAGATTTCTCATTATTTTGAAGCTCGTTCAAAATGACAATCAGCGTTATTTTAATCTGCTATGGAAAAACCTTGTGCTGTTAAATGATCCCAATACATTGGATATGATTTTTCAACCACGTGTGGTTCTTCTATTTGGATTTCTTTGAAAACTAAAGCCAAAGGTGCAAATGCCATTGCCATTCTATGGTCTTCGTACGTCGCTATCGAAATTGCTTCAGGCTCTTGTACATTATCGGTATTCAAATGATAAACTTCATTATCTTCTGTAAATGTAGCTCCAAATTTTCCGATTTCATTTTGCAATGCAGCGATACGGTCTGTTTCTTTAATTTTCAAGGTTTCTAAACCTGTAAAAGATACATTGCGTTTCAAAACAGCGGCAACAACAACTACAGTTTGCGCTAAATCAGGACATTCTTTCAAATCAAATAACGTTTTATCCGATTGTAAAGCTGTTTTCTGGAGCAAAATTCCTTTTTCTTCGAAAGTCGTTTTCACGCCAAAATGTTCCATGATTTCAGAGATCGCGATATCACCTTGCAGACTGTTTTTCTTCAATCCTGGAAGTCTGACTTCAGCTTCTTCAGCCAAGGCAACCATAGCATACCAGTATGAAGCTGCGCTCCAGTCTGGTTCTACGTAAATCGTTGCTTCTTTCGCCTCTTGTGGAAGAATTTGAATATTATTGCCTTCCCAAGTGTGTTGAATACCCGCTTCAGCAAGCATATTTAAGGTCATTGTTACATAAGGACGCGATGTCAATTCCCCTTCAATTTCAATAGTCAAACCTTTTTTCAAAGATGACGCTATCAATAGGAGCGAAGAGATGTATTGACTACTTACATCGCCTTTGATGCTTACTTTATCTTTGCCTTGAAATAATTTGCCTTCAATATGTAAAGGAGGATAGCCTGTTTTCTTGACATAATGCACATCCGCACCAATAGTCTTCAATGCATCCACTAAAATACCAATCGGACGTTGTTGCATACGTTCTGAACCAGTCAGTATAAAATCACCCGGAATCAGATTCAAATAGGACGTCATAAAACGCATCGCAGTTCCAGCTGGACCTATGTCAATTGTTTTTTGACCTTCGCCTTCTGCGTTTGCATCTTTTATGGCTCTTGTCAATAATACAGTATCATCAGCTTCCGAAAGATTTTCAATAGAAACTTTGCCTTTACTTAATGCTTGTATAATAAGAGCACGGTTGCTCTCTGACTTAGAGCCAGTAAGTTGTACCGTGCCACTTAATTTTTTTGTTGAATGAGATAGCTTAATGCTTGTTTGACTCATTATGCCTCCGTAGCTGTATTAACGTTCATAATCTCATTTTGCTTGCGGATTGACTCATTGTGCAATAACTCTAAGTATTTCACTGAGAAATCTTCACCCAAATTTAATGCTTTAGCTAATTGAACACGTTTTTGAATAATTTCATCCCAACGAGAAACTTGTAAAATAGTAACATTGTTATCACGTTTGTATTCGCCGATTTTCTCCGCTACTTTCATACGATCACCAATTAACTTTAAGATTTGGTCATCCAATTTGTCAATTTGTGAACGTAATTCTGCTAATTTATCAGAGAAAGCAGGGTCTGCAGATTCAGGTTGACGGTATGATAGATTATCTAACAATTCTGCTAAAGCAGCAGGCGTAACTTGTTGTTTTGCATCTGTCCAAGCTACTGAAGGATCGATGTGTGATTCGATGATGAAACCTTGCATATCCATATCCATTGCTTTTTGCGCAACGTAAGGAATCAATTCACGGTTACCACAGATGTGGCTAGGATCATTGATAATAGGTAATTCTGGAGCGATTGTTTTCAATTGAATCGCTAAATCCCACATTGGTTCATTACGGAAAGCAGTTTTTTCGTATGATGAGAAACCGCGGTGGATAGCAGCAATTTTCTTGATTCCAGCACCATTAACACGCTCTAATGCACCAATCCATAGCGACAAATCTGGGTTGACAGGGTTTTTAACAATAACTGGAACATCTTTACCGTATGCTTTGATCGCATCAGCAATTTCTTGAACAGTGAATGGGTTTGCTGTCGAACGCGCACCAATCCATAAGATATCAACGCCAGAATCTAGCGCTTCTTTTACGTGTTGAGCTGTTGCAACCTCAGTCGCAGTTAATAGACCAGTTTCTTCTTTTGCACGTTTCAACCATTCTAATCCAATACTTCCGATACCTTCAAATTCTCCTGGACGTGTACGTGGTTTCCAAATACCTGCACGTAATACATGAACTTTACCTGTATTTGCTAGTAAGTGTGCTGTAGATAATAATTGCTCTTCAGTCTCTGCACTACATGGACCTGATATAATTAATGGTTTACCGTCTGTATTTATCCAAGAATTTAATGGTTGGATTTCTAATGAATGTTTCATTTTTATTTCAATTTTTTTATTTACAATTTGATTAGTTACGCTGATATGTTTGTGTTATACTTTTTCGTTTTTAATGTATTCGCCCATGATACTAAAATTCACCGTATGCTTCAGTACTTTGCGAATGGCTGCATCGAAGTCTGATTGTTTTTTCCATTCTACATCGACATAGAAATCATATTCATTGCGACGACCGACTACTGGCATCGATTGGATTTTGCTCAGATTTACATTTTGTTCTGCGAAACATTGTAATACAGCAGCTAATGAACCAACTGCATTACCTGTTTGAAATGATAAAGAAGCTTTATTCGCATTTTTCTGTTCTACTACTTCGTTTGCTAGAATAAGAAAACGCGTTGCATTTTTTTTATGTGTCTCAATTCTCTTTTCTAAAATATTAAGACCATAGATTTTAGCTGCATATTCACTTGCGATAGCTGCTGTTGAAGTCAATTTATCTTCTGCAATTTTCTTAGCACAGCCCGCAGTATCCATTCCTTCTTTAATTGTCCATTCTGGGTGTTCTCCCAAAAACTCATCGCATTGACGGATTGCAATAGGGTGGGACTCCACAGTTTGAATGTCACTCAACTTCACGCCTGGCAAAGCCAAAAGATTTTGTTGAATATTCAGATGTACTTCACCGATAATGTGGAATCTGTAATCTCTCAACAGATTGTAATTCGGTAGGATACTTCCTGCAATGGAATTTTCGATTGCCATTACCACATAATCTGCTTTACCTTGTTTAAGCATTTCGCAGGTTTGTTTGAAAGAACCACACTCAATTGTTTCGATATCTTGACCGAAATATTTGTAAGCAGCTTCTTCGTGGAATGATGCTTTAACACCTTGAATTGCAATTTTTATACTCATGTTGTTTTTATGTTCACAAAAAAAAGTCCCAGTTTTCAAACCGGGACTTAGTAGTTATGTTTTAACAATTACACAATTAGTTGTCCCAGCTCTTATTGCTAAAATAAAAGAAGTTAAAATAATATGTGTTAAAGTTTTTCATGTTCTCGTTTTGATATTCCAAAGGTAGACTAATAATTTATAAATGCAAAATATTTTATTAAAAAATGTTTTTTCATATCATTTATTAGGGTAAAAATTGACGTTTTTTTAAACATAAAAATCACTATATTTTTATTGAAAATAATGTATAAATTCATTCATTTAATTTAAAAATGTGCCTTAATTGTGATTTTAAATGAGTTTATAGATTTTTTTAATGAATTTTATTTGTCTAATTATTATATAAAAAATAGGCTTATTTTTTGATTAATTTTTAATCATTTTTTGGTTGAAAAATATCGTAAATTGAATGATAATTTGTCGATTATATAGCTGATTTTTACGATATGTCTAATTCAATTTTATTTGATATAATTGTAATCGTAAAAAAAAGTTGTTATATGATATATGTTTTGATAAGTGTCTGTTGTAGTGTAATCGTTGGTGTACTTATAAAGATAGCTAGGCAAAGGCAAGTCGATGTACAACAGTTGGTACTATGGAATTATCCTACAACGGTATTACTGACTTATTTCCTGTTTGATCCATCGTTGGCCGGTTTGAATTGGACAAAATTACCTTATCAATTCTATATTCCATTAAGCATACTTTTACCCACCTTGTTTATTTTTATCGCACTGGCTGTAAAATACAGTGGTATTGTGAAGACAGATGTAGCTCAACGCATGTCTTTGTTTGTTCCATTAATTGCATCCTTTGTTCTTTTTAAGGAGGTAATACATCTTAATAAAATTATAGGTATTGTGATAGGTTTGGTCGCGGTAGGCTGTTCAGTCGGCTGGACAAAGAAATCATACACCAATACATCAACTAACTCCATATATCCAATAATAGTTTTCGTGGGTATGGGATTTATAGATATATTATTCAAACAAATAGCGCAATACAAGGAAATCCCATATACCACATCGATGTTTGTTGTTTTTATTGGAGCTATGCTGTTTGCTGCGCTGATCTTAGCATATAAAGTTGGTTGGAAAAAGGATTCGTTGGATAAATCGGCAATTGTTTGGGGATTGATTTTGGGTTTGTTTAACTTTGCAAATATTTATTATTACATGAAGGCACACCGAGCAATTTCGGAGAATCCATCCATAGTTTTTACAGCTATGAATGTAGGTGTTATCGTTTTGGGAAGTTTAGTGGGAGTTTTTATGTTTAATGAAAAGTTGAGCTTTACCAACAAAATAGGTTTGGTATTGGCTGTAATTTCTATTTTATTAATTGCATACCTGTGAGTTTATTTGAAGATACGTATTTTACAATTGAGGAAACTGCGGAAGGAATTTTCCGTGACAAGGGAAGTAAATTTATAGCTTATGCTTATCCTTTTAAGGATGAAAATAAGCTCAAAGAAATTATTGCTGAACTAAAATCTTTGCATCCAAAGGCTAGACACCATTGTTGGGCGTATCGCTTGTCTCCAGATCGGACGGTTTTTCGTCTCAATGATGATGGTGAACCATCAGGAACTGCAGGTAGACCAATACTAAATGTCTTATTATCCAAAGACGTTACAAATATTCTCGTAGTCGTAGTTCGTTATTTCGGGGGAACATTATTGGGCGTACCTGGCCTAATTAATGCCTACAAAACTGCTGCACAAGAAGCTTTGGCAAATGCAGTAATTGTTGAGAAGACTGTAAATGATGTTTATCAAATAGATTTTGAATATTTGGTTATGAATGATGTAATGCGCATCGTCAAGGATGAAAATATCACTGTATTAGACCAACAATTTGATAATGCGTGCACCATGACAGTTGAAATGCGCAAAATGCAAGTAAATTCATTTGTGACCAAAATGGAAAAAGTCGAAGGGACTAAATTTAATTACTTGCGAACTTTATAGTAATTTAATTCGGTGAAAGTCCTTTTCTTGTCGAATCAAATTTTAAAAGAATAAACAATAATATCGTAAAGCTCCACAAAGATGACCCACCGTAGCTAATAAAAGGCAATGGAATCCCAATTACTGGTACAATCCCAATTGTCATCCCAATATTAATAAAGAAGTGGAAAAATAGGATAGAAGCGACTCCGTAGGCATATACCCGAGCAAATGTAGTTCGTTGCCGTTCGGCGATATGAATGATTCGCATGAGTAAGAAGATGTAAATTGCTATTACAGTCACTGAACCTACGAATCCCCATTCTTCACCTACCGTACAAAAAATAAAATCTGTACTTTGTTCTGGGACAAAATTGTACTTGGTTTGTGTACCCTGAAGATAGCCTTTTCCAAATATTTTACCAGAGCCAATAGCAATCTTAGATTGATTTAGGTTATAACCTTGACCTTTTGGGTCATCCATTTTACCTAAAATAATATCAATACGATTTCGCTGATGAGATTGCAATACATTTTCATAGGCAAAATCCACACTAAGTACATATATACTTGCAACAGCGAAAATAACACCTATATCAATCAAATACTTTCGTTTTTTGCCAAGAAGAAATATAAATATTACACACACGGCAGCTATAATTCCAATGAGTATCCATTGATTGATCAACAATGCCATAATGAAGAGTAAAATAGCTAATCCACCAAAAATAAGTAGTTTGGTACTCACATAGCCTTCTCTATAGAAAACGAAAATTAACGAAAAGAATGCCAACGCAGAGCCTGTATCTGGTTGTAGCATAACCAAAAAAACCGGAAATAGTACAATACAAGCACCAACTACTAAGCCTTTTAATGTAGGGTTTTTGTTAGTCTGGGTATTTAAAAAGTATGCTAGAAGTAGACAGGTTGCTAATTTTCCAAATTCGGAAGGTTGTAAACGAAAGCTTCCTATTGGAATCCAAGCCTGATTTCCTCCAACATTTCGACCAACGACCAATACAGCAACTAATAACAGCACAACTACGATATAAATAAAAGGTGTGGCTGAAATAAAGAATCTTTGGTCGATTATTAGTATACTAAATCCAATGATTAAAGCTGTGAAAATATAGATCGATTGCTTCCCATAATTCGTAGCCATGCTAAATAATCCCGGGTTTTCGGGGTCATAAACTGCAGCATGTATATTGAACCAGCCAATAAGACACAAGACCAACCATATTAAAATGGTTATCCAATCAATTCTACCCAAAAATCCTTTCTTATCGTTGTTCATAGTTTCTTCTCACTTGGCTGTGATGAACCAATATATTGCCGCTATTTGTCTTGTGATTAGCAGCTTGTTTAGTTGTTCCAGTTGAACCTTTAGTGTTATTTGTGCTGTCTTGTTTTTGCTTAACCTGTGGTTTTACTTCTTTAGTTTTTACTTTAGGTAAAATAACGGCATTCATTACACGATCTTGAATATGTTTTGGCAAGCTAATGGTATCGCGAATATATTTTTCAATAATCATACTTGCAATTGGAGCCGCCCAAGTACCGCCATAACCAGCATTTTCAACGAATACAGCTATCGCAATTTTCGGATTATCTCTTGGTGCAAAAGCAAAATAAACAGCATGATTTTCACCGTGTGGATTCTGTACAGTTCCTGTTTTACCACACATCTCTATTCCCGGAATTTTTGAAGCAGCAGCTGTACCCGAGGAAACCGCTCGACTCATTCCTTCGATTACTGGTTCAAAGTGCTTCGAATCTACACCAGCCCAAATCTTCTCCGTAAATTCTTTTTTAATAATCTTTTTTTCACCTATGCCTTTTATAAGATGAGGTCTATAATAATATCCTCGATTGGCAACAATCGCCGTGACATTCGCCATTTGCAACGGAGTAATACCTAATTGCCCCTGACCAATCGATTGTGATATATTGTAACTCGAAGTCCATTTATTGCTACCGAAATTCTTCGTATAATATTCTGCGGAATATACGTTACCACCTTTTTCACCTGGTAAATCAATGCCTAATGGTTGTCCAAGGCCAAATTGTAATAATCCATCGCGCCATAAATCATATGCCTGATATGTTGGCATCCCACGTTTGTCCAACATATGCGCATATACATAACCATAGTATGTATTACAAGACTTTTGGATAGATCTGACTAGATCAGTGGGACCGTCAACGTGTGTACATCGCATAATCGCATTTCGACCATAGCGATATCCTCCTGGGCAATTAAAAATTGTTTGGGGCGTAATAAGTCCTGCCTGTTGTGCAGTAAGTGCGGCTACTACTTTGAAAATTGATCCAGGAGGGTAGGAAGCCTGTATGGGGCGATTGAACATAGGCTTATAAGGATCATGAAGCATTTTCATGTAATTGTTGCCTCTTTCACGACCTACCATAAGATTTGGATTGTAGCTTGGGCTACTTACGTAAGTTAAAATCTCACCTGTCGAAGGCTCAATGGCAACAACTGATCCCAATTTATTCCGCATCAATTTTTCAGCAAGAAGTTGTACTTCTTTATCCAATGAAGAGATTAATCCTTCTCCCGAAATAGCTAATGTATCGTATTTCCCGTCCATGAATGCACCTTGCGGACGATTCAAAGCATCCACCATTTGGTTTTTTACACCACGCGTGCCTCGTAACAATTCCTCATAAGAACGTTCGACACCCGATGCACCAATATAATCCCCCGATCGGTAAAATCCATTTGAACGCTCTATATCTTTATCGTTTACTTCTTGAATGTAACCTAAAAACTGTGCTGCTACACTATCTGGATAAGTACGTATATTTCGATCCACTGTGTAAAATCCATGAAACTTGTCCATATGTTCTTGGAGTATAGCAAAAGTTTCCTTGGGAATTAATTTTTCGAAAAGAGAAGCTCGATATGGCGAATGATCACGCGCCTTTTTCATACGTTTATCAAATCCCTCTTTATCAATTCCAATCAGTTGGCAAAGCAATGCCGTATCAATATTTTTTGCCTCCCTAGGTGTAACCATAAGGTCATAGACAGGTTCATTTTGAACTAAAATTTCACCATTACGATCCAAAATAACTCCTCGAGCTGGGTATTCTATTACTTTACGTAAGACATTGTTATTGGCTGATAATAAATAGGAATCATCGATTATTTGCAAATAAAATAATCGTGCTACTAACGTAATTGCTATAATGAGGATGATTCCCTGAATAACATATTTTCTCTCAAAAAAACTATTCATGATTCATCGAAGTTTAATTTATTACACGTGATTTTTTATGATAAGTCAATAGACTTATTACAAAAATAAGGACTAATGTGAATATAGAGCTAAATGCAATACTTAGCACTGTCTGTATAAAGTTATGGAATGAAAAGGCTTCCACAAAAAACAATATTACGTGATGAATGAGAATAGAAAGCGAAATATAAGTTAAATACCATTTAAAGCCCATGTTTCCCCACGACGGTGTATTAAAGGATTCTTGTTCGTCTAATTCTATGGTAATTTTGTGAAAGAATATCCTGAAAAAAGCAAGTGCAACACAGGTTGCTGCATGAATTCCTATACTATCGTAAAATGCATCAATGCTTAATCCCGTCAAAAATGCCAATACGTAAAGCAGAATATTCGGAATTCCGATGGGTAGTAGCAGAACGATTAAAATATAAGGGAATGCTACTGCTAGATTGTAATAGCCTATATTCTTTAATACTGCAACCTGAATAAGGATCAACACTAAAAATCGAATAATATTGAAAAGTACAATTTTAGCCATCGTTTTGCTCGCTTAATGTTTCTAATTCTACCTTTTCTTTAGCCAATTTGTCTTTGACAATATATACATGTGTCAGTTTTTCAAATTTAGTTGTCAGTAATATTCGTACATCCTTGAATGATCCTCCAGATACAATATCTGTTTGCACAATATAACCCACCTTTATGCCTTTAGGAAATTTCGATGAAAAACCAGATGTATAAATTGGCTGTCCAACATATAATTTTACATGATTAGGAATATCTCTAACCATAGCAAATCTTGATTCGGTATTGTCACCCCACACCAATGAACCAAATGCTGACGACGTAGAGTCTATCGAAACTGAAATTTTCTCAGTTTTGTGCAGCAACGATTTAATTGTACTAAAATTAGGTGAGACATTCAAAACCGTGCCTACCACGCCAGTAGATGAGATAACGCCCATATCTTTTTGAATTCCATCACGTGATCCTTTGTTAATAGTAATATAATTGTTTTTCTGGTGTACACTATTATTTACAACAGAAGCAACTATGAATTCATAACGACTAGGATTGTCAAGTGAGTCGGTATTCAAAGCTTCAAAAAGGGTATCTCTACTTCTTAATTCTTGCAGTTGATGTCTAAGAAGTGCATTTTCATCCAAAAGATCTTTATTAGATTCTGCCAAATGCATATATTCTTTCCAAGAATTGAATTTTGTAAAAAAAGATCCAACAATTAAATTTGAGGAGTTGATGAAAGAGGAACGCTGGTAATTGTTATTGTTAACAACCAAAGCTAAAGCTGACACGAAAAATAGTATAAACCAAAAAAAGGCATTATATCGGACCAAGAAAAGCCACAGATTTTTCATGTATTGTTGTTGACTAAAAGTTTAATTTACTATTAACAAATACGCGATATAGAAGAAGTTTTACTTATCTATATCGCGCTTAAATATCTTATATCGAAATGATTATTGCATTAAGAATTTGAATCTTCCAATGTTTTTCAATGCAATACCGGTACCACGAACAACCGCGCGAAGAGGATCTTCAGCGACATGGACAGGCAATTTCGTTTTTGCTTGGATACGTTTGTCTAAACCTCTTAATAAAGCTCCACCACCAGTCAAATAAATACCAGTTTGATAAATGTCAGCTGACAATTCTGGAGGAGTAATTTCTAAAGCTTTTAAAATTGCTTCTTCGATTTTCGAAATCGATTTGTCCAAACAGTGCGCAATTTCTGTATATGAAACTGTGATTTGTTTTGGGATACCCGTCATCAAATCACGACCTTGAACTGCAAAATCCGCTGGTGGATCTGAAAGCTCTGGAAGAGCAGCACCAACTTCGATTTTGATTTTTTCAGCCGTACGATCACCGATCATAATATTGTGTTGACGGCGAATATATTGTACGATATCTGAGTCAAAATTGTCACCAGCTACGCGAATAGATTGGTCACATACGATTCCTGATAATGCAATTACTGCGATTTCAGTAGTACCGCCACCGATATCAATAATCATATTTCCTACAGGCTCCTCTACATCGATACCAATACCCACAGCAGCAGCCATTGGTTCATGGATAAGATATACTTCTTTCGCTCCAGCAATTTCAGCAGAGTCACGCACAGCACGTTTTTCTACTTCTGTAATTCCTGAAGGAATACATACTACCATTCGTAAAGAAGGGAAGAACCAAGATTTACCATTGTTAACTAGCTTAACCATGCCGCGTATAAGTGCTTCAGCAGCAGTAAAATCTGCAATAACACCATCGCGTAAAGGTCTAACTGTTTTTATATTGTCATGTGTTTTACCCTCCATTTGCATCGCTTGTCTACCAATAGCAATTACTTTATTGGTAGTGCGGTCAAATGCCACTATTGAAGGTTCATCCACTACTACTTTGTCGTTATGTATAATTAGGGTGTTTGCCGTCCCCAAGTCAATCGCAACTTCTTGCGTAAACCAATTGAATAAACCCATTTAAAAAGTCCTGATTCTTTGTGTAAAATTTGAACAAAATTAATTAAAAAAAACTGATAATGATAGTAGGATTGCCATAAAATCCTACAATTAGTTATCTTTTTTATATTGAAATTGATATTCTATTCCTCAATGCGTATTTAACGACTTTTGAAGCGTTTTTATTGTAATTGAACTTTGATATAATAGTTATGTGTATCAATTTTTAAATTATCTTTTGTTAATCCTTTAATATCAATTTTAGAAAATTCATCTGTTAAATTTACACGCGAAGTAGGTCTATCCAATCCCAAGTGAATTGGCATTTTAAAATTTTTTACATTTGTTTTCCATCTTGCAAATACATCGCCGTTTGTTTGAAACTTAACTTCGAGTGTAGGAATGGTAGTGTTTTGAATATATTGCTCAAAAACTTTACTAAAATCATAATTTGCATGTTGAGAAACATAATTCAAAATATCATTATAATCTACCTGTTTGTGCTTGAAATCTCTGTTCAAGCTTCTTAGAATAAATCTCCATTTAGCATCGTCGCTGATTATTGTGCGTACCATATTCCATAGTACGCCGCCTTTGACATACATATCCCCCGAACCTTCTTTATTTACGTGATAAGGACCTTGTAAAGGTGTGTCGTTTCTTATCCCCGAGCGATTTCCATAGACATATGCTTGACCAGCTTCTTTGCCGTAATGATAGTCAATGAATAACGCTTCGGAATAGTTGGTGAAGCTTTCGTGAATCCACATATCTGCTAAATCTTTAGCTGTTATGTTATTTCCAAACCATTCGTGTCCCGACTCATGCACTACGATGAAATCCCATTTTTTTCCCCAGCCCGTGTTTGATCCATCACGTCCCAAATAACCATTTTGATATTTATTACCATAGGCAATAGCAGATTGGTGCTCCATGCCCAGATGTGCTGTTTCCACGATTTTGTAACTGTCTTCAAAGAATGGATATGGACCAAACCAATATTCTAATGCTTCTAATGTCTCAGCTACATTCTTTTTCAAGTGGTTGATTTTTTCTGCTGTTGCATTTTCATTCAGCACATAATAATCTACATCCATCAACCCGTCTTCGGTTTTCAGCTTTTCATGGATACGTACATAATCACCAATATTTAGTGATATGTTATAGTTATTGATAGGCTTTGTTACCCGCCAATGGTATTTTGTATAATTATTGTCTAATACTTCAGTTCTGATCAACCTACCGTTTGAAACATTCATCAAACCTTTGGGTACTGCGACCGAAATCAACATACTATCTGGCTCATCGGAAAGATGATCTTTGTTCGGCCACCAAGCACTTGCACCAAGTCCTTGCACTGCAGTAGCTACAAAATGTTTTCCGTTGCTGTCTTTTTTCCAGTCAAATCCACCATCCCAAGGTGCTCTTGTAGCCTGAATAGGATTGCCCGAATAATACACTTTGAAAGATTCTATTTGGTCTTTTTTGATGTGCTCTGGAAACGTCACAAAAACAGCGTTAAATTCGCGGGTAAACTTCAACTTTTTGCCTTTGTATTCAATTTTATCAACAGATAAGTTATCAAAAAGGTCAAACTGTAATTTTTTAAAATCATTTACAGCTTTAAATTTAAATAGGTTAGAGCCTGATATAAACTTGTTTTCAAGATCAACCTTGACATCCAGATGGTAATATTGTACATCGTAACAAGTTCGTAAAGGTGTCAATTGCCCTCTTAGGGAGTCAGCTTTTGTGTACAAGTCTTTAGCACGCATCAATTGTGCTTTTGATGGAGATGCAATTAAGCAACATGCACACAAAAGTGCAGATGCAAGAAAAATTTTATTCATTTACTTCTAAATAGTCAGGTGATTTAGGAATGTTTTGTAGTATGGGCTTCCAATTTTCAGGAAGTGAGGTTAGTTTTCTAGCGACCAAATCGAGCCATGCACCATCGACGTTCACTGTAGCAGCTATATCTCCGTTAGATTTTAGGATTTTGTGTACAAAAGAAAATCGACCATTCGAGGTGTTATATTTACTTAATTCGGTACTAACCTTAATGTATTCATCAAGTTTCACTTCACGTTTGTAGATTAGTTCTTCTCTAAATAAAATAGGACCAATTTTTTGCTTAGCAAATTCGTCTAATGATAATCCTGCCTTTGTGAGCATATTGCTTCGAGCTTGCGCACAAAAATCCGCGTATGCAGAATGCCTTAAATGACGGTTTGCGTCAATTTGAGACCATAATACCTGCCCTTCGTAAAAAATATTTTCGCCCATAATGATTAAGTGTCTTCTAAAATAGCGATTATTATTTAAACGGGCATTTATGAAAAAAGAAAGAGCGATAGATGTAAACTTTATCGCTCTTATTTTAAATTCTAAATATTTCTAAATTTGAGAAGCCAATTGCATAAGTATAGCTGTTAGCCAGCCAGCGTATGTTCCAATAGCATAGCTAAATACAGATAAAATAACACCTACAGAAATCAATGATGGATGGAATGCAGCTGACATTACCGAAGCTGATGCTACACCTCCCACATTAGCCATACTTCCGACGGCAAAATAGAAAAAAGGAATTTTAAAAATCTTAGCTACTAATATAAGTAATAAAGCATGGAAGGAAATCCATAAAATACCTACTATAAAAAGTCCTGGATTGTCTAGAATGGCTAAAATGTCCATTTGCATACCAATCGTCACGATTAGCATATATAATAGAGCGGTACCCATTTTGGAAGCACCAACGTTTTCCAACTTACGTGCTGGCGTAAAGGATAATATTATACTAATAATTGTGGCAAATAAAACAATCCAAAAGAAGGTGTTTGTCAATGAAAATGTTTCCAATTGTGGGTGATTTTCTGCTATGTACGCAGCAACAGGTTCAGCTAAAAAAGTTGCAAGCCCTGTGCCTGCAAAAGCAACAGACAACATCAAAATAATGTCTTTCGTTTGTGGCATTTTAGCATTTTCTTGCGCTTTCTTTTCCAGTTTTACCATCAATTCATCCACATCTTGCGAATCAGCTTTGAAAAATCTGTCCATCATTTTGCTTTTGCCAGCGCCATACAACAAGAGAGCCATCCACGTGTAGGCTACAAAAACATCAACAGCTATAATGGAAGAAAATAGTGTTGGTGAGGGTTGAAGAATTTCCTTCAATGCCACTTGATTCGCGCTGCCTCCGATCCAAGATCCCGCTAAAGTCCCCAATCCTCGCCATACTTCATCGGGGCCTATACCACCCACAACCTGAGGAGCGACAAGTGCGGTCAACCATACAGCCAGAGGTCCGCCCAATAAAACACCAATTGTACCTGTTATAAACATCAAGCCTGCGCGTTTGCGCAATGCCCACATTTCTTTAATATCTAAATTGAGTATAAATAAAATCAAGCAGGCTGGAAGAAAATAGCGACTTCCAATCGTTGTTAGTGGCGAATTAGCACCATCGAAAACATTAAACGAATTTAATAATCCTGGTAAAAAGTAGCAGAGCAACAAAGGAGGGATCATATCGTAAAATCCTTTAATAAATTTGTTGTTAATATTTGATGTGTAAAATACTAAACCTAAAATTGCCATTAAAATTCCGACAATTACGGTGTTATTGGTAATAAGTGGTTCTAAATTTTGTGTGCTTTCCATAGTTTATACCATTGCTGCGTGAAAATATGTAATATTTTTGATGTTTTCTGTTATAAAAATGGAAACTAATGACTTTCAACTTTCTAAAAATTTTTAAATGTTGCATATTTATAGCATGAAATACTCTAGACGAAATTTTATCAAAACAAGTGGTCTAGTAATTGGTAGCTTACCATTTGCTTCCATGGCTAATTCTATACCTATGAATCGAAAAATCAAAGTCGGCTTAGTGGGGTGTGGAGGAAGAGGAGTAGGAGCTCTAGTACAAGCAATGACTGCAGACCGAGATGTAATTGTTACAGCTTTAGCTGATGTCTTTCCTGAGCAGCTGGATCAAGCTTTAAAACTTGCACAAAGAAAGGATAACGCTAGAGTTGATGTGCCTAAAGAAAGACAATTTTTGGGTTTCGAAAGTTACAAGCAATTGATTGATACGGATGTTGATATCGTATTGTTGTGTAGTCCGCCAAACTTTAGACCCGACCACATGGAATATGCAGTTTCAAAAGGTAAACATATCTTTTGCGAGAAGCCTGTAGCTATTGATATTCCAGGATTAAAGCGAGTTATGGAGAGTGTAAAAGCTGCTAAAGAACAGAATTTAAATATAGTGTCTGGTTTTTGCTTTCGCTACCTCGTACCAAATCGCGAAATCATGAAGCGTGTTTTAGGAGGAGATATTGGGGATGTTCGTTCGGTCACAACTTTTAGATGTGGGGGTGAAAATACGGTTAAACCGAGATTGGCACAGTATAATGAAATGCAGTATCAGTTAAAAAATTGGTATTACTTCCAGCGTTATGCCGGGGATTTAATTATTGAACAGACCGTGCATAGTTTAGATTATATGAACTGGATTATGCAAAATAGATTGCCTAAATCCGTATTCGCTACAGGGGGTAGACAAACATGGAAATGGGATGCGCTAGGTAATGGGTACGATCATTTTGCCGTAGAGTATGATTATGGTGATGGGGTAAAAGGTATACATTTTGGTAGACAACAAAGTGGAACTGATAGCCGTAATTCTGTTGAAGTATTAGGAACCAAAGGGAATGTTGATGTAAATATTATGAGTTCTTACAAAATTCACGGTGATAAACCATTCGAATATTCAGGTGCTTCGAATAATATGTATCAAACGCAACATGATGAATTGGTCGCAGCTGTACGTAGTGGAAAAACAATCAATGATGGTGACCATATGGTAAACTCTACTTTATTCGCCATTTGGGGGAAAGTATCTGCATACACCGGTAAACGTATAACACTAGAACAAATATTATCCTCACAAGAGGTTTTAAGTCCGAATTCAAATGCCTATTCGTGGGATATGCCAGAGGATACTTTTGAAATTGCAAGGCCAGGGATGAAATCATTTGTATAATGAATAAAATTAAAATATTAGTTGTAGGCTGTGGAAATATGGGGGCTTCACATGCCAAAGCTTACCATGACTTTTCAGAATTTGAAATTGTAGGCTTAGTGTCTCGCGGTAATAGTAAAGTTGAATTGCAAAAGCAATTGGGTGTTGATTATGCGCTTTTCGATGATTACGAAGATGCATTATTAGCGACAAATCCTGATGCTGTGTGTATTTCTACATATCCTGATACACATGAAGATTATGCAGTCAAAGCATTTGAAAATGGTGCCCATGTGTTTATTGAAAAGCCTCTTGCGGACACGGTTATTGGTGCTCACCGTGTGATTGATGCAGCCAATAAAGCCAAGAAGAAATTAGTAGTTGGTTATATCCTAAGACATCATCCTTCTTGGATGCGATTCATAGAAGAGGGGAAAAAGTTAGGTTCGCCTTTGGTATTTCGAATGAACCTAAATCAACAGAGTCAAGGTTATATGTGGGATGTACATCGTAACTTAATGAAAAGCTTAAGCCCAATAGTGGATTGTGGTGTTCATTATATAGATATCATGTGTAAGATGACCATTGCTAAACCAGTATCTGTATCTGCTATTGGCGCGCGATTGACGGATGATATTCCTGTGGATAATTACAATTATGGACAGTTACAAATTCGTTTTGATGACGGCTCTGTAGGATGGTATGAGGCAGGCTGGGGGCCTATGGTTAGCCAAACAGCTTTCTTTGTAAAAGATGTCATCGGTCCCAAGGGTGCTGTTTCTATAGTTGCAAACGCAGCTTCAAAAGATGGTCAGTCGGATTCTGTAGAAGCGCACACTAAGACAGAGTCAATTCGTGTGCATCATGCTTTAATTGATGAAAATAATAAGTTTGTAAAAGAAGACGAATGGATTAATCTTGCAGATGAACCAGATCACCAAGAATTATGCAATCGTGAGCAGCGTTTTTTTTGGGATGCAATCAAAAACGATTGGGATCTTTCCAAATCAATGGATGATGCGTTGAATAGTTTAAAAATTGCTTTAGCCTGTGATGAAAGTGTAAAATCAGGAGAGATTGTAAGATTATAAGCGGAATGCAAATAAAAACAAAGCCGTCTCGATTAATAAATTTTAGACGGCTTTGTTTTTGCAATTATTTTAAAGGATGTTTCACCCCAGTAAATGTCATCTTAACGGGCAAAATTTTACCATCTTTATCGAATTTCATCTCATCAATACAGGTTACACGGTCGTGAGCGCTTGTCTTACCAAGAGGTCGTCTGTGATACACGATATAATATTTTTCTTCGTTTGGAATCTTAATTATAGAATGGTGTCCAGCGCCAGTAGCGACGGCAGGATCTTGTTCAAGGATAGTATTTATTCTTTCAAAAGGCCCTAAAGGGTTGTCCGCGATAGCGTACGCGACTTTATAATCTGGACCTGTCCAGCCGCCTTCAGACCACATGAAATAGTATTTTCCATCTTTAATAAACATAGTTGGTCCCTCAACGTAATCCTTCGGTGTGACTTCTTTATAATAACTTCCGTCTTCAAAGGGTAGCAGTTTTGTGAAATCAGAACTTAGCTTAACCACATTACAGTGTTTCCAACCTCCATAGTACATGTAAAAAGTTCCGTCTTTATCCTTAAAAACGTATTGATCAATTGGCTGAGCTCCGTTTATAATATCGCTTATTAAAGGTTTTCCTAATAAATCTTTATAAGGTCCTTCTGGTTTATCGGATACAGCCACACCAATTCCTCCAATTTGCCCTTGATGTACATCATTTGCTGCGAAAAAAAAATAATACTTGCCTTTATTTTCTATTACAGAAGGAGCCCACATTGCACGTTTTGCCCATTTAACCTCAATATTATCAATTATGTTGCTGTGTTTTTTCCAAGATACCAAATCCTTAGAGGAGAATGCGTCAAATTTAATTTGTTCATCATAAGGAGCAGAGTAGGTAGGGAAAATCCAATATGTATTGTTATAAATAATTGCTTCAGGATCTGCATAATTTCCTGGAAAGACGGGGTTTTGTTGACTAAATGCATTTAGCGATAATGCAAAGAGTATGCTGAATAAAAATGTTTTTCTCATAAAATCTATAGATTGATGTGTTGATAGGAATAAAGATACTGAATTGTTCCAAGGATTAGCGGAATAAAAGTAACATATTGAATATAACTTGTTCGAAGTGTTGCAAAGGAAGTTTGTATAGATGTGGTTATGGGATAGCTATAAACGCAAAAAGGCTTATCATATGATAAGCCTTTGTACCTAGGGCGGGAATCGAACCCGCACTCCTTTAACAGGAACAGGATTTTAAGTCCTGCGTGTCTACCAGTTCCACCACCTAGGCAACTCTGGGAGCGAAAGACGAGATTCGAACTCGCGACCCCAACCTTGGCAAGGTTGTGCTCTACCAACTGAGCTACTTTCGCTTTTTAAGTCTTTCAATTTTGTTATGAACATCGCGTCCGTCCCGATTTGATGATGCAAATATAGAGCTATAATCCATTTCTGCAAAATGTTTTTCAAAATAAAAGCGCTTTTTTCCGCTTAAAAGCTCCATTTGTTTGATAATCAGTGATAATAATTTTAGGACAGATAATAAAAATTGTAAATCTGAGTTTTGAGTAGAATTATTTTTAGAATTTATCTTCTAAAATGTTTTTGAGTATATTTTAATCTCTTTTGTTCTGATATTTAAGGTAATTATGTGTTTTAAATCAATAAAATGAATAATTATTAAAGTTTTTAATTAGTTTTTTATTTAAAAATCACAATTATTCTTGTTTTGTATTTAAATATTTCCATTATTTGTCTTATAATTTTATTGAAAACTAAAAATCATAATATAATAAGTGCAAATAATGTAATATTTGAAGTGATTTTTGTTAAATATGGAATTATTTTTATTGAAAATGATTAATTAACCTATTAACACAAATTAAAAACAAGTTTATGAGAAAAAAATCTTTACTATTGTCGTTATTTATGATGGGTGCATTCACTTATGCGCAAGAAAACACTAGTGGAATTGAAATTTCTGGCTCTGCTGATGCTTATTACAAATATGATTTTGCAAAAGGTGAAAATATCGGGACATATTTTGCTAACGATCATAATTCTATTTCTATAGGAATGATTAGTTTAGGCTTAAAGAAATCAACTGGTAAAGCTTCATTCGTAGGCGAATTATCTTTTGGTCCTCGTGGACAATACCAATCACTTCTAAATGGAGATGGAGAGAGCGCTAATGAAAGCAATACATTTCATATTCAAAATCTCTATATGGATTATGCTTTCACAGAAAAATTTTCAATGACAGCAGGTTTTATGGGAACATTCATTGGATATGAAGTAATTTCACCAGCTGCAAATTTTCACTATAGTACTTCGTATTTATTCGGAGCTGGACCATTTCAAAATGCAGGTATTAAAGGTACTTTTGCGTTCTCTGACAAAGTGTCTTTAATGGCTGGATTATTTAATGATTGGAATGAATACAAAGATTTAAACGGTGTCTCGCATTTTGGTGCTCAATTGAGTTTAGCTCCAGTGGATGGATTAAGTGTATATGCTAATTTCTTGACAGGTTCTTCTGCAGGAGGAAAAGATGAATATTCTTCTGGTACTATTTATGATTTAGTGGCTAGTTACGATTTTACAGAAAAATTCTCATTAGGTCTTAATGCTGCTGATTATTCATTCAAGACAGATGGAGGGTATCAAGGAGTTGCATTGTATCCAAAATATAGTATTACAGAGAATGTTCAAATAGGGGCGAGAGGTGAATACTTTAAATTTAAAGATGTGGGGGCGGTTGATGGAGCATCTGTAACCTCATTGACATTGTCAGGAAAATTAACTCATGGAGGATTGTCTTTGATTCCTGAGTTCAGATTTGATTCAAATGATTCAAAACCTTTCTTGAAAAGTGATTTCACTACAGCAACAAAATCAGCTTCACAAGTATCATTAGCATTGGTATATGCTTTCTAAAAAGAGTTCTACAATTAGTCAAATTGGTTTATAAATGGTAAAGGGGATTTTGCTCATCAAAATCCCCTTATTCTTTCGTTATTCAGCTGCTTTTTTCAAATTTTCTAATTCTTTGCGAAGAGCTGTAATCTCGGCTTGTTGTTCTTTGATGGCAGCTACTAAAACAGGAATTAAGTTTTCGTTGTTTACTTCGTCATATTTCATTGCTTTAGTCGCATTTTTACCAGTTTTATAAATTTTGGATTGCGTCTTAACAACTTCTGGTGACGCATTTTCTGCAGTAAATCCAAACTGTTTTGTTTTCGGTAATTCGAGTGTTTTATATTTATCCGTATTGTAATTAAATGTTACGGGCTCTAAACTGTTTAAAACAGCAAATGGTTTAGAAATAGTTTGAACATTTACTTTTAATTCTTTCTCGTTTATTTGTTGAGCACTTGCTGTGTTAGCGATACCCAAAATAGCACTTATAATGACGATAGTTTTGATAGTCATAGTTATATGATTTTAAATGTAAATTAGTATTAATATATAAAAGATATAGTTTTTACGCTATATTATTTGGAGGCGGGTAATGCAAATGGAAATGTCGGAAAGGAAGCATTTTCTTGGGATCAAAAAAATCCAGTTCGCGACTATTTGAACTAAAGAAAAAACCAGTGTGCGACTGAAAAAAGACTTCTATCTCGTATAATTTTTCAACCTCTTTCGTTTCCTTTTCTCCAACAAAATGCTCTAAAAATTCAATTTCGTGGGAAACGGCATGCAGCAAAGTAGAAGATGTCTTGTAAGTCAAACAAGACAATAGAATAACTGAAAGTATATACTTAACAAGTCTTATGCGCATGTATAGCTGTCTAATCTTTTGATATAATGTGAATTATTCCGTAAAAATAAATAAATCTTAGTTTCAACAAAATATTAATTCTGTTACATTTTTGTCATTTAAGAAAAATACTAATCTTTTAATCTTTGAAAAATTAAATCACTCTCGTAGCCTTTCGATTGAATATAGCGAACCAATTTAGCTTTATCTGTGTATGATAATCTTTGGATATCATCACCTGCTTTCATTTTGATAAGATGATCAAGCTTCTCTATATATTCGTCATAATCGATTTCTTTTAGTGCGATTTTAATCAATGGTGGCGTAATTCGCTTTGATTTTAGGTGTTGTATAATTTTAACTTTTCCCCAATCTTTCATTCGAAATTTACCGCGCACATAAGCTCTTGCGAAACGTTCTTCATTTAGGAAATTTTCAGAAATTAAATTTGCAATAATATTTTCTACATCATTCTCATACAACCCCATATCATATAATTTGTCACGAACTTCTTGTTGTGCGCGCTCCTGATATGCACAATAATTTTCCATCTTTAATTTTGCTTGATGCGGAGTATATTTCTTTTTATTTCTTTCGAGATCTTCCATAGTACAAATCTTGAAAAAATAGAAGACATATTAAAAAATTATGGTCAAATTTGTATTAACAACAAAGCTATGTACGTAATATCTGATTTCCTCGAAAGTTTAAAACTATTAAAAAAGACACTTCCAAATCCAGATTTGACATTTGATAAGCTGGCGTACGATACACGTAAAATACATACAGGAGAACAAAGTGTGTTTTTTGCCTTGAAGGGTCATCAAGATGGACATAAGTATATAAAAGATGCTTATCAGAAAGGCATTCGAAATTTTGTTGTATCCGATTTAAATCTGAATATTAATTCTTATACTGCTGCGAATTTTATTTGGGTAGAAAATACGTTGCGCGCTTTGCAAGCCATGGCTACACGGCATCGGAATACACTTAATATACCGATTGTTGGCATTACCGGAAGTAACGGTAAAACTATAGTAAAGGATTGGTTGGTGCAACTTCTCAAGGAGGATAAAAAAGTGTATCAAAGTCCCAAAAGCTATAATTCACAGCTTGGTGTGGCGTTGTCTCTATGGAATTTAGCGAATAATTTTGAATTGGCTTTTATTGAGGCAGGAATAAGTAAGCGCGATGAAATGCACTATTTGCAGAAAATGATTCAGCCAAATTGGGGGATTTTTACCTCATTGGGTACAGCGCATAGGGAAGGTTTTTCTTCGAAAGATGAAAAACTACAAGAGAAATGGAAGTTGTTTACTCACGCTGAAAAAATTATTGCGCCTTCTGCACAACTTTCTGAGGAGTTTTTATCCGACTCCCGCGTAGTTAGTTGGGGGATTTTACCGACAGATAAGCTACTAGTAAAATCAATATTAAATTTAAATTTGTCTTCTCAGCTGTCGCTCGCCTACGAGCATTTGGAATTTCAAATTGAAATTCCATTTACGGACAAAGCTTCAATTGATAATGCGCTTACCTGCGTACTGTTCATGCTGGAGATGGAATATGACGTCAATGTTATCCAGGAGAGAATTCGCACATTAAAGTCTTTGGATATGCGTCTAAAGCTTAAGAAGGGAAAGAACCACAGTAGTATTATTGACGATACGTATTCAAATGATTTAGCTTCACTCAATATTGCTTTGGATTTTTTGAATCAACAAAATCAATTTGAAAGAAAGATCCTGGTTTTAAGTGACTTTGAGGGTGAAGAGTGGACCGAAAAATTTCAGATTAAATTACATAATTTACTTAGTTCAGTCTCTTTGGAAGAAATTGTTTTGATTGGTAGTCGATTTAAATCATTTGTTCCAACTTCGAAAGCAAACATTCACTATTTCGATCGTACCGAAGAATTGTTGGCAAGTTTGTCGCAATTGGATTTTTCGAATGCAGTCGTTTTAATTAAAGGAGCACGAAAATTCAAATTAGAATCACTAAGTCGTCGGTTAACAGAAAAATCGCACGAAACAGTTTTGCAAATTAATTTGAAAGCGTTGGAGCATAATCTTAAACAATACCGTTCTAAAATAGATTCTTCTGTGAAAATGATGGCAATGGTTAAGGCTTTCTCATATGGCAGTGGTTCGTTTGAGGTGGCGAACGTATTGCAATTTAATAATGTGGATTATTTGACTGTAGCATTTGTAGATGAAGGTAGTGAATTGCGACGTGCAGGAGTCAGATTGCCCATTATGGTTCTAAGTCCACATGAAAGCGCATTTGATGATATTATCGAATATAATATTGAACCTGAGATATATTCTTTGCGGATACTTAAAGCATTTGTTGAATATTTGAGAGATCAGAATATACAGAATTATCCGATACATTTGAAATTGGATACAGGCATGCATAGACTTGGATTTATGGAAAGCGAAATCGAAGATTTGCTTGATATTTTAATAAATAATAAAGAGGTGAAAGTTGTTTCTGCTTTCTCTCATTTGGTAGGAGCAGGATCAAAAGATTTGATTGATTTCACAGCACATCAAATTACTGTTTATAATACTATAGTCAATAAAATCAAAAATGCCTTGCGCTATGATTTTATTCGACATATTTGCAATACTTCGGGTATCACTCAGTATCCAGAAGCCCATATGGATATGGTTCGTTTGGGAATAGGTCTTTATGGTTATGACATGAGTTCACAAGATTTAGATTTGGAAGAAGTTGGAATATTGAAAACTACAATAACTCAAATCAAACATATTCCAAAAACAGAGACTGTCGGCTACGATAGAAAAGGTGTTTTGACGCGAGATTCCATTATTGCTACTGTGAAAATTGGCTATGCCGATGGTTATAATAGACGCTTTGGAAATGGAGTTGGAGAAATGCTAGTGAATGGTCAAATGGTTCGGACGGTAGGTAATATTTGTATGGATATGTGTATGCTTGATATGACTGATGTATATGCAAAAGAGGGAGACGAAGTAATTGTATTTCCAGATGTGACTGAGGCATCTCGACGAATTGGTACTATTTCATATGAATTGCTAACGGGCATTTCGGCACGAGTCAAACGGGTTTATTATTACGAATAATCTAGATTAATATGTTTAAGAAGTTGTTTCAAAGGGTTTTATATTATTTAATTAAAGGTGTACTTGTTGTTGTGCCTGTTGCTGGTGCTGTATTTCTTATTATTTGGATTTTCGCATCACTCGATAATGCACTTAATATTTCGCAGCATTTTCTGGAAGATGAAAATGGGCATCCGTTATACATTCCTGGAGGAGGTTTGTTAATGGTAATTTGTATTCTAATATTGGTTGGTTTTATATTTACTACTTTCGTAACAGAGCCTATCCGTAATTGGCTGAGTCGTACAGTAAATAGAATTCCATTATTTAATACACTATATTCTTCGATTAAGGATTTTACCGAGGCTTTTGTTGGTGATGCTAAAAAATTCAACGAACCTGTATTAGTAAAAGTGAATGATATGGGTTTAAAAAAAATTGGTTTTTTAACGCAACGAGACTTAGCAAAAATTGGTTTGGAAGGTGAAGTAATTGTTTACTTTCCATTTTCTTATTCACTAGCAGGACAGGTAGTTGTGGTGGAAAGCAAATATGTGTCAAAATTGAATATGTCTGCTACAGATGCGATGAAATTGGTTGTATCGGGAGGTGTGTCAGGTTTAGAATAACATGAAAAATTTCCTCACAAACTTATTTAATAAAGAGCAAGAAGTTGATATTGAGAAAATGCAATTGGCAGCTGCATTAAGTGTTAATTCAGCTATGTTTGATAAGCATCTAATTAAATTGGCTATCAAACAAAATCAGTTAAATTCTCTCCAAGCATATCTCTCTAAGATGACTGCTGTAAATTTAGAGAAGGATTTAGAATTATCGAAAGAAATTGAAAACATAGAATGTTATATTTCTGCATATCAAACTCTCGCTGAATCTAATTTCTATGTGAAATTGCAGAATAATATTGCAGTTAATTCTTCGTGTGTTATAGCACCATTTATACTTTTCCCATTGATTCAAAATGCACTTATATATGGATATAATTCTTTGGAAAAATACCCTATACGTATAAAATTGAATAGTGTAGGGGATAAGATAAAATTAGAGGTGAGCAATCATGTAAATCATCATTTGAATAATCAAGAGTCGACAAGTATAATTTCCAAATTTAAGGCTCGCTTGTCATTACTTTATCCTGATAAGCATGAACTTATAATCAATAGCAACACTATGTTGTTTAAAGCTACATTGATCATCGGCTAAATCTATTAATTTGCGTATTTCTTTTGTTGCATTCTTTCATTTATTTCTGCATTTATTTATATTTACTTATCTAATAATTAAATGTCGGATTTAAATCTAAATAAACATGATAGGAACAATAATCGAGAAAGAAGATATCTTAAATCATAAATTTATAGCCGCTGAGACAAATAGATCCGAAGAATTGAGAAGTAAATTGGTAGATGCCCAGCGTCTTGGCAACGAATTCAAATCAAAAGCTTCCATTGTTTTTAATACGATAGATGGACCATTGCGTGTGGAAACAACAGTTTGGTCTGTTACGGATAAATATGTGCAAATCAAAAGCGGGGTGTTAATACCTTTAGCAGCCCTTATCGAGGTAGAAATTTAGAAGTTCAAGACTTAATAAATACAAATAAAGCCTTCAAAATTGAAGGCTTTACTTGTAAGAATAATATTCGAAATCCTTTTTACTCAACAGGTTGTACTGATTTTTTAGAATGATTGACATCCAAGACAGGTACTAGACCTTCCGATGGCATGTATATAATTTGTGGCAAATCACCTTTGTCAGCTAATTTCTCTAGGGTGCGAATAAATAGATACTGATTATACGTACTATTCAGTGTGCCAATTTCTAATTTCATAGCCTCAGCCATACCTTTAGCACGCTCAACCTCTGCCTGTGCATTTAGTTTTTCTGCCTCCAACCGCGCACGTGCCTCTTCGATTAATATTTTACGGTTTTGTTCGGCTTTAGCCATTTCAGCCTTTCCAGCCATTTCTTGCTGCCAAACATTATAAGTAGGTAATCCAAACATCAGGATTATTATTATAAAAACTACAGCTACTAAAATTATCCCAATGGGTTTTGTACTATTCATATTTACTTATTATACATTTTAAAATTACTATTCTGCTCCGACAATTTTATTTTTTGGCAAACTCATTTTATACATATCAAATCCTTCAGCCCAATAATCTTTATGTCGCTCGAGCAATTTGAAGCCATTTTTTTCATAGAAGGCATACGCATGTTGTGAAGTACGTACGATGATGGATTTGATATTTTTACGATTTGCAATGATTTCCAAACGATGATTTAATAACAAAGAGCCGATTCCTTGTTTATGAAAGCCAATATCTACAATATCCCAACTTATCTTAGCGATTTGTTTGTCTCTATCGTAATTTATTCCTGCTCCAGCAATTATTTTATCATCCAGTTCAGCAACAAAATAGTCTTGAATTTCTTCTTCTAGATACGTTTTATAATCTTCAATTTCGGTTTCTGCAAAATATTTTGGTGTATTGTTTTTTATGATTTGCAGTAATGCTGTACGATCTTCTGGTTTGTATTTTCTTATCACAATTGCACTATCCATATTTCATTTTACTTTGTCAGAAGATAATAAAATTATTCAACAAAATAAAATTGGAGGAAAATTACCAAAAAAAAGGAGTTCAATACATAATTAAACTCCTTTACTGTTAGACGTTAGGTTTGTCTAATTCTTTCCCGAAATTATAGCTAGCAAAGCGACCAGCATCTTTTGGGTGTACAACATCGATCTCTTCATGTCCCCAAGGCCATCCACCGAATTGTGTTTTGCGATAATCAGCAAATGCCTGATCCAATTCTTCTTTTGTATTCATGACAAATGGTCCATAAGCTGCCACAGGTTCATTTATCGGTTCACCTTCTAAGATTAATAACTTAGCGCGTTCATTGCTGTTTTTTATGAGGATTTCCTCACCGCCATTAAGGTCTGCGATATAATTTTGTTGCAAAGTATTGTTTTCAATATTAATACTTCCTGAACCATCATAAAAGAAAACAAATCTATTCATAGTTTCCGAAACAGCATCTAAAGTGTAGGTTGCATTTGGAGCTAAATCTACTAAAGCTACGCCGACATGATGGCTTGGATCTTTAGCCCATGAGTATGGTAAAGCATCAATAGACTTTATACCGTTGTATTCACCCAAAATAACTTTGACTTTAACATCCTCACCAATTTTAGCTATTGGAATGTTCTCATGCCACAACATTTTATATTGTGGTTCGGTCATCTTACTAGTTCCTGGAAGATTCAACCAAATTTGAAATAGACGCAACGGATTATCTTTATCTTCGTGTATCAGAGGGAACATCTCACCATGCAATACGCCTGACCCTGCGCTCATTAATTGCACATCGCCTTCACCATAACGACCTTTTGATCCTTTGGAATCAAAATGATCAGCAAATCCTTCTTCAGCTATGGTGATTATCTCAAATCCTCGATGTGGATGGAACGGAAATCCTGGTATTTCTTTACCGTGATACATTCGCCAATCCGCATTTCTGTCAAAATCGTTACCTAAATTTTTACCTTCTAAATGAGCTTTAGGCCCGAAATTACCATTGCCTTCTGGATATTTGTCATAATGGTAAGCGCCTAAAATAAAAGGATCGCCTATTGGCATTGGACCTACAACTTTTTGGATATTTTTAATTTTCATTTTGCAACCTTTCTTTTGCATTATTATCATCAAATGGTATGCCGTATTGTGCCAAAACTAGACGGGGTTGGGGGTAAGTGGTAAAAACAATAAGGTTCTTTCAGTAGTTAGAAAGAACCTTATTTTATATTCGGTATTGATGCGTTTTATTTAGCTAACAAAGGATATATTTCACTTTCAGTATGTGCTTCATCTATGAACTTAGCAAGTTGTTTAACTTTTTTAGGATTTGAAGTCGCTAAATTATTTTGTTCGAATGGATCTTTGTCAATATTATAAAGTTCGAAATAAGAATCTTTAGGTGATTTGACATTTTGTTTAATTAATTTCCAACCTTTGGATAGAACTGCTTGTCTTCCTCCATCTTCATGAAATTCCCAATACAAATATGTATGTTTCTTTTGTTTTCCATTTTTTACGAGTGTCGGCAAAAACGATAGTCCATCACTTTGAGTAGATGCTGTTAAATTAGCGATTTCTAACATTGTGTTGTACACATCCCAAAATGCTCCAACATGTTTAATATCTTGGTTGGGAGCAATTTTGTTTTTCCAATTTACGATTAGTGGAGTACGTACACCACCTTCATATAGCGATCTTTTGACACCTTTAAAACCTGCTGTACTGTTGAAAAAATCAGGATCAGCTCCACCTTCACGATGTGCACCATTGTCACTTGTAAATAGGATGATTGTATTTTCGCGCAACCCCAATTCATCAAGTTTATTAATTATTTGACCCACGTAAGCATCCATACGCGTGACCATTGCAGCAAATGTGGCGCGTGGCTTGTCCACAGAAGCATATCCACCTATGGTTGCATTTGCCCCGTAATCTTGACCTTTGTGCGGAGTCTCCACAAAAGCATTTTCATACATTTTGAAATATTCATCATCAGGGCCAGCTAATTCAGCATGAGGCAATACTGTAGGCACAAAAAGGAAGAAAGGCTTTTCTTTATTGTCATCAATAAATTTCAATGTCTGTTCTTGGATAAGAGTAGGCGCATAATGAACTTTGTCTGTTAGATTGTTTCCAGCAAGGATTACGCGGTTGTCATTGTGCCACAAATGCGTAGGGTAGTAGCGGTGTGATTGTCGCTGACAATTATATCCGTAAAAGGTGTCGAATCCTTTAAGGTTTGGATCTCCGCTCGTTCCGACCATTCCAAGTCCCCATTTCCCAAATGCTCCAGTTACATATCCATTTTGTTGTAAATCCATCGCAAAAGTTCGTATAGAGTCAGCTAAGGGTTCTTGACCTTCGGGCTCAATTTCTTTGTTTCCACGTACATAAGTGTGTCCGGTATGCATTCCTGTCATTAGGGATGCGCGTGATGGCGCGCACACAGATGTACCTGCATAGAATTGTGTAAATTTTGCTCCCTGCTGAGCCAATTTATCTAGATTGGGAGTTTTGATTTTAGTCTGGCCATACGCACCAAGATCACCAATACCCAAATCATCAGCCATTATAAATACAATATTTGGCTTTTTTGATTGCGCATTTGCAGATAAGGCTAAAAATAGGATAAAGTATAGTATGTGTTTTATCTTAAGCATATTTAAAGTATTTTGATTAAATAGAAATATAATGTCTAGTAAGTAAATTTACTAGACATTAATTTGTGTACCTATTGCCATCCAGCATTTTGTGTTATATTATTGTTTAATACAATTTCTGCTGAAGGAATCGGGTATAAATAATAATGATCAGAGAATGCCGGAGGTACATCTTCGTAAGCGATATATCCCGCTGATGCACCATTCAAAATAGGTATAATCGAATTTTGCGGTACATCAATTCCTTTTGTAATATATCTTCCAATTTTACGTTTTGCAGCATAATCCATTTTTTTCCAACGTCGAAGATCATCAAATCTAAATCCTTCTCCCATAAGTTCTACCGCACGTTCTCTACGGATTTCCCAAAGTATTGGAGATACATTAGGGTCTCTGGTTGGATCATTTGCAATAGTAGTAATTTGTAGGGAAGAAACTTGACCTCTAGCACGTAACTTATTGATCGTACTATTAGCTATACTTTGATCAAATTCTCCTAATTCATATTTTGCTTCAGCATAATTTAATAGTACTTCGCCCATTCGGAAAATTGGAGCGTCATTGATGTCCTCATTTTGTAACATCTTTATTTTATTACTGAATTTGTAGAATCTATATCCTGTATAAGTTACATTAAATGGCTGTCCAAGATTATAATCAACAAAATGGGGCTCTTGTGCTAATACTAAACCCTGCCAATTCACAGCTGGTAATGTTTTGCGTGTAGGAATGGATAACGTGTTCATCAAATCAATGTATTCACGATCAGCAGGATTCGTAGTATGTGTCCAAGTGTAACTTGGGTGATTCACTACAGTTTTATATGGAGGAGGAACTGTGAAATATAAACGCGTATCTCTATTTCTGAATTCTTTGTAAGGATCAGTATCTCCATCAAACATAGGGCTTGTGTATCTCGTTTGACCATCTTTCAATAAATATAAATCTACTGCCGCCTTTGTCAAATCCCAACGTCCTGAAGAGTTACGTGCTAAAGAAGCCAAGGTGTGTGTGATTTGATTTACCTCATATTGTTTATACAATAACACTTCTTTATTGCTTGCTAAAGATTCACTATTAAAAAGTTCATCATAATCAGAATGTAAATCAGGAATAGTAGTAATTAATTTTTTAGAAGCTTCAGCGCTAGCTCGTAAATATACTTCTGCTTGTTGCAATCCGTGATATTTTCTCCATGTTCCTTCGCGCAAGCCAAATCGAGAGAGTAAAGCGCGCACTACATTCGTGTTAATTGAATTTGCGCCGTCGCCAGTTGGTTTAATATTTTCTTCCGCATAGTTGAGCATTTCTAAAATTTTAGTAGCGATCTCTTCTCTTGATGAGGTATTTCCATAGAGAATATCATCATCGCCATCGGTAAGTGCATTCTCTACCCATATTGCTTTGCCATATTTATTTAACAAATCCATATAATGATAAGCCTTAAAGAAATAGCCGAGACTACGCATATGTTTTTTTTCCGTATCTGTCAATTGATTCGGCTTATCAATATTATCCAGCATAATATTAATAATGCGAATATTATTGTAAGGTGTGTTGTAATCTCCAGAGCTACTTGGTGTTACTACACGATTCCAAAGCCAGTCTGAAGTCGCATTTGCATTTGCTAATGCAAATAAATCGGTATTTACTTCTGAATTAGGTACAGAATTACTATAACCAGGGAATGTCCCATAAAATTGCCATGAATAGGCAACAAAATTTGAATAAGATGTAAATGTCGTATTTTCTGTAAGTGTACCTTCGGGTGATAATTCCAAAAGATTACTACAACTTGTTGTTGATAGTCCTAAAGCGATTACTAGACCTATATGTAAAATTGATTTTTTCATTGTAAGATTCACCGTTTAAAAGTTAACATTCAAACCAAAACTATATTTCTTCAGGAATGGATAAATACCCCCTGAGCCCAAATCAGCACCATCAGCTTCAAAGCCTGTTGGTAGATTGTCAAATGTGAATAGGTTTTCACCTGTCGCGAATAAACGGACTGATTTGATAAATTTGGTGCGTAGAAGCTCTTGTGGCAAATTATAACCCAAAGTGATGTTACGGATACGCAAGTACGATCCATCCTGTAAGAATCTGGTTTGCACTCTTTTATTCGCAGAAGTATTTAAGCCTGCATTTGCATACACGCGACCATAGTGTGATTCTGTGTTTTCTGGCGTCCAATAATCCATGTTATGCTTGAATACAGTATTGAATTCATTGTTAAATGGCCAAAAAATATGATTACTCATCCAGATATCTCTCTTTCCAACACCTTGTAGGAAGATGGAAAGATCTATGTTTTTGTAATTAAAGTTACCATTTATTCCATATTGATATCTTCTCGTATTATTTCCAATGACTTTCATGTCTCCTGGATTAGACAGTGTCCCATTACCTGAGAAAATTACACCATCACCATCTAAATCGGCATACTTGATATCGCCTGGATTCTGTGCAACGCCCGTAAAACCTGCAATTCCTTGTTTTAATGTTCCTCCTGTCAGATTTGCATTTAGTGAGCCTTCTACAAAGTCCTCAACTGTATAAAGGCGTTCTGAAACATAACCCCAAATTTCGCCTATTTGCTTTCCTTCATAATATGAGTTGATTAATCCAGTGCTGTTTTCAAGTTTGGTAATATATCCTTGGTTATCGGACAAATTAAATCCTAATGAATAATTAAATTTATTGATATTATCTTTCCAAGTCAATTCCCATTCCCAACCTTTAGATTCTAAGTTTGTACTGTTTTGGAATGGAGGAGTCGCACCTAATACTGCTGGCAAATCAGCTCCTTGATACAGCATTCCAATTGTTTTTCTTTTGAACCAATCGAAGCTAGTGTTAAGTCGGCCTTGAAGAATGCCTAAATCCACACCTAAATTTAATGTACGCACATTTTCCCAAGTAAATGTTGAAGAAACAAGACTAGGAGGCGCGATTGTTAATTGTCTAATACCTGTTATTGGATTAATCCAGTTGGCATTAGAAGTATTCATATTCGGTGTAACTGGGAAATACACTTGACTTCCTGAACTATTTAATACAACCTGGTTTCCAATTTCTCCAAATGACCCTCTTAACTTCAATAGGTTTACTTGATTTTTTATGTCAGACATAAAGTTTTCTTCTGCGATATTCCAACCAGCGGAAACAGATGGGAAAAATCCAAATTTAGAACCTTCTAAAAAGCGTGAAGAACCATCAAATCGACCGTTTATTTCTAACAAATACTTATTGTTATAATCGTAGTTGATACGCCCAAAATATCCTAAGACTGCGTATTGACCGAAACCATCACCTACACTCTGATTACCAGTACTTGTGCCTAAAGAAGGTGAGCTTGGACTTAATAAATCAGCACGATTAGCCCAAAAGCTTTGGTTATGACTTTTTTCATAGTTAGTACCTATCAAGTACTTGAAATTATGATTTTCTAGTGCATGGTTATAACTAGCATATAAATTCAAAGCGTTGTACTGCGTTGTATAATTCGTGCGTTGATAGTATTCGTTGTTAAAAAGATATTCTTCAGTATAATTATTAGGATTCATGTATTTATGACGCACTTGATAGTAAGTGTCGTTATCGTGGTTTTTATTAAAAGTGTATTCACCAGTTACATTTAATCCTTTAATAGGAGAGTACTCCAATTTTCCGAATAATCGTAAATCATCTCTTTTTAAGACACTTGGTTCTTCATATTTCAAGTAATTATTTGGTGTGCCATAAGGAACTTCAGTTCCATCCATTCCGATATCAAATCCTGTATTGATGAAGGAGCCATGTGAGATTGCTCTATAAAACATTTCACCCATATTCATTGGTGTTCTTCTTGCATCATTCCTATACAAGATATTACCTGAAATATTAAGATTTCGAGCGATCTCCGCACTCACATACGAATTCAAATTGTATTTTTTGTACGAATCTTTATCACTAGCCATGATGCCATCTTCGTTCGTAAACATACCCGATAGACGATAGGCAATTTTTTCACTACCTCCACTTACTGATAGATTATGTAGTTGTTCAAAGCCTTTTTCAAAAACTTCATTGTACATATCGTATTCTTTTAAGGCATAGCGAGTCCCGTTTACAGTAGTAATTCCTTCTGGATATTTAGTTGGATTGCTCTGATATTCTTGTAATAATCCTAACCATGTATCCACATTCTGTCCTGTCCAATATGTTGTATTTCCAAAATCTTTAAGTGCTTGGATAAATTCCAGCGGTGAAGCTTTTTCTGGTAGACTTGTGGCACTCGATGAAGTTAGATTTGTAGAATAATTGAATTGTGTAGGTTGGTTTTTAGCTCCTTTTTTGGTTGTGATCAAGACAACACCGAAGGCTGCTCTTGCACCATATATTGAAGCTGCTGCTGCATCTTTCAATACCGTGACATTTTGAATGTCTTTGGGATTAACATTATCCAAAGACATAGGAACATTATCAACTAAAATTAATGGGGATCCTCCGTTAATTGACGTGATTCCTCTGATATTTAAATCAGTACTTTGGCCTGGTCTTCCGCTACCAAATGTAACCTGCATCCCTGGTACAGCTCCTTGCAAAGCTTGAGAAGCAGAACTTACAGGTCTATCTCCAAGTACTTTCTCCATATCAACAGATGATACAGCTCCTGTTAAGTTAGCCTTTTTCTGAGTACCAAAACCAACAACTACGATTTCATTTAAAGCTGTCAAATCTTCATCTAATACAACTTTTAAATTAGCCGAGGAATATGGAATCGTCTGTGTGATATAACCAACGTAACTAATTATTAATGTCGGCTCTTTGACTGTAGTTTTTATTTCAAACTTACCATCAATATCCGTACTACCTCCTGTATTGTTTTCCTTCACAACAACACTAACACCAGTAACTGGTGAACCTTGTTTGTCTGTAATGATACCCTTGATAATAGCTCCTTCTTGAGTAGGTTTGATAGGAGATAAGACAATGCGATTATCATTAATAGATTGAAGAGATAAACCTACATTTTGTAAAATGGGTCCTAATACTTGATTCCAAGGTTGATTAGAAATGTTTAGCTGTTCTATTTCTTTATTTTCAACCAATTTATCTAAGTAGACAAATTTCAAGTTTGTTTGTTTTTCAATAGCATTCAATACAGTTTTTAGATTACTATTATGCAATCTAAGACTTATTTTTTCTTGCCCTTTTAAATTGTTTGCTGCGACTTGAAGTGTGCTCGTAATAATAAAACAAATGATGAGTTTTACCATCATAAAAGTTTTTAATAGCAGTGATTGTTCACTGCAATAGAGTGAATTAATTTTCATAAATTTGATTGAATTGGTTAAAGTACATTACTTTCTCAGGGCATTGTACTTAAAAATTGATTCATTACATAAGTGGGGGATGGATTCTGTCCCCTTTTTTAATTGATTTCCTTATCTTATTTCATAGTTAGTAAAGTGTTATTTGGTTATTATTATCTTTTTTATAATTAATAGTAAGTCCTGACAATTTTAAGATCTGAATTAATTCTTCAATACTTTGTTCTTGGAACGGTCCAGTAATTTTTACTGTATCTAAGACTGGATTTTGAATCGTTAATTTTGAACCAAACCATCTTTCAAGTTTTGGTAATGCTTCTTTTAAACTTTCGCCTTCCATAATGAGAACATTTTCTTTCCAAGCTGTTTCTTGGAGAGATGTGTTATTTTCTAGAGGTGTGATTTGTGTTTTTGAAATATTTAAAGGTGTATTATTACTTTCTGTTTCTTTATATTTTAGATTAGTCGATAGTAATTGTTGATTCTCGCTAAGTACTTTTATTTTCTCACCAGGACTCATTACAGTTTGTTGAATTATTTTATTATCAGATTTTATTTGAAGTTCAATCTTACCCGATATTAAACTTGCTTCGCTTAAACGTTCATCTTTATAAGCGCGAATATTAAAAGATGTGCCTATTACTTTTATTTCCAATTCTTTAGCCGATATTATCATCGGAAATTCTTTATTATGTGCTACATCAAAAAATCCTTCTCCATCTAATGTAACTGCTCGTGTTTTTTTCGATTCGTCTAATTTATAGTGTATCGAAGAGCCGGCGTTAAGCCATACTTTCGTTCCGTCAGGTAATATAAATTCTTTTCGTTCACCATATTTGGTTGAAATATTATAAGTATTTCTGGAATTTGAGTTTGAAAAAATTGTTTGAAAGGAGAAATAGCCTATGATAAGAATTAAAGCCGCTGCAATATATGTAGATATATTTTTGTAAAGTTTTATTTTAGATGATGAAAGATCGCTGAATTCTTTGCTTTCAACATTATTTAATATTTTTTGAAATTTTATATCAAGGATCTCAGCACTATCTTTTTTTACGGTGCTTTTTGTTAGATAGATAAATACCGATTTGTGATCAGCATTTCGTTCTAATTCCTTAGTTAAAAGTTCCAATTCATCATTCGAAATTGAACCTGCAATATATTTATGTAGTAGATTATAAAATTGATCTTCAGTCATTATGTCTTGGTTATATAAATAAGACAAACTACCTGATCATTATCACCAATACAAAATTGAATATTTTTGTATAACTATGGTTATTAGCTCTTTAAAATGGATAAAGTTGATTTTATTTTTTGAAATGCGATTTGAATATGCCTATCAACCGTGTTTTTACTTATGTTCATAATATCAGCAACCTCTTGATAGGTGAGTAAATTGTCTTTAACAAGTACAAAAGCCATTTTAGTCTTTTCAGGTAGATTATTTATGGCATTATCCAATAGATCTTTTAATTCTTTATCAATTAGTAATTGTTCTGGGCTACTAGCATATTCTGTTATAACTTTTGAATGCACATACTTGAGATGGATCTTATCTCTATTAATGGTATTTAAGCTGCGGTTTTTTGTAGCCTTGAAAAGGTATGTTTTTACATTTTTAATTGACTTATAATCAATTTTGCCATTCCAAATAGCTAGCATGATGTCGGAAACAATATCTTCGGCTAATCCAAGATCTCCTACTATAGCATTAGAAAAGTGTACTAAATCATTATAAAAATGAAGAAATAATTTTTGAAAAGCCTTTTCATCTTTATTTATAAAGATTTTTGCCCAGACCTCATTCCAATTAATTTCCACAGATTTATATATTAGTTATCTGTCGCTAAAATATTATTTATTTATGAATACGCCTTCAATAGATTTAAAAAAAATAATAAGGTTCTTTCCATCGCTGAAAAGAACCTTGTGAAAGGAGAATTATTAAATCTTATCCCTCTGTTTTATTTAAAAATACAAACTTACCATCAAACACATCCAACTGAATAGCTGAATCTGATGTAACTTTGCCAGCTAGTATTTCTTTGGACAATTCGTTCAAAATACGTTTTTGAATCACACGTTTCAATGGACGTGCACCATAAATAGGATCGTATCCCAATTGTGCCAACCAATCTAAAGCTTCTTCTGTCACTGTCAATTGAATATTTTGTTCTGCCAATTGACGTGTCACATGATTGAACTGCATACGTACAATATCACCAATTTCATTTCTGCTCAACGGCGTGAACATAATGATCTCATCTATACGGTTCAAAAACTCTGGACGAATTGATTTTTGCAACAATTCAAATACTTCGTCTTTTGTTTTCGCTATGATTTCATCACGATTCACATCTGTCAACGAAGAGAAGTTCTCTTGGATGATATGTGAGCCTGTATTTGAAGTCATAATGATAATCGTATTTTTAAAGTTCACCACGCGACCTTTGTTATCTGTCAAATGTCCATCATCCAATACTTGCAGCAAAATATTGAATACGTCTGGATGCGCTTTTTCAATCTCATCCAATAAGACAACTGAATACGGACGACGACGTACTGCTTCTGTCAATTGACCACCTTCATCATAACCGACATATCCTGGAGGCGCACCAATTAAACGCGATACGGAATGACGCTCTTGGTATTCAGACATGTCGATACGAACTAAAGCTTGTTCATCATCAAACAAGAATTCAGCTAAAGCTTTTGCTAACTCCGTCTTGCCTACACCCGTGGTTCCTAAGAAGATAAAAGAACCAATTGGACGTTTTGCATCACTTAGTCCAGCGCGTGAACGGCGAATTGCATCCGAAATTGCTTCAATAGCCTCTTCTTGTCCAGCCACACGTTTGTGCAATTCATCCTCAAGGTTTAATAGCTTTTCGCGTTCTGATTGTACCATTTTGCTAACAGGAATACCTGTCCAACGTGATAGCACATCTGCAATATCTTCTGCCGTAACTTCTTCTTTTAGCATGCGCGAACTTTTTTGTTTTTCGTTCAGTTCTGCTTTAAGTTTTTCAACGGTATCTTGTGCTTCCTTTATTTTACCATAACGTAATTCGGCTACTTTTCCATAATCGCCTTGGCGTTCTGCTTGGTCGGCTTCCAATTTGTAGTTCTCAATATTTTGAACTTCTTGGTTCACACGATCGACCAAAGTCTTTTCAGATTGCCATGCTGCTTTCAGTGAATCACGTTCAGAAGATAGATTTGCTATAGTTTCAGATAATTCACCTACTTTTTTCTCATCTTTCTCACGTTTTATCGCTTCACGCTCAATTTCTAATTGCATGATACGACGATCCAATTCATCTACCGCTTCTGGCACAGAATCCATTTCCAGACGTAGTTTGGAAGCTGCTTCATCCACCAAGTCAATCGCTTTATCTGGTAAGAAACGATCTGTGATATATCGTTGAGATAATTCCACAGCCGCAATAATCGATTCGTCGAGAATGCGCACTTTGTGGTGCGTTTCGTAACGCTCTTTCAAACCACGAAGGATAGATATTGCATCTTGTGTATCCGGTTCTTCGACCATCACCTTTTGGAAGCGACGCTCAAGGGCTTTGTCTTTTTCAAAATATTTTTGATACTCATTCAATGTGGTTGCACCTATAGCACGTAATTCACCACGTGCTAAAGCAGGTTTCAAGATATTAGCGGCATCCATTGCGCCTTCGCCACCACCTGCGCCAACTAATGTATGAATCTCATCGATGAATAAAATGATTTCTCCATCAGAATCCGAAACCTCTTTAACCACAGCTTTTAAGCGCTCTTCAAATTCACCTTTATATTTCGCGCCGGCAATCAAAGCTCCCATATCTAGGGAGAATACAGTTTTAGATTTCAAGTTTTCTGGTGCGTCACCTTTGATGATACGGTGCGCAATACCTTCAGCAATCGCAGTTTTACCTACACCTGGCTCACCAACTAATATTGGATTATTCTTCGTTCTACGCGATAGAATCTGCATCACACGACGAATTTCTTCATCACGTCCGATTACAGGATCCAATTTTCCTGATTCCGCGAACTCATTCAAGTTGCGTGCGTATTTGCCCAATGCATTATACGTAGCTTCTGCATTTGGGTCTGTAACTCTATTATTTCCTCTCAATTCTTTTATAGCTAATTTTAAATCTTTTTCATTTATTCCTTGATCTTTTAAGAGACTTCCCACTTTGTCTGAAGAGGAGAGAAGTGCTAATAAAAGATGTTCAATAGACACATACTCATCGTTAAATTCTTTCAAGTAACTAGTTGCCTTCTGCAAAACAGATGCTGCATTATTACTTAAATAAATATTACTACCTGAAACTTTTGGCAAAGAATCAACTAATTTATCAGCTTCCGTACTGATGTAGTTTATATTTGTATTTAGTTTCTTCAATAAGTGAGAAATAATATTCTCATCTACAGTTAGTAATGCTTTGAGTATATGTGCTGGCTCAATTGCCTGTTGCTGATTGCCAGCTGCAATTTCCGATGCTTTTTGAATAGCTTCTTGCGCTTTGATTGTATAGTTATTAAAATTCATGTGTTATGTTCCTTTCACTTACATCAGTATTTTAACAAATGAAATGCCTTTGAGTTTTTTGAGCTTATACTCGGAATTTTTGTCTGATTTGAATAATTTTAGCTGTCAAATTTTCATATTTATATTATTTTACAATGAAATTTTGACAAAAAATAAAGCGCAAGATACTATCTTGCGCTTTCCAAATTTTTATGAGCTAATAAATTAGCCTAAATAAGATTTTAAAATTTTGCTACGAGAAGTGTGACGAAGACGTTGCAAAGCTTTGTCTTTAATTTGGCGTACACGCTCTCTCGTTAAGTTAAATTTTTCACCGATCTCTTCAAGTGATAGTGGGTGGTTTGATCCTAATCCGAAGAATAATACGATAATCTCTCTTTCTCTTTCTGTTAAAGTAGATAGTGAACGTTTGATTTCTTCTGATAATGACTCGTCAATCAATGAACTATCTGTATCTGGGTCAGAATTTTCCAATACATCTAATAGTGTATTTTCTTCACCTTGTACAAATGGTGCATCCATTGATACGTGTCTACCTGAATTACTCAACGTATCTGAAACCTTATCTACTGTAGTTTCTAAGATATCCGCTAATTCTTCTGGAGAAGGCTCGCGTTCGTACTCTTGTTCTAATTTGGAGAAAGCCTTGCTGATTTTACTTAAAGATCCCACTTGGTTTAGGGGAAGACGTACGATACGTGATTGTTCAGCGATAGCTTGCAAAATAGACTGACGAATCCACCACACAGCATAGGAGATAAATTTAAAACCTTTTGTTTCGTCAAAACGTTTTGCTGCTTTAATAAGGCCTAAGTTACCTTCATTAATCAAGTCACCTAATGTAAGGCCTTGATTCTGATATTGTTTAGCAACAGAAACGACGAAACGTAAGTTGGTTTTTGTTAATTTCTCTAATGCCACTTGATCACCCTCGCGAATACGTTGCGCCAAAATTACCTCTTCTTCAGCAGTAATTAAGTCAACTTTACCAATTTCATGTAAATACTTGTCAAGAGATTGAGATTCACGATTCGTGATCGATTGTGTAATTTTGAGCTGTCTCATTAATTTTTATACCTTTTTTCTGGATGTTGCAAAAATACTAAATTTTTACGTCATTTTGTGTAATAATTTTGTAATTTATCGCTTCATTATTAAGGAGTTACAAATACTTTGGAAGTTGTTTCTTAACTTCAAAAATCATTCCAAAATTTATTAAAATATGTTAATAACTCAATCTAATGCAATAAATTATTTTTAGTTTCATAATCTAAAACCTTTTTGTAGCTAAAATGTTTTTCTTTTATAAACTTTATTAAAATGAAAAAGTTAGTAATTCGTTTGGATCAAGTGATGGCAAAAAGACGTATGTCGCTTAATGAATTGAGTGAACATGTCGGTATAACATTATCCAACCTATCGATATTAAAGAACAATAAAGCGAAAGCTATCCGTCTATCTACTTTAGCAGCTATCTGCAAAGCTTTAGACTGTCAGCCAGGGGATATTATAGTTTACGAAGAAGAATAAAGTTAAATGCAAAAACAATTATTTCTCAAACCGATATCCTTTTAAAAATTCGTTAATTTCCATGCGCTTTTTGCCTTCAATTTGAATGGTACTCAAATGAAGATATCCATCTTTTGTTGCAAACTTTAAAAATGTCTTGCCGTCCGATTGAAAAGTACCTGGCTGATTGTTGTGTTCAACAATTTCTTTTTTTGTCTCAAATATCTTAAGCACTTTATCGTTCAGAAATGTAAATGCCGCTGGATATGGACTTAGACCGCGAATTTGATTATAAATTTTCTCCGTTGAATTCTCCCAATCGATTAGGCAATCTTCTTTAAAAATTTTTGGTGCGTGCTTTAAATCTTCTTGATTAAGGTCTTCTTGCGGTATAGGAGTTATGGTCTTATTTCGAAGTCCATTTACCGTTTTGATCAAAGTTTCAGCACCTGCATGCATTAACTTGTCGTGAACAATTCCAGCATTGTCTGTATCGGCAATTTCAACCTTGGTCGCAAGCAATATATTTCCAGTATCTATTTGATGTTGTAGTAGAAATGTAGTTACACCTGTTTCTTTCTCACCGTTAATTACTGCATGATTTATAGGGGCGGCACCACGGTATTGAGGCAATAAAGAGGCGTGAACATTGATAGTACCCAAAGGGGGCATATTCCAAACAATTTCTGGGAGCATTCGGAATGCGACAACAACTTGTAGGTCTGCATTATAAGATCTAAGGTCTTCAATAAATTGCGGATCTCTAAGTTTTTCGGGTTGGAGAACGGGCATATTGTTAGCTTCAGCAAAAACTTTAACAGCAGATTTATTTAATTTTTGTCCTCTTCCGGCTGGTTTGTCTGGAGCGGTTATTACGGCAACTACATTTTCTCCAGCATCAAGCAAGGCTTTCAATGAAGCCACCGCGAAATCTGGAGTTCCCATAAAAACTATACGCATATTTTCTTAATATTTTTATTTTAAAACAGTATGGCAAAATTTGTCAAGTGCCAAAAATTATTAACTTTGCGAAGTTACAAAATAATATTGCAGGTTGAATTTTCCTTTATTTTTAGCGAATAGAATAAATATAAAAGGTCAGCGAACTTTTTCAAAACTTATAGTACGTGTCACTATAGGTGCATTGTCTATAGCTATCATAGCAATATTATTATCTGTTGCAATTCTTCGAGGATTCAAAGAGGAAATTACTACCAAACAACGCGGTTTTTTTGGGGATATCGTTGTGACAAAACAGACATTAGCGGACTATGAGTTAAGACCTGTTTTCCTTAGTGATTCACAAACTACTCAAATTTTAAATATTCCTAATATTGAGTCGGTAAACGGTTTTGCCACCAAAGTTGGAATCATCAATGTGAATTCGGAAGTCGAGGGAGTGATGTTAAAGGGAGTTGAGCCGGATTATGATCAGCGCTTTTTGAAGAAGAGTCTAGTCGTAGGAAATGCCCTGGATTTGTCAGCAGAAAATGCTGATCAACAGCTTTTAATATCGCATTACTTGGCGAATAGATTAAACTTAAAAGTCGGTGATGATTTGATTATGTCTTTCGTTCAAGAAAATAGAACCCGAAAGCGTAAGTTTTTGATACAAGGAATTTATCGTACCAATTCAGATGACTGGGACAAAAATTATGTAGTAGGTTCAATTGAAGTTATTCGAAGATTAAATCAGCTGCTTGTAAATGAAACTGGAGCATATGAGATTCGAGTAAAGGATTTTGCACTATTAGAGCAATCGACAGATGCTGTAAACGAAGTTTTACCCGTGTCATTGAAAGCAACACACGTAATTGATTATTGGGCTGATGTATTTAATTGGCTCGAAATGCTCGATATGAACGATGATATTATCTTCGTGCTGATGGTTATTGTTGCAGTTATAAATATGATTTCATCATTATTAATCACTATTCTCGAAAGAACCAATATGATCGGTATTCTTAAAGCGTTGGGAATGAACAATAGCGCTTTACGTAAGGTTTTTATGATGAATTCCTTATATATAATCGGTTATGGATTATTTATTGGAAATTTAGTTGCCATTTCAGCCTATTTCTTTCAGCGAGCAACACATTTCTTTAAGCTTGATCCAAGTATATATTATTTGGAATACGTACCTATGCACATTGATGTTTTGACGGTCGTAGTGCTCAATATTTCGGTTATTGTATTGGTTTTCATCACTACAATAATACCTTCTATGCTAATTACAAAGATTTCTCCAATAAAAACGATACAGTTTAAGTAACTAATCAAAATTCCTGATTGCTATCTTTTTTTCGTATTTTAACTGCGAATATTTTATTCATTCAGATAAAATTAGAACAGATATAGCAGAATACGATGAATAATAAAGTTATAGATCACATTTTACATGCTTTTCAAGCGCCACTTACGAATCCTGTCTTAATTTTCTCCTTAGTTTTACTTATTATTCTTTTAGCTCCAATACTGTTGCGCTCAATCCGCGTACCTGGGATTATAGGTTTGATTTTAGCGGGGGTTGTTATAGGTCCTCATGGTCTTAATTGGCTGGAGAATAATTCAGCAGTTAATTTATTCTCCACTATAGGTTTGCTTTATATCATGTTTATAGCTGGTCTTGAGTTGGATATGAATGAGTTTAAGAAGACGAGACATAAAAGTGGTCTTTTTGGATTTTTTACGTTTATTATACCAATAGCTATTGGCTTTCCTGTTTGCTTTTATATTCTAGAATACAGTTTTCTGCCAAGTATATTGATTGCAAGTATGTTTGCGACACATACTTTGGTTTCTTATCCTATCGTAAGTAGGTATGGGATATCTAAAAATGAGGCTGTAGCCATTACTATCGGAGGAACTATATTAACTGATACGGCCGTCCTGATTATTTTGGCAGTAATAACAGGTGCTTCGCAAGGAAATATCACGCAAGAATTTTGGGTCACGCTAGGTGTTTCTTTTGCAGTATTTTTACTCATCATGTTTGGAATTATTCCACGCATAGCGAAATGGTTTTTTCAAAAAATTGATGCCGAGAAAACAGGCCATTATATTTTTGTCTTGACGGTCGTATTTTTTGCAGCATTCATGGCAGAGATAGCAGGATTAGAACCTATTATCGGTGCCTTCGTGGCAGGACTGGCATTAAATAAATTGATACCGCATTCTTCTGCGTTAATGAATCGCATAGAGTTTATTGGAAATGCAATATTTATTCCTTTCTTTTTGATATCGGTAGGTATGATTGTAGATTTTAGCGTGCTGACGAAAGGCCCTACTGCATTAATTGTAGCTGGAACATTAACTATAGTTGCTGTATTAGGAAAATTTTTAGCTGCTACAGCCACTCAATTGACATTTAAATATTCAACTAGTCAACGTAATTTAATTTTTGGATTAAGCAATGCGCATGCCGCCGCTACATTGGCTGTCATTATGGTCGGATACAATAATAATATTATTGATGAAAATGTCCTTAATGGTACTATTGTTTTGATTCTAGTGACGTGTATAATTGCTACAATGGTAACTGAAAGTGCTTCGAAAAAAGTAGTGCGTGAAGGACACCAAGATAATGAACATATTGAGCATGTAATTGAATCAGAAGAACAGATTATGATTCCTATTGCAAACATGAATAATATTGAACCTATTTTGGATTTTGCAACGTTAATCAAATCAAAGAAATCACCGTATCCACTAAATATCATAAGTGTTGTACCTGACGACGAGCAAGCGGAAAAGAATATAATAGAAGCAAGGCGTAATCTGGAAAATACTGCAAAATATGCTTCTGGAGCAGAGACGGAAGTAGAATTGTTGACTACTGTTGATATTAATATTCCACTAGGTATTGCTCGCATGTCAGATAAAATTATGGCAGATTTGATTCTGATGGGATGGCCAAGCGTAACATCTATAGTTGATAAAATTGTTGGCGAGAAGTCCGAAAGTATTTTGAATAAAACTGATACTACGCTTTTCATGTGTAGAATTGACAAACCTTTGATTTCTCATCGTTCAATAAATGTTTTTGTGCCGCCCTTAGCCGAATCAGAAATCGGTTTTGAATATTGGTTAGAAAAAATATTAAAATTGGCTCAAGAATTGTCATTACCTATATGTTTTGTTTGTGATACACGTACAGAAGAAAAATTGAACGAAGTACGCAAGAAGTTGAAATCTAGCGTAGAAGTCAGCTTCGGTAATTACGAAGATTGGGACAATATTTACGGATTAGCTACTTTCAGTAATTCTGATTCTTTACTTGTTTTTGTTTCGGCAAGGAGCGGAGAGGTGTCTTACCGAGATTCTTTGGATGGACTAGCAAAACGCGTGGGACGCTATTATAAAAATCAAAATTTGGTTATTATTTTCCCAAGTCGTCAAGAAAATCAGCATATAGATGAGTATGAATCTGTGCAAACTTCTCCAATATTCAGAAAAATATCACGCGAAATTGGGAATATATTTAATAAGGATAAGACCAACTAAAACTATTTATCATGGGCGAAAAAATCACAATGGGAGCAAATGGGAAGTTAAACGTTCCTAACAAAACAATTATACCATTCATTATTGGCGATGGAATTGGACCTGATATTTGGAATGCTTCGGTACGAGTGTTTGACGCTGCTGTCAATAAAGCGTATGCAGGTAATCGTTCGATTATTTGGAAAGAAGTTTTAGCAGGAGAGAAAGCTTTTAATGAAACTGGAAGCTGGTTGCCTGAAGAGACATTAAAAACATTCAAAGAATATCTTGTTGGCATCAAAGGTCCTTTAACTACACCAATTGGTGGTGGTATTCGCTCGCTGAATGTTGCTTTGCGTAAAGAGTTGGATTTATATGTATGTCTTCGTCCTACGAAATGGTATGAGGGCGTGCCATCGCCAGTGAAGCGTCCACAGGACGTAGATATGGTTGTCTTTCGTGAAAATACTGAAGATATCTACGCTGGAATAGAATTTACAGCTGGTCAAGCTGATACGCAAAAATTGCAAAATTTCTTGTTAAATGACTTGAATGTTGATTATTCATTTAATACCAATACAGGAATTGGAATTAAAATCGTTTCTGAAGAAGGTTCAAAAAGATTGGTTCGTTCTGCTATAAAACATGCAATAGCACATAATTTACCTTCGGTAACTATTGTCCACAAAGGTAATATCATGAAATATACGGAAGGTGCTTTTAAGCAATGGGGATTCGATGTAGCCGAATATGAATTCTCGGGTTTAACGTATACTTGGGGTCAATGGGAAAAAACTAAAGCAGATAAGGGTCAAGAATTCGCGAATGCAGAACAGAAAGAAGCTGAGCTGTCAGGGAAAATAATTATTAAAGACATGATTGCTGATAACTTTTTACAGCAAATATTGTTAGCTCCAAAAGATTTTTCTGTTATAGCAACATTAAATCTTAACGGAGATTATATTTCAGATGCATTGGCAGCTATGGTAGGTGGAATAGGTATTGCTCCTGGCGCTAATATTAATTACAATACAGGTCATGCTATTTTTGAAGCCACACACGGTACGGCACCTCGTTTTGCGAATACAAATACAATGAATCCTTCTTCTGTGATATTAAGTGGTGTAATGATGTTGGAATATTTGGGCTGGCAAGAAGCAGCTGATAGTATCGTTGAGGCATTGTCCCAAACTATAAAAGATAAAACAGTTACTGTTGATTTTTATAATCTAATGGAGAATGCAACATTGTTGAAAACAAGCGAGTTTGCAGATAAAATTATTGAGAAGATAAAATAATGTCATATACTAATTTACCTGCATTTGTAAGAAATTCTTCGGTATTTACTTTGGAGGAAAAGGAGAAATTAGCAAGTTTGGATGTTCTTCCGTCAGAAATCGAAGTAGATAATTTTCGTATGGAGCCAATTATTCAAGAGTTGACAAATGCTTTTATTGGTGATGAATCAACTCGAGATATCCACCTTCAAGAAAAAGCGAAAGAATATATTGCAGCTAATGATATTATATCAGCTTGGAAAGTGATTTTACTATAACGTTGTATAGTAAAATCACTATAAAAATTAGCTAAACATATTATCCGTGTCTCTAAAGAAGAAATAATAAATTATAGCCAGTATAATAATCGCAATAAGAATTACAAGTATTATATTTTTACCCGCAGGCTTGTCGTCCTTTTCTTCATTAACTACTTCTGGGACTTTTCCTTCCCATTCTTCTTTTTCATTTCTTTCTTCTTGCATAATGATGAGTAATTAGTCTATATAAAGAACAACTATCTGGCTAAGAAGTTTGATTGCTTGCTGTATTACTAAAAAAGTCCAATCGTAAGGTGATTGGACTTTTAAAATCATAATAAATTCTTATTAATTCTCCTTGAAATAATGTCTTATCTCATTGCGTAAATTATAGTTGGAAGCCATTACTTCACCATAAGCACCAGCAGTACGAATAGCTATCAAATCGCCTCGCTTGCTTACAGGAAGTTCTACTTCTTTACCAAAGCAATCCGAACTTTCGCAAATTGGACCAACGACATCATAGTTTTGAATTTTGTCTGTCGCTGATGCTTCAGCGATTTTCTCAATCTTATGGTATGCTTGATACAATGCTGGACGCATTAATTCAGTCATGCCCGCATCCAAGATTAGAAAATTTTTCTTAACACCACTTTTAGTATAGAGAACTTTACTAACTAAAGTTCCACATTGTGCTACCAAAGCTCTTCCTAATTCGAAATGCACTTCGTGTTGAGCTGTACGTTCCAAAAATTTATCGAATACATCAAAGTAAGCTTCAAAATCAGGAATTGGATTTTCGTCAGGATTTTTATAATCCACACCTAAACCACCACCAACATTGATCACTTTGATGTATGTTCCGCGCTCTTCAAAGAAGTTTTTCCACTCATTTACTTTCACACACAAACTTTTGAAAACCGTCATATCCGTTATCTGCGAACCTATATGAAAATGTAAACCTATAAGGTTAATATTTGCACAGTTCTTAATCACTGAAGCAGCTTTTTCTAGTTCTGAATTAGGAACACCAAATTTGTTTTCGTCCAAACCTGTTGTAATGTAATGATGCGTATGTGCATCAACATTGGGGTTGATACGCAATGAAACATTTGCTTTTTCACCAATTTGTTCCGCAAGTTCATTGATAACTTCCAATTCTTGAATGGATTCCACATTGAAAGCGAAAATCTTATGTTTTAGTGCAGCAATAATTTCTTTGTCTGACTTTCCAACACCAGCGAAAGTTATTTTTTCGGCAGGAAATCCAACTTCAATAGACTTTTCAACTTCGTTCCCACTTACACAGTCCGCCCCAAAACCTTTTGATTGTATGACAGACAAAATTCGATCATTGAAATTTGCTTTTAGAGCGTAATGAATATGAAAATTGCGTTTATCAGCAGCTTTCTTTGCAGCATCCAATGTGCGATTTAGTAATTCTAAATCGTAAAAATAAAATGGCGTCTCTTGCTTACTTAAACTCTCTTGAATGTGTTTATTTTGAAACATGGTAGATTTCTAGCAGTTAAAATAATCTATTGTGTAATGAACGTAATGCTTCGGTTTTATGTTTTGTGTCCAATAAAATGGAAACATTATAATCTGATCCGCCATATGAAATCATTCTGATTGGTAAATGTTTTACTGCGTCTAATACACGTGCTGCATAACCATGCGTGTTAGCTCCAAAATCCCCAACTACACATATTATAGTCTGACCTTCATCAACACCAACTTTACCAAACAATTCTACTTCTTTAATGATTTCCAACAAATTGCTCGTGTCATCAATGGATAGAGAAACGGCAACTTCTGAAGTTGTGATCATATCGATTGGTGTTTTATAACGTTCGAAAATTTCGAATACTTTACGCAAGAAACCATAAGCTAACAACATGCGCGAAGAGTGGATATGAATAGCTGTGATGCCATCTTTGGCCGCAATCGCACGAATAGAACCTTTTTCCGCTCCATTTTTAGAAATTAAAGTTCCTTGTGCGGTTGGATCCATTGTGTTTAACAAACGAACCGGAACATTGTATTTTTGTGCAGGAAATACAGATTGTGGATGTAAAATTTTTGCTCCGAAATAAGCCAACTCAGCAGCTTCATCAAAACTCAAATTTGCAATTGGTTTTGTGCCTGTCACGATGCGTGGGTCGTTGTTATGCATACCATCGATATCTGTCCAAATTTGAACTTCATCTGCTTTGATAGCTGCGCCAATCAACGATGCTGTGTAATCCGAGCCACCGCGACGCAAATTATCAATCTCACCGAATGAATTTCTACAAATAAACCCTTGCGTAATGAATAATTTGTTTTCAGAATTTTGCTCCAAAAATGGCGTTAATTTTTCGGTGATATATTCTACAATTGGCTCATTGTCATCATCGATTTTCATGAAATCTAACGCTGGCAATAACACAGAAGGAATATTTATTTCAGACAAGTACAAATGCCATAAAGTAGTTGATAGTAATTCGCCTTGAGCCAAAATATTCTTTTCTTCCGTAGGAGTGAAGACATCATGGTTACCGAAATCAGCTATTAAATTGAAGTGATAATCGATGAGCTCTTTACCTTTTTGTAAACCTTCTGCTGAAGCAAAAAGTTCTTTTATTAAATCTTCGTATTTATCTTTATGTGCTTTAATTAAATCTAAAGCCTTTGATTTATCTCTATCTGAGAATGCTTGAGAAATCTCTACTAAGGCATTTGTAGTGCCTGAAACCGCAGATAATACTACGATTTGACGCTCATTTGGGTTTACGATATCCAGCAACCCTTTGATGCGTGCTGCACTTCCTACTGAAGTACCACCAAATTTTAAAACTTTCATGTTATAATTAGTAAATATTTTTAGCTACGTTAAAATAAATTTCACAAATATACATATACAAAAATGCGGCACAAAATGCTTAAAAAAGCGCTTGTGCCGCATATGTTTTATGCGGAAGAATTACTTCTTCAGGTTTTCAATAAGCAATTGTGCTAACTCTTCGCCGATACGCTCTTGCGCTTCGTTCGTTGCAGCACCGATATGCGGTGTCAAAGATACTTTCGGGTGTTTTAATAAATCGATACGTGGATTTGGCTCATCATCAAATACATCTAAACCTGCGAAAGCAACTTTACCTGAGTTCAAAGCATTGATTAATTCCAACTCGTCAATCACACCACCACGAGAAGCATTAACAAGACCTACGCCATCTTTTAATAATTCGAATTCTTCTTTACCAATAACTGGTTTTTCTAAGAAAGGAACGTGAACAGATATAAAATCAGAAGCAGCGAATAAATCTTTTAATTCCACTTGTTTTACGGGAATATCAACAGAAACATTTCCTGAAAAATCAAGTGTCAACGCTTTAGGACCTTCGAATAAATCGTAATAAACGACATCCATACCTACACCTAAAGCAATTTTAGCAGTCTCGCGACCGATACGACCAAAACCTACAACACCTAATGTTTTACCTTTCAGCTCAACACCAGCAGCGTAAAGTTTTTTCAAACCTGCAAAATTCACATTGCCATCTACAGGCATTTTACGGTTTGAATCATGCAAGAAACGCACCCCAGTTAATAAGTGAGCAAACACCAATTCTGCAACAGAATGTGATGAAGCAGCTGGTGTATTTACAACAGCAATACCTTTGGAGCGTGCGTAATCTACGTCAATATTGTCCATACCTACACCACCACGTCCGATAGCTTTAATATTTGGACAAGCGTCGATTAATTCTTTGCGAACTTTCGTTGCACTACGTACCGTGATAGCATCGTATTCGTTTAATCTTTCTGCTAACTCTGCTTGTGGAATGTGTTCTGTATCCACAGTGAAACCAGCATTTTGTAATATAATTTTACCGATAGGATCAATCCCATCATTGGCTAATATTTTCATTTATAGTATTTTTTTTATTTATGACTTTCCTCAAACTCACGCATAGCGTCTACCAAAGCATTGATAGATGTAATTGTCAAAGCATTGTACACAGAAGCTCTGAAACCACCTACTGAGCGGTGGCCTTTGATACCGATTAAATTACGTTCTTTTGCCAAAGCTAAGAATTCCGCTTCTAATTCTGGTGTGTCCATTACAAAAGTAATGTTCATTCTAGAGCGATCTTCTACTGCCGCTGTACCCTTGAAGAAAGGATTTCTTTCTATTTCATCGTACAATGTACGTGCTTTGATGATATTCTCTTGCTCAATAGTTTTGATACCACCTTTAGCTTTCAACCAACGTAAATTCAACATAGAAACAAAGATTGAATAAACAGGAGGGGTGTTATACATTGAACCTGCTTTGATATGTTCGTTGTAATTGAAAATACTAGGGACTGTACGACCTGATTTTCCTAATAAATCATTTTTAACAATTACAAGAGTAACACCAGCAGGACCCATATTTTTTTGAGCACCTGCATAGATCAAATCAAAATCTGCGACATTGATTTCTCTACTCAATATATCCGATGACATATCTACCACAGTAGGGATAGAGGTTTTTGGCTTTTCAAAAATTTCTGTACCGTAGATTGTGTTATTTGAAGTGTAATGGAAGTATGTTGCATCCGCAGGAATTTCGAAATCCTTAGGGATGTATGTATAGTTGCTATCTTTTGAAGACGCAACGATTTCGATTTGCCCAAAGTTTTTTGCTTCTTTAGCCGCTTTGCTCGCCCAAACACCAGTATCCAAATAAGCCGCTTTACCACCTTCAGGTAAAAGGTTCATTGGTATCATCGCAAATTGTTGGCTAGCTCCACCTTGCAAAAATAGCACGGAGTAATTTTCTGGAACATTTAATAATTCACGAACTAAACTCTCCGTCTCTGCTACAACCTCTTCAAACTCCTTAGAACGGTGAGAGATTTCTAATATCGATAACCCTGTATTATTGAATTCAAGAACTGCTTTTGCAGCCTCTTGAAATACCTCTTGAGGTAATATACATGGCCCTGCTCCAAAATTATGTTTCATTGTTGTTTGTGTTTGCTTTAATTTTTCAGGCAAATATAACAGCTTTTTTGATTTATTAGCAAAATAAAATAGTATTCCTTGTAAAATATTCATCATTTATTACTTTTTTGTAAAATTTAAATATCAAAATGATCTTTAAGCTTAATAGAATGATACTTCATAATCTTTTAAATTCCATAGATTTATGCCTGTAAATTTGAACTACAAACCATGTAATAAATGCTAAGTTTAATTCGCTCAAATCACCTTTTTGTCGATAAAAAATTGTACCTTCGCAAGGTATCGTATTGTAATAATTCGTAGCATAAAATTAGTTTACAGATTCCTATTTAAAATATGGCTGAAGAAACAGAAAATGAAAATAATTTAGTTCCTGCTAACGACAGGATCGTGAAAATCAATATTGAAGACCAGATGAAATCTGCGTACATCGATTATTCGATGTCCGTAATTGTTTCTCGTGCATTACCAGACGCGAGAGACGGTCTGAAGCCCGTACATAGACGGATTTTGTACGGTATGGAAGAGTTAGGCGTAACTTCAGGAAAGCCTTTTAAAAAATCGGCACGTATCGTGGGTGACGTTATGGGTAAATATCACCCACATGGAGACTCTTCTGTATACGATGCTATGGTGCGTATGGCTCAGGATTGGTCTATGCGCTATCCGATGGTAGATGGTCAAGGTAACTACGGCTCATTGGATGGGGATCCTCCAGCAGCTATGCGTTATACAGAGGCACGCCTTCGCAAAATTGCTGAAGAAATGTTAGCTGATATTAATAAAGATACAGTTGACTTTCAATTTAACTTTGACGACTCATTGAAAGAGCCTACTGTTCTACCAACACGTATTCCTAATTTACTAGTGAATGGTGCATCAGGTATTGCTGTAGGTATGGCCACTAATATGGCACCGCATAATTTAACTGAGGTATTAAATGGTACGATTGCATATATAGATAACAGAGATATTGAAATCTCTGAATTGATGCAACATATTAAGGCTCCTGATTTCCCAACAGGTGGTTTAATCTACGGTCACCATGGTGTCCGTGAAGCATTCGAAACTGGTCGTGGACGTATTGTAATGCGTGCAAAGGCAGAAATCGAAACGACTAAAGCTGGTCGCGAAATAATCGTTGTGACGGAAATTCCTTATTTGGTGAATAAGGCAGATATGATTAAACGTACAGCTGAATTAGTAAATGAGAAAAAACTGGAAGGTATCTCAGAAATTCGTGACGAATCAGCTAAAGATGTACGTATCATTTACGAAGTAAAACGCGACGCAAATGCGAATGTCGTTTTAAATAATCTTTTCAAATATACTTCGCTTCAAACCTCGTTTTCGGTAAATAATATTGCTCTTGTTAAAGGCAGACCTATGATGATGAACTTGAAGGACATGATCGAGGTTTTTGTTGAGCATCGCCATGATGTTATCGTTCGCCGTACAAAGTATGAATTATCCGAAGCAGAGAAGCGCGCACATATCTTAGAAGGATATTTAATCGCGTTAGATCATTTGGATGAAGTGATCAAATTGATTCGTAATTCGGAAACACCAGAAGAAGCTCGCGTCGGCTTAATGGAAAAATTCGGTCTTACAGACATTCAGGCTCGTGCGATCTTAGATATGACATTACGTCGTCTAACAGGACTAGAACGTGATAAAATCAAAGACGAATACGCTGAATTGATGAAAACAATTGAATACTTGAAGCAGATACTAGCTGATGAAAGTTTACGTTACAAAATCATCAAAGATGAATTAATCGAGATTAAAGATAAATACGGTGATGAGCGTCGTTCTACTGTAGTGCATTCAGCTGAAGATATGACAATGGAAGATTTCATCGATGATGAGGAAATCGTTATCACTATCTCACACAATAGTTACGTAAAACGTACACCATTATCTGAATACAAACGTCAAGGTCGCGGTGGTAAGGGGTCGATCGGATCTAATACACGTGACGAAGACTTTACAGAGCATATTATTACGGCTACAGCACATAACTACATGTTGTTGTTCACCGAATCGGGACGCTGTTTCTGGTTACGTGCATTTGAAATTCCGGAAGGAAGTCGTACTTCAAGAGGTCGTGCATTGCAGAACATTATCAATATTCCGAAAGAAGAAAAAATTAAAGCCTACATTTTGGTGAAAAACTTGAAAGACCAAGAATACTTGGAAAACAACTTTATCATCATGTGTACTAAGCAAGGTACTATTAAGAAAACTTCATTGGAGGCTTACTCACGTCCACGTGCAAATGGTATTAACGCGATAAACATCAATGAAGGTGACCAATTGATTGAAGCATGTTTGACTAGCGGAACAAGTGAAATTGTAATGGCATTGCGCTCTGGTCGAGCAATCCGATTCAATGAATCAACGGTAAGACCAATGGGACGTACAGCAACTGGTGTGCGTGGTATTACACTTGCGAATGAAAAAGACGAAGTAGTTGGCATGATTAGTGTTGATAGTTCGGAAGTATCTGTATTAGTTGTTTCAGAGAAAGGTTACGGTAAACGTACTGATATCGACGATTACCGCATTACAAACCGTGGTGGTAAAGGAGTAAAAACAATTAGTGTTACGGAGAAAACAGGTGAATTAGTTGCAATAAAAGGAGTGACTGATAATGATGATTTAATGATTATCAATAAGTCTGGTATTGTAATTAGAATTGGTGTAGACACATTACGTGTGATGGGACGTGCAACACAAGGTGTTCGTTTGATTACATTAAAAGAGAATGATGAAATCGCATCAATTACTAAAGTAGCGCGTGAAGAGGAAGAAGAAATAGAGGAAATAGAAGGCACTGAAGATTCAACTGTAGATCAAGAAAATAATACTGACTCAGAAGAATAAATAAAAATATGAGAGCACTTACCGCTTCATTATTATTTGTATGCTTAGGCACAACTGTTGTTGCGCAATCTAATTATAAAGAGAGCTCCAACAGTTTTGCACGGTATACTATCAAAGGTGATATAAAGGAATTGGAAAATGCCAAAAAATTTATTGATGCCGCTTATAAAACTAAGAGAGATTCTTCGTCCAGAAAGAATAATATTTTGCGTGCAATGGTTTATAGCTCTTTGGCATATGCAGACTCAACCCGTAAAATCAAAGGAGATAAAGATCATATAGACGTAACAAAAGATGCACTTACGCGTATTCGTCAGAAAGATTACCACAACTACGAAAACGAGTTGAATTACGTCAATCAAAACTTACTTGCTGCCTATATTTATAAGGCAAATAAGGAAGTGGAGAAAAAAGAATATGAAAATGCGTACAAGAGCTTTTTGGAAGTCGAACGATTAGGTTCACAGTCTGAAGATGTGTTGCGTAATTTAGCTTTTTTATCTGCTGAGGCTGGCAAGACAGAAGAAGCAATCAATTATTATAAAAAGCTAGTAGTTGGAGAAGAGGTTGAGCCATTAACCTACATCTCGCTTGCAAAACTGTATAAATCGAATAACGATAATCAGAACTATCTGAGTACTTTGCAAAAGGCACGCGAGATTTATCCAGACGACAAAACAATTCTATTTTTATTAATTGATGCATTTGCAGAGAATAAAACGTATCAGGCCATTACGCCAATAATTGCGGAAGCTATTAAATACGAACCAGATAATCTGGATTTGTATTACTTGGCAGGTTTTGCAAATGACAACGTAGGTAATACTGCAGAAGCTAAAAAATATTATGAAAAAGTTTTAGATTTGGATGATAGCAACTATGATGCAAATTTAGCATTGGGATTAATACATTTAAATGAATTTTTAGCGAACAGAGATAATTTAGAGGCACAGTATTCTGCACAAAATTATTTATTAAAAGCAAATGGTATTCGCCCTTATGCTGAGAATGCATTGAAAGGACTTTCTTTGTTTTACGAAACATCTGATGATCAAGAACAATTAGATCGCGTTAAAACGCTTTTAAATCAAATTTCGAATAATTAAATACTAAACATATGAACATTAAAAAAGGACTTATTTTTTCAGCCATATTCGTTTCGGCAGGTTCATTATTTGCTCAAACAGGAAATGTAAAAAAGGCTCAAACAAACTTTCAAAAATATTTTGAAGTTAAGCAAGCTGGTACTCCACAGTTAGGAACTTCTTATATCAACACTGCAAAGGAAGCAATTGATGCTGCTGTTTTACATGATAAAACAAAGGAGTCAGCAGAAGCTTGGACAATATATTCGTTAGTATATGGAAATATTGGTGCTGATAATAATAATGAAGAGCAGATTAATTTAGCCAAACAGGCTATTGTTACGGCAAGAAGTTTAGATAAAGACAAAAAGCAAGAGGAAAACATTAAAAACAGTGAGCATAATTTATATGCTTTCAGTTTTAACAAAGGTGTTGCAGCTTGGGAAAAACAAGATTTCACAGGAGCATATGCTTCTTTCAATGACGCATTAAATTATATGCCAGGTGATACAACTTTGACTTATTATGCTGGTATCGCTGCTGTTCAGAGTCAAGATTTCCAAAAGGGATTAGAAAAGTATTTAGCATTAATTGACAGAAAAGACTATTCTGAACATAAAAAAATTGTAAAAGATATTCCTAATTTGTATTTGTCATTGAACGACACTACCAATGCAATCAAATATGCTGGTATGGCAGCAAAAATGTATCCAGAAGATAATGAGATAGCAAATCAAAATATAAATTACAATATTGCATTGGGTAACACTACAGGTATTTTAGATGAATTAAATTCACAAATTGCTAAAGAGCCTACAAATAAAACATTGTATTTTTATTTAGGCATAGCAGAATCATCTTTAAAGAATTCAGAGAAAGCATTGGAAGCTTACAAAAAAGCTATAGAAATTGACCCTTCTTATGTTGATGCGAATATAAATGCAGGAGTGACTTTAGTAAATATTATAAAAGATGAACTTAGTGAGATTAATGCAGATAAAGCTTTGACAAATAATCAATATAATACGAAAGTGAATGCGTTGAAGGAGAAAATTAAACCTGCTGAAGCGTACTTTAGTAAAGTTGTTGAATTAGAATCAAATAATGAAAGTGCATTGCGTGGATTGAAAAGTGTATATGATTTCTTGCAAGTAGAAGATAAAGCAAAAGCTGTTCAGGATAAATTGGATGCTTTAAAGCAATAAGCTTAGAATTTTTGAATACGAGACGCCCAACATATAATATTTGTTGGGCGTCTCGTATTATATATGAATTTGAAAACTAATTTAAAATTATAATTTCTACACGTCTATTTTTTTGGCGGCCGTCTGCTGTTTTATTATCAGCGATTGGTTTATTTGGACCTAATCCTTTAGTCGTAATTCGACTACCCGTTACTCCACCATCTTCCAAATATTTTTTAACTGAAGCAGCTCTCTTTTCTGACAACCAAACATTATAATTTACCTCACCTGTTGCATCAGTATGACCATCTACACGAATATTCTTACTTCTATCTTGGTTCAATATTTTAACTAGTTTATTAAGCTCAGTTTTAGCTTTCTCTGTCAAGTATGATGAGTTAGTTGGAAACAATACGTCTGAGGATAACGAAAACTTAATGCCTTCATCTGTTCTAGATGCATCATTAAATTCAGTTTTCACGTTTTTTAATCCATCGTCTGTTCCATCTTTACTTACTACTGCACCAGGGAGAATAGTTAACTGTTGTTGCTTACATGCATTGAGCGTAAATACGCCAGCTAAAAAAGAGAGTACTAGTAATTTTTTCATGTATAAAATATAACTGTTATGTATTTTACTAAGATAATTATTTTTCCTTCATTATTTACCCTTACTGAATAAAGCTTCACGAGCGGATTTTAGTTCTGGAATTTTTTCATATAAATTCCATATCAGACCCGTGTTGGCATTTTCAATCATGACGGCAATTGCAACTTGGTTGGCCGAGATATATTCATCCGAAACATCATCATTTTGTAAATCAAGCCATGAACGAAATCCATATTCGGTAAATAAAATGTTTCCATATTGCTTGTAAAGATTTATTAGAGCTTTAGTACCAATGGACTTATCAATACTGATAGAGGAGGGGCCAATAGCGGGATTTATCTTATATTCAGAGACACTGTCTTTGTTTTTGTAAAAACCCCATATATCACTATTACTTGCACCTAAACCTATCTCGTTATCTCTGCGTTTTACATAATGCAAATAATTATGGAGTGTCTCATTCCAATTAATTAATGAATCATTGATAATCGATGGTCGTATAGTTAGAAAAGGCTTATATAAGTCTAATAGACTGTGATTAAGTTTACCAAAAGGTAAATACACGCCATAAAGTGTAGTAGGATTTAATACAGAAATTTGTACTGTAGTATCTATTCTTTGTTTTGTTTGTAAAGCATGAAATTCGTCTTGAATAATGGATTCATTATAGAAGTATGGATTTATTGACTGTGTAGTATCTTGCTTTATTTTTTCGAATCTATTATATACAGCATCAAAATAACTTGAGGATGGAATAGCGTATTTCGAATGGCCAATAGCTAACAAATAGGTATTAATTGCATTCTCAATGCCGGATAGTGGTTTGTCCTTATCATTTTTTTCATCTACTAATGAAAGCTTGGATTTCAAGAATACTTCGTCATGTTTAATCGCGGTCCAATTTACTTGTTGGTATAGCTGTGTTATACGTTTACGTAAATCACTCTCTGCTTCATTGTTTTCATTAAAGTATTCTCTGGCTATTAGTAATGCCTCAATGATGGATCCTGTCGCCTCTACATCATAGATTGCTTTATCATTTCTATATTCTGGAATACCTTTTCGAGCATCATAGTAAGAAGCAAAAAAACCATTTTTAGTTTGGGACTTTAATAAAAAGAATGCAACTTTAGAAATTCTATTTAACGCAGTTTGACGTTTTACAAATTCATTTTCAACACCTACGATTAAAGAAAGAATAGCCCCAGCAGATTCTTTTGTGGAAACTACTACTTTATTTTTTGACCTGAAAGGCATATACATACCACTGTTGATATCAAAATTTTCAACAAGATAATTTGCGTTTGCCAATTGAACAAGTTTAAGTATTTCTTTGTCATCCAAGGCTGTTGTCTCAACTTCTTTTACTGCTGAGGTAGGAGACTCTTTGTAATTGTAATCAACCCAAGCAATTTTGTAAAAGTATTTTTGTCCAACTAATGGCACAATATCCAAACACGATTGCATGTGGATTGGTCTAATACTTACTGGATTGAATGTTTTTCCGTCTTGTGAACGATATATTTTTATATAGCGGATACTCGGCGTTAATGGAAGTTGCCAGCTTAAATGAACAGATTTATCATACCCTTTGACAGAACTTAGAATAGCACCAGATTGTAAGGGGATTTCAGAATACTTATTTGGCAAAAATTCGATTTGATCAACAAAAATATGATGATAATTATTAGAAGCAGCATGTTGGGTCAAGCCAATTCCCAAAATAGGGGTTTGGTAATTTGAAATTTTAAAATTCTTAACTGGAATACGTATATGAATCCATTGATTATGCTCGATTTTAGCTATAAATGGTTCCAACGAAAGTGTATCCGTGGATGCATGATGCTGTCTAATAAATATTTTAGGTAAATCTTTTACAGTAGTTTTATTGGATTGTATATTTATTCTCAGATTTAATACATCTGAATCATCAACCGTATAATTATACTTTTGTCTGCTATAATTAATATAAGTTTCCCAATCACCGTTAGCATTCGAAAGATACTTTAAAGATAGAGAATTTCCTGGTGTAAAAAACAATGAATCTGATACCAATAAATGCTTATTGACATTCTCGACCCAACTTTGCCCTGAGTAGGAAACCTGACTTTTAGCATAGGAACCTTTTACGATACTATTATCAAAAATAACTTCAGGATACGTGTCCGCAAGTAAAAATGACGGCAATAATGCAATGACAAATATGAGTGTTTTTATATAATGCATATTCAATTGGATAATACTTAATTGCAAAAATAGTCAAATCAAAAGTATTAGATTGTAAATACCTTGTTAGGTTTAAAGTTTGTATTGAGAAACGATAATTATTTTGGGAAAAATTTGTAAATACCTCTGTGCGGCTACTATTATCAATGACTCTTAGTATTTGCTACACCACCAGTATTGCGAAGAGCAATAGGATGCTGCGTATGTATTAATATTTTTTTCAAATTTTATAATTGATCAGTTTTTTAGTTTTAAAGAAACTGATCAATTATATATTAAATTTACATTTTGTCAAATCAGCAGTTTAATATTTTATTTATCTCTTCTAATTCGCTTTCGTTAAAATCAAAGTTATTTAATGCTTTAAGTGAGTCTGTTATTTGCTCCGGCTTACTTGATCCAACAAGTATAGATGTAATTCGTGGATCTCTATATAGCCATGCTAATGCCATGTGTGCAAGCTTTTGTCCTCGACCTAAGGCTAATTCATTTAAAAGTCTTATTTTTTTTAATTTATCCTCCGTGATACTTTGCTCATTTAAAAAAATACCACTCGTAGCCACTCTAGAGTCTGAAGGAATACCATTTAGATATTTATCAGTAAGTAATCCTTGAGCAAGCGGTGAAAAAGGAATGCATCCAATACCTTCACTATCTAATACATTTATCAAGTCTTTCTCTGGTTCACGTTCAAACATAGAGTATTTGGGTTGATTTATAATACAAGGTGTTCCTAACTTTTTCAAAATCTCATTAGCTCGTATTGTCTGTTCTCCTGAGTAATTAGAAATACCTATATATAAAGCTTTTCCCTGTCTCACTATTAAATCAAGAGCCGCCATGGTTTCTTCCAACGGTGTTTCAGGATCAAAACGATGGTGATAAAATATATCAACATAATCAAGCTGTAATCTTTTTAAACTTTGATCGAGACTAGATATTAAATATTTTTTTGACCCCCAATCTCCATAAGGACCTTCCCACATAGTATAGCCAGCTTTTGTTGATATGATTAATTCATCTCTTAAAGATGAAAATTCATGTTTAAGAATTCGTCCAAAATTTTCTTCTGCTGATCCTGGTGGAGGACCATAATTGTTTGCTAAATCAAAATGTGTAATTCCATAATCAAATGCAGTAAAAATTAGATTTTTACTGGTCTGAAAATTATTAACATGACCGAAATTATGCCATAAACCAAGTGAGAGTGCGGGTAATTTAAGTCCACTATTACCACATTTCCTATACTGCATATTTTTGTAGCGTGTCACTGAGGGGATATAATTCATATATGTATATATATTATTTTATTATGATTGTCTAATGGGCATTATACTAAATTGGAAAATATAGGGATCTCCCAGATGTTCTTTTTAATAATTAATAAGATCTTTTAGATTATTTTAGGTTGAACTATTCAATTTAAATCTGGCTAGCAGGATAAATATAATTCAAATTATATAGGTATAAAAGCTATTAAATGTAATTTTTTTTAAACATTAATTTTTTATTAGTTTGGTTAGCGCTTGCAAAAGTTGTGAATTTGGGTAATCTAATGATTTATATGACAACGTATTATTTATATATACAGTCATAAATACGAACAAATTTTATTTAATATATATGTTTGACTTTAGATGTTGTTTCAACTTATATGCGTTAGTAATAGAAATTATTTATTAAATTTTTTTGATTAATTTAGATAGTAATGCCATACATACCATTTGAACAAATAACACTTAAATTTTACCAGGATTTATTTGCGCGCGGTTATAGTGATTTTGTGTTGCAGAAGTTTGAATGGCCAGGTGTAAATCAAGGTAAAGGTTTTTTGATATCCGCCTATGAAAATAAAAATCATGCATTGGTACATGCCCTTGAATTGGATGTAAAAGAAGGAAAGGCCTTACATATTCCAGATGATTTTGAAAAAATAGAAAAACTTCTTAAAGCGAATTCTGGTTACCGTATTTTCCTTAATAAAATAAAGAATTTAGATTGGGAAAAACGTATGTTAAAACATTATAATTCTAAAATCGTTAATTATTTACGTTGTAATACTAGGTTTAAAAGAACAGACAAAATTGATATCTTATTTACTTTAGAATATGGGCGTGTAAAAGCTATTATTGAAAGTGCTGGAGTTCGAAAAAAAGTGAATGCTTACGATTTAATAAAATAATTACCTAAAATCTGATTTATGTGTTGGGATATTTCATTACATACGGACATTGAGCTTGTAAACAATTCTTATCCTAAAATAAGGGATGAGCGTAAAAAGAAAGAGTATAACTACGACTATTTCGAAAATGTTCAAGCAATAACTTTTCCTGAATATCCAATTATTATGAAGGATAAGGGAGGGGAAGGAATAGCACTGCTAGAAATGGAATGGGGTGTATTACCAACCTATATTCAGGATCAAAAACTGCAGGATGACAGAAGACGCAGTATGGTTAATGCACGCAGTGAACGTATTTTGGATGATAAGAAATCATTTTGGTATAGACTTCGTAATCAACGTTGCTTAATTCCTGTATCGGGAACCTATGAACACCGTAAGATTAGTGGCTGGAAGAAGAAAGTACCTTACTACATTGCAGAGAAAGACCGTGATATTTTTTATCTGCCTGGTCTTTATCAATAGCATGAAACCCTTGATAACGATGGTGTAATAGAGAAAGTCGGCAGCTTTGGTATGTTGACACGAGTTGCAAATGATGTGATGTCAAAAATACATAACGATGGTCCTAATAAACACCGTATGCCCTTGTTTTTGCCGGAAGATTTAGAAAAGCTATGGCTATCGGATAATTTATCGGAAGATGATATGCATGCCATATTTCATTATGAAATAAATCCAAATGATTTAATTTATCATCCCGTATATACATTAAGAGGGTATCCTAATAGACCTGATAATAAGCATCGTTACGATCCATTTAAATGGGATGGTTTACCCCCATTAGGTAAGGATATGCCCGTAGAGAACACCTTGTTTTAACTATCCAATATCGCGGTTAATTTATTCATAATTATCAATTTCATTTTTTGACATTCATTTTGCTAATATATTTAGTAAAATTGCAGAATGAAAATTGAGTTATATACAGTAGACATTCCTAAATCTTTATTTCTTCCTTACATAGAAAGTGGAATTAGTGCAGGCTTCCCAAGTCCTGCCTTAGATTTTGAGGATACTAAAATAGATCTCAACAAAGAAATTGTTAAACATCCACTATCTACTTACTATGGTCGTGTGCGTGGAGTATCCATGAAAAATGCAGGTATTGATGATGGAGATATCATGGTAATTGATAAAAGTATTAAGCCTACCGATGGCTGTATTGCTATATGTTTTATTGATGGTGAGTTTACAGCTAAACGCCTTTTAATTCGAAAAGATGAAATTATCTTGATGCCTGAAAATGAGGATTACTCGCCTATAAGGGTTACCAAGGATAATGATTTTATTGTCTGGGGTGTGGTGACTCATGTTATTAAAGCATTTTAGCAATGTATGCACTAATTGACTGTAATAATTTCTACGCTTCTTGTGAGCGTGTATTTCGGCCCGACCTGATTGGCTTACCCATTGTGGTTTTATCCAATAATGATGGTTGTGTGATAGCGCGTAGTAATGAAGCTAAGGATTGCGGTATCCCCATGGGAGCTCCAGCTTTTCAGTATACTGAATTATTTAAAAAGCATAATGTTCAAGTATTTTCCGCAAATTTTGCCTTGTATGGTGACATGAGCAATAGGGTCATGCAAACTCTTTCTAATTACTGTATTGATCAGGAGATATTCAGTATTGATGAGTGCTTTATGAAGCTTGATGGCTATGATTTTTTGGAATTGAAGGAGTATGGTATTAAAATGCGTCAGGAAGTATTCGATAATACCGGTATTCAGGTAAGTGTGGGGATAGCACCCACAAAATCACTATCAAAAGTAGCCAATAGAATTGCAAAGAAATATCCAGAACTGTCCAAAGGATGTCATGTTATGCGTACAACTAATCAAATTGAAAAAGCACTTAAATGGTTAGATATTGAAGATGTGTGGGGAATTGGCAGGCAACATGCAAAGCGCTTGTTCAAGCTTGGAGTTGATAACGCGTATGACTTTACCAAGCTCAGTGATCAGTGGGTACAAAAGAATCTCTCTATTGTTGGATTACGGTTAAAACGTGACTTGTCAGGTATACCGACCCTGGATTTAGAAGAGGTGGAGAACAAAAAGAATATTGCCAGCACGCGTAGCTTTGATTTGAATTACACAAAGTTTGAGGATGTGCAAGAACGTGTATCTACGTTTGCAACATCATGCAGCGAGAAGTTAAGAAGGCAGAAGTCCTTTTGTAGTTCCATCACTGTATTTGTGATGACCAATAGATTTAGAACAGAGCAAGATCAGTATCAGAACTCAATAACATTAGACTTACCCTTTGCAACAAATTCTGCTATTGAGTTATCTAAATACGCTACCGTTGCGTTGAAGCGAATATTTAGGGAAGGCTATGCCTATAAAAAGGCGGGTGTAATAGTTTCAAATTTTAGTCCTGATGACATCGAGCAGATCACTCTATTTGATAATCGGGATAAAAGGCATGATGCATTAATGAAAGTTTTGGATGTCATGAATAGGCAGTACGGCCAGCATACCATACGGTTAGGTTGTCAGGGTAAAAAGAAATGGACAATGCGGCAAGAGATGCTTTCCCCTTGTTATACTACAAAGCTTAAGGATATTATCACCATTAAAGTATAAACAAAGCTAACTTTAATTTGTTATTAAGTAAAACTTAATCATGTACTTTGTAAAGCTAAATCATCCCATTTTAATAAAACTGAAAATGCAGGGTTATACTATTCTGCGTTCTAATAATTCCTTAATAGATGAGAATCCAACATGGATTCCTGAAAAGGTCAACATGGAGGAATTCTTTAATTTAGATAGTAATTGGGTAGCTAAAGCCTCAATACCACTACAAGAAAATCATTTACTTGTAATTGATGATGCTTTAAACAATATTCGTAATACGGATCTATTTGGTGAGGTGTTGATTGATTAATTTTTTTGGATTTTTTAAATGAGTAAAATATTTAATACTGATCACTTAAATTTTAATTTAGGGCGTATATCTAAATAGTAGGCAGCTTTTGTTGGAATATTTTTTTTAAACAGGATTATCAAATCAATTTTACTCGGTGGGGGCTTTATGATTTAGTTTAAATAATGGTATTCCTACGTAATTTGTCCATGTAAGAAAATATTCAGATATAAAAAGCTGCGTCTACATAAGTAGAAACAGCTTTTTTATATTAGTTTATTTTTACCAACTCAACCCTTCTGTTTTTAGCTTTGTTTTCATCGGAATTGTTTGCTACTAAAGGTATTTCACTACCATAGCCTTTCGCAGTCAATCGCGTCTTATCTATCTCATTAGATACGAGAGCATATAATACAGCATAAGCCCGGTCGGTTGATAGCTTTTTATTGTGGGATTTATCCCAAATTTGATAAAAACTTGAAGAAACTATAGTGACAAAATTTTTAAAATAGTGTCATATAATATAATAGTTAGTTAATAGGGTGATACTTCATTAATTAAAGCTATAATGTATTGTTATTTTATAGCAATTATCTACGGTTTACTGCTATATATAGTGATTCACTCTTACAGAAGATTTTCCTTTTTATATCTTGAGCCATTCCGTATGTTGCATGGGAGACATTAATGAGGTCCGTGCTGGTATGTCTAGGTATGGATAAGTCACTTTTGATAAATAAAGGCCAATAGGGTAGGCGGGGATTAAAATTTTTGGTATTTCTTTTGTAATAAGATGATTTTCAAATTCCGAGACCGACAATTGCCCTCTTCCAATTAGTATTAGTTTCCCTACAAGGATACGAATCATTTTACCTAAAAAACGATTACTCAATATATTAAACCGTATCCTGTCACCAGCAGAGTTAACGTACAGATTAGCCTGGGAAACGTTGCATAGTGTATGTTCATTTTTATCAGGATGTACACAAAATGCACGGTAGTCTTGATACTTGGGAAGCAGATTTACTGCTTCATTCATCTTCGATAAATTTAAATTAGGATGAAGATACAATGAACTCTGCATATTTAAGAAAGGATCCTTGTATGTATGTAAAAAATAATCGTATTGTCGTTGTGTCGCGTCAAACCTCGCATGAGGTGTACCTTCCATTGGCAGGATTTCATAAATTGATATTGCACTAGGAAGTGCTTTATTAAGCCTGAATAATAAATCATATTCAAAATGTTCCGCGATATCAGCATGAAAAAAATATTGACTTGCATTCACTTGGCTATCCGTTCTGCCGCAGCCATATATTGTAGTTGGCGTTTTCAATATTTTGTGCAACGCATTTTCGATCAGCTCCTGAATACTCAACACATCCGGCTGTCTTTGCCATCCACCAAATTGTTGACCGTGATAGGCAATATGAAAAAAATATCTCAATATTAATAGATAATTTGTTATTGCAATGGTACGTAAAAATGATGGTATAATGAGATTTTATACAACATAAATAGTTAGGTTATAAATATTCCATTTGAATTTAAAGCTTGCAAGTAACTTTAAAAAATAATTAAAATACTTTTCTTAATCTTATTTTAGATAGTCAAAAAATTTTATTTTTTTAACACCTGAAGTACCATTTGTATAATGAATTTTTAAACTTTGTTCACTCAAAATACCTAAAGTTCTACACTGCATGAGTCAAAAACAATTTTAAGCATTTATTGGATAATGTCTCTAAATATTCTACTCTTATGTAGAATTATAAAGTTGATCGCTATCTTTAATTTCTAGGTGCTTCAATAATATCTTAAGAGTTGAACTCTAATATGGTTTGATTGAAAAAAAGTCAAAAATTGTTGTCTACATTTAAATTTGGAGTGTATTAATACGAATTCTATTCTTTATATAAGCTCATAATAAGGAAAATAGGGTTGGAACTTATCGAGTATGGTTAACTATTAGCTTTAATATAATACTCAAATTAATATCTGGATATAAAAAAATAAGACGTTATTATAACTTCTAATGTAATCAAAATGTTGATATATCACCAAAATCTATCCAAAATAATGCAGTACGCTTTTATAAACAGATCTTTAACTTTTATAGTTATAATGCGAATATTCTTTAAATTTGAAAATGCAAATAATTGCTATATCTGATACGCACGGTAAACATCGAGACCTTATTATTCCTGATGGGGATGTTCTTGTTCATGCTGGGGATATTAGTAGCCGAGGAACAAAGCAACAGGTGATAGATTTTTTAGAATGGTTTGTTGAGCAAAATCACGCGCATAAAATATTTATTGCAGGAAATCATGATTTCCTTTTTGAACAGGCAGAGTTTGATGAAATATCTCGAATAATTCCTGATGGGATAATGTATTTGAATGATTCAAGTGTAGTGATTAATGGTTTCAAATTTTGGGGATCACCTATTACTCCGTGGTTCAACAACTGGGCTTTTAATCGTGATCGTGGGGCAGATATTAAAAAACATTGGGATTTAATTCCCAATGATACAGATGTTTTGATTACTCATGGCCCACCAGTAGGCATTTTGGATCAAACTTTTTATGGAAAACGTACAGGGTGTGAGGATTTGCTTTCACGGGTACACCAAGTAAAACCTAAATACCACATTTTTGGACATATTCACGAACAATACGGAAACGTTACGAAAGCAGAAACTACGTTTGTTAACGCTAGCGTATTGGACGATTGGTATGAAATGAAGAATAATCCAATAATATTAAATTTATAATGAAAGAACCTATTTCTATGATAGAAGTTCAGTTAAAGAACTTCGTAGAGGCAAAAAGACCGAAAAACGAAGAAGTTCGTAAAGAATTAGATTTTGGTTATTCTTGGGATGGACAAACTGCCTTACTATTTGAAATCAGACCGCAATGGAATGATCCAACAAATATTTTAGAGTTGCCATATGCGAAACTAAGATTTGCGAAATCTTCTAAATTATGGAAACTTTACTGGATGCGTGGAACGGGGAAGTGGGGGACATATGAGCCAAAACCTAACTCCAATAATTTACATGAAATTTTAACAGCAATAGATCAGGATAGTTATGGTTGTTTTTTAGGTTGATGTAATTTAGGAGATGTATTTCCTCAAATCATTTTTAGTTGCACGATGATTTTATTGGTTTCCATCTTTGCTCCATCCCAAACGCTAGTCACATCTTAGATTTTAACTGGTGCTTATTATTCGAATACCTATTTTTGAGCAGTATTTTTAAAGTCTCTTCATAGAACATAAAAATTGAAATTAATACTTTACTCAAACTTAGATTAAGAATTCACTTTACATATATTTATACTATAACAAATGTAATAGTGTTGCGAGTTGATACAAAGAGATGTTTTTTTTCGAAAATACACCGCGCAGGGTAGTAATAGCTTTTGAACGAGCGAAGTATACTGTACTAGCTGTTGTTTGCAACTCTTCACATACTTCATGAGTAGTTTTACCTTCAATGATAGTGAGACGAAAGATTTCAGCTTGTTGTTTAGGGAGTTTTTCCAGTTCTTCGCCAAGAAGGGTGATGAGTTCAGTATGGATTATTTTTGTTAAAATATCATTTTCACTGTTTGGGATTCGAAAGGCTTCCTCCATTTGTCCATGAATGTAGCGCTCTCGAACCTTCTTTGCTTGATCTAAACAGCTATTACGTACTACGACGTATAAATAACTTTTTAGCTCTTCTATGCAGAAAAACTGTGTGCGATTTTGCCAGAGCTTAACAAAAGATTCAGAAATTATTTCAGGGATAATATCTTTGTCCCGAACAAGTTTATAAGCGAAAAAATGAAGATTATGACTGTATAAATCCATAAAATACGATAGTGCAGACTCACTACCCAATCTAAGATTAGTTAAATGTTCTTCTTTCATTTCCAATGGTAGGATTTATATTGGTTATGATAAATATACTATTTTTCAAAACTTTATGCAAGAATTTTAAGCGATTTATTTTCTGATTTTGTGATTCATCTACCTCTGGACTATGAGATTTACGCATCATAAAATAGGGGTACAATAACCTATGTTTATGTACCCCTGTTTTGCAATAGATAAAATGTTTTTATTGTACTTTAAAAGCCCAAAAATAAGCAGCTCCCCATGCCCCTGTACCTGGTGGTGCGTAGGAAAGCATCATCTCGCTTCCGTTTAACACCAATATATCATATTCGTATACAGGTATTCCACCCTCGTCTGGAGATTTACCACAGAGTACTGTAACTCCTTTTGTAGTAAGTTTACCTTTTGCCCAAACTGTTCCGTCCTCAAGAAGTACCTGCTTGTCCATTTCGAATTTATAGGAACCCTTTTCAATAGTACCGTTTGATTTCACTTTGTGTAGTTCAGCATTGTTTAGATAAAATGTCATTTTAGCACCTACACCCTCATTAGCTGCTTGCCCATTAATATCCGATTCTTGCAATGTCCACCAAGCGGGCCCAAAATTACCCTTGTATCCACCATTACCCCATACTGCAGGTTTATCTGTATCCCAAACCCAAGTCTTTTCGGAGCCCCCTGTAAGAAAGCCCCATTCTAAAGGCACTTCAAAGGTAAGTTCATCGATATCGACGGTTAATGATTTGGTAATTGTAGTACCATCAGCGTTTCGTCCTGTAAATAATATTTGACTTTGCCCAGTGGCCACCATCAACACGGTGTCAGTCATTTTTTGTGTAACACCTACCCCAAAATTCCAAGATGATAGTACTGGGCTATTATTTACCAATATGACTTTATTACTTTTTTTTCCATTTACGATTATCGGCGTTGCGCTGATTTTTAGTTCCTCGGCAGTAATAGCAGAACCTATATTCATACGGTCTTCTAGGGGATCACATGCAAGAACAAATAATGCGAGTAAACTATATAGAAAATATATTGTACGATTTTTCATGTTTTTAGATTTTAAATTACCATCCAGTATATTCGTGAGCGGCTTCGCCCCAACCTTTATTTTGTAAAAGCACACCATCAGATAGTGCGATTTGTGATGTAGGGATAGCCCAGAATCCTCCTGTAGCCTCATACCTAGCTCTGTATCCACCCCCAAAACCTCTCATCTGTGTGTCGACATTCTTATTTTTAATAGCTACCCCTTCTTGACTTGCTAAAGCATCAGCTGCATCGTGCCAGCGCATTAGGTCAAAATAACGTAATCCTTCAAATGACAACTCCCAACGGCGTTCGCGTTTCAGCGCAGCTAAGGAATAAGTAATAGCAGGTAATTTAGCTCGATCGCGTACCCGGTTAAGGTTTGTGGCTGTTTCTGTTAGCTCAGAGTGCATCAATAATACATCAGCAAAACGAATCAACACCATGTCTTGAGTATGTGCGAGCTGATAATCAGCTTGTGCTCCATCGGCAAGAATGGCATAAGAGGGTATTAAAGCTTTATTGTCATATGCGGTTATGGCTATATATTTTTTCTGCCAAAATCCGGTTTCTTCCATTTGGCTGTCTGCCCCATAAATATAATCTGATAAATCAGTCTCAACATTTATAATTGAACCTTCACGGCGTATATCATTTGGTTCTGCAGCACGCCAGTCATCCCATAACTTAGTATTCACCGGACCAGCACCCCAGCCTTGTCCAAATGGAAAGGTGTTAGCTTGACCATTATTGGAACGTAAGCTTGAGTGTAAATTCAATTGATTGGTATAGCCCAAGATATAGGTATCACCCCAATCCGCTAGAGTTCCAAATTTTACAGCGAAAACTGTTTCTTTATGCCCTTCACCAGCATATTCTAAGTTATTATCTTTTGCATAAGCATAATCTGGCTTGGTTATTCTATTAGAATACGGCCAAAGGTTACGGAAGTCATCAATAAGTCCATGCCCACTATTAGAGATACAATCTTCCAACCATCCTATGACTTGAGCTTTACCTACGCTTCCACCATCGGAAAGAGGTAGCTCTGATTTAGCGTAATAGCCTGTATAAAATAGAAATACACGAGCCATTAAAGCTTGTGCAGCCCATCGTGTCGCGTGACCGGAAGTCACTGTATTGTATGGCGTGTTAGGCATGATCTCTATTGCCGTCTTAAGGTCTTGCGCGATAACGGCATACGTCTCCTCAGCAGGCGATTTCGGTACATTTGAAACTATTGATGAAGTCACCAAAGGCACCTCCCCAAACATTTGCGATAATTCAAAATAATAAAGTGCACGTAAGAAATGTACCTCACCTAATGTTTGATTATATTCAGCTTCAGTAGACCATCCAGTAACTTGGCTTAATGTCTCTAATGCAGTGTTTGCACGAAAAATACCTTGATAACGCGCGGTCCAAAATGTTAAAAATCGATCAGGTTGCGTATTCATCAAGTGATCTAATCCTTGCATGTCACGGTCATTCTCTCCGCCACCTCCAAATCTATCATCAGAAGCAAGTTCAGCCATATAAAAATGTGAATTTTGTACATTTGTAACTGCTGCATTCAAGCTGTTATATATGCCCGTGAGCATGACTTGTGCATCAGCTACTGTTACGGGAAAATTACCTGTATTCTTTTTGTCAAAACTTTCTGTATCTAAGAAGTTATCGCACGAGCTTAGGCTTGCTGCCAATAACATAAGTATAAATGCTTTTTTCATCTCTCTTTAAAATTTAAGGTTAAGACCAAACATCACTGTACGTGGTTGTGGGTAAAAACCCAAGTCAATTCCAGATACCCAAGATCTGTCATTACCATACCCAATTTCTGGATCCATTCCGCTGTAGTTCGTAAAAGTTACTAAGTTCTGTACCGTAGCATAAAATCTTGCTTGTGTAAAAGGTGCTCTGTTCCATAAACGTTTGAAATCATACCCTAATGTGATATTTTGTATTTTTACAAAATCACCGTCTTCGATGTAGATATCAGAAATATTTAAAGTATTGGGGTGTGCACCATTGGTCAATCGTGGGTAACGATTACTTGTACCTTCTCCATGCCAGCGTTGAAAGATTTCTGTCGTATAATTTTGTAATGGACTATCTGCAAAAGATCTATATGATTTCGCGATTTGATGACCAAAAGAACCAATAGCAGTCAGATTTAGATCAAATCCCTTATAGCCAAAATTAAAATTCATACCTCCACTAAAGTCAGGATGTGGATTTCCAATAATTGTTTTATCTAAATCTGTAATTTGTCCATCACCATTATAATCTACAAAGATTACGTCTCCAGGTTGTGATGTTGGCAACACGCCATGACCTTGCGCACGAAGCTCATCAATTTGTTGTTGGTTTTGGAAAATACCAGCTGTTTGAAAGCCGTAAAAATAGCCAATGGGGTAATTTACTTGTGCACGATACATTTCTTTAGTAGACTGACTCAGTACGTCTGAAGCTCCATGAATAATACCCTCTGAGTTTGCAATCCTTAACACCTTATTTTTATTGAAGGCACCATTAATTCCTACACCGTAAGAAAATTCACCTGCATTATCATTCCAGTTTAAGCCAAACTCGACACCTTTGTTTTCTACATCTCCACCATTAATATATGGCGCACTCGTACCATAGATAGCTAGAACAGGAGCCTGAACCAACCAGTCTTTGGTCGTCTTTTTGTACCAATCAAATACTAGATTTAATTTATTTTTTACAAATCGTGCATCAAAACCGATATTAATTTGTTCGGAGGTTTCCCATTTAATATCAGGATTAGGCAAAATATCTGGATAAGCACCACGTATAAGTGAGGTTTTATTATCACCGAAATAATAGCCATTTTTTTGATTTATAGCTATTGTCGCTAAATATTGAAAAGGATCTATGCTGGCGTTACCATTCTGACCCCAAGAGGCTCTTACCTTGAAGAAATCTATTGTGCTATTATCTTGTAGAAACGATTCGTTGGATAGAATCCACCCTGCAGATGCTGAAGGGAAGTATCCCCAACGGTTGCCACGTGCAAAATTAGAAGATCCATCCGCACGTAAGGTAAACGATGCCATATATGTTTCTTTTATATCGTAATTTGCGCGTCCAAAGAAAGAAGATAATCTGCCAGCAGGCCATTGCATTCCGCCTACTGCTGGAATAAAGTTTTCGTAACCTTGGCCATTGCCTACGAAAGCTTTGTCCCATTGTCCAGGGAACGAAGAATTTGCTGTAGTCACGCTTAAGCCTTCTCCTAAGCCTCCTTTTTCAATTGATTGTCCGATGACAACATCTAACTGATGTTCATTTACAGGTTGGAAACCATAGCTCAGCGTGTTTTCTAAAACCCAATTGTAACCTAAGCTCTGATTTTGTGAAATGTCATCAATAGGATTAGTAATTGTAGTTGAAAGTTGATATGTAGGGGTGTACTGACGGTAAGAAGACGCACTCATGCGGTAACCAAAATTTGTACGCCACTTTAACCCTTCAATTGGTTGTATCTCCAAATAAGCATTTGCTGAAAGGCTGTGACTTTTTGAAAGATTTTGTCCACGTCTGTAATACATTTCGGCCGCCGGATTTGCCGTCGCACCATCAAATATCCATCCGTCATTAACTTTATCCAGATGATCATAAAAATTGCCCTCACTATCGTAAATAGGTAGGAGAGGGTTGCCAACCAACATATTGTGTACATCATTCCAATAGATATTTCCAATACCTATTCCAGAGCGATTACTATAGGCGTAGTTTACATTTTCACCAAATTTTATGACATCGAAACTGTCATTTTTATACAATACATGTTCCGAATTAATACGAGCGGTGTGGCGTTGAAAATCCGGTTCTACAGGTGCCCCCATAATTCCCTCTCTATTGGATAAAGAATAGCCAATCGAAAATTTAGATTGCTCGTTGCCGCCCATCATATTAAGCGATAAATTTTGTAAAAGAGCATTATCCTTACTAATTTCTTTTAACCAGTTGGTTCCATTCCATGTACCATCTTCAATCTGTTGGTATTGCTTTGGAATAAGAGAAGCCCAATCGTATGGTGCAGCACCTTCATTGAATCGACGCTCATCTTGTATGGTCATATATTCTTTTGCTGTTAAAAGCGAAGGAAGTTTGTATGGATTTTGAAAGCCTACATAATTATCTAAATGAACCTGCGTACGACCAGATTTACCTTGTTTGGTCGTGATAAGTACAACACCATTCGCTGCCCGTGAGCCATAGATAGCTGCAGAAGCAGCATCTTTTAGGATATCAATACTTTCAATGTCCGAAGGATTAAGCATGTCAATACTTCCTCCTGGAATCCCATCAATAACATAAAGAGGTGAGGAGTTTCCTATAGTTCCTAATCCACGAATAGTAACTTTAAAGCTCTCGCCGGGCATTCCCGAATTTTGCGTAATTTGCACGCCGGGAGCCTGACTTTGCAAACTTTCTAGAATATTTGGCGTACTGAGTTTTGTAAGGTCATCGCCTTTTACCTGAATAGTAGATCCCGTAGTCAATTTCTTTTTTAAGGTACCATAGCCCACCACGACTACTTCCTCCATACTATCATTGGCTTGTGTTAACGTGATTTGTACTGACGTCTGATTCGTTATAGTCATTTCAGTATTTTCATAGCCTATATAGCGCACTTGTAGTCGCGCTGGTGTACTAGTCACTTCTATACTAAAATTCCCCTGACTATCCGAAGTTACGCCTGTTGTAGTACCTACGATTACGATGATAGCGCCAGCGATAGGATTACCTTGTTGGTCTACCACGCGTCCTTGCAGGATGCGGGATTGTCGTGCTGTATTGGTATTTTTAACGTTAGTAGCTGTATTTTTAGTTGCAGCTCTCTTTAGTATTAAAGTGCCGTCAACCATTTCCCAATCGATAGACTTCGGGCTTAGCAGTTTATCTAATGCTTTATCTAGCGGTGTATTTACAATCTCAGCACTTAGTATTGTCTGTGAAATATCTTTCCCATTGAGTAAAAATGGAATACCATGTTGTGCTTGGATGGATTGCATTACTTTGATGAGCGGTGTATTCTTGGCTCTTATTGTGATATTCTGTGCATATCCATGGAAAGCTGATACCTGAAAGTAGCATAGTAAGGTGAACATTATGGTCATCTTAACTGGCAGCATCCAAGTCGATAAAGATTCGTAAAAACCTTTATACTTAAATTTCTGAGTAATAGGTGTCATCATGTTGAGTTCTCAAATTTTGGTTTATTTTGTTTAGTGTTCCTGCAGAACTTTCTCTGCCATTTGTTGCTGACGGTCTAGGCTCCATACCTTTTCCGACAATAGGTTGTTTTCATTGTTTATCTCATAATTAGATTATTTAATTACATATAGGTGATGCTGTGTAGCTTGCTTTTTAATTTGGAATTTTACCCCACTTTTTTCTAACAAATTCAAAACTTCACTTAGCTTTTTATTCCGTGCTATTTCTCCATAAAAATGCATATCCTCACGATTGCTTTGATCGTGAATTTCTACTTCATACCAACGGCTAATGTTGCCTAGCACTTCAGCGAGTTCAGTCTCATGGAAGAGAAATTTATCTTTGGTCCAAGCGATATAGGCTGAGGCATCAACAACTTGCTTTTGTATATTACCCCAGGATGTACTAGCTTGCTCATTAGGTTGTAAATGAACTTTATTTTTTCCGTTGCTTACTGTAATTCCTCCTTCGACAAGTGTACTTATCGTTGATTTTTCGTCTGCATACGCACGAATATTAAATTGTGTACCCGTAACGGATACTTGCTGCTGCGCGGTATGTACGATGAAAGGAACTCTTTTTCCCGCTTGCATCTTTTTTACTATATCAAAATATCCTTCACCAGAAAGTGTTACTTCTCGCGAATCTGGAGCGAATGCTAGTGGGTAGGTCAGCGTTGACATGGCATTAAGGATGACACGGCTTCCATCAGCTAATACTACGCGGTACATGCTGCCTTTAGGAACATGAATCGTAGCGTTGAGGTTGCTGAGCTCACCAGCATCAAGACTGGTAACTGCTGTTCCATCGGTGTAGTTCAGGCCTTCTGCTAGCATAATACCCTGCTGGTCATTGCGCAACTCGATTTTTTCACCGTTAGATAAAGTTAATGTGGTCTTATTTATTGCAGGAGAAAGATCCACTTGACTGCTTGTAAGGTTGCTTTCCGTGCTTGATTGCTGATAAACGAACCAAAGCCCCGCAAATAGGCATATTGCTGCGGCAGTACTTGCGGCAATTTGTAGCAAGCGAATAGAGTTACGTTTCGATGAAGGAGATTCTTCTACATCAGGTACATGTAAGTCTTGCTGTATACGCTTGAACGTTTGGCTTTTGATGCTTTGCAGTATGTCATCATCCATCAATTTTCGTGCAGCCAGCCAATCCTCATATTCGCGAATAAGCGTATCACCCTGCAACAGTTCTTCAACATATTCTCGTAGTATAGGATCATGAGCAAGTTTATCTTCAAGCAGTTGCTGTTCAGCTGGAAGAATTGATCCCTCAATATATTTTTTTAGCAATACTGCTAATTCGGAAGATGTCGACATGTCGTTTATAATGGTTATACTGTATAAACGAATATTTTAAAATAACCTTAGCAGAAAAATGATTTTTTTCAATTCAAAATAAATGAGCTTAAAAGATTGTCGTCTAATCAAGTGTCTGGGACTTTGCTGAAGCTAATAAGGCTTCTTCGAATTAATTTCTACTGCCTTTAAAATTTCCTAACTTTGTGGCTATGTCATTTAGCACATCAAATACACAAGATACCATAGTAGCATTGGCTACATCACCGGGTTCGCAAGGCGCTATTGCTGTTATCCGTGTTTCTGGAGCGGAAGCAATTGCGCTGGTTAATACTGTTTTTAAGGGTAAAGATTTAATCAAACAAGCTTCGCATACTATTCATTTTGGCACCATCCGTGAAAGGGAAGAGATTATTGATGAGGTGTTGGTTTCCTTATTCGTAGGACCTAATTCTTATACAAAGGAAAACTCTGTTGAGATCTCTACACACAATTCCAAATATATTATTGAGCGTGTCATCAATTTACTAATTCGTAAAGGTGCGCGCGCAGCGAAGCCAGGAGAATTTACATTACGTGCTTTCCTAAATGGAGGATTAGATCTATCTCAGGCGGAAGCGGTAGCTGATTTGATTGCGTCAAATTCTGCCGCTTCACACCAGGTTGCTATGCAGCAAATGCGTGGTGGTTTTTCAGATCAGTTGAAGAAACTGCGTGAAGACCTGGTTCACTTTGCTTCACTTATTGAACTTGAATTAGATTTCGCAGAAGAGGATGTTGAATTTGCAAATCGAGATCAGTTGAAGAATTTAATTCAAAAAATTTATTCGGTAATTAATAAATTGATTTCTTCTTTCGAGCAAGGTAATGTGTTGAAAAATGGTGTTCCAGTCGTTATTGCTGGTAAACCAAATGTGGGTAAATCCACTTTATTGAATGCCTTATTGAATGAAGAGCGTGCTATTGTATCAGACATTGCGGGAACCACGCGTGACACGATAGAAGATGAAATCAATATTAATGGTATTACCTTCCGATTTATTGATACTGCAGGGATACGCGATACCGAGGATGTAATCGAAGCGAAAGGAGTGGAGCGTACAAGAGAAAAGATGAAGCAAGCACGCTTAATTATCTATCTTTTTGACCCTACACAAGATAAAATTGAAGCTGTACAGGAGCAGATTAAGGAAGTCGATGGGCTACAAATTCCTTTTGTTACTATCATTAATAAAGCAGATCTTCTTACAGATACACAGAGACAAGATTATGAAGTGTTAACACCACTTTATATATCAGCCAAAGAGCAGTTAGGTATTGATGAGCTGAAAGATGAATTACTTGATCAAGTGAATCTTTCCAATATTAACACTGACGATGTCATGGTAACAAATATTCGACACGTTGAAGCACTTCAAAATACACAAACTGCACTAGAAAAAGTATTGTATGGTATAGACAATCCAATTACCTCAGATTTCCTTGCAATGGATATTCGTCAGGCTTTACATCATTTAGGTGAAATTACAGGAAGTGTTACAACAGATGATTTGTTAGAGAATATATTCTCTAAGTTTTGTATCGGAAAATAAATCGTAATAAACGATAATAAACTATAATTACCAATAATATACAAACCCCTTAAAATTAACATTTTAAGGGGTTTTTCTTTTATTTTTTTTTTATATTTGGTTTGCGTTCTATGTTATGGATTTGTACGGATTTTGTACGTCGAAAATGAAAAATACAAAATCCGTACAAATTTAAAATGAGGTGGTGGAATTATGAAACATCAGGAAACATCAGGAAACATTACGAGGTGCTTTCATGAAACATTATAAACTAAAATAAACATGTCAAGTAATATTAAGACTAGTCGTATTTGCGATTATTGTGGAAATGCTTTCTTAGCAAGGACAACAGTTACCAGATTCTGTGGCAAATCTTGTAATAGTAGATTTTATAAAAAACAAATTCGTGATAAAAAACTACTGAAATCTCTGGAAGAATCTCGTGAAAAATTAATAAATCCTATATCTACTGAAGTTGGAACAAATGACCAGTACTCAATATAGTTGAAGCATGTCAACTATTAGGAGTTAGTCGAACCACATTATGGAGATTAATTAAAAATAAACGTATTAAAGTTACAATGATCGGTAGGCGTGTTATTATAGCTCGAGCAGATATTTTTGAATTTATAAAGTTATAACCATGATAAACGTTAAATTAAGAGAAAGTCAATTGAAAGATGGTCGTGTAAGTCTATATTTAGACTATTATCCTCCTATTGTCAACCAGAAAACAGGTAGGACCACACGAAGAGAGTATTTAAAACTATATTATAATAAGAAAACTAAAGATCCCTTAGAAAGGCAAAAAAATGAAATAATAAAGGCTGCAGCAAATAAAATTCGAATAGAAAGAACTAACAGTTTACTTACTGGTGCATTTGAAGAGGGCTATTTTTTTTTCACAAGAAGAAAGCTTTTTAGATTTCTTTAAAAATGAATCACAGCTGTCCTAAATAAATTTAGGGTGTAAAAAAATCTGCCCTCTTCTATTAATTAGGAAAGCTTTTTGTGAAAAATCAAATTATATCCTCACTATTTTCTTTAGAAGAGTTTATACTGTCCAATTTTATCAGGTGGTTTTCCTGAAAAGAATGGATCATTTGCCCATTTCCAGAGATCAATTTTCACAAATATATTTAAGCGAATAAAGTTCACCAGATTGGATAAGTTCCATTCATATTTAGCTTTCTTCTGTATGTATTTGAAGAGTAGTATTCCTATTAATGCAGTCCAAATTTGGATGTAGACAGCGTTTTCTGAGGTTCCAACAAAACTGGTTACTTTCAGACGCTGTTTTAGATGTTTGAAGAAAGTTTCAATCTCCCATCTTTCCTTATATAAAGCTGCTACTGTTGATGCTTTCCATGTAAAATTGTTCGTTAAGAACTCATATTCAGCATTATTTATGCTGTCCCAAAAACGAACTAGACGCATCTTCTTTCCTTGATAGTGTTTCTTAGCATCCCCGTCAAGCTCAATGAGCTGATCCATAATGATGTTATTTTCCTTGAGTGCTTCACTTTGAAATGATCTCACCACAGTATATTTCATGTTGCTTTTACTGCGTGTAACAAAAAAGCATTGATTGCTGTCCAAAACATTCATCCAAGCATAATCAACGTAGCCTCTATCCACTACGACCACACAACCTTTAGGAAATGAAATGGTCTTAGCTATTTTAGATTCATGTTGTTTGCCATCTGTGATATGCACAAAGCTCGGCATACAACCATCATAATCAAGTATAGTATGTAGTTTAACAGCTCCCTTAGCACTGCGGAACTTCGCCCAGTCAAATACACTTAAGCATAAGGGAATAATGGTAGCATCCATTAAAAAAACTTTACGCTTGAGTCTGTTAAGCTCAGTTCGTCTAGGGGAATTTCTATTCCACAAATGCTCCAAAAGTTTATAATAAAGGTCTCGGAATAGACGATGATCGCGATGTTTGTTGATGTAGGATAGATTGGACTTGCTAGGCGTTCTAGA
>NZ_WUQY01000070.1 GCF_009829085.1 Sphingobacterium bovisgrunnientis
ATTCTCAATCAGGGTTAGTCGCTTACATCCCACAGGCTAAACACCTGTGGGTTTTACGCTCCGTTTTATAAAAAAGCGACTCTGAGAGTCGCTTTTTCTATGTATTTAAACTTCTTATTCTGCGATAGAAGCAGAAGACGTTTGTGCTTGACGATCTACTTTTTTCACCAATCCTTGCAAAACATTACCTGGACCAACTTCCACAAAAGCTTCAGCTCCATCTGCTAGCATATTTTGTACGGTTTGCGTCCAACGAACTGCACCAGTTAATTGTGCAATTAAGTTTGCTTTTATTTCTTGTGGATCTGTGTATGCTTTAGCATCTACATTCTGGTAAATCGGACATAAAGGAGATTGAATGTCTGTAGCCTCAATAGCTGCTTGCAATTCAACTTTCGCAGGCTCCATCAGTGGCGAGTGGAATGCACCACCTACATTCAATTTCAATGCACGTTTGGCGCCAGCCTCAGTCAATAAAGCACATGCTTTATCTACACCTTCAATAGAACCCGAAATAACCAATTGTCCAGGACAATTGTAATTCGCGGCTACAACAACTTCTTCTACTTGCGCACATATTTTTTCTACTGTCTCATCGTCTAAACCTAAGATTGCTGCCATAGTAGAAGGTTGCAATTCACATGCTTTTTGCATTGCATTCGCGCGTTGAGAAACTAATTTCAGGCCGTCTTCAAAAGATAATGCTCCTGCAGAAACCAACGCAGAAAACTCACCCAAAGAGTGACCTGCAACCATTGAAGGTTGGAATTTATCACCCAAAGCTTTTGCTAAAATTACAGAATGCAAGAAAATAGCAGGCTGCGTAACATTGGTTTGTTTAAGATCTTCGTCTGTACCATTGAACATTATATCTGTGATACGAAAACCTAAAATATCGTTTGCTTTCTCAAATAAAGCTTTCGTCTCTTCATTAAGATTGTACAAGTCCTGACCCATTTCTACGAATTGAGCACCCTGACCTGGGAAAATGTAAGCTGTTTTCATGACGACTTATTTTCTATGTTAAAGGTTATTATCTAATGGAAAATATCGGCAAATATAACAATATTGCTGAAATGCTATTCTTCTTCGGGCACAAAGCTCAACGAAGTCAACTTTGATTCATCAAAAAATGTCTGCGATAGATCCAGAATATCTTCAGTCGTTACCGCATCAATCTTATCAAAAACATCTTGCAACGGAATTACTTTGCCGTAATCGATGAGATTTTTTGCTTCTGCAATGATCATACTCATGCGACTTTCTTCTGCCAAAGCAATTTGACCTTTAAACTTTTGTTTCGCTTGTTTGAGCTGATAAGCCGATATAGGTGCTTGCTTGAGTTTATTCAATTCTTTGAATACCAAAGAAACTGCTTTCTTCAATTTCTCTTCGTCCGTACCCAAATAAATATTAAAATGTCCTGTATCAGTGTACATCGTGAAATTGGATTCGATCGTGTAGGCAATACCATATTTCTCACGAATAACCAGATTCAAAATAGAGCTCATCCCAAAACCACCCAACATATTATTCAACAACAACATGGCTGTTTTGCGTTCATCGTAAATACCGAAAGTATTCACACCAAGCATATAATGTGCCTGATTGATAGGTTTTTCGATCACGATTCGTTGACTTACGTTCTCGAAATTTACCTTATCCTGTTTGGCTCTTGAGTTGGATTTTAACTTCCCAAATATCTTATTGCCAAGTCGTTCTACTTGCGTTAGTGAATAATTCCCACCAATAGCAATGACAATTTCATTGGTATCGTAGTTCTTTTGCATGAAATCCAAAACATCGTCTTTCTGCAAAGATTTTAAGTCATCTTCAATCCCTAGAATATTATGTCCTAAACCCGTTCCTTTGAATAATAAATCTTCGAAATCATCCATAATGGATTCCTCTGGACTATCCAAATACGAAGCCATTTCATCCAAAATCACGCCTTTTTCCTTTTCGATTTCATTAGCAGGAAATGTAGAATGAAATAGTACATCTTCAAATAAATCCAAAGCACGCTCTAAATGTGGATTTAGAAATGAAGCGTGGAGGCAAGTATATTCTTTGGTCGTATAGGCATTCAAATCTCCACCAACTTGTTCTAATCGATTCAATATTTGATTTGTAGAACGTCGCTCGGTGCGCTTGAATAATAAATGTTCTATAAAATGCGCAACACCATATTTTCCTTCTTGCTCATCTTTCGCACCTGCATTGACAATCATACACGTGTGTGTGATTGGAGAATTTTGGTAATGTAATAATATTCTGATACCATTATCCAGCTGGATAAGATTGTATTCCTTCATTTAATGTACTAATGTAAAAGTGATTGCAAAGCTACACAATAAAATCGGATAGGAGGAACGGGATTAATTCCCGTTCCGACCTTCCACAGCACCGCACGTACCGTTCGGTATACGGCG
>NZ_WUQY01000071.1 GCF_009829085.1 Sphingobacterium bovisgrunnientis
GCCGTAACAGGTGGGAGAGTAGGTCGGTGCCTTTTTTTATACAAAGCCTTATCACATAACGTGGTAAGGCTTTTTTGCGTTTAAGTACGTTTTAATGGAAATCTAATCTGCAATGTATTATTGAATATAGATTATTACTTTGATTTATCTCATCGTGCTAAGAAAATACGATTTCTATATAAAATCACAACTATAATCTTTATTTCATTATTTATTTTTTAAAATTCATAATCGTTATATACTTTTAGTATTCTATACCTAGTATACTAAAGTCTTTGAGTAAATTTTTTATTATTTTCATGAGATAAATTCAATGCAATTCTATGGTTTGATATTAGCACAAAACATAATAGCTCAGAATTACTGTACCTATATATTTCTTTATAGGTTTTATATTATAATTCTAAGTGAGTGCATTTGTTTTCGCATTTATTATATTAAGTGAATCGTTTGTATTAATACAAAAAAGCCTTCATCAATTTGATGAAGGCTTTAATACTGCCAGATGATAAAAGATTATTACTTGTCTTTATAAACTACAGCTCTTTCGACCCAAATATCGTGACCTGTAGATTTTTCATTTTTATCATTCGATACGATTAATTTTAAAGTATGTTTTCCAGGTGATAAATTCATATGATGGAATATATGTGCTCTATTTACATCGTATTTTCCTGCTTCCTCCCTGAAATATGTGTCTATATGTTTTACGAATTTACCATCAAGATATACATCAGCACTACCACCACTTGTATTCCAACTACCTAACAACGATATTCCAGTTCCTTCAAACTCTAATTCAAGAATGTCATTTGGTGTGGTCGCTTTTTTGTACAAGTCACTATCGCCATCACCATATACGAAGTCAATCCAGTTTCCGCTTAATTTCCATTCTTTACTCTGCTTTATTTGAACTTGATAACTCATAATTTTGTTTGGATAAGATTGTTCTACTTTCCCATCAAACTTGTGTGCCTGTGTTTTGATTTTATATACACCATTTTTAATTTCGCCACCATTATTTACAACATTCTGTTCAATATGTTTTATTGTTTGTTCAACAGCTTTGTTAAAGGAATAATTGGTGTGTAAAAAGTGTTTGTCTGCTATTTCTGGCAAGTAGGAAATAAAGTTATCGGGAATGCTTTTGAAACCATCCTTGATCCCTAATACAGCAGCAGCATTTGCGCTATTACAATCCGTATCTTGGCCACAACGTATAGTTATCTCCATGGTCTTTTGAAAATCTCCCTTACCATACAATAAACCTATGGCAATGTAGGCACCATTAAGTTTTGCATCAATATTGAAATCGTGGTATGGTACACATATGTCATCCTTAGCCCATTTATCTTCGATAGTTTTCCATGCGTATTTCCAATCATTTGGATTTTTCTCAAAACAAGTTATCACATCTTGAATACATTGTGCGTAAGTACTATTTTTAGGAATAGATTTCAATCCATTTTCAACTATTTTATTAATATCGTTTTCGAAGTATGCATTCGTATGCATTGCGGTTACAAACATTCCGCCGTATAATCCATCTCCATACGACATAATTCTTCCTACAGAATCGCACATGAGGTTGGAAGATTGTGGCATCCCAGGGTGCATAAAGCCAATGAAATCGGATTCTATTTGGAAGTCAATGTCATCAGCATGCATACTGTACTCAGGGTGTCCAGCTTCTATAGGACTCTTTCCTTCAAATATATTTTTTCTTGCTTGTAGGTTAGCATGGCAAAGCGGGAAGTTTGCATGTGCAAAATCATAGGCCAAATCTTTTAATGTTGTTTGCTTACCATTTTTTTCGAAGGTTTGCATAAAGGATAATTGACCATATATATCATCTTCTAATAATGATTTTTCGATTAGTTTAGGCTCCCAAGGAATAGGATCGTCAAACGTTTTTCCGACAGCTTTAAATTCCATCTCTCTTCCATACATTACACCGACCATTTTACTCGCCCATGCACCTTTCACTTTGTCCTCAAGTACTTCTTGCGAGAGTGTGCTGTATTTATTGTTTGAAATACAGGATGATACCAAGAGTAATAAAGGGAATAAATAGGTTTTTTTCATAATAACAATTGTTTACTAGGTAGTATTATTAATAAAATTAAAGAACAAATATACAATTAATAAATTAATTTCAAAAACAATTTTATCCCTCAATCTTCCAGCGACTTAACTCAAATTGCAAAATTAATTCACGCTAAAGCTTTGAAGTGATGTGTAAATGTTGCTATCTTTGCACCACTCCG
>NZ_WUQY01000072.1 GCF_009829085.1 Sphingobacterium bovisgrunnientis
TTAAGGCAAGGGTGTCCTCCGTGAGGAGGAATCTGAAGGAAGCCGGCGGTAAATCTCTGGCCTGACGTACAGGAAGCGAATTAGGCAGTTGGATGTGGGTGAGTCTGCATAACAAGACAAAGCCCGAAACTATCCGAAACATCCCGCTGTATATTCGACAGGTATATGGAGAGAAAGTTCACGTTCTTACCCGGGGAGATCTGTCTCACTGTTGCCGGCTGGAGGAGCGACTCCTTAAGGAACAAGGTTTTGTAGCGATACATGACTGGTTTGACAGAAGTCAGCAGAGGCCGTAGTACTTTTTTTTTTTAAAGGAAGGGCTGAACATTAAACGTCCGTTTAATTTATGGGAACTGGGATTATCGTAAAGAAAGCAGAAAACTCCGAATGGAGAGCTGCCCTGCAAGGGATATGCTGGAAGCAGAAAAGTAGCAGGGAGCGCTTAACGATATCTTGAAAGAAATAGAAAACACGGAAACAGGGAAAAAAATGCAAAACAACATGTTACTCGAAGAAATTATTAGTAGTAGCAATCTTCATCAGGCGTACGATCAGGTTGTAGGCAACAAAGGCGCGCCCGGTACTGATAAAGTCGGTCACGTTGAATTTAAAGAACAGATCGCATGTGAATGGCGTCATATTAAACTACAACTAGAGCAGGGAGAATATCGTCCATCGTCCATTAAACGTGTTAAAATCCCTAAACCCAATGGCGGAGAACGTTTATTGGGTATTCCTACCTATATGGATAGGCTTATCCAACAATCTATCTCTCAGGTTTTGGTGAAAATGTATGATCCTGAGTTTTCGGAACATAGCTATGGTTTTCGTTCAGAGAAGAATGCACACCAGGCATTAGTAAAAGCCAAAGAATACATCAACTTGGGATATAGTCATGTTGTGGATCTAGACCTGGCGCAATTCTTTGACCGAGTTAACCACGATTACCTAATGAATGAATTAAGCAAGAAGATCATTGACAAGCGAGTTCTGAAACTAATTCATCGCATCCTTCGTGCCGATATTTGTGATGAAGGGAAATTGACTTCTTGCAAACAGGGGGTTCCACAAGGCGGTCCATTAAGCCCTCTACTTTCCAATATTATACTAGATAAACTAGATAAGGAACTGGAAAGCCGTGGTCACCGTTTTGTTCGCTATGCAGATGACTGTAGTATTTATGTTAGAAGTAAACGTGCTGGGGATCGTGTAATGGAAAGCATTAGTAAGTACATTGAAAAGGAACTAAAACTGAAAGTAAATTTAGAAAAGAGTGTTGTTACTCGTCCTTGGCGCACGCGGTTACTTGGGTTTACGTTTTACCATAAGAAAGGCAGCAAAGGCATTAGTGTACACGGTAAAAGTATTAGTATCTACAAGGATAAAATCCGTAAGATTACTAGTCGCAGAAGCCCTGTTTCTATGGGGGAACGGATGATACAAATCCGACGATTGAACCAAGGATGGGTTAGTTACTTCAAGTTAAGTGAAGCGCGTAGCATATTTGAAACCCTAGACGAGTGGACACGTAGCCGTGTTAGGCTCTGCTACTGGAGCCAATGGAAACGGATCAAGACGCGTGTGAAGGAGCTTAAGAAACTAGGTGTGACTTCTAACAAAGCTTATCAATGGGGTAATACTCGTAAAGGGCCGTGGCGAACGGTAAATAGCCCAATCTTGAAACGAACGCTTACCAATGCATTCTTAAAGAAAGAAGGACTACTATATCTTACCGATATAATAGTCCCAAAAACTGTTAATGTTTAATGAACCGCCGTATGCCGAACGGCACGTACGGTGGTGTGAGGGGTCAGGTAATCAAATAATGATTACCTTCCTACTCTAT
>NZ_WUQY01000073.1 GCF_009829085.1 Sphingobacterium bovisgrunnientis
AGAGGACCAAGATCCTTCAAATGAAACGAGGTCTCAAGGTGCAGCTGTAACGCCCCAACCCCTAGTGTACCGGGACGCTACTTACTTTACTTAACTTAACCGGTGGTTTAGTAACAAGTGTACATATCTTAGCGGAAGCTTAAATCTTAACAAACATTCTTTTTGAAGGATATTGAATTAAAACACTTTATAACTTTTCAAAATAACGAAATATAATTTATTTTATGAAATCATGACTTGTTCAAGATACTCAAAAGAAATAACGTTGGAAATAACATTTGAAACATTAAAGACTTTAAATCTAAATCACTTGTTCACCGGGTTCCCATAGGCTTATTGCATCTCCTTCCATCTCTTCCATCATCCAACCCGGTGCATCAACATTTAATCTGTAGATATAGGGTAGAAACCCGTGAGTTGAAAACTCAATAGGCGTCATAGGTGCAATCGTGATTAAGCTAAGCATTTCATAACAATTAACATTAGAACATCCATAAAATATGCCGTACCCGGAGGTACCATTTGACATGAAAATGTATGCCGTACCAACGGAACCATTTGACATGAAAGGTGCATGCCGAACCGAAGATACCATTTGACACACAACATTAGCCTTTAACATAGAACATTACTTGCTAGAAATTATAACTTAAACACGTATAACAACTTTATGCACCTCTACCTACCTCGATTTGATGCTTGATGAACTTTGAAAAGAACTTTGAAAAACTTTGGATGAACTTCAAAAACTTTGACGAAGTTTGGACGTTTGGACCTTCCTTTGTTGTTTGAAAACACCTTTTGAAATCACAAAAACCTTCTTGCAGAATATTTTTGCCCACACTTAAAACTTCTGGAAAACACTTTGAAAAACCACCTTCCTTTTCTCTCCCAAACTCTCTATTTTTTCTCTCAACTTTGAAAGCAAATTGAAAGTGCTTTTGGTGTGAAAAATCAAATGAGTGAAGAGGGTATTTATAGAAGAGGTTTGGCGGGGGTGAAAGATCATATTAAATAGGGTAATTAAGTAATGCAAGTAGTGGCCATTAATTCAAAAAAATCGTGGGTTTTTCTGCTTTTCCTGTCGGCCGGTTTGTTTCTCCGGTCGACCGGGTGTCCGGTTGTCACTGCACAGCTTTCAGTATTTCTATCATAACTTTTTCTCCCGATATCCGATTGAGGTAATTCAAAGTGCGTTGGAAAGCTAACTCAAAGAGCTTCAACTTTTATTCAGATATAATTTGCAAATTCGAATGTTTTCTATGTCGAAAATGGGTCTCAAAGGAGACTAAAAATATTTGAAGTGTACTTTTAGCCATAAAATGAAATACTTTGCATTCCGTCCAATCTTCATCAAATCGTTTTTAAGAAAATACTTTATAAACATCATTTTACCTTTAAACATGTATTGGACTATCTTTTGGGCTTATATTTCCTTTATTGGGCCTAATGTGAAGTTAATCACACAATTATGGGCCTAGCTTTATAGAAAGATTTGGGCCTCTACATCCCTCCTCCCTTATATAAATTTCGTCCTCGAAATTTACCTTACAATTGGGCAAGGAGTGCGGGATACTTGACTTTAACTTCTTCTTCCTTTTTCTCACGTAGCTTCTTCCATTCCGTGATTATTCCACTGTATCTTAACCAGTTGAATCTCTTTATTCCTTAGCTTATGCACTTTTCGATCCAGTATCTTAATTGGTGATTCCTCATAAGATAAATCCTTTTGTACTTCTAGGGTCTGATAACTTATCACATGATTAGGATCGTGCACGT
>NZ_WUQY01000074.1 GCF_009829085.1 Sphingobacterium bovisgrunnientis
AGAGGCATTAAAGCTTTAAATGAATCGTGCATCTGAATAATATAATAATGCAAATATCCGATTATTTTTCTTCTACTACACAGGTTTTGTACATGATCCGCAACTTATCAGGTAATGAAACAATTCGGTCTTTGTTTCCTTTGCTTTGGTTGATACGTATCATCTTATCAGATGATCGGATATCTTTTATTTTGAGGTTTAGTAACTCACTAAGGCGTAGTCCGCAGCTATATATAGTTGTTAATATGGCCTTATGTTTAATGTTTTCCGTATTATCTAATAGTAGTCTGATCTCTTCTTTGGAAAAGAATTTTGGCAGTTTGTTTAAATGTCTTTTAGGGTATAAGTAATCAAGTTTAATTTTTTCATTCAGTATCAATTCATAAATTTTCTTAATAGCTCCAACTAAACCTTTTTGATAGGAAATACTGATTTTTTCTTTTTGAACTTTTTCATTTATAAAGGATTCTATAATAGTAATTGGTATAGATTCTAAAGAGGGATAATTATCAACATATTTGAGAAATAAACGGGCATAATCTTTATATGCTTTAACTGTATTGTTAGCATATCTTTGCGTAGTCAGCTTTTTTTCAAATGTTTTCAGTATAGTTTCGTTATCCATATAGAGATAACGATTTATTCATATCAATTGTTTCGCTTTACGGTATTTAATGTTGTGTCAACATGTTAAAATATAGTCTGTTATATCGTCTTTGGATCTGTAAGGCGAAGTGCGTCTATAGAGACGGATTGGCGAAATATTTTGTATATTAGCTTCGCTAAAGAATATGTTACCTGCAAGCATAGTGCGAAACGTTACAAACATATTAACAGTTTTGACATTAACAGTTTTCGTTGCTTGTAACAACGGGACAACTAAGAATATAAAAAGTATGACAGCGACAGAACAGCTTAAATCCATTTTGACAGAGAAATATGTTTCGGAAGACGGAGACGAATATAAAGTTGAACTTAAACAGGGTTTGACAGACCAACAAATTCACGAGTTGGCTGAAAGACTGCCAACTGGACAAATACCTGCTGAAATCAGAGAATTACTAAAGTTTGCAAGTGGATTTGAGTTTTACGGACTTGAAGAAGTAAATTTTGACGGAGTTGGACAATTCGGGTTTGAAGAATTTTTCCCTCATTCTGTTCAACTTGCAGGGGACGGATTTGGAAACTTTTGGATTTTAGACGTTGATAAAAATGGAAATTGGGGAAATGTGTTTTATGTGTGCCACGACCCCGCTGTTGTCGTTAAACATTCTGACAACTTAACCCAATTTATTAAACACGTAAACGACTTCGGGAAAAATGGAAACAAGTCAAACCTTGACATAATTCACGAAAGAGTTGTTATGGACATTTGGAGCAAGGACAACGGTTTTATTGAACTTGAAATCGCACGACAATCTAACGACACGACTTTAAAGAACTTTGCGTTATCGCTTCCAGACATTTTTGTAATTGCAGACCTACGAAACAAACCAAATCAAAGTGGCTTTGCTTGGGGTAAGTTTGGAGCCAATATTGACAAAGCAAAACGACACGAAACGGATTTAATTTGGGGGCTTGAAAAAATCGAAAAGAAAGGATTTTTAGCAAAACTATTTGGACGATAATGACGACTGAAAGAAGAATGCCAGCAGGTAATAACTAAGCTTTCGTCTTGCCCGTAGGGCTCGAGATGAAAGCCCGTTGAACGGAACCGGTTACTGGATACCTAT
>NZ_WUQY01000075.1 GCF_009829085.1 Sphingobacterium bovisgrunnientis
CTTGACTTTGGCTGTTTACTAGATATTTTAAAAAAAATGCGATGATTTTTGATTTATCGCATTTTTTTTATAACTTAACATCTAGTTAAACAACTAGATGTGGGATATCCAACAAAAGTTCAAGTGATTAAACGCGCTAAAAGTGAACAGTGGTATGTTAACTTTCCAGCCGCAGTTGCTCAAGCTATTGAATTTCAACAAGGAGAAATTGTAGAGTGGGTAATAGATGATCATCAGCGACTTGTTCTTCAACGAAGTGACGAGTCTGTAAAAGACCTTAAAAAAAAACTTCCCAAAAAAGCATAATCGCTCATTTTCAATATCTTTTTGAACATGTAGTTCGGCTTTTAATCAACACCGTACCTTTCAGAGAGCCCGCAGTTTAGCATTGGGTTTGCTATGTAGTCTAGGTCGATGTACAGTGACTGGTATGTTAACAGCAAGTGGCAATCAATTTAAAGATTGGTCTGCAGCATACCGTCTATTTAAGGGGAGCCGAATGAATCTAAAAGATATTTTTGGGGTAATTCGAAAACAAGTTGTTCTTTTGAATGAATCAGAGGATAGGTATATCTATGCGCACATGGACGATACCCTATTGCGAAAGACAGGGAAGAAAATATATGGTTCAGGTTGGCTACGTGATCCATTAGGCCCTCCGTTTGCTAATAATTTTATTTGGGGACAGCGATTTATTCAAATATCACTATCCCTTTTACAGAAAGATATTTATGGTCCCTCACGTGCTATTCCTGTAGATTTTTTACATTGTCCTCCAATTGCTAAACCTGCGAAAGATGCTAGCGAGCAAGAAGTAGCAATTTTTCGTGAACGGCAGAAGAAAGAAAAAATGAGCGCAGTAGGTATTGAGCGAATTATACAGTTGCGTCAAGATTTGAATCAAGATGGATACCAATTGCGAAAACTCATACTCAGTGTAGATGGTAGCTATACCAATGAGACCGTGCTACGCAAATTACCTGAAAATGTGGTTTTGTTAGGACGTATTCGTAAGGATGCTAAACTGTATGCTTTACCTACGCAAGAGAAAAAACCTGGTTCCCGCGGACGTAAAGCCTATTATGGGCATGAGTTACCAACGCCAGAACAAACCAGGAAAGATGACGCTGTACCTTATCAGTCTATCGAGGTTTGGGTCGCTGGAAAGATAAGAGAATTACAGGTAAAAGTGCTCAAGGATATACGTTGGAAAAAATCTGGTGATAAAAATTTAATGTTGATTGTAATCAAGCCTATTGGATATAGATTAACTAAAAAGTCTAAATTACTCTACCGAAACCCCGCATATTTAATCTCCACTGATCAAGAAATAAATCTCAAAACTTTAGTTCAATCCTACATACGAAGATGGGAAATCGAAGTGGGGTTTAGAGATCAAAAAAGCTTAATGGGGTGTGGACAAGCACAGGTGAGAGAAAAACAAGCCGTGCAAAAAGTGCCAGCGTTCTTATCAGCTTGTTACGGTATGCTTTTACTTGCTTCACACAAAGCTAATCAACTAAATAATGATAAACTTCCAGCTCCAAAATGGTATAATAAACAAGGACAAAATAGAACAACAACAGGTGACATATTAAATGCGGTTAGGTTAGAAAACTGGGCTATAAGCTCAAAAATCAATTTAACCGACTTCGTGAACATTGAAAATAAATTAGCGAAACAAGGTAAAATCATGAATAATGCTGTTTCTTCTTTCATATAT
>NZ_WUQY01000076.1 GCF_009829085.1 Sphingobacterium bovisgrunnientis
TCCTGTTTTGTGCAATGGGACACCCAAGATAAATTTTCTCAATTTAGGTCCAGATCAAAGAGATCAACAATTGCTTTTTGATCGTCATTTTTGATAATCAGTCTTTCATATATCTGTTCAGAATATGGGGTCTGTATTTTCACTTTGTAGATCGTTTTGATTATCTCGATTGCTTGTTCTGCACTGTATCCAGCCTCTTTCTCTTTCAGTAGCCGTTCCAGTTCTTTGTAGACTTTGCACGCCGCAAACGAGATACATATGTGCGATTCTATCCTTTTTCTGAGCCGATGAAAAATAGGTCTTATTTGTAAATCTGATTTGGATATCCTAAAGGTTCGTTCGATATTCCACAATAAGCTGTACTGTTTGATTACGTCTTCTTTTGAAAGATTACAATTCGTCATATATCCCTTCAATCCATCCCATTTACTATCGTCATTGTACTTATCATAGTTGATTGAAATACTTACCTCTCCGCTCATTGTGAGGTATTTATTATATCCTCTGTTGTTGATATTGCTTTTCCCCAACTTTCCACCTTGAATAGCCTTTTCAAGTTTATCAAGACCTCGTTTCCGATTCTTCCCATCCTTTGAGGCACGGCTTTTCTTATAGCCAACAATCAATTTATCTTCCCCCTCCATTTTAATTTCTGCACTCTCTTTGTCACCCAGTTTAAGGTTCAAGATCTGCTCGGTTATGCTGTTTCCCATATTCTTTATACGAGCACCTAAAATATACTGATAGCCGCCATCTTTAAGTTTTTGTATGTTACTCTTAGATAGTAGACCCGAGTCAGCAACAACAACCAAATTTTCAAATGAATATTTAGAAGTGAAATGTTCAATGATAGGTAGCATGGTTTCTCCCTCGTACTTGTTCCCTTCAAAAATATCATAATCCAGTGGGTACCCATTTTCACTTACTAGTAAACCAAGTACGATTTGTGGGTGTTGGTGTTTCCCATCTTTGCTAAAACCTCTTTTACGCAAGTCATCTTCATCACTGGCCTCGAAATACAAGGTTGTTACATCGTAGAATACGATTGATAGTTTTCCTCCAAGAATACCTAGAGTATGTGCAGAACTTATTTCTTTGACCAGGTCTATTTGCTCTTGATGAAGTTTATCCAAATATCTATAAATCGAATAGACGCTCACGTCTATACCTTTATACTTCATCAGGTAATCAGTCGTTTTCAGCTTACTGACAGGATAGACTATACGCGTGATAACTAAATGTTTAAATAGTTCTTCATCAATAGCATTGAAGCCAATATCATTAAAAATATGTCCTAACAACAACTCTGGACCAACGAGATTCATTGCATCTAAGCTATTCAGAAAGGTATCTATGAAGTCTAGTTCTTGGGAACGCTGGAATGGAATACTGGTTTGCCCATTACTTTCAATAATCCTTTTACCTTTTTTTATAAGACGATCGATCTCTTGTTGATCTGAAGAACTACCGACAGTTTGATGAACAATATACCGACCAGAAGATTTATCAATAATCTGAACACTAGTGGATCCGCTTTTATTACGTTTGCATCGAACGAACATATTGTCTCAAATGTATGAAATAGATGACAATATAACCGCGGGACACCCAAAACACATCAAAAATTAGCCTTTACGATCACTTTAAGGCACTTTTGCAAATTTACCGCACAAAACAGGAG
>NZ_WUQY01000077.1 GCF_009829085.1 Sphingobacterium bovisgrunnientis
CTGATGCCATTCAGGTAGCCGACCGCTTTCACCTAATTATGAACTTAGGGGAAGCAGCTAAAAAAGTCTTCCAATCAAAAGCAAAAGAATTGAAGGAAATATTTAAGCTTTATAATGATCCCAAAAGGAAAGAACCTTCATTAACGGAAGTTACCGGGCCTGTTGAAGCAAATTTAGAAGTTGTAGCACCAACTATTTCTACAGCAAACATTGGTGCACATAAACAATATCTATTCGACAAGGTTAAAGAGTTATATGCCAATGGTATTACGCTGAGACAAATTGCCAGAATTACAAACCTGGATCGAAAAACAGTCGCAAGGTATGTATCCATGGAAAAACTTGAGAAAAGACAATCCAGCAACTCCACCAATTTGGAATCCTTCATCAATTATCTTTTGAGCGAAGGGAACCACGGAAAAACATATCGAGAACTGCATAACACTATTGTTCAGATGGGATTCAATGGTAAGTATACCCAGTTTTGCCACAAGATGAATGAAGTTTATAATATGCCTGGGCTTAGTAGAATGAAATACAAGGCGCAGGTGGTGGTAGCAAAAACTTGGTCGCCAACCCAATTATCCTTAATGCTCTATAGGGAGTCAAAACACCTAAAGGAAGATGATAAAGAATTTTTAGAATTATTATTTGAAAAGCTTCCTCCAATAAAACAAATGGAGCAATTGATAAAGGCTTTTAAACAATTGTTTCTTATCAAGAAAGACGGTATGTTACAAAAATGGATTCAGGAGGCATCAGCATCAGAGTGCGGGCTTAAAAATTTTGCTAAAAATATTTTAAGGGACTATGAAGCAGTGAATAATGCAGTAGTAACAACAGTAAGTAACGGCCAGGTTGAAGGACAAGTGAATCGAATAAAAAATATAAAAAGAAAAATGTACGGAAGGGCAGGATTTCAGCTATTGAGGAAAATGATACTTGCAAAATCAGCATGATTCACCAAAATTGACGAAGAACCGATTCAAACCGTGATATCCATGCTGTGTTGACTTCAGGATTGAAATTTCAAGATAAAGTGGTAGAATGGCAAATAAGCCAATTGTAAATAGAATCCAACCCTGTTTATTGGAATTATAAGCCTTATGAGAAATAATTAATACAAGGCAAACTATACTTTTAATTATTGGAATTAGAAGTATAATGCTCAATATTTGATCTTCTAAATGAACCCCTTTGGGAATCAAAATATCTGCAATAGGAATAAATGGTAATGAAATCACCAAAACAATTATTATCAAATTTAATAATCTTTTCATAAAATGAATTTCCGATTCTATATACTGTGTAAGTAAGCTATTTGTTCGTTATAATGTTTATGAAGTGAAATATAAGATTACAGCTTATGAAAATATACTTCAAAAACGGTTATCATTAGCTTTTTAATCAATTGAAAATCAATTTTTTAAAGCTAAATTCAAATATACAGAAATAGCTTTCTTTTTAGTGTTTTAATGGATCATGTACAAAACCTGTGGAGTAGAAGAAAAATAATCGGATATTTGCATTATTATATTATTCAGATGCACGA
>NZ_WUQY01000078.1 GCF_009829085.1 Sphingobacterium bovisgrunnientis
ACTTGTATTAAGAACTCACAATCTGTCCTCGATGCTTTCTACAGCATTGCTATTCTATAGTACCTGAGTGGTTACGAAATATTTTAATATTTTTTCAATCCTTACAAATCCGTAAATATCGCCTTAGCGGATCGGCAATAGCAGGAAAAGTGAGGCAATGTGCCTATACGGTACAGCGATGAGTTTTGAATACTTTTGCGGTCAAAAGTATTATGCCCGTCCGGCATAGAGGACAATACAAGCTTTACTTCTGACGTAAAGGACAAAGTAATATTAACATATTTTTGGATTTCTCCTAATGTCGATGACGTTGTAATCTATGGCTATTTTTGAATAATGACAGATTCCTACTTTCGTCAGAATGACAGTTTAAATCCAAACACACTGCTTGTAAATCAATTAAATATCGCCTAGCAGAACCTTATTTAATTATCGTCATATTGAACGCAGTGAAATATCTATGTACTCTTTGTAGCCTAGCTCGAGCCGCAAGCCTTGAATGTTCTGTAGTCTCGCTCAAGCCGCAAGGGGCTCATACTTTCTTCCTTGATGACGAATGTATGCAAAGCAATCAAGGCTTGGATATTTTAGCTAAAATCATCTCGTTATCGCTAAACAGATTTTAGTCGTTTCACTTCTTAAATCTGTTTTTGACGCTTTCACTTCGCTGATTTCTTAACACTAAACCATCCTAGGCCGTTTCTTTTGCCAGGTGCTTTTTAAAATAAACTTCTGCTAAAACTTTACGTTTTCTTAAGATTTCAATGCAGAGATTCCTCCTTTCGTCGGAATGACAGTGTAAATTTTAAATACGTACATCATCCTTACAACTACTTAAATATCGCCTTAGCGGATCGGCATTTGAAGGAAAAGTGAGACTTTGTGCCGATACGGTACAGCGATGAGTTTTGCATACTTTTGCGGTCAAAGTATGATGCCTGTCCGGCATAGAGGACAAACTTTTTGTAATCTCGCTCGAGCCGCGAGAGGCTCTTCATGTTTTTCGTGTATTTATTATTTTTCAATTTGTACTCAAGAGCCTCTACGAGGGTTTGTCTTGACACAAAAACGAAACAAAAAGGTCAAGGCCTGGATGTTTTAGCTAAAATCAACTCGTTTCTGTTAAACAGATTTGAGCCGTTGCCCTTCTTAAATCTGTTTTTAACGCTTTCACTTCGCTGATTTCTTAACGCTAAACCATCCTAGGCCGTATCATTTGGCAAGTGCTAATAAGGCTTTTGATGCATAGATTCCTTCTCTTGTCAGAATGACAATGTAAATTTTAAATACAAGTACAATCTTAACAACTACTTAAATATCGCCTTAGCGGATCGTCAATAGCAGGAAAAGTGAGCCATTGTTTTTGAATTATAGCGATTATTTATCTTCGAGGATATCATAACATTCGTTAAAAAAAAAATTAGTCTGTCTAATTTTAGAACAATAAGAATATTATTAACCCGTTGTGCATTATGATTTAGGGATAAAAAAGGAGAAATAAGTTGCTCATTGCGCTGATAATCAGTAAATTGT
>NZ_WUQY01000079.1 GCF_009829085.1 Sphingobacterium bovisgrunnientis
CGCCTTGGTACGGATCCGTATGCCAGGTGGTGTGAGAGGACAGATAGGGAAATAATCCCTATCTTCCTACTCGATTGCTAAAAAATCAATATATTTAATCTGAATATAGAAACATAATCTTATTTTTGTTCCATGGAGAGAGCGGTATCATTAATCAAAAATAAATTTCTTATAGCAGGGTTCGCATTCTTGGTATGGATGTGCTTTTTTGATCGCTACGATTTCGCTACACAATATGGATATCAGAAAGAAAAAAATAAACTTCAGTACGAGAAAGAATTTTATACTTCTGAGGTCGAAATCTTGGAAAAGTCTATAAAAGATGCGCAATATAATCCCAATGAAATTCAGCGTATCGCTCGTGAAAAATATAAAATGAAAAAGGATAATGAAGATATATATGTGATATCAGAAGTTGATTCGTCCATAAAATAGCCTGATAAAGCGTCAATAATTACACTTTTATAAATGATAATTCTTGATAACTATCTGATATAGCAAATAATTTATACCCGTTGTCTCGTAATTTTTGTAATAATACTTCTGTTTTCTTTTTCCCATCAGCGAAAAATCTTTCGTGTATTTCTAATAGAATCTGCTTTATATAAATATTTGAATTCAATATATTATCTATGGCATCGTATTCTGCTCCCTCAATATCCATTTTAAGTACATCTATATGTTTATGATTTAGCCTATCTGATATATCTTGAAAAGATTCTAGATGAACTTCCACATTATTTGATGAATCAATAAATGGATGATCGTACAGACTTGCAGATACATTTTCCTCGTCTTTTGGAAGATTGAATATCGCCTTACCGGTAGTTTTGCCAATTCCAATGCTTTCGAATTGGAAATGTGCTGGTAAATTTTGATTTTTTATCCATTCAATGGATTTTGGAGTAGGATCAAATCCGAAAATTTTACATTGATGGTGTTTTAGGACTTCTAAATCGAATGATATATCTTGACCAATACCAAATGAATACACTACTGATTCGGATGTTAATAATGTTGGATTGATATAAAATCCCCCATAATCATTCCCATACCATGATTTTGGACATTTGTGATCTGTTCTTAATGTTGCAATCTTACCTAGAGTAGATTTAATATTGTTTTCTAAGCGTTTTAATATCCTATTATCGGTTATTTTATTTAAAATCATGATACTGGTTTAATAATTTTATAACGATTCTTATTAAAGAATGTTGCTATTCTATGGTTATTTTTTAAAAAATTAAATCAATAACTTAAACACACATTTGTACCTCATACTAATCTCCTGTTAAAATAAAAAATATTATATTGAAAACCAATACTTTATATTTTTTTAATAAAAATTAATATTATATAGGATAGATCACAGCTGTCCTAAATAAATTTAGGGTGTAAAAAAATCTGCCCTCTTCTATTAATTAGGAAAGCTTTTTGTG
>NZ_WUQY01000008.1 GCF_009829085.1 Sphingobacterium bovisgrunnientis
TTCCGTCGGGACTGCAAAGGTAGAAACTTTATTTTAATCCGCAAATTTTATTTGAAGATTTTTTCTTTTTTGTTTTTTACCGATTTCTCAGTTTAAACTGTCTCTAACCTCGTATTTCATGTTCCGAAGAACCGTTACTCCCTTGCGGAGTGGTGCAAAGATAGCAACATTCCTACCGTAATTCAAAGCTTTAGTGCGAATTCTTTTTCCAATTTGAGTTAAGTCGCTGGAAGATTGAGGGATAAAGTTTATTTATTATTCAACAACAATCTCTGCTTCCTTTCTTAATATCCGCCCCTGCAAATCTATACCCTCCAAAATCAAAAAATACTTACCTTTTGAATCAGAAGTAAAGAATTCAAAACTTGCTTTTCCGCTTGCATCGGTTACTATAGCAGGCTCCCAATGAATAGTAGAACGCAAATCTGTATTATACTTTAATGCCTCATCCACATCATACGCGGGTTTATAGAAGGTCTTCTGTAATTGAAACCCTTGCGGCTGAACAGTAAGGATACCTCGAGGCACATAATTATTTAATGCTGATGAACCTCGTTTTGAAGTTATAACAATTAAACCGTTTGCTCCATTAGACCCATAAATCGTCGTGTAATTAGCATTACGGAGCACCTCAATACTCTCTATATCCATTACATTGACCATTGATAAGTTATCTCCCTCGATATACATACCATCCAAAACAACCTGCATTGGCTGATTTCCACGTGTATTGTATGGTATACCCGATTGAAAATAAACACCCACCAAACGACCAGCTAGACATATTTCTAAAGATGGACATGTAGACAAATCTTCTGCCGATAAAATTTGATCCGCATTACCAGGACCATTAAGGTTACTGGAATAATCCGGAGCCTTTGAGCGTTGCCTTGTCACCACTACTTCATCTATCTGTATAGCCTTTTCTTTAATCCCCAAACGTTCTAATTCTGCAAAAAATTCTTTGGATGATTTGAGATTTTCTAGATACTTACTATTAATGTCCCACAATGTCTCAGACGAATTGTATGTATTGCCTATTTCAAAAGGCACATCCTTATTAACTGTAATATCAATATTATTTTTGCCTTTCGCTGCATCCTTAGCTGTAACTAGAAACTTGACGCTATCTGGAAAAAGTAAATTATCAAATTCAAAATAACCTTCTTCATTAGATATAGTGTCTATGTAATCTAAAAAGTTCTTCGTTGAAATCAATTGTACCTTAGCATTCGGCTCCGGCTTACTTCGTCCAATCTTCTTCGTGTAACCTGATATTTTCAGACTCTTCTCCGGTTGATATTTTGTCTTCACATCTAATCCTATAGCACTCCAATCAATATTTCTCCAACCTTGAGTTAACAGAAGATGATCTAATTCGATAGTTTTAACAGTGCCATCTTCATTGAAATAAAAATTTGGATTCTCGATATGACCTTTTATATCATTGCTTAATAAAAGAGAAGAAAGGATGTTTGCCTCTTGCGTGAGTGAAGTATTAGCTTTACTCAAATCCATTACAGAAGCAGAATAAGCACCCATTCCAGTTGAATCCGCACCATCCCCTACTTGTATTTCTACTTGAACTTTTTCGCGCACGCCAAAAACAGGTTTATTAAACAAAATCTTATTTTTTAAGAATGAACTTGCTTGATGATGATATATCGGTCGCTCAATAATAGGCTGGAACTGATTATTTAAAATGCTTATGGTCATCACCCCCGTGGCTAACTTTTCCTTATCCACAGTAAACACCAATTCTTCTTTATTCAATTTTGATTTGGACACAAACAAAACTTCGCCCAAATGATGCACGACAAAATACACATCCGAATTGTCCTGCAAATCAGCACTAACATTAAGCTGAGTAAAAAGCCTATTTTCATTTAAATTATTCACCGACAAAGAAAAGCCACTATCGTGAACTGGAGGTGCTTCGATAGTAACCTTAGTGCCATCTGGATAAATAGCGTAAGTTTCCAAAGGCGTATTATCATTCAAAAAAACAGATATTGCTCCCATCCCCAACATATTCGTTTCAAAAATACCGAGCGTATCCGTACCTTGTTTTATAAGTACATTTGACTGAATACCTAAACCTTGGCTATTTATGCTTTTGGCAGCAATGGTATTCACCCTACCTTTCACCAATTTTCCGCCTTCGGGAAAAAGCCTAGTGATAGGCAATTGCTGTGGATCAACAGTTCTTATAATCTTATTAACTACATTTTTGTCTATATTCTCGAATCGAAGTTTTAGAATTGGGTTAATAAATTTATTATTCACAGAAATTTCTACAATCCCTTCCTCAGAGGAGGTCTGCGATTTCTTCTCTACAATTTTATCGCCTTCAGATATTGTATACGAAATACGTTTTTTCGCAATCGGCAACCCCGTCACACTGCTAAGATTGATTTTATATAAAACATCTTTCTCACGATTTTCGAATACGGTATGCGTGATTACATTATCTGATCTTCCATTATATATTGGAATCTTTTTATCAAAGAAATAATCCTCGCCCGCATTTTTCATCCAATTCGTGTAAGCACGAACACGGTAAACGCCTTCTGTAATGGTATCAGAAAGCGTAAAGTCTCCGACTCCAATTCCCATAGGTGTTGAAATAGTCACACGTTGTACAATTTCATTAGCAGGAGAAATTAGCTCGGCGTATAAAATTCCGCTCAAACTCGAGAATAGATTAGCAGAACCGATAGTGGAATACGACTTGAAGAAAATATTTTCACCTGCGGAATAAACAGGTTTGTCAGTATGTAGGTAAACTTTTTCCTGCGCATTGCTAAGACTATGGTCTTGAAGCTTCTCTAAAAATTGTTGAATATCTTGACCCTGAGCGGACGAAAAAAGAAAAAGAAAAAATACTATAAAAAGCTTACAGTTCATATCTAGCTTATAATTAGAAGTCTAAAGATATTTTATTTTTTCGAAAAATTAGGTTAAACAGAGTTTAAAATTTAAGATTATCCTGTGAGATTGTATATTTGTAGTATGAACATCTTAATCGTTGGATCGGGCGGTCGTGAATCTGCCTTTGCTTATAAAATAGCGCAAAGCCCTAAATTAACTAATCTTTATATTGCTCCTGGAAACGCAGGAACTGAACAATACGGAAAAAATGTAGACCTAAAAGTTACAGATTTTGAAGGCATTGCATCATTTGCTTTGCAAAACAATATTGAAATCATCCTTGTCGGTCCAGAAGAGCCTTTGGTTAAGGGTATTCATGACTATTTTTTAGGTAGAGAAGATATCAAACATATTGCTATTATAGGCCCTCAACAATTAGGTGCACAGCTAGAAGGATCTAAAGATTTTTCTAAAGAATTTATGTTTAGACATAATATCCCTACCGCAGCCTACAAATCTTTCAATCAATCTAACTTGGAAGAAGGTCTAGCGTATTTAGAAACACAAAAACTTCCAATCGTACTAAAAGCTGATGGTTTAGCTGCTGGTAAAGGTGTTTTGATTTGCGAAACATTGGAAGATGCCAAAGCAGAATTGAAGGCAATGATTGCTGACGCAAAATTTGGTGCAGCAAGTAGTGTTGTTGTAATTGAAGAATTCTTAAAAGGTATTGAATTATCCGTTTTCGTGCTTACTGACGGCGATTCATATAAAGTTCTTCCTTCAGCTAAAGATTACAAACGTATTGGCGAAGGTGACACAGGCTTAAATACGGGTGGTATGGGCTCGATCTCCCCAGTCCCATTTGCAAATGAGGAATTCTTATCCAAAGTAGAAGAACGTATCATCAAACCAACGGTTGAAGGTTTGAAAAAGGACAACATCCCATATAAAGGATTTATTTTCATTGGTTTAATGAATATAGATGGCGAACCGTTTGTTATCGAATACAATGTACGCATGGGTGACCCAGAAACAGAATCGGTGTTACCTCGTATTGAATCAGATTTAGTTGATCTTTTAGAAGGAGTTGCTAATGGTGATTTAGCGAATAGATCGTATACAGTGAGTCCAAAAACTGCTGTAACAGTTATGCTTGTATCTGGTGGCTATCCTGGAGATTACGAATCAGGCAAAGTGATTTCAAACATTGAAAATGTAAAAGAATCTATTGTTTTTCATGCTGGTACAAAAGAAGTAAATGGTGAAGTATTAACTGCTGGCGGTCGCGTAATCGCAGTTACTACGATGCAAGATGATTTATTTTCGGCACTTCAACAAGCTACCGCAGATGCTGGACGCATATTTTTCCAAGGAAAATACTTCCGTACAGACATCGGCTTTGACTTGATTTAAAAATATTAATTTCAAAATCAGCGGCTTATAAAAAAGTAGCTAAAAATATTTTGATGATGCAAATTATGCCCTTATATTTGCATCATCAAATCCGATAAGGCCCGTTCGTCTAGGGGTTAGGACGCCAGATTTTCATTCTGGAAACAGGGGTTCGATTCCCCTACGGGCTACTGATCTTCAGATCAAAACATACAAAAGCTTGCAAATCAAATGATTGCAGGCTTTTTTGTTTTTCAGTATTTACAAATACTTTCAACTATTCCGGATCATGTACAAAGCCGGATCATGTACAAAACCTGTGGAGTAGATGAAAAATAAGGATCATCCAAAGTTTGGGGACTCAGCTGATGCATTTGTACTTCTGTTATCGAAGTAATGAAGTATTTCAGGATGATGTGCTGCTATCGACTTTGCTACACTCTCAAAAGAGATGATGCCCGCATTCTCTACTTTATTATGCCATAAACCCAACTTGGTAAAGGCAAGTGTTTTGTCTTTGCATTTGGTAAAAATATCTCCTAAAGCAATCCCTAAATCATATGCTTGTCTTAGCTTTGGAAAGCGAATAAACAATAACTCTGCACGATGTTTTTGACTTTCTGTCCACCGGCTTGGATGCTTGAATAACAGATGTCTAGATCTAGCCAATAGCTGCTTGATGGTATCCCCATTGGATAATACTTCTGGCTCATAAGAAAGACCTTGCTTTCTTAGAATAAAGCCTAAGCGTTCTCTACTAAACAACGACGCTAATATTCTATGAGTGGGTCCATAAGGCTGCTTGTTCGTTTTAAATTCTGGACTGTGTTTTATAACCAATAGGTTATTATCCTTTAGGACGAAGTTTTCCTGATCTTCAGATAGGTTGATCAACTCTTGTTTAACGGGATAGTCTACATCTTCTCTGAAATAAAAAAAATGCAAACCAGCATAAGCAGAGGTAGCGTAGAAAGCACCAAACACAGGTTCGACAATGCCATCTTCATATTCCATATTATTAGAAAAGACCATTAACTGAGTGATATTGGCAAATTTTCTAAAATGTTTCTGCTTAAATCGGTTATTGATCCGTCTGCGTTCTGCTAAAACCCCTTCTTTGTTAAGAGGTTTCTTGACTTCAACAAAAGCTAAAGGCATTCCATTGATCAAAACCGTATGTCAGGACGAAACTCTTCGTCACCACTTTTACAGATTAATTCCGTAGTGACATGAAAGCTATTGTTAATGAAATTCTTAAAGTCAATTAGCTTAACACCAGAAGTTGCAGTCAGGCGCTGATAAAACTTTTCACCGATATCTTCATAGTCTAATTCTAAGCTTATTTCATCCAACAAGCGTTTAAGATCTTCTAAAGCTACATCAGGGTTAATGCGTAGAAGACTTTCTAAAAATATGTCTTCAAATATATTACTATCTGATCGTCTAATTTGCTCTCGTAAAGGGATATACGTGTACCCCAAGCGCATTAGATGTAATAACGCAGGAATCTTTACACGTGAATTTTCGATAAATGCCATTATATCGATTCGAAGATCTGATCAAACAATAATTTCAAGTCCTTTTGTATCTCGTCAAAAGGAGGTAGTTTTTTCGTAGAGATTTGATGCCCCAAACTTGTTTTCCATGCTCGTTTCACCGTGTTTTCACTCCGAGCGTTAAGTAACTGTTCTACTCCTGTAAATTCAAGTCCTTTAAATGCCATTTTCGCTAAGAAAGCCTCCTTAATCTCCGCCCAATTGAGATCGCTTACATATTTGGATAAATACCATATATCGTAATAGTCACGAGGTGCTGTATAGGAACGTTGGATCAAAGCTCTTAACTTTTCAGACAGCACTTCTCTCATATCGTAACAAGCAATTGCGTCTACTGCAGGACTCAACCCATCTGAATAATCATGATAGACCGTTTTCAAAGTCGGTTCGAACAACATCTTCTCGTATAGAATAATTTCAATCTTAATAGACGTATTCCATCGGACTGGATCTGGCGGAATTTGATCCTTGGAATGATCGGCTCCCCAAAACTTGACAACGGCAGCATATCCAGTAGGCATATCATTGTGACGAAGATTGGTCAGCTTTTCCAAATGTAATTGCATTCCGGTACGTTCTTGTACTAATGACATGATTTGCTGCAGTAAATCTTTATCCAATTGAAAATCTGGATTAATGGATGTAAAATCTAAATCTTCTGAAAAACGATAATCCGGGATATAACATTTTCGTAAACATGTTCCTCCTTTGAATATTAACGCTTCTCTACAGGAATCTATCGAAAATATAGCATCGACAAAATGACCCAATACCCAATCCTTGTCAATGGTACTTCTGGACACTTCGTGTTCCAACGCTTTTTTTTCTATTTCCTTTTTCAGTATCATTTAGTATTGTTTATTGGATATGTCTAACAATTCTTCCCGGCTGATATTTAACCTTAATCGCCATTCCGAAACAAATTCACCTTCTTCCAATCCCTGGGGATCAAACAAGTTGTATCTATTATTTACCTGTTTCTTGGCAAAATCTATAAAAGGTTCCATACCTGTGATTTGGAGAAGTTCGACCAAGTAGCCAATTCGTTTGGTAACCGCTATATTATTAATAGCCTGGCAATATTCGACTAATTTATTTGATTGCAATTTCGCTTGTCCGACGGCTCTGATCAGTTCCGCGTAGCCCCCGGAATGTTGAGGTAAATCAAAGCAATCTACTATTGTTTTTTCTATATCAGTGATCGGGTACTGAAGATTACCATAACCATTGTGTATGATACCCAGTTTTTTATTGGGCGCAATCTTGACGAATTTATAAGAAGTACCTAGAATTGATTTGTCATATTTTTTATGTGTAGTTTGAATAAAGACAGTATTAGAAAACTGTTCCGTCAACCCATGTAAATTCAATGCAGACCAATACCCAATAGCACTGTTGTCTGCGATGAAAGTCCCTATGACATATTCATCCCTAAAACCTTGTTTGCAAAATTTGCCCTTCTCAATCCGTACAAGCAGTTCCTTGTCTACCAGATTTTCTAAGATTTCACTTAAGTTGTCAAACTTTTGCCCCAATAACTGTTCGATTTCGGTAAATTTGAATAGCTGAATTTCATAGTCATCCAGCAACTTCAAGAACTCGAGTTGGGTTTTAGTGAGGTTTTCTGATATATAAACGCTGTCTGCCATATTACCTTTTGTGGAACGATAAGACCTAAAAATTGGGTCTTATCGTTCCTCGATTGGTAAAGATAAGGAACAATTATCCAAAAAGCAACGCTTAATATCATATCTCAATAGTCACTTTGAATAAACGAAAGTATTCCAGATTATTAATATTTTTAAGATGTATATTCTAATTCACTTATCTTAATACCAAAATAAAAACAAGTGGAATTCACTAACGAGGAAATAATCTATCTTTTCAACCTTTTTAGAGGTCGCGAAGATGTATTTGCTTTACGCTGGGAGAAGGGAAGTAAAGGCGGGTACATGCCGGCCTATAGCTATGATCCATACCATTATCGACTACATAAAGCTAATGGCGGTACTTTTCAAAGCTATGCCCACAAAAGCTACCTGCCATTGTCAGAAATAGAAATTACGAAACATCTTAACGGCCTTCAGCAGATCGGAATTTACCCACTGTTGCAAGATAACACTTCTTGGTTTTTAGTAGCTGATTTCGATAAATCCGATTGGCAACAACACGCTTTGAAATTTCTCGAATCATGTACAGCCAAAAATATCCCTGCTTATCTTGAACGGTCCCGTTCCGGCAATGGCGCACATGTCTGGATTTTCTTTGAAAGCCCTTATCCAGCAGCCAAAAGTCGTAAGTTATTTATGCATATCTTGGAAAGATGCGGGGCATTCTCGCCATTTGATAAAAGCTCCAGCTTTGACCGTCTGTTTCCAAATCAAGATTACCTGTCTGGCAAAGGTTTAGGAAATCTAATTGCAATGCCCTTATTTTCACCTGCTGTACAGAATGGCAACAGTTCCTTTATCGATCCCAAAACGATGGATCCATTTCCTGATCAAATCGCATATTTAAAAGAAATTAAAAGAGTGAGTTTGGATTACCTAGAGGAGCTGTTCAATCAAACAGGAGGAAGTAAAGAAAGCTATGTACCCGTTGTTGATGGAAAACTTAAAATCGCCCTGAGCAATTCGATCCGTATAAATAGTCACGCTATACCATTTGTACTCATCAATTTTTTGAAGGAGCAACTTAATTTTGCTAATTCAGCCTTTATCATCAAGAAAAAGTCAGGGAGAAGCACTTTTGAAACACCTAGGTTCTTTAAATTGATCGATGAAATCGAAAATGAAATCCTTATCCCAAGAGGGTTTATCGGGAAATTGCTGCGTTTCTGTAGAGAATCACAGGTAACACATGACTTTGTTGATAATAGACGTGAGCTCCCGACAATCCAATTTTCTTTTAATGCCGCGTTACGAAAGCATCAGACCAATGCTGTCGCCGCAGTAGAAAAAAAGGATTTCGGTGTGATCGTTGCTCCACCAGGAACAGGAAAAACTGTTATCGGTCTGAAAATTATTGCAGATAAACAACAACCTGCGCTTATTGTCGTGCATCGTAAGCAATTATTAGATCAATGGGTGGAGCGTATCGAATCATTCCTAGGGATACCGAAGAAAGAAATTGGGGTTATAGGCCAGGGAAAAGCAAAATTGGGTGCTGATAAAGTAACCGTTGCAACGATACAAAGTCTTCCAAAACATATTGAAACAATTCAAGACAAATTTGGTGCGATCTTAATCGACGAGTGTCATCATATTCCGGCGGAATCTTATCGTACCACCGTCGGAAAACTAAATAGTGTTTATTGCTACGGTCTCACAGCGACTCCTTTTCGGAAATATAATGATGATAAATTGATCTTCACCTATCTCGGTGATATCATTACAGAAATCCGACCAGAGGAAATTGAAGATTACAAAAGGGCAAATATCATCGTACGGAATACCACACTCCATGTTCCCTATAATTCTAAAACCGACAGTTTCGAAACACTTTCCCAAATTCTAATTCATGATACAGCAAGAAACCGATTAATAGTAGACGATGTATCCGCCGAGCTAAACCAAGGAAAAAAGGCAGTTATAATTACTGAAAGAAAAGAACATATCGAGACGCTGAATCTATTGCTAAAATCAAATTATGAAACCATAACGCTCAGCGGAGATGATTCAGACAGCAGTAAGAAAGCGAAATGGAAAACATTGTCAGAAGGGAATTTTCAAGTACTGATTACGACAGGTCAATATTTTGGAGAGGGTTCGGATATTCAGCATATCAGCACACTACTTTTGGCCTATCCCTTTGCTTTCCATGGAAAATTGATTCAATACATCGGTAGGGTGCAGCGATCCGAGATCAATCCAAGTATATACGACTATCGGGATGTACAAATCGATTACCTAGACAAGATGTTTCTCAAACGGAATATCTATTATCGGAAAATCACCAAACAAGCTACACTTTTTGACGAACCAACGATGGATTATCAGCCTCAAATAGGTCACTTATTTACCTTAGAAAAAAGTACCAAGGTATCCATTGAGGATCTATCGTTTCATTATGGTCATGTGGCCTTCACTTATAAAGTAGAAGAGATGCATACGGTTTTGAAATTTCAGATCGAAAATTTGGAGATCAGGCCTGAGTTTGAGGTATTAAAACCTTACTTTATCAAGATACTGAAATCTAAAAACATCAACATTCAGTTAAATGCTGAATTTGAATATGGAAAACTGGTCGCGCAAATCGCTACTTCCGACGATATAGAACGGATAAATAAAGAAATCGTGGAGGGTGTAAAATTCCAGTTTCTGAACAAGGGGCTATTATACAAGCTTCCTTTTCAAAATCAAAATATATTGACTTCGGACCAGTTGCAAAATGGCGAGACTGTATACGCAAATGCCGAAGAATTACTGTCTGAAATCCTTAAACTACGAAAATACAAGCATTCTCGACAAGTTCAATTCTTAGCTAATCAACACCTGAGCAGTATTATGAAGATTAGGTTCGTGCTTAGTCCCTTTGCATTTGTATTTCTACTATCGGGAGACAGCCAATACCATATCATCCTTGAAACACTAGATACGGAGGAGGCGACCTATATTTGGCACACAGATAAAAATAAAACTGTGTTGAAAGACGCTGTTGCGATGATAGATAAAGATCTGCAGATTATTCGTGAAAAAGGTAGACAGGCTTTCTTAGAAAACTATACTCCTGAAAGATTTAGTCGTATCCTTCATGACTACAGCGATCCGGATAGAGGTTTTATCCTCTGGAAAGCATTTTTGGAAGAGGTCATTCACTGAGAGACAAGCTTAAAATTAATGTCAACACCGTATCATACTCCTGAGTAAATAAATGCCTGAAACACGTAACACAAACCTTACTTTCTCCAATTATTTACTCAAAAACAAATTTTACAATTAAATAATATTAAGAAAAATCACTCCATTTATCTGATAGCAATTGCATCTAAAACGTATGTCAAACCAGTGAGTTATTCAATGAGTAGGGAAAACGAAGGTTTGTAAAACACTGATAAATAGGCTCATTTTCAGTAGGTGTTATTCCCCTACGGGCTACGAAAAGCGACTTCAAAAGAGTCGCTTTTTTTCTTTTAATATATACCCAGAAATTATTCAAAGCCTAAGTCAATACTCTTCAATAATGAAAAATAAATTTGAAGAAATAAGTCACTTTTATCAAATAGATTTTATATCCACCTATTTTTAATACAAAAGTTAATTTAGTGTATATGTTAACATAAGATACATTTTGTCAAATGGATGATTAAATACTATATAAAATATTGTCTATAGAAAATATACTACAATAAAAAGATAAAAAATACCATAAAAAAGCAATTTATATTATAATATAATATAAATTTGCTTATAAATTAAACAAACGACCATCCAGATCTGAATGAAACTTATTGCAAAATACTCATCTCCACGTATAGAAATATACTTTATCAATGTAGAACATGGGATATGTAATTCATCTGCCAAAATTTATATAGGAATAGAAGATGACGCACATACACCAAGTGTAGATTCTTGGATTAATAGTTCATTACAAGAAACACGCATAGATTTATAGAATGGAAAATAGTATCCTTAAAATATTTACAAAACATACATTATTTCTATTAGTTGTTTTAAGTTATGGTTGTTCTGAAAAAGAATGGTCCTCGCAATCGCAATTCAGACTTAATTTAGATGTAAGCATACAAGATGAAATAACAGAAAAAATAGCAGACATTCATCCAAAAACTTCGACAAAAGATAGTCTCAAAATCCATTCGATTACTCAAGAATTAGATGCAATGATATCCTTGAAAGAAATAAAGTAAAAACAATCAAAAAATTAGCTGCGGAAAAATTCACCAAACCAGTAAGGTTAACACTAGTAATATACAATCAAGCCAAAACTCAAATCCTAATTAATCAGCAAGTAACTGTGGGTGTTGATCCCAACATTAATCTAGATGGTAATAAAGTGTACCACTGGTTTGCTGTATCAACACATGAATTAAACAATAGTCCATCGGTCGCTTCCAATGGTGACATTAGTCGAGAATCTATAGAAAATAAAGATTTTCTATTTGACAAAGGAACGTTAAATACGACTCCCAATTTGAAGTGGGAGAAATATTAAGTGGAAATTTTCAAAGCCTGATATATACTGGAAAATTTAATATAAAGACGGAAACCTTTACAGATCTCAGACCTGTAGCTCCTGTGTTTGGATCACAAATGGAATTAACAGAATGGTTTTATCACGAAAATTTAGAAAATCTTACTGCTGCTGAAGTTGCGATAACTCCAACATCTAAATCGTTTTTTGGAAATGAATCTAAAACTGCCTATTTCTATTCTGTAAGACCAATAAATACGAGTGTGAATTCGCTAAGGTTACGCTTAAATACATTGAAAATAAAGCTCGATGATAATACTATACGCACATTTTCGTCAAATTCTATATTGACAATTCCCTCATCTACTCCCATTTCCTTACCTAAAGGAAATTCGATAATTGCCAAAGTCAACATGATAGAATCAGGCCTAAATATGGGAACATACTCAACATCTTTTGCGAATACTAACCCTCGACCAAATATATGGGCTAGAACTAATATTCGGTACAATGCATCAAAAAAAGATCTTTTACGCTTCAGACCAAACAAAAGCTATGCTTTACCTGCATATGATACGGAATATTTTAGTAATAGAGTAAATCCTCTAATTCACAATAATGATGCTGCACAAAATATGTGTAGATACGTCTATCCATATAATACGTGGATAAATGCTGAACTCGAAGCATTCTCTGAACTAGGAAACACTTTTACATCTTCTCATACAACAATAAGCGGAACACCTCAGCACACCGTTATTTTTAACCCTCCAACGGCTCAAAATAACACAGCTTATCAGGATAACAAATTGGTATTGCCAATTTTTGGAATTAGATCGGGGGCTACCAATGCCTTTATAAATCACGGAAAAGATTCGCCAACTAATATTTCTCCTAGTACCGTGGGTACAATAACATCGAAATTAAATTATTTAACGAATAGTAGTACCTTAAACACTTCAAATTCTAGAATTTTCACAATAAATCGCTTGGATATGACACAAAATAGTACTTCTAGAAATTTCACAAAATATAGTGCCACCCCGACTACAATTAATAGAACTAATGATATTGCAACGGCGGGCAATGGATACCCTGTAAGATGTATTAGACTTACATATTAGCAGAATAATTCCTCAACAGGCCATTCGTTTTCAATAAAAGATCATCTAGTTCGATGGATTAGAAATTTTTATTACATATTTAGCGACTTCAAAAGAGTCGCTTTTTATTTCAAGACCTCTTCCAAAAACAATATTAAATGATTCCAAGCGCGTTTAGCCATTGTAGGGTTATAATCATTTGATGCTGGATTTGTAAAAGTATGACCGCTATTTGCGTAAATGATGATTTGGTAATCTGCTTTCCCCTCTTTTAATTCTTTTTCCAAATTATCGTAATCTGCCTTACTCACGGATTTGTCTTCTGCTGGATGCTGAACCAATACCTTCGTATTAATTGGACCATTTATTCTATCTGATCCTTTCGACAAACCTCCATGAATACTCACAGCACCTACGACATCAAAATTTGCTCTCGCTACTTCCAGTGCTCCAGTCCCTCCAAAACAATATCCGATTACAGCAATTTTTGCAGGATCTACCCCTTTCTCAATAAATGCTTGTAATGCTAATTTAATACGATGTTGGTAAGCATTGTAATCTGACTTATACATCCCAGCTAGTTTTCCTGCTGCAGCGTTGTCTTGCGGTATATTTCCCTCACCATAGATATCAGCAATAAAAACATTGTAGCCGATTTTATGCAATTCGACCGCAGCATCTTTGGCTTCTTGATCAATTCCTTTCCATGCTGGCAAAATAAGAACACCGGGTTGCAAATTACCCTTGGTAGAGGTAATAACCAAACCTTTAAGTATTTGTGTGTTATCCTTGTAAATTACTTCTTTTAGTTCTTGGCTAAAGGAATTGCTAAAACAAAGTAAGCATAGTAATACTGCAACTAGATTATTTTTCATAAAGATCTTAGATTAGTGACATCTAATTTACAACATATAATCTGTACAATTTGTTCGGCTATATTAAATCGAAATTTTAATTGCTTGTTTCTGAAAAGTTAAATACTGCTTTTAAAACGGCCATTCTACCACGAAGTTCATAGCTGTTTTGAGATTGCATATTAGCATTGATGTTATAAGTATTGAATCGCTTGATATTTCCTATATTGGATATACGAAGCTCGAAATCTGTTTTCCATTTCTTATGCGCGTAACGCATAAAATAGTCCATGAAAAAGTAATTTATATCTTGTAATCTTTGTTTATGGCTATATAAATGTCGACCACTAACCTGAATATGAAATTTCTTATATAAAGTCAATGGAAAACTCAGATTTTGAGAAATACCAAATGTTTTCTGGTCTAAACCTATATCTGAATGCATTTGTTCCGTTGTAGTCCAACTCATATTTCCATTGTAGGAAAGATTTAACTTCTTCCATAGTCTAGTTTCAATTCTTGGACTTAAAGAATATGTTGTATTTAAAAATGGCAACAACTCGTCATTGAATATTTGGTTGTAATCCGTCCAGTTTACAGAAGTTCCTATTTTTAATGATGTTGCCCATTTGAAAATATATTTGTCGAAACCCGCATTTACACCATAACTATTTACCACATTCCCTTGTTCTATTAGCACAATCTGCGAATTGTCTGCATCAATCCTATTCGAAATCATCGTTGAAGAAGCTGATCTATTATAATTCACGCCCAGATTATAGAAAAGAAGCTTCACCGCTTTACCTGATTTATAATTCAAAGTAAAATTGTTGTGTATAGACTCATTAATATCTGCGGTATTGTTTGCAATCATCCGGTAGTTTCGTACAATATATCCACGATAAACATTCTCTATATTGCCAAAAGTATTGCCTCGCTGAAAATTAAAAGATAGTTCATTCTGTGCATCAAAATTGTATCTACTTGAAAATGCTGGCTCAAACATTATCTTATTCAAATTTTCTTTGAGTTGAAACAATGGATCATTGTACGATGTATGCTGAAAGGCTAATGGTAAAATAAGTTGAGACGACAATTTTCGATGTTTATAATCATACGTCGCTTGTACAGCTACAGAAGACCGCAACCACTCCATATCATTTTGCGTTGATATTACAGTTAATGGTATTAAACTATTTCCATCTTCAATTGAAATATCGGAATTTAAATTTTGCTTGTCCGCAGTAATATTTACACCATAATACTGCGAAATTCTACCTTTTGGAAGCCTATAGCCAACACTCATATTTGTCAACCAAGAAGGAACTTCTACGTGCTGTTTAATCTTATCATAAGGAGAATCCTCATGCAATAAGTCTTCATAAACTCCTGGTGTAATATCTAATGTTTGTGGTTTGGAACCGTAATTAAAATACCAACCAAATTGAATGATATCACCATTTTTCAATGCGGGTAAATAATCCAATTTATTCTTAAATCCTTTTATCAAATAATAGCGGTTAAGTTCGAATAATAAATTATTTGAAGAAATAGAAGCATTAGCATGTGCGTCTTCAATTTCCCACGCAAATTCATTGTTAAAATAATATTTCTCTATGTTTTTCGCTAAACTAGCATTAAAAGAACCCAGCCATTCTCTTTCTGAAGCATATTGTTTCTCGTCAAAACTTATATCTCCCTTTTCCGTCAAATAGGTTGTTTTACCAGAAAAGTCCTTCGAACTTTTATCCATTACCCCTTGAATATTAGTTGTCAACGTCCAATCTTTCTTGAATTTGTAAAGATTGTTAGCGTTAAATCCTATTGAATTATTCATTAAATAATGCGCTCTTTGGATCGGTGGATTTCCTACTGTACCTAAATCCAATAGGTTATTAATTGGTGTTCGTCCCAATCGCGATAATACCGAAGAAGAATTAAACCCAATTAAATCTCCCTTCAGCTCATTTCCAATATTATTTCCTTGTAATACATTTAGACCTTTATATTTCTTATTGAACAGCACGCTATTCAGTTCCATATCATATTGATTTGGAAGCCCTGCCCCAATCTTCGCTTGGCCAGACACAGAAATTTTGGCTTCATCTTTTGTTACCAAATTCAACGCAACATCATCACTATAGCGTTTGTTTTTAAGCACTTTCATATGCTCGTGGTTGTTAATTACTTCCACATCTTGAACGAGTTTATGCGCTATTGTTTTGGTGCCTATTCTATATTTGTCTTTCAACAAATCATCACCATCTAAATAAAAATTAGAAATAGCCTTTCCTTGGTATTTAATCTGCCCCGACTCAGACACCTCAATTCCTGGCATTCGCTTTAACACGTCGCCTATAGATCTATCTTCCTCTTGCGCAAATGATGACACATTATAAGCTAATGTGTCTCCTACCTGTTGTATTCTAGGTCGACTTTTTACTTCGACATCTTCCAACAAGATTGTATTTTCTTCAAGTTCAATACTATATGTTGGAATGTTCGCTAGGTAGTCGATACGTTTCTTTTTATACGCCAAATGATTAACTTCAAGATATGCACCATCTAACTTCTTGCTTGTTTGAAAGACAAATTCTCCTTCTTTATTTGTTGATTTGAATGCAATAATTTTGTTTTCATTACTCTTCAATAAAACTGTAATCGCTTGTAGACCTTTTTGGGTCTTATTATCGATCACTTTGCCTGAGATTTTTGCATCTTGAGCAAAAGAATAAGTACAAATAAATACAGTGATAAAAAGTAGAAATAAACTGTGATGCATCTTAGATTATGGAATCAGTTCTATAGGATTATTAGTATTCTTAGATGGATTATAATTTTCATCATTCTTGATCGAAATTGATTTAATACTAGCTAAACTAGACGAACCAGAAGAATTTGTTACTGAAGCTGGAGATGATGATTTAATTGTAAAAGCACCTGCTGACCCCGAATTGCCAGCAACGACCCTCCCGCTATTTCCTCCTCTAGACTGTATGTATCCATTGGGATTTTCAGCATACAATTTATCCAGCTTCTCCACCTCGGTAAGGGAAGCCTTCACTGCCTTTGCCGAAGGCTCTATCCGTTGTGTCGTTTCTCCTTCTATCAATTCAAAACCATCAAATTCAAATATCACCTCATTTTTAATATCATTAGCAGCGAGTATTAAGCCTGGTAATCCGTGCAATTTCCAAGGACCAAATGGAAAGGGTAATTCAGAAGCAAACCATACTTCGTAAGTTCTACCCTTAAAAGTAGTAATTGCCTTTTGGCAATTATAGCCACCTATTTCTTTTGTCTCATCTTGAATATCCCATTCCATCTCAGGATAGGTGTCTTCTAATAAATATTCATCTGAAACTATTCTAAAAATATGTTGTAGATTTTTCTTATCTATATCCAATACATAAGCAGATTTTGCTGGCGTAAAGTTTCTATTGAAAATAATATTTCCATCAAAAGAAGGACTAGACATTTTTTCCTTTAAGGAAGCATTAAATTTTTCGTTAGAAACACTTGTGTAGTAACTGCTGTGTTTCCCAAGAAAAGTCGATACTTCATCACGTGTAAATTTATCACGTTGCGTGGTATCGTTCATATGTTTAAAAACATAATTGATTTTTGCAATTGGTGTTTCTTGTGCTATTGATTGTAAACAAAACACCAATAAAAACGAAAGAATTGAAAGTCTCATAATTATACGATTTACTATTTAATCGTAATACTACGAATTATTAGTAATTATTGCAAGTTTTTTCTTTCAGTTAATTCAATTGGATTGTTAGTTTTAAAAGAAGGTTTGTAATCATCTTCATTACTTAAATCAAATCTATGTAGAGAATAATCAATCCCAAGAAATTCATTACCAATATTCATTCTTCCTGAGTTTTGTAAGGATTGAAAATAGGTGCCTTGATCTTCATTAAAGGCTTTTCTTATCTTCTCAATTTCAGATGGATTAGACTTTATCACGTAAAATGGAATTTCTACCCGAGAATCATCATCAAGTTTTTCAAAACCATTATATTCGAATTTTACTTCTCTTTTATCATCATATGCTTCTAATATAAGTCCTGGTAAGCTATGAAGTTTCCATGGTCCAAAAGGAAATGGTAATTCTGTCGTAAACCAAGCTTCATACGTTCTTCCTTTGAATAGTGTAATGGCTTTCTGACAGGTGTAACCACCAATTTCTTTTGTTTCTTCTAAAATTTCCCAGTTTTGCTCCTCTAGAGGAACTTTATAAGTAAATGCATCAAATGATGATGATATAGCTTCCACCTTATCCATCTCTTTACTCTCTTTATTAATTAAATAGAATTCCTTGATTGCTGTCGTAGTAAACTTGAGAACTATATGCCCTGTAAAATCTGCTAAAGCTTTTTGTGCAGCAATGTCCTTTTGAATAATAACATCACTATAGGTTGTATAGTAAGAAGAATTTTTACTTAAATAAGTAACTACTTTATCTCGTAACGGTTGATCTTTGTGATTTGAATCGTTAATGTGATAAAAACTATAATGAACTTTAGCTAATGCTTTTTCTTGCGCATTAGTAATGAGAACAGAGGCAAAGAAATAAAAGAGAATAAAATAGTAATATCTCATAATGAAAGGTTATAAATAAAATAGTTAATATAATGATGCTTTTATTGAAGCATTTCCATAATATAACGATTCATAAAAGGAATTATTTTAATTAACTACTAAGTTTTAGTAAAAATACGATTTTTTAGTAGGCGACATCAATGCTATTAGATTAAAAATCGAGAGGAAAAATTATCCTCTATGCTGTAAGCCATTCGATAGCAATTCCGTCCTTTTCCATCTTTCGAAAATATGTCATCTGTCTTTTCGCATAGCGATGGATTTCGGTCTCTAGTTTTTTCACAAAATTATCGTAAGATATCTTCCCTTTGAGGTAGTATGAGATATACTTGTATTCCAACCCGTAATATTCGAGTTCATCATGCGTTATTCCGCGCTCCAAAAGATCTTTAACCTCAGCGATCATACCTTCATCCAAACGCCGTAGCAGACGCTTACTAATTCGTTCACGGCGAGTTTCGACAGGGGGATTTAAGCCTAATATCTTATAACGGTATGATTTCGCAATAGTAAAATCGTATTCTGGATTTGCTTCTAGAAATCTACAAATTTCAATAGCTCTAATCATTCGCTTTCGGGAAGAAAAATCAATTTGAAAATTAGATGGGATGGACTCTTCATTTAATAGAATTTGAATTTCTTCCTTGTTAAGTGATTCCAATTCACTACGCAATTGCAAATCAACGGGAATTTGCGTGTAAGGTTTAGCATGTAAAAGGCTTTGAATATAAAAACCTGTACCACCACAGACTATCACACGTTTTCCGCGTTGAATAATATCGTAATAACTATCTTCAAAATCTTTCAAAAACAAATCGATATTATACCTTTCTCCAGGCTCTAGAGTATTTATTAAGTGATATGGAATATCTTGGTATTCGGCCAAATCCTTGCCCGTACCTATATCCATATGCCGATAAACTTGACGTGAATCTGCCGAAATAATTTCAGCATTGATATGTTTTGCAATTTCTACAGCAAGTTTGGTTTTGCCGCTGGCCGTTGGGCCAAGAATTATTAATAAATCTTCAGGAAGAAGTTGAGCATCTTCCTGAAGATCTTTTATAATTTTTGAAGTGTTTATCACACCACAAATTTAGTCCATTTTTCGTTACTTTCGTTGCTTTTTACTACAGTATCAATAAATGCCATACCTCTTACCCCATCAGCTACTGTAGGGAAATCTAATTGTTCAGGAGTCGGTGTTTTACCTTCATTTTTCGCTGAAACTGTTAACGCAAAATTGCGGTAAATATTTCCAAAAGACTCTAACAATCCTTCAGGGTGACCTGCAGGAATACGCGTATTATGCGTTGCAAAAGAACTTAAAGTATACGGATCTGCATAATTATTTCCAGTACGATAAATTTGACGTGGAATATCCAACATTTTAACAATTAAATTATTTGGATCTTCATTTGCCCACTCCAAACCACCTTTTTCTCCATAAATACGTATACGAACTGCATTTTCTTCACCGGCACAGATTTGCGAAGCCATCAAAACTCCCTTTGCGCCGTCATTGAAACGTAATAACACATTACCATCATCATCCAACACACGTCCTTCTACAAATGAAGTTAAATCAGCACACACCTCTTGTATACGCAATCCTGTAACGTATTCCGCCAAATGCGCGGCATGCACACCAATATCACCCATCGCTAGAGATTTACCCGAACGCTTTGGATCTGTACGCCATGCAGCACCAGCATTACCTTCACGCTCTGTTAATCGGCTTAACCATCCTTGCGGATATTCAACGACTACCTTACGAATCTTACCAAAATGACCCGCAGCAACCATCGCTTTTGCTTGTTTTACCATCGGATAACCTGAATACGTATGAGTCAAACACAAAGTACGACCAGTGCGTTCTACAATCTCTTGTAAAGATTTCGCTTCTTCCAGTGAAACTGTAATTGGCTTTTCTATAACCACGTCAAAACCCGCTTCTAAAGCTAACTTGGCAGGATCATAATGTAAAAAATTAGGTGTAACAATAGTCAAGAAATCCATACGTTCGCCTTCTGGAAGTTGCGCTTCTTTTTCAATCATCGTTTGATAGTCAGGATATACCCTGTCATCAGCCACAAATAAATCGCGACCAGATTGAATAGAAATTTCTTGATTAACACTAAATGCACCACAAACCAACTCAATTTTGCCGTCCATGAATGCTGCTATACGGTGTACTGCTCCGATGAAGGCGTCATTTCCTCCACCCACCATACCCATGCGTAGTTTTCTCTTCATTATATATTTAGTTTATATTGACTTTTCTAATTTAACAAAAACTTATCAGAGATAAAGCTTCAATTTTATACTGCCGCTATTTTTTATAATATAATCATAATTTTCTTCGTCTGCTGCATAATTCAATCTTTTGCCATCTTTTACTTTAAACGTTTGTCTATCCGTAATATTTTCGACCTGAAAACCAATAGTTTCCAAAGAAGATTGTTGGCTCCAATCACGATCTGCGTATGTCATAATATCATTGGGTTTGAAATCTTTGAAAAATGCCTTTATCAACTTTGAAATACCTCCAGTTACCAAAAAATCGGTTTTATGACAAAATCGAATAAGTTCAAATGAGCGGTAGTCTTCACTAATTTCATGCAAAATCCTTCCACCACTAAATACCGCAACACTTACCAATTCTCCTTTATAAAATAATCCATAACGATATTTGCCAACCATCGGACCATTTATATGATTTTCTTCCAAAAAATCCAACGTCACCTTTTTATCTATACGAGCTACCACTGTTTCACGTGCATATAGACGTTTTCCTTTCCCTATCATTCCTATCAGTCGTTTTAAGACCTTTTGATAAGAATGAATTAATACATCTATATCCAGATGAATTGTTTTTAACTCCTCTTCTATATTCAGACGAGAAGAATGCGGTAGATAAATTAGCAAAAGAAATTTTGAGGTACGGATACGAATAATATGCTCTTCAAAAGTTAAATTTTCTACTATTCCTTCATCTCGAAGATCCGCAATCAACCGCTCCACCTCAGGTAAATCTTTCTGCATAGGGTTAAAAATACAAAAATTTTTCGTCCCTGTCTTATTATAAATAATTGGTAACTTTGCGGACTGAATATTTAGAAGAATGAAATTACCCATAGTAGCATACGGAGATCCTGTACTGAGAAAAAAAGCAGAAGAGATTGATGAGGATTACCCAAATTTGAAAGAATTGATTGACAACATGTTCGAAACCATGTACGCGGCACGTGGTGTCGGACTTGCAGCTCCGCAAATAGGGCTACCAATTCGATTATTTGTTGTGGATGGCTCACCTTTTGGCGAAGATGATGAGGATGGTGAAGGCGACCCAACGGTTAAAGATTTCAAAAAAGTTTTTATAAACCCTATCATAGTTCAAGAATCTGGTGAAAAATGGGCATTCAATGAAGGTTGTCTTTCTATTCCAGATGTGACAGAAGATGTACTACGCCACTCTAATGTGTTGATCAACTATTTAGATGAAAATTTCGAAGAACACGAAATTGAATTGACGAGTCTGGCTGCTCGTATTGTACAACACGAATACGATCATATCGAAGGTAAATTATTCGTGGATAAAATTGGTCCTTTGAAAAAAGCAATGTTAAAAAGTAGATTAGATTCTATTTCTAAAGGATTAATCCGTGTAAGCTATAAAATGAAGTTTCCTTTCCAAAAGAAAGGTAGATAAAAAGATAAGGCTCACTTTAAATGTGAGCCTTATCTTTTTTAGGATAACCCTAATATTTCTTTATTGAATTTGGCGTCAGCACCTGTAGAAGCAAAGTCATCAAAAGCCTTATCCGTCACTCGGATGATATGATCCTGAATGAATTTAGAACCTTCTGTTGCGCCATCAATTTGATTTTTGATACAGCACTCCCACTCCATCACAGCCCAACCATCGTAGCCATACTGTGTTAATTTACTAAAGATAGTTTTAAAATCTACCTGACCATCGCCCGGAGAACGGTAACGACCAGCACGATTTAACCAAGATTGGTACCCGCCAAAAGTTCCTTGTCTCCCTGTAGGGTTAAACTCCGAATCTTTTACGTGGAAAGCTTTGATACGCTCGTGGTAAAAATCTATATATTGGATATAATCCAGTTGTTGTAATACAAAATGCGATGGATCATACAATAGACACGCTCTTGGGTGATTATTTACTTTTTCCAAAAACATTTCATATGTAACCCCATCAAACAAGTCTTCACCTGGATGAATTTCATAGCATACATCTACACCAGCTTCGTCAAAAGCATTCAAAATCGGCGTCCAGCGACGAGCTAACTCTGTAAATGCTTCATCTACTAATCCTTCGGGACGCTGTGGCCAAGGATGAAAATATTGCCACAATAATGATCCACTAAAAGTCGCATGCGCATTCAAACCTAAATTTTGAGAAGCTTTTGCCGCATAAATCATCTGCTGTGTAGCCCATTCTGTACGTGCTTTTGGATTATTGCGGTATTGCTCTGGCGCGAAAGCATCAAATAACTTATCATAAGCCGGATGCACAGCCACCAATTGACCTTGTAAATGTGTAGACAACTCTGTGATTTCTAAGCCAATTTCTTGCAACTTACCTTTATACTCGTCAGCATACGTTTTACTTTCTGCTGCCTTTTGTAAATCAAAATATGTTGGGTCATTTGTAGGAATTTGCAATCCAACAAAATCTAATGATTTTGCCCACTTTGCAATATTCTCAATGGAATTAAACGGCTCTTGATCGGAGATAAATTGTGCTATAAATATACCCGGTCCTTTAATTGTTTTCATAACTGTTAGTTTACGATTTAAATCTTTATTGATAGAAACTAAAAATAAGGTAAAATTTGTTGGTATAAAAATTGTTCGGCAAATGAATAGTAAAATTCTGATTATTTTACTTCTATTCTTACAATCAAGCACACTAATCGTGTGCTTTTTTATTTTTTTCTTCTATCCAAAGTGACATATATTTTGTAGCATTCATTTGTTGTTGCAATAATATCTCACTTATAAAATGTTTCTTCCTAATCGCATGTAAGTTTGTCTTATAATGGTTAACCATTTCTACCATCTCTTCCGAATAAGAAGTATTTGCAATATCTGCATTAAACATCTCGAAACCTATATGTTGCTTTTCCTTCCACAGCTGTTCATCTCTATAAAGAAGAGCACATTTTTCTATAAAATCTGACTTATCATCTGTAATAAAACCATTCCAATTAGATTCTGTCATGGATTCTGCCCCTACACGTGTAGTAATAGAAGGAGTTCCTGAAGCCATAGCGTCAACAAATTTTCCTTTAGCTCCTGCGCCAAATGGAATTGGCGCAATCATAACGCGGTATTGCGCAACCGTGTTACGCGCATCCTCTGCTCTACCTTTTACTAAAAAGTGCTCTTTAGGATTATGTAATTGCAAAACTTTCTCCGACGCATAAGCACCATAGATATGCAATTCAGCCAATGGGCATTTTTTCCGAAGAATTGGCCAAATTTCCTTTTTTAGTATTTCTACTGTTTTAAAATTAGGCTCATGAATAAAATTGCCAATAAATACAAAATCCTTTCTTTTTCCGAAACCAGGTAAATTCACCATGTAATCTTCGATAAGCGATTCTTCTTGGAATGGAATATAAAGCAATTTATTATTAGGTATGTTAAATTGTTCCGATAGCAATTGCATTTCCACTTTTGAGATAATTAATGATATATCCGAACGTAAGATCGACGCTAATTCGCGCTTTGCTGTAGGCGAATGATAATCTACTTCCTTATTTTTCTTATAAGCTTCTTGACGAGCCAATCGCACAAAGTGCAAATCTTCTGTATCTAATATGCGTAACGCATCTGGACAATGCTCAGCTATTCGCCAGCCATATTGCTCCTCTACCATGAAGCGATCGAAGACAACAATGTCAGGTAATAAATTTTTTACAAAGTCATCAAAGGAAGAATCATTCAAAAAAATGGACTTTTCTTGAACGCCTAAAGAGGACAAGTCAGCACTGTGAATTGACTTCATCGCTGCTGAAGCAAAGAAAACCTCACTTATTTTGCTAAAACATTTTATCAAGTGCAAAATCCGCCATCCTGCCGCTGATGATGTTGGCTCAGGCCAAACTAATCCGATGAATAAAATTTTCAAAACTCGGGCTTTACTTAATGAATTTTTTATATATATTTATTTTACTAATACAAAAGTATAATAAAATATAAACCAAATAATGTCTACGTTTCAAATAATAGAAGAGTCTACAGTATACGATGCCGTAGTGGTCGGATCTGGTGCTGGAGGCGGTATGGCAGGCTATATTCTTGCGAATGCAGGACTTAAAGTCTTGATGCTTGAGGCAGGTCCATTTTTCGATCCTGCTAAAGATGCTTTACAATTGCGATGGCCGTGGGAATCTCCTCGTAGAGGAGCAAGTACCACACGCCCATTTGGAGATTTTGATGCTGCTTTTGGTGGATGGCAATTGGAAGGAGAGCCTTATACGCACGAAAAAGGCACGGAATTCGACTGGTTTAGAGCCCGTATGCTGGGTGGAAGAACCAACCACTGGGGTCGTATTTCTCTACGAATGGGGCCAGATGATTTCAAACCGAAAGATGGATTGACCGATGAATGGCCGATAACATACGATGAAGTAAAGCCTTTTTATGATCGTGTAGATCGTATGATAGGAATCTACGGAACTGTGGAAGGTATTCACAATGAACCTGATGGTATTTTCTTGAAACCACCTAAACCTCGTTTAAGTGAACTTTATATTCGCAAAGCGGGACAAAAATCTGGTGTTCCTGTTATTGCAGGACGTGGATCTGTATTAACCGAAGCATTACCAGGTAACAAAGACAGAGGAGTTTGTTTTTATTGTGGTCAATGTGGTCGTTCTTGTAAAGTCTATGGTGATTTCTCTTCTTCTTCATGTTTGGTAATTCCAGCTATGAAAACGGGTAATTTAACCGTAATAGACAATGCAATGGTGCGTGAGGTCTTGACAAATGATGAAGGCCTTGCTGTCGGGGTTTCTTATGTTAATACTAAAGATTTAAAAGAATATTCTGTTAAAGGAAAAACAGTAATATTAGGTGCTTCAGCCTGCGAAAGTGCACGCCTTATGCTAAATTCAAAATCTGCATCACATCCAGGTGGAATTGGAAATAGCTCAGGACTTGTTGGGAAATACCTACACGATTCGACTGGAGCTGGCTTAGGTGGATTTTTACCTCAGCTTCTTGACCGCAAGAAATATAATGAAGATGGCGTTGGTTCCGTACACATCTATTCTCCATGGTGGCAAGGCGACAAGAAACTAGATTTTGCTAGAGGATATCACATTGAGTATTGGGGAGGAATGGGAATGCCAAGTTTTGGTTACTTCCACGGTATTCAAAATTACAATCACCTAGCACCGAAAGCTGATGGCACAAGCAGTGAAAGTGGTGGATATGGCGCAGCTTTAAAGCAAGATTACAAACGTTTTTATGGAGCTTCTGTGGGTATGGATGGTCGCGGTACTGCTATCGCAAGAAAGGAAAACTATTGTGAAATAGATCCTAATAGAGTTGATAAATTTGGTATTCCGGTCCTAAAATTCAATTACAAATGGTCGAATGAAGAGGTGTTGCAAGCAAAACACATGATGGAAACTTTTCAAGAAATCATGCATAATATGGGCGCAATTATCACTTCACCTATACATGGTGCAGACACCTTGTATGGTTTGCAAACACCAGGTAAAATTATCCATGAAGGTGGTACAACCCGTATGGGCAACGATGCTAAAACATCTGTCTTAAATAAATGGGGACAAGCACACGATTGTAAAAATCTTTATGTGGTAGACGCAGGACCTTTTGTGCAGCAAGGTGATAAAAATTTGACATGGACTATTCTAGCTCTGTCTATGCGTACCGCTGAATATATTTTAAAGGAAAAAAATAAATTAAATAGCTAAGCAATGAATAGAAGAGATTCATTAAAAGCCTTAGGACTAATTGCAGCTGGATCAGCTGCAGTTTTGTCAACAAATTCATGTGATAATAAACCCGCAAAATCAACGGCAGCAGCAGCTCCAGGAGATAAGTTACCAGGTGTCCAAGATTTTGAACATGAACGTACGCAAAAATTACTTGAAGAAGTTTATTTTGACGAACATGAAATGGCAACAATTGCAGTCTTGGCGGATATTATCATTCCCAAAGATGATAACTCACCATCGGCTACAGAGGTTGGCGTTCCAGATTTTATCGAGTTTATCGTTAAAGATATTCCTTCCTACAAATTACCCATGCGAGGCGGATTGAAATGGTTAGATATACATGCACAAAAAAGATTCAAGAGTGTTTTTGTAAAATGTACGAGCGAAGAACAAATTTCAATTGTAGAAGAAATTGCATTCCCTAAGAAAGCAAAACCTGAGGTTTCTCAAGGTGTAAGCTTTTTTAATACTATGCGAGATTTAACTTCTTCGGGATACTATACGACGAAAGAAGGAATCGCAGAAATTGGATATGTAGGTAATAGACCTGGTGTATGGACTGGGGTTCCTGACGAAGTATGGAAAGCCCACGGCTTTGCTTCTAAGGAAGGCTAGTTTGTAATATCCAAGACACAAAAGCCAATAGGACGAACTCCTATTGGCTTTTCTATTTGACTATTTTGTATTTTTGTAAAAAAGGGATAATATGCTTGGTTTAAAATTATTGACAGACCCGAGATGGGCTAATATCGCAGAATCTAATTTGGAGGAAATTCTTTCGGATCACGCGTGGTGTGAACAAAAAGCGGCGTCTAATGCTATTATGCTGATAACACAAAATCCAGAATACGAAGATTTGGTTCATGAATTGACGGCTATTGCTATCGAAGAAATGGAACATTTCAAAATGGTAATCGAAATTATCAAAGAAAGAGGATACACTTTAGCGCGCGAACGCAAGGACGATTACGTGGGTCAGTTAATGAAATTTAATAAGAAAGATGGTTCACGCAATCAAGCATTTATCGATAGATTACTTTTCGCTGCGATGATCGAAGCGCGTAGTTGCGAACGATTCCGTGTATTATCTCAAAATATCAATGACAAAGAATTAGCTAAGTTCTATTATGACTTAATGGTCTCTGAGGCCAACCATTATACGACATTTTTAAATTTCGCGCGAAAATATGCTGTTGATGTTGATGTAGAAAAGCGCTGGCAAGAGTGGTTGAACTTCGAAGGAGAGCTTATTCAATCGTACGGCACTAAAGAATATATTCACGGGTAATTCAGTATATTATAGCACCATATCGGTGCTTTTTTTATGTAAAATTCTTAACATAGATTAAGAATATGTGAAGTACAAAGGCCTATTTTTGTGGTATATAGAAAGGAGAATTATTATGTTAGAATTAGGAGTTGGAATGTTTGGCGATTTGCAAATTGATCCTATTACAGGTGAAATTCAATCAGCACAACAACGACTACAAGAAATAATTGAAGAAATAAAACTAATGGATGAAGTTGGTCTTGATTTCTTTGGTATGGGTGAGCATCATCGCGAAGATTATGCTGTAGCGTCACCTGAGATTATATTAGCCGCAGCTGCTTCTGTAACTAAAAATATAAAATTGGGTTCTGCTGTATCTGTTATTAGTTCAACCGATCCAGTAAAACTTTACAAAGATTTTGCTACCGTCGATTTGATCTCTGGCGGTAGAGCTGAAATCATGGCAGGTCGCGGATCTTTCATAGAGTCATTCCCTGTATTTGGATATGATTTAAAAGATTATAGCGAACTTTTTGAAGAAAAACTTGATTTATTATTAAAATTAAGGTCTAACCCAACCATTAACTGGACAGGAAAATTCAGAAAATCATTAATCAATCAAGATATATTTCCTCGTGCTACAGAGAACGGTTTACCTATTTGGATAGCAGTAGGTGGCACAACTTCATCAGTGATCCGCGCTGGGAAATTAGGATTGCCAGTAATGTTTGCAATAATTGGAGGAGCTTGGGAACAATTCCAACCGTTATTCGAGATGTACAAACAAGCTTATGAAGATAATGGACATGATATGTCCAAATTCCAAGTAGGTGTCCATATGCACTCCTTCTTCGGTGATGACAGTAAAAATATAGCAGATAGCTACTACCCTACTTATTCTGCACAAATGAACAGAATAGGTGGATCTAGAGGATGGCCACCATATCAACGTTCGCAATATGATTTTGGACGTTCGTCTTTAGGACATTTGATCGTAAGTGACGCAAATCAAGCAGTAGACAAAATATTAGCCATTCAGGAAAAATTTGGATTGACACGTTTTTCAGCTCATATGGATGTCGGCAGTCCTGATCACAAAGATATGATGAAATCAATAGAAATATTTGGAACTAAGATAGCTCCAAAAGTTCGTGAAGCGACTAAGTAAATATTTTATACAATAGGGTAAACAAATGTTTACCCTATTTTTTTCTATTCATTTAGCTCCCTAATATATTATTATGAAATAACAGTGTAAGTTATTAACTTTGAAATAATTAGTATGATCACACAGTCCACATCAGGCGTCAGTATATCAGTCGAGTGCGAGTATCAACCCGAATACTCTAATCCTGATAATATGCATTATATGTTTGCATATAGGATTACTATTGAAAATATTTCCGATCATACCATTCAGTTATTAAGCAGGCATTGGGATATTTTTGATTCTATCGGCGAAACTAAAGAAGTCGACGGCGATGGTGTCGTAGGTCTGCAACCTATTCTTGCACCAGGAGAATCGCATCAATATGTCTCCGGATGTAATCTCAAAAGTGAAGTTGGCTACATGGAAGGCTATTACACCATGAAAAGAGAGGTCGATAATTTTCTTTTTGAAGTAAACATTCCAAGATTCAATCTTATCGCTTCATTTAAGTTAAATTAACAGCAATTTGTCATAAACAGACGTACTATTATAGTTTTTTAACATACAAAATCGAATTAATACGTATTTTTGTATTTGGATAGTTATGCCTCATACAAAGTACAAAGCATTGGTTTTAGGGTCTTCTGGTTTAATAGGAATGGAGACAATTAATTTATTATTGAAAAATAATAAATATGAGACTATTTATGCAATTACTCGATCTGAATTACCCATTAACAACAATAGACTTATTCGGATTATCGCAGATTATCATAGTATCGAAACGCATATAAAAGATCTTCAAATTGACCATTTTTTTTGTTGTATTGGATCAACCAAAGCCAAGACACCTGATAGAGATAAGTATTACGAGATCGATTTGGAATATCCAAAAAAAGTCGCAAGCAATATAATTGCTAATGGAACTACTACCCTATGCCTTGTCAGCAGTATTGGCGCAAATCCAACTTCCAACAATTTTTATTTAAAATTAAAAGGAGATGTTGAAGAATCCTTAAAAGCTATTGGGTTTAAAAGTTTTCATATTTTTAGACCTTCTCTCCTACTTGGAAATAGAAAAGAATTTCGTTTGATGGAAAAAATAGCACAACTCATCTACCCGATTTTTAATTTTCTATTAATGGGCAAATTGAAAGATTATAGAAGTATAAAAGCAAAAGATATTGCATCCGCTATGATTAACGTTTCAATAACGTCCAATCCCGGCGTACACATATACCAAACACAACTTATAAAAGAATTAGCGTGAGTATTATTAGCACAGAACAAGTTGGTCATTCTTTCAATGACAAGTGGCTATTTAAAGAATTACATTTTGGATTACAAAAAGGTGATAGAGTTGCATTAGTCGGAATTAATGGAACCGGAAAATCAACTTTATTAAAGATTCTAGCAGAACTATTTCCACCTCAACAAGGAAAAGTAGTAAAAGAAAAAGGCATTCGCATTGGCTATTTGCCACAAGACCCAGATTTCACAGGGCTAAATACGATTAATGATTTCATTTTTTCTAATGATAATGAGCAACAGCAATTAATCAAAGAATACGAAGAAATTGTAGAAAAAGAAATTGTTGATGAGCAAAAATTAGCTGATATCATGGATCGCATGACAGCTCTAGACGCTTGGGAATATGAAAACGATATTAAGACAATTCTTAATCGTCTTTCCATCTCCAATTTTGATCAGAAAATAGATAGCCTTTCTGGCGGTCAAAAGAAAAGACTTTCTTTAGCCAAGCTTTTAATAGATGAGGCTGATGTATATATCTTAGATGAGCCTACGAATCATTTGGACATTGAAACAATAGAATGGCTTGAAAAACTTCTGACAACTGGTCAAAAAACAGTTTTAGTAGTTTCTCACGATAGATACTTCTTAGATAATATTTGTACAGAAATAAGAGAACTAGATAAAGGCAAGTTGTTTTCATACAAAGGCAATTATGGCTATTTCTTAGAGAAGAAAGCAGAAAGAGAATATAACGATGTCCTATCGGCTGAAAAGGCAAGAAATCTACTTCGCACAGAATTAGAATGGATGCGCCGCCAACCAAAAGCACGAGGCACAAAATCTAAATCAAGAATTGACTCTTTTTACGAACTGGAAGAAAAGTCAAAAGGTCCTCGTACGCAAGATAAAGTTCAGTTGAGCGTAAAAGTATCCAGACAGGGAAATAAAATTCTTGAATTAGAAAACGTAAGTAAGTCTTTTAAAAACAAAACTGTAATCGAAAACTTTTCCTACACCTTCAAAAAAGGTGATCGTATAGGTTTAACGGGAAAAAATGGTACAGGAAAAAGTACATTCTTAAACTTGATTACCCTAAACTTACCTCAGGATAGTGGTGTAATTAGTGTTGGGGAAACTACAAAATATGGATATTACAAACAGGGTGGTTTAGAATTTAGTGAAGGAGAACGCGTTTTAGATGTGGTCAAAAATATTGCTGACTATATTCAAATGGCAAATGGCGATACGCTTACAGCTTCTCAACTGTTGACTTTATTCCTTTTCCCACCTGAAAAGCAATTTGGTTTAGTATCTAAGTTGAGCGGTGGAGAGCGTAAGAGATTACAATTAATGCGTGTACTAATGGCAAATCCAAATTTCTTGATTCTGGATGAGCCATCCAATGACTTGGACATTGACACATTAAATGTATTAGAAGATTTTCTTGTAAACTTCCCAGGTATTTTAATTCTAGTTTCTCACGACAGGTATCTAATTGACAAATTAACAGATCAGCTTTTTATATTCGACGGAACTGGAACTGTATCTATTTACAACGGTAATTACGCAGATTTCAAATTCGAACAAGAAGAAAGAATTAAAGAAGAAAAACTTTTAGAGAAAAAATTAAAAGCAAACCCTACACCTATCCAAATAGAATCTGAAAAGAAGAAATTATCCTTTAAAGAGATAAAGGAATATGAAGAATTAGAATCTATTATTTCGGATTTGGAAGTAATAATACAAGAGAAAACTAAAGAATTAAATAATACAACTGATCATCAACTTTTATCAAGCTTAGCTAAAGAAGTAGAAATTTTACAAAAACAGCTTGATCAGAAATCAGATCGTTGGATAGAATTAGCAGAATATATATAACGTTTCACGTGAAACGTTGATAAAAAAAACAAATGTTTCACGTGAAACAAGGAAATTAAATATGTTTAATAAATATAATGTAATCGTAGTTGGAGCAGGACATGCAGGTTGTGAAGCCGCTGCAGCTGCTGCAAACCTTGGATCCTCTACCCTACTTATCACTATGAATATGGGAGTAATAGCTCAAATGAGCTGTAACCCTGCGATTGGTGGTGTGGCAAAAGGTCAAATTGTACGTGAAATTGATGCAATGGGTGGATACACTGGTATTATTGCGGATAAATCAACAATTCAATTTAGGATGTTGAACAAATCAAAAGGACCCGCTATGTGGAGTCCGCGTACGCAGAATGATAGAATGCGCTTTGCAGAAGAATGGAGATGGCAATTAGAATCATTACCAAACTTAGATATTTGGCAAGATACCGTTAAAGAAGTGATTGTAGAGGGTAATACTATTAAAGGTGTTATTACATCACTAGGAATACGCATAGAAGCGGATGCTGTAGTACTTACAAACGGAACATTCTTAAATGGTATAATACATATCGGTGAGAAAAAATTTGGTGGTGGTCGTACTGGTGAAAAATCAGCAACTGGTTTAACTGAACAACTTGTGTCCTTGGGTTTCGAATCTGGGCGTATGAAAACTGGAACTCCTCCTCGCATTGATGGTAGAAGCTTAAACTACTCTTTGATGGAGGAACAATGGGGAGATGATGAAGGCGGAAGATTCTCTTATACAAATGTAGAATTACCAACCGAAAAAAGATGTTGTTGGATTACGTATACAAATGATAAAGTTCACGAAATCCTAAAAACAGGATTTGAAAAATCTCCAATGTTTACAGGACGAATTAAAGGACTTGGTCCAAGATATTGCCCATCAATTGAAGACAAAATAAATCGTTTTGCAGAAAGAGATAGACATCAAATTTTCGTTGAACCTGAAGGTTTCAGAACTGTAGAAATATATGTAAATGGCTTTTCTACATCATTACCTGAAGATGTACAACAAAAAGCTTTGCGACTAATTCCTGGTTTTGAAAACGCAAAAATGTATAGACCAGGATATGCAATCGAATATGATTACTTCCCTCCTATGCAATTGGATTTGACATTAGAAACTTTACGTGTCAAAAATTTATTTTTTGCAGGGCAAATCAACGGAACTACAGGTTATGAAGAAGCAGCTGCACAGGGTTTCATTGCTGGCGTTAATGCTCACCAAAAAACTAGAGATCTGCACGAATTAATCTTGAAGCGTTCAGAATCTTACATTGGAGTATTGATCGATGATCTAGTTACCAAAGGTACAGAAGAACCCTATCGGATGTTTACATCTAGAGCAGAACATCGTTTACTTCTTCGTCAAGATAATGCAGATATTAGATTAACACCAATTGCACATAAACTTGGCTTAGTTTCAGATGAACGTTTAGCTAAAGTGAATAAGAAAGTACAAGATTCAGACGATTTGATTAGATACATGAAAAATAATTCAATAGAACCAGCGGGAATAAATTCTACGCTATCCGAGATTGGTTCTGGTGAATTAACTCAAAAAACTCGTTTGTATAATGTACTGAGTAGACCGCACGTTAATATTCAACACTTAGCAGATGCAGATCAGGAATTCAAGATAGTGACTGAAACATATGATAAGGACACTATAGAACAAGCTGAAATAAAAGTAAAATACGATAGCTACTTCGAGAAAGAATTAGAAATTGTAAACAAAATGAAAAAAATGGAAGATAAAGAGATCAATACTGAATTTGATTATACATCACTTACTTCCCTTTCAATTGAAGCACGCGAAAAACTATTAAAAGTTAAACCAAGAACACTTGGTCAAGCTTCACGTATATCAGGTGTATCACCATCAGATATTAGTATATTAATGGTTCACATGAACTAAAGAAATCATAAATTAGCGGTATAAGAGAAATACTTTTATGAATACAAACATTTTTGAAGAGAATTTGAAATCGAAAATAAAAAGTTTACGAAACAACTTTATCCTTGTTTTCGCAATGCTTATATCGCTAACATTTGTACGTTGTGCAAATATGCAAACACCAACGGGAGGACCGAAAGATTCAATTCCTCCTGTTATTCTATCGGAAAATCCCGTAAATTTTAAACGAAATTTTACCGATAAACAAATTGTTTTAGAGTTTAATGAATATATTAAGCTAAACAATTATCAAAAAGAATTTAGTATATCTCCTGATTTAGAAAAACAACCAGATTACAAGGTAAAAAAGAAAAATCTGATAATCACTTTACCTGATTCATTAGAAGAAAATACTACTTATACCATAAATTTTGGTAAAGGTTTAGTAGATTTTAATGAAGGAAATCCTATTGTAAATTACAATTATGTTTTTGCCACTGGCCCTGAATTAGATTCACTTTCTGTATCAGGTTCTGTTAAAAATGCGTATACCAAAACATTCGATCCAAAGGAGGATTTATCTGTTCGTGTTTTACTGATACCTACAAGACAAGATTCTCTTTTCGGAAAGCGGAAAGCCAATATATTTACAAGTGTAGACAGTTCAGGTAATTTTATAATTAAAAATTTAAGAGAAGATACATATAGAATATATGCACTGAAAGAAGAGAATAACGATCGTATATATAATAATCCAGATGAACTAATAGGATTTCTTGCAGATAGCATTGTGTTGAAAGAAAACATAGAGGATATAAAATTGGAATATTCAAAAGGAAAACCAAAAGATTTTAGAATTCCTGAAAGAAAAATTCAAAAGGATAGTCGCATTTCTATTAAATTCAATCAACCTCTAGACTCCCCTTCTACGCGAATTATCTTCCCAGAAGATCTACAAAAAGACGCGTATTACAAATATGCTGATACAAATGATTCTCTTTATATTCTATTACCTAAAATGGAATTTGATTCTATTAAAATAGAAGTTTCTGATAGAAATAATATACTTGATACTACATTATTGCGTAGAGGTAAAAATGATAAATACAATAGAGAATTGATACCTATACTTAATGTTACAAATAAGGTTGATAAAATCAACCACATCACAATCACAAGTGATTTTCCAATAGCTAATATTGACAAAGAAAAATTGATATTAAAAGAGGACAGTGTGTCAAGACGTAACTTTCAACTACAAAAAGATACATTAAATTCTAACCTGTATCATGTACGATTTAATTGGAGACCAAAGCGTAACTATGAATTCACAATTCAAGAAAATGCTATTACTTCTATTTTTAATGACACCAATAAGGAATTGATTACTACCGTTACTTTAGATGAAACCGATAACTTTGGAGATATAAATTTCATCATTAACGATCTTGATAGTAATACTAATTATATTGTCCAGTTAATGGATGATAAAAAAGAAAAAGTAATAGATAATAAGTATATATACAATACGAAAGAACTCAGATACACTAAATTTCCTGGAGGAAAATATATCTTACGCATAATCAAAGATCTCAATAAGAATAAACGATGGGATGGTGCTGATGTCTATAATAAGACACAAGCTGAACCAATATGGTATATGGATAAATCATTTACAATACGTGCAAATTGGGAACAATCCGAAACAATTTCACCCAAATTTGAATAAAATATCTATTTCTTATTTGTAAACCAAGAGGAATAAAGTACATAATTGTGCGGAAGATTTTCTAATAAAGCCATTTGCTCATCTGTAAGTGGCTTTATTTTTTTAGCAGGTACACCAGCATACAAATACCCTGATTCACATAGTGTATTCTCTAATACGACTGCTCCCGCAGCTATAATTACTTTAGATTGAATCACAGCTTTATCCATAACAATAGCTCCCATACCAATCAAAACGTAATCGTCAATAACACAACCATGTACTAATGCATTGTGCCCTATATTCACATAATTACCTATATCCGTACCATTTTTTAAATACGTTCCATGAATAGTAGCATTATCTTGGATATTAGTGTAGTTTCCAATTCTAATATAATTTACATCACCACGAACTACTGCGTTAAACCAAATAGAACAGTGATGACCAATAGTTACATCCCCCACAATAGTACAATTCGGTGCAATAAACGTTTCTTCAGCTATATACGGAAAACTTTCTTTGACTGGTAAAATAGTAGCCATAATCTATAATATTGTATCTTCTAATATCTCTGCATGATTTGGGAAGTCTGTTGTATAATGCAATCCCCTACTCTCTTTACGGTTCATCGCAGATTTAACCACCAAATATGCTACCTGAATAACGTTTCGCAATTCACAAAGTTTCACAGAAAGCTTTGTATTTTTATAAAAAGATTCTGTTTCCTCATGCAACAAACCTAATCTTCGCATCGCTCTCTCTAATCTAAAGTCTGAACGAACGATTCCTACATAATCAGACATAAACTTTTGTGTTTCACGAAGATTATGCGTTACTAAAATATCTTCATTTAATAATTTAGTATTTGAATCATCCCAATTAGGAATATTTTCTTTATAAGAAATTGAATTAATTTTCTTTTCAGCATCTACAAAAATACGATGTGCATACACTGCGGCTTCTAATAAAGAATTGGAAGCCAATCGATTAGCACCATGTAGACCAGTAGAAGAGCATTCGCCACATGCATACAAATTCTCGATACTACTAGCGCCATATTCATCAACCAAAATACCTCCACACAAATAATGTGCAGCCGGGGTTACAGGAATATAATCTTTAGTCATATCTAAACCAATAGAAAGACATTTTTCGTAAATATTTGGAAAATGTGAAAACAAATCTTCTAACGGCTTATGCGTGATATCTAAATAAACATAATCCAAACCAGATTTCTTCATTTCAGAATCAATCGCACGCGCTACGATATCTCTTGGAGCTAATGATCCACGTGAATCATACTCTTCCATGAAAGATTCTCCATTTACTCTTCGCAAAATTCCACCGAAACCGCGTACAGCTTCCGAAATTAAAAATGCTGGATATTCGCTTGGATTGTATAAGGCTGTAGGATGGAATTGAATAAATTCCATATTACGTACTTTTCCTTTGGCTCTATACACCATCGCTATACCATCACCAGTTGCAATAGTTGGATTAGTCGTACTTGAATATACATGACCAGCACCTCCTGATGCCATTAAAGTAATTTTAGATATAAATTTTTCTACAATTCCTGTACGAGTATTAAAAGCATAAATTCCGTAGCATTCTATATCCGTAGATTTTTTATCCACATGTAACCCCAAATGGTGTTGCGTAATCAAATCTACAGCGAAATAATGGGTAAGAATTTCAATATTTGGATGTTGATGAACTTTCTCTAGCAATGCACGCTCTATCTCATAACCCGTAATATCCTTATAATGTAAGATACGATGTGCAGAATGTCCACCCTCTTTTGCTAAATCATATTCACCAGAATCTTCCTTGTCAAATGAAGTCCCATATCCTATCAATTCTTCAATTCGCGCTGGTCCTTCCTTTATTACGTTTTCCACAATTTGTGGATTACATAAACCATCACCTGCAATTAATGTGTCTTCAATGTGATTTGCAAAGCTATCTGATTGATCTGTAACCACTGCCACACCACCTTGCGCATATTTTGTATTTGATTCGTCTTCGTTGGATTTTGTAACTATTAACACTTTACCAACATTCGCAGCTTTTAATGCAAAACTCAAACCTGCAATTCCCGACCCTACTACCAAAAAATCTACTTTTCTTTCCGACATAAACCTATTGTATGCTTAAAAATTGAAACAAATTAACAAATAATGTGGATAACGTGTAAACAAAACGTTAATTAAATTTTAAAACTATTTATTATTCCACAAACCGACATATTTACACACATGTTTCACGTGACGAGTATGAAAAAATAGACCATATATTAACAATTATTTAACAACGAGTAATTCACAAAATTTTATTGAAAATAAAAAATCTGAAAAATCACAGTACTGTAAATCAGCACTAAAAGATCTGATATCTGTGGATAAATTGTTGAAAAGTACAAGATAACTCAAAAATGAAATTTAAAAATATACAGTTATCCCCATTTTCCACAGACTAATAAACAATAAGACTCTCTTTTATAAAAAAGATTATTATTTATTGAAAAAAAGGAATGTGAATTTCGTTTGAATTTCTTTGTTTACTTTTGTGAAGTTGATTAGTCAAAGTGATTAACCAAATTACAGAAGAGAGAGAATGAATAACACTTATCAAAGAGATTTGGAAGCAAAGGGCTTCATTGATCTTCCTGTGGATCCAAGTTTGGATTTAGTTCAGGAAATTCTACGTTTGAAAAAAGAGAAAAATGCTGTAATTCTGGCGCATTATTACCAAGATGCTGAGATTCAGGATTTAGCTGACTATATTGGAGATAGTTTGGGGCTTTCGCAACAAGCTGCTAAGACTGATGCAGATGTGATAGTGTTTGCTGGTGTTCATTTCATGGCAGAAACCGCAAAAATTCTTTCGCCTTCCAAAAAAGTGTTATTGCCGGATTTGAAAGCAGGATGTTCGTTGTCGGATTCTTGTCCGCCTCATCTTTTTGCAAAATTCAAAGAGCAATATCCTGATCATGTGGTGATTACATACGTCAATTGTACAGCAGAATTGAAAGCGTTATCGGATATTGTGTGTACTTCGAGCAATGCTGTGCAGATTGTTGAGTCACTTCCAGCTGATCAAAAGATAATTTTTGGTCCCGATCGCAATCTCGGCGATTATGTGAAGAAGAAAACGGGGCGCGATTTGGTGTTGTGGAACGGTGCCTGTATGGTTCACGAGATTTTTTCACGTGAAAAAATTGAAAATCTACGTGAAGAATATCCTGGATCAAAGTTTATTGCGCATCCAGAATGTGAAGAACATATTTTGGCTGAGGCTGATTACATCGGATCGACTTCGGGAATGTTGAAATATACGATTGAAGATGAGGCTTCTACCTATATTGTGGCAACAGAATCTGGTATTTTGCATCAAATGCAAAAATCTAGCCCTCATAAAACTTTTATCCCGGCTCCACCGAATAATGCTTGTGCATGCAACGATTGTCCACACATGAAATTGAATACATTGGAAAAATTATACAACTGTTTGAAATACAATCAACCAGAAATTATTCTTCCAGAAGATGTAATCAATAGAGCACAAAAACCGATTGAACGGATGTTGGAAATTTCAGCGCGTTTAGGGTTGTAAAATACACATGTTTCACATGAAAACTTAATTTTTTATGTTGAACAATGTTCAAAAATTTAGGAATGGGGCATTTTTTACATTTGCCCTATTTTTAGCTCTTCTATCAAAGGGAGATTAATCCGTATCTTTGTTGTGGAAAAAATGTGAATATGTTTGATAATATAGATAAAACTGATATAAACGAATTAGGTGAATTTGGCTTAATAAAACACTTAACGCAAGCTGTAGAATTGACACAAGAATCTACGAACAAAGGAATAGGTGATGATGCTGCAGTGATGGATTTTACTGGTTATAAAACCTTGATTTCTACGGATTTACTATTAGAAAATGTTCATTTCGATTTGCGTTATGTTCCACTTAAACACTTGGGTTACAAAGCAGTACAAGTAAATTTGTCGGATATTTATGCGATGAATGGAATTGCTTCACAAATCACTTTTTCTATTGGACTCTCATCGAAATTTCCATTAGAAGCAGTAGAAGAAATTTACGAAGGCGCTTTGATTGCCTGTAAAAAATTTGGTGTTGATTTGGTTGGTGGTGATACTTCAGCTTCAGCACAAGGCTTGGTAATTTCTGTAACAAGTATTGGCTATGCAAAGGAAGATAAAATTGCTTATCGCTCAGGTGCAAAAGAAGGTGATTTATTGTGTGTTTCTGGCGACTTGGGTGGAGCTTACGTAGGACTTCAGCTTTTGGAAAGAGAGAAGCAAATTTATTTGGAAAACCCTAATATTCAGCCAGATCTAGAAGGTAAAGATTATATTATAGAGCGTCAATTGAAACCTGAAGCACGTAAGGATGTAGTAGAATTATTAAAACATTTGGATATTACACCTACTTCTATGATTGATGTATCAGATGGTTTGGCATCAGAGATTTTACATATTTGTAATGCATCAAATGTAGGTTGCAAATTGTACGAAGATAAAATACCTTTAGATCCAATGACTTACGAAACTGCTCGTGAATTTGGATTGGATCCTACGGTATGTGCATTGAATGGTGGTGAAGATTATGAATTGTTGTTCACTATTCCACAAGCTGATTATGATAAAGTTAAAGGGCAATTGGATATTTCTGTAATTGGTTATATTACTGAAGTTAATGCCGGAAGAGAAATGATTTCTAAGTCGAATAATGTGCATGAAATCAAAGCACAAGGTTGGAATGCATTTAAAAAGTAATAATAAAATAACTAAATAGATGGTTAATTTTTTTATGTTTATAGTATGAAAAAATTAACCATTTTATTTGCTTCTATAATTTTTCTAGCTGCTTGTGACACTAAAGAAACACGCGTATTTAAGTTTACACAACATGTAAACGATAAGGAAAACGAAATAAAGGATGATTTTCTTATCAAATCTAAAGCGTTTTATGTCAATAAGAAAGAAATAAATTTAGATCTGATTCTGAAAACAAGGGCGATTGATACGATACCTGGTGCTGATATTCCCAAAATAGAAAAAGTAGTTACAACATTATTTGAAAAAAATCCAAACGGAAAGGATATAATTGATGGCGGAACTGAAGTGAATCTACGGTTATATAATTCTGCCGGTGTGAAAATATCCGAAATTCCACTCAAAGATTACAGTACAAAAGATTTAACTATACTACGGTAGTAGGTAAAAGGTCATTGTTAATTGCAATGACCTTTTTCGTATATTTAAGTGTACCAAATTATAAACATATGTCAATACCATTGTGGACTCCTTCCCAAGACTATGTTGAAAGTTCAGTTTTATTTGCTTTCAAAAATTTTGTGCAAGCAAAATGTGGTTTGCAATTTAATGATTATCAGGAGTTTCATCAATGGTCTATAAGTAATATAGCAGATTTTTGGGAATCAATATTTCTATTTTTTGATATTAGTTATACGGGTAATTATTCAAAAGTCTTGGATTGGGATGCAAATAGTAAAAATTTTATTGATGCTAAATGGTTTGATGGTATAGAACTTTCCTATTCGGAACATATTTTTAAATCTTATGAAGAAGATAGTATTGCTTTAAAATTTCAATCCGAATACGAAGATTATCAAGAAATTACTTGGAAGGAATTACATTGTAAAGTGAGTAAGATTCAACAATATTTGTTGGATAAAGGAATTAAAAAAGGTGATAGAATAGTTGGGGTATTGAATAATCGTGTAGAAACGATAGCTATCTTTTTGGCTGTTAATTCTTTAGGAGCTGTTTGGTCTTGTTGTTCACCTGATTTTGGAGATAAAGCTCTAGTTGAACGATTTGAACAAATAGAACCCAAGTTACTTTTTATTGAAACAGAATATCAATATAATAATAAAAAATTCTTTAAAAAGGGAACTTTAGACATGTTGGTAAGTAAGTTAATAACCTTGCAAGAGGTTGTTAATGTGAATGATAGTGTGTGGAAAGTGGAGTTGGATAATTACAAATCTAAGGAGTTGATGTTTACAAGAGTTCCTTTTTCCCACCCTATTTGGATATTGTATTCGTCAGGTACAACCGGTAAACCCAAAGCTATTACGCATAGTACAGGCGGAAATCTTCTGGAGCATTATAAAGCGTTGTCATTGCATCAGAATGTACAAGCAGGAGAAAATTTTTTGTGGTATTCGACTACAGGTTGGATGATGTGGAATTACGCTTTATCTTCTCTTCTTTGTGGTGGTACATTATGTATTTTCGATGGAATAATAAATCACAATAATAACCAGACTTTTTGGGATTTCATTAAGCAAGCTCACGTAGATCATTTAGGTGCTGGAGCAGTTTATTTTACTTCTATTGAAGATTTAGATATACAGAATTACGAACCTAAAGTAGTTGGATCTACTGGTTCTCCTCTACCGGCATCTACTTTCGAAGCTTTACAAGCTAAATTTCCTAAAGTGCATATTATTTCCTTAAGTGGTGGTACAGATGTTTGTTCAGCCTTTCTATCTGGAAATTCCTTATTGCCTGTATATGCAGGACAATTGCAATGTAAAGCATTAGGTGCTGATATAGCAGCTTACAATGAGCAAGGTGAGGAAATTATAGATGAAGTCGGTGAATTGATTATAAAGCAGCCTATGCCTTCTATGCCTTTATATTTTTGGAATGATAGTAATAATGAAAAATACAAAGAAAGCTATTTTGATAAATTTCCCAATGTTTGGGCTCATGGGGATTGGATCAAGATAAATAGCGATGAAGGAATACTAATTTATGGTCGTTCGGATGCAACATTGAATCGTGGAGGTGTGCGAATAGGTACAGCTGAAATTTATAATGCTGTAAATGATTTGGAGGAAGTTAAAGATTCTTTGGTTGTCACGACAGATGAAAGTGATGGTTCTTCCAAAATGTTGCTATTTGTGCAATTGATAGATGATCTAGAATTAAATTATGAACTTCAAACTAAATTGAAAAGTAATCTCAGAAAGCAATATAGTCCACGACATGTACCAGATGTTATTTTTCAGGTAAAAGATATTCCATATACTTTGAGTGGCAAAAAGCTAGAAATACCCGTTAAAAAGATTTTTTCTGGTGTTTCTATAGAAAAAGCAGTGTCCAAGGATATAATGCGTAATCCTGAAAGTTTGGAAGAGTATTATTCTTTATACTCTAAATATTAGAATTAAATGTTCTTCTGACGAAGGAAGAATTTTTTATCTAAGATTGATATTCTATTAAAGATTTTTTCACTACTTGCGAATGCAAGTAAATGAGTCTTGAAAACAAATATTAATAGTTCCTATTGAATTTGTATAAATTTTTCAGAAGCTTGTCCATTGTAATATGATGTGTATTTTTTTAATATAAGATTCCCATTTGTCAATTGTTGAAAAACTTTGACTATACTATCTGTCTCTAAATATTTAGCATAACCGTTATAGTAATATTCTTTTCCAATTAATTGTTTATTTATTGAATCTATTTGGCTAAAGCCATATGTATAAATGGTATCTGCAGGAGTATTAAAACTTAATTTTGAACTAATTACTACTCCAGCTTGATGTTTTTTTCTATAACTATAGGTTTTAATAGTATCATAAATACCATGATAATCCCCAGTGAAAACTATGTATGTTTTTACTCTGTATTTATAAGATCCTATTTTTTCATATTGACCACAACTAATTATAAATAAAAATATAATAAGAAAATGAAATAAATTTTTCATTATATGTTTTTGAGATTTAAGGATTATCAAGTTTGTATTACCCCTACATTATATCTAGGAATATCTGCATTCTGATTAGCGGCTTCTATTCCCATTGAAATTATCTTTCGTGTGTCTTTTGGATCAATGACTCCGTCTACCCAAAGTCGAGCTGCTGCATAATATGGGCTTAATTGCTCATTGTAACGGTCTTCAATCTCATTTAATAAAATTTGTTTTTCTTCTTCACTAAGTGATACCCCTTTAACCTTCAATGTTACTTCTTGTATTTGTAATAATGTTTTACCAGCTGAAGCCCCACTCATCACCGCCATTTGAGCTGTAGGCCATGCATAGATTAGTCGAGGATCATAGGCTTTCCCACACATCGCATAATTTCCCGCGCCATAGCTATTTCCTGTTATAAAAGTAAATTTCGGTACTACAGAATTCGCCATGGCATTAACCATTTTTGCTCCATCTTTAATGATTCCAGCATGCTCGGAACGAGAACCAACCATAAATCCAGTTACGTCTTGAAAGAATACTAAAGGAATTTTTTGTTGGTTACAATTCATAATGAAACGAGCTGCTTTGTCTGCGGAATCCGAATAGATTACACCACCCATTTGCATTTCTTGTGTGCCACCTGGTTTCTTTGCTTTTACAATTTCGCGTTGATTGGCAACAATACCTACAGCCCAACCATCTATACGTGCTAAAGCACAAACAATAGTCTTTCCATAGTCTTTTTTGTATTCCTCCAAAGAATCCGCATCAACAATAGCGTCTAAGATTGAAAGCACATTATAGGGTTTTAACCTGTCTTCCGGTAAATTGTTGTAGATTGATTCGGGAGTCGATTTGGGAAATTTTGCTTCTATTTTAGAATATCCCGCTTTTGGGTTCTCACCAATTTTATCTATTATATTTTTTATAGCATCTAAGCAAGATTCATCGTCAGGATATTTGTTATCTACTACACCCGAAATTTCAGTATGCGTACCCGCCCCACCCAAAGTTTCGTTATCAATGACTTCACCAATAGAAGATTTTACCAAATAAGATCCCGCTAAGAATACCGAACCTGTTCCTTCTACGATTAATGCATAATCTGACATAATAGGTAAATAAGCTCCGCCGGCCACGCAAGAACCCATAATTGCTGCTATTTGTGGAATGCCCATAGCGGACATTTTAGCATTATTTCTAAATATTCGACCAAAATGTTCTTTATCTGGAAATATTTCTTCCTGCATAGGCAGATAGACACCTGCAGAATCTACCAAATAAATAATAGGTAATTTATTCTCCATAGCAATTTCCTGCGCTCGGAGATTCTTCTTACCCGAAATAGGAAACCAAGCTCCTGCTTTTACCGTTGCATCATTAGAAACGACAACGCACAATCTATTTTTTACATAACCAAGAACAACAACAACGCCTGCATTGGGACATCCGCCATGCTCGACATACATATTATCCGCTGCGAAAGTTCCTATTTCAGTATAAGGGTTTTCTTCATCCAAAAGATAAATAATACGCTCCCAAGCAGTCAGCTTTCCTTTTGATTTATGCTTTTGAATTTTATCAATACCACCGCCTAAATGGAGTTGTTCGTACTTTTTCTTAAGATTGTCAAGAAGCTTTTGCATAAGTGATTTTTATTAAAATAAAAATTTACAGTTGGTTATTTTATTTAATATTTTAAATATGGTAAAATATTATTTGATTTTTACGATATTTATAATACTAGTTCTTAGCAATATATAAACTTAAGAAAAAATCACGATGTACACGAATCACGACAACGAGCAGTTAGCTTTAGTGCGCGAAAGTGCCAGAGAATTTGCAAAAACATATATCAAACCCTACGTAATGGATTGGGATGAACGCCAACATTTTCCAGTTGATCTATTTCACAAAATGGGTGAATACGGTTTTATGGGCATTTTGGTGCCCGAAGAATATGGCGGTGCTGGACTGAATTATCAAGAATATATAACTATTCTAGATGAAATATCAAAAGTTTGTGGATCTATTGGTCTTTCTGTAGCTGCGCATAATTCGTTATGTACAAATCATATTTTATCCTTTGCAAATGAGGAACAAAAGAAAAAATATTTACCAAAATTAGCATCAGGAGAATGGATAGGCGCCTGGGGATTAACAGAAACGGGATCTGGTTCAGACGCAGGTGGAATGACAACAACCGCAGTTCAAGATGGAGATTACTGGATTTTGAATGGTTCTAAAACTTTTATTACGCATGCCATCAGTGGGGATGTGTCGGTAGTGATGGCTCGAACGGGTAATATAGGTGATAAGCATGCTATGAGTGCATTTATTGTAGAAAAAGGAACAGAAGGTTTCACTTCTGGAAAAAAAATTGATAAATTAGGGATGCGAGCATCAGAAACTGCTTTCTTGTTTTTTGATAATTGTCGTTTGCATAAGGATCAGGTTATTGGAGAGATTGGTAATGGTTTTGTTCAAGCACTTAAATTATTAGATGGAGGTCGTATTTCTATCGCTGCCTTGTCGTTAGGTATAGCGCGCGGAGCTTATGAATGTGCATTGCGTTATGCAAATGAGCGGGAGCAATTCAATCAAAAGATCTATGATTTCCAGGATGTATCTTTCACAATAGCGGATATGGCTACGAAAATAGATGCATCTGAACTCTTAATCAGAAGGGCAGGTTATTTAAAAGATAACCAGCAGAAAGTTACCAAAGAAAGTGCAATGGCAAAATTATATGCCTCGGAAGTAGCAGTAGAGGTCGCAAATCAATCTGTGCAAATACATGGAGGATATGGCTTCACAAAAGACTATCCAGCGGAGAAATTTTTTAGAGATGCTAAATTGTGTACAATTGGGGAAGGCACAAGCGCTATACAAAAAATGGTCATTTCACGTGAAATTAAAAAAGATGTCTAACCCTTCAGAAATTAAAATTATTGATTGTCCCCGCGATGCGATTCAAGGTAGAACAAGTATTATACGCCCTGAAAAGAAAATTGCACATATTAATAAGCTAATCAAAAGTAATCTTTTCGAATATATAGATTTTGGTTCTTTTGTATCTGACAAAGCAGTTCCTCAAATGCAAGATACAAGCTATGTTGTGCATGATATTGAAAAAATTAACAATACAAAATTACTAACTGTAGTAGCTAACACAAAAGGAGCTTTACACGCAAAAGCATTTGAAGAAATAGATTATTTGGGGTATCCTTTTTCTATTTCCGAAACTTTTCAAAAAAGAAATACTAATTCATCGATTGATAAGTCATTTAATACTGTAGAGGAGATATTAAGTACGATAGCCAGTAATCATCAAGAGTTAGTCATTTACATTTCAATGGCTTTTGGCAATCCGTATGGTGAGGCTTGGAGTGAAGATTTGGTCTTGAAATGGGTTGATAAATTAAAATATTTAGGTATTAAACGGTTTTCAATCGCAGACACGACAAGTGAGGCCACTGTAATAGGCGTCAATTCTTTATTCAAAAATTTGTTTAAAGAATTTCCTCATTTAGATTTTAGCGCACATTTACATAGCACTACTGACCAAGCTTTAGAAAAAATAAATGCCGCTTACGAAGGCGGCTGTAGACGCTTTGAAGGAGCAATGATGGGATTTGGCGGTTGTCCATTTGCACAGGACGAATTAGTTGGAAATATTCCTACTGAAATGTTGCTAAATCGGTTTTATATAGGTACACCTATTGATATTAATAAATTGAAAATTAGCTTTTTTGAAATGATAAGTTAAATTGCATGTATAAATATATTAAGGCTCAAAAAATAGGATATCAGTTTTTATTGACCTTGTCTAGATCGGAGAAAAGAAATGCTTTTACGCCGACAATGGTCAATGAAATTTATCATGCTTTTCAAGAAGCTAATAATGATGATGAAATAAAGCTTGTCTTAATTAGGGCTGAAGGTCCTGTTTTTTGTGCTGGAATGGATTTGAAAACTTTTGAAAATCCTAAATTGGATATTAATAATCCTGCAATTTCTAATGAAAATATTTCATTAGGTGAGGTATTTGATCAATTGTTAAAACCATCTATAGCTATAGTTGAAGGAAATGTGATAGCTGGCGGTTTTCTTATTATTTTGGGTTGTACTTATGTTTTTTGCAAACGGGAGGTTCAATTTAGGCTACCTGAACTCGAAATAGGTTTATTCCCGTTTCAAGTGATGGCCAGCCTCTTAAAAGTGATGCCAGAAAAACAAGCTTTACAACTTTGTCTACATACCGAATATTTTGATACTGAAAAAGCTAAAGAATACTGTATAGTCGATGGATTTTTGGAAGAAATAAACTTAGATACTTTTATTTCCTCTTTTGCTAATAGATCGACTAAAGCTATTAAACTGGGGATTCAAGCTTTACGAACTTTGCCGAGTGTAGATTACATTGAACGGTATAAATATTTGAAAGAAGTATTGGATGCGCTTAAAGAAAAATAACTATTCTTCATCTTCATCCAAGGATTCTTCAGGAGCATTTGGATCTTTTGTAGCTACTGCGAAGTTATTATACCCCATCCCGACTTCAATTTCCAATAGTTTTTGTTGAAGCATTTCTAATATTGCTAAGAAATTGAATACAAATTGCACTCTGTTTTCTGAGTTTTTCAGGATCATTTGAAAATCTAGCTTTTTATTTAAATCCAAAAGCGCAGAAAGTGCATCTTTTTGTTGCTCGATAGTATAAGGAAACTTGACAACGGTATGCGTGACAGGAACCACACGATGTGTGAAATGATACATCATCTTTTCATACACCATCATCAATTTGTACAAATCAAATGAAGCTAATTCTTCTTCCGAAATTTGACGTTTGGTGTGTTTGAGATCAAAAGTGATATTTGCGCGCTGATGTAGTTTTTCTCTATTTGATTCCAATACTTTTAAATCTTCACAAACATCTTTGAATTGCTTGTAAAGTATAAGTTTTTGAACAAGTTGTTCTTTCAGATCAACTTCGTTCTCATTTTCGTCCAATTCAGGACGAGGAAGCAGCATTTTAGCTTTGATGCGCATCAAGGTTGATGCAACGAAAATAAACTCTGACGCTAATTCTATATTCAGGGAATGCATCTTTTGGATATAGTCCAAAAAATCGTCCGTTATTCTGGAGATTGGAATATCATGGATATTGAGCTCATCACGTTCGATAAAGAACAACAACAAGTCAAAAGGACCCTCGAATTGATCGAGTTTTATTTCGTAATTTGTGGCTTCCATATAATGGATCAAAAATACGCATTTAGTAATTAATAATTGTTTTAAAACAGGAAACTAAAACATTGGTCACAGTTATTTGTATATATATATACCAATTAATGGAATAAATGTGTTACTTTGTAACTTATTTTCAAACTTATTTTAAGGTATGCAAATAGAAGCAGGAGCACTTTTAAAAAATATTCTTTATCCTTCGGATTTGAGAAAGCTTAAAGAATCGGATTTAGAAGAAGTTTGTAAAGAGCTCAGACAATTCATTATTGATATAGTTTCTGTCAATGGTGGTCATTTTGCGGCGAGTTTGGGCGTCGTAGAGTTGACAGTAGCTCTTCATTATGTGTTAAATACGCCTTATGATCAAATAGTATTTGATGTAGGACATCAAGCCTATGGTCATAAAATACTCACAGGTCGTAGAGAACAATTCCATACAAATAGATTATTAGGTGGTATATCAGGGTTTCCTAAACGTGAGGAAAGTGAATATGATGCGTTTGGAGTAGGTCACTCTTCAACCTCTATTTCAGCGGCTTTAGGTATGGCTGTAGCTTCAGCATACAAAGGAGAAACAGATAGACAACATGTAGCTATCATTGGTGATGGTGCATTGACAGGCGGTATGGCTTTTGAAGCTTTGAATCACGCGGGCATTGAGAAATCAAATTTATTGGTTATTCTGAATGACAACTGCATGTCTATTGACCCTAATGTCGGCGCGTTAAAGGAATATTTGACAAGTATAACTACTTCTAAGAGCTACAATAAATTTAGAGATGAGCTGATTTCTGTATTAGCTAAAATATCCAAAAATGGTCCTGATGCGTACGGTTGGGCTAAGAAATTAGAACAAAGCATTAAAGGTACTCTTCTGAAGAATGCTAATCTTTTCGAGTCTTTAAATTTTAGATATTTCGGACCAGTGGATGGACACGATGTCAATAAACTGGCTAAGACTTTAGAAGATTTAAAAAGTATAAATGGTCCTAAACTATTGCACGTTGTCACAGTAAAAGGAAAGGGATATTCTCTAGCAGAGAAAGATCAAACGAAATGGCATGCGCCAGGTTTATTTGATAAAATTACGGGAGAAATTAAGAAAACGGTTTACGAAAAGCCGCAGCCTCCAAAATATCAAGATGTATTTGGTCACACATTAGTGGAATTGGCGGAAGCTAATGACAAAATAATGGGTATAACTCCCGCTATGCCAAGTGGCTCGTCGATGAATATTATGATGAATGCGATGCCAGATCGTGCATTTGATGTAGGTATTGCTGAGCAACATGCTGTTACATTTAGTGCAGGATTAGCTACACAGGAGCTTGTTCCATTTTGTAATATCTATTCGTCATTCATGCAACGTGCTTATGATCAGGTGATTCATGATGTCGCATTGCAAAAATTAAATGTAGTGTTTTGCTTGGATCGAGCAGGTTTGGTTGGTGCAGATGGTCCTACGCATCATGGTGCTTATGATGTAGCTTTTATGCGCTGTATACCTAATCTTACGATAGCGGCGCCTATGAATGAGGAAGAGCTGCGTAATATGATGTACACATCCCAACTGGAGGATATGGGGCCTTTTGTGATTCGTTATCCAAGAGGAAATGGTGTTATGCCTGATTGGAAGCGCCCATTCAAAGCATTGCCTATTGGTAAAGGCCGAAAATTAATGGATGGCGAAGAGGTTGCTATAATTACTTTAGGTCATATAGGTAATGAAGCTGCTAAAGCAATAATAGAATTAAATACTGAAGGAATTTATCCTGCACACTATGACATTCGTTTTGTAAAACCAATTGATGAGGACTTGTTACACGAGGTTTTCCAAAAATTCAATAAAGTAATAACTGTGGAAGACGGGGTGCTACCTGGTGGTTTCGGGTCTGCGGTATTGGAATTCATGTCTAATAACAATTATTCTGCACAGGTAATTCGTCTTGGTATTCCTGATGAGATTGTGGAACACGGTGAACAAACTGAGCTTTGGAATATATGTAAATACGATGCGAAGTCAATTTCTGAAACATGTAAAAAGTTGGTTAAAACTTTGCCTACGCATTCACAAGTGGGATAACGCTTTAGTATTAAAAATATAATTAAAGAGCCACAAATTTTGTGGCTCTTTTTCTTTTAATATAATGGAATATTTTATTTATTTTAGGTGTAGAAAGTTTTCCACAAGCTTATAAATAAACCTCAATAAAAGTTTTGTTTTTTGATTGAATTTATCTTTATTAAAGAGTTGTGGAAAAGTTTGATTTGACATCAAAATATGAACCTGTGATCATTAAAATTTAACTTAACTAATTGATTATTAATGATTTTTATTTTTTTTATAGTTTAACTTTTTTAGGTGAGAAATTTTTGTCATCTTCGTTGAAAGGGAAAGTTATAAACAATTTTTGTATCAATAATTGGTTATCAAGTTATTAACAATTTAAGAATGGAAAAAACGTATACAAGTGTTTGGAATAATTGTCTTCAAGTGATTAAAGACAACATTCCGGCGCAAAGTTATAAGACATGGTTCGAACCTGTGAAAGCAGTTCGTTTGGAGGAGAACGTTTTAACTATTCAAGTGCCTAGTTTATTTTTTTACGAGTGGTTGGAAGAGCATTATGTAGGTATCCTACGTAAGACGGTGAAGAAATTTTTAGGAGAACAAGGAAGATTAGAGTATAATATTGTAGTAGAGAAATCTTCTACTAACACGCCTTATACAACTAATCTACCATCTAATGGTAATGGTGCTGAAGGCAAAAAGCAGTCTATACCTGTCCCTGTAGCATTAAACAAAAATATAAAGAACCCTTTTGTCATTCCAGGACTTAAAAAGCTACAAGTTGATCCGCAATTGAATCAAAACTACACGTTTGAGAATTTTGTGGAAGGCGAATGTAACCGTCTGGCACGATCTGCTGGTTATGCTGTAGCAAACAAACCTGGAGGAACTTCTTTTAATCCGTTAATGTTATATGGTGATGTAGGTTTAGGCAAGACACACTTGGCTCAAGCTATAGGTAATGAGATCAAGAGGAATTTACCAGATAAGTTGGTTATCTATGTTTCTTGTGAAAAATTCTGTCAGCAATTCGTGGACTCATTGAAAAACAATACAATCAATGATTTTGTGAATTTTTACCAAGCAATGGACGTCATTATTATGGATGATGTACACAATTTTGCTGGAAAGGAAAAAACACAGGATATTTTCTTCCACATCTTCAATCATTTGCATCAATCTGGAAAGCAAATTATTTTGACTTCAGACAAACCACCTAAAGACTTGTCTGGTTTGGAAGAACGTTTGTTAAGTCGTTTTAAATGGGGATTATCTGCGGATATTCAAATTCCAGATTTGGAAACAAGAATGGCTATCTTGAAGAAGAAAATGTATTCTGATGGTATTGAGCTTCCAGAGACAGTTGTGGAATATGTTGCTACACAAATCGATAATAGCGTACGTGAATTAGAAGGCGCTATGGTTTCATTGTTGGCACAATCTACGCTTAACAAGAAAGAAATAGACTTGAATCTAGCGAAGTCTATGCTGAAGAATTTCGTTAAGAATACGCATAAGGAGATTTCGATGGAGTATATCCAGAAATTGGTATGTGAGTATTTTGAAGTTCCGGTAGAGATGGTTAAATCAAAAGTACGTAAACGCGAAATCGTACAGGCGCGTCAAATTTCCATGTACTTGGCTAAAAATCACACTAAATCTTCACTTAAGACGATTGGTAACTTCTTTGGTGGTCGTGACCACTCTACGGTTATCTACGCATGCCAAACAGTTGAGGATTTGATCGAAACGGACAAGAAGTTTAAAACATATGTCCAAGACATTCAGAAGAAATTAAAAACTTCGTAAGAAGTAACGAAATAATTTTAGTGGTAAAATGAAAAGGCGGAAATTAATTCCGCCTTTTTTGATTCATGAAATCAGTGATTTCTAAAATTGCAATAAATTATGAATTAGATTTTTAGTTGTTTCCTTCTTCTTTTTTCTCTTCTTTATGTTCAGCTTGCTCTTCTTCTTTTTTACCTTTTTGCTCTTCTAAATATTTAGCGAAAGCTACTTTTTGATCATCATTTAGTTGTTCTGATATTTTTTGATGAGCAGTAGCTTGAGCAGCTTCAATTTGTTGTTTTACTACATCAGCAGCTAATGTTGTGTCTGCTTTGATCGCGTGTTTGGCAGTAACTTTTTCCAATACTATAGTAAATATAGCCGCTTGTTGATCTTCATTCAATGTCAAGACTTGTGTCAGCTCATCGACTTTTTGTTTTGCTTTTGTTTCTGGATTAATGTCTTGTGCAAATGTTAATGTAATTGCAAATAAAAAGCTTAGACCTGTTAAAATTAATTTTCTCATAGCATTTAAAATTTATGTGTTTACTCTTTTATTAATTCATTTAGTACTATAACTGTTGAAAAGGGTAAAATGTTGTGTTGATTGTATCTGGTTTGTTACAATTTAACATGTTTTAACAAAAAAGGGCTTATTTCAACGAAATAAGCCCTTTAGTTAATATGTATGTACTACTAGTTGTTTGGTCTTTGGCCACCAAAGCCTCTTCCTCGTTGACTAGCTATCTCATCATATTTTTTTCCTTGTTCTTCATTTAAGAAAGTTTTCACCTTTTTAGTTTGTTTTTCACGAATAGCTCTCATACTATTCATTGCAGCTTCACGATCGTCTCCTGTGTTACTAAATACTTTTTGCATTTCCACAGAAGAAGCTAAAACATATTTTTTGATGGAGTCTTGTTGTGTTTGTGTAAGGTTTAGTTCTTTTGTAAGACGTTCCATTTGCATTTTCGTCATTTCTTCAGGCGTACGTTGCTGACGTGGACCACCCTGTTGCGCATTAGCAAGCCCCAAGCTTAATACTAATGCTAATAAAGTAATTACACTTTTCATAAGTTTTAAATGTTTTTAAGTTTATAATTGAACTTAGACTCTAACTTGATGAAATAGTTTAATTGAGATTATGAGAAATATAATTTTCTATAAAATGATCAAAGGTTGTTTGTTGATGATCTGCTGATTGCAAATGGATAGGGATGTAGTATAAAGGATAGTTTTGAAAAGCACTATCTTCTATGCGTTGTATGTCTTTCTCCGTTGTAAGAATCAATTTATTCGAAGATTGAATGAAATCAAATTTTGCTTTAATGTTATCAAAATCACTAGACGTGAAATTATGATGGTCTGGATATTTTACTAAATGAACAATATTTCTATTCTTTTTCAAAAATTCGACAAGTGGTTTTGGATTTGCGATTCCGCAGAATAATAGTATATCTTTACCTTCCAATTTTTCTGATAAAACTTCTCCTTGTTTATTACGCAGAATATCATAGCCAATTTTGGTATAGAAAATAGGTGCTATATTGTGTTTGCGGAGTATATGTTCTATATGTGCTTTTTGTTCGTCTGTAATAACATCTGGACATTTGGTAATAATAATAAGATCAGCTCTTTTGGTGGAAGAAATAATATCCCTAAAATCACCTGTCGGTAAAGTGATTATTGGCTTTCTGAAAGAATTAAAGTCAAAAAGTAATATCGCGTAGCCCGGCTTTAATTTTCTGTGTTGAAAGGCATCATCCAATAGTATTACATCATGTTGGTCTTGCAGTTTCTCAACACCTTCGCAACGATTTTCATTAACTGCGACAGTTACTTCAGGAAATTTAGTTTTAAATTGTAAAGGCTCATCTCCTACTTCAAATGCTTTTGAAGTAGTTTGTACAAGTCTAAAACCTTTTGTCTTGCGTCCGTAGCCACGACTTAGTGTTGCAATTTTGTATTTATCCTTCAGTAATTTGATAAGGTATTCTGTCAATGGGCTTTTCCCTGTACCACCAATAGCCAAATTGCCGATGACAATTGTTGGAATTTGGAAGGACTTGCTTTTGAGGATTTCTTTGTCATACAATAGATTTCTTAGCCAAATGATGCTATGGTATATTATGGTAAAAGGTAATAAAATCCACCGTAGAATAGTTATCATTTTTTGATGATTTTGATGCCAACATCAGTCACTTCGGGCAAAGGGTTGACCCGCATATTCTGCTCTAATCCAAAAGTATATACTCCTGTATCGGGGAAAGTAAAATTAGATTTCGCTAAATACTGTATTTCATATAAGGAGCCAGAAGATTGACCTACCCATTTCCCATCAAGTTCTGCCAACTTAATTTCTTTGCGGTAGCTGGTGTCTGCTATACCTTTTCCCTTTGCGTGTAACAGCAAGTATATATTCGAATAATCATACAGATTTGTATGCCTTAAGTTGATGTAGACATCATATTTAGCTTTATTATCCTTGATATTGACGGCAAACGAAGGCACTTGGCTATAATTCCAGGACCTATCAGTTACTTCTTTATTCTCTTCATAGTAGGCATCACTGGTACATGAAGAAAACAAATTACATACGACCAAGAAAGCTAAAAACTTTTTCATATTAAAAAATATAGGTGGTGAAATTATTCACCACCACTTTGTTGTTTATTGTCGTTTGATTTATTCCTATTGCGGTTATTGTTGAATCTCCTTTTTTTCTTTTGTTCGGGAGATTTCTGCTTGTTGTCAGTAGGCTTTACTTCGGTATCTACCTTTTTCTGCTCTCTAGGCGCAGGTCGAGGCTTTTGTTCTTTGTTGACTGGTACAGATACCGATTTATCATTTTCTACTTTAGAAGCAACAACAGCTTGTTTAGTACGAGGCTTTTTCTTCTTGCGTTTTCTGTTTTTTTCATCCAAACGTGTCAAACTATCTTGGCCGACAACATTTTCATAATCTAGAATTACAGGTTTAGCAACTTCCATTTTTTCAGGAGCACGATCTAAGCTTTCAGGCTTCTCACCTTTTTTATTTTGCTCTGCTAGCTCTTTTACTTTTTTGATAGGCAAAGGAATCCAGCTCTCAGCTCCAGGGTACGAAAACCACATTGTTTTTTTGAAAATATCGGTTTTTTGTAGATATGCAACACCATTACGTGTTTCAATACGATCTACATCATTCGGAATATCCTTCAAAGCATCCATGTAGCTATCCAATTCATAGTTGAGACAACATTTCAACTTACCACATTGACCCGCAAGCTTAAGCGTATTCAAGGAAAGATTTTGATAACGTGCTGCCGAAGTAGAAACTGTTTTGAAGTCTGTCAACCAAGTTGAACAACACAATTCGCGACCGCAAGAACCAATTCCACCTAAGCGACTAGCTTCCTGACGCATTCCAATTTGGCGCATTTCGATACGAATACGAAAAGATTCCGCCATTTTTTTGATTAACTCACGGAAATCCACACGTCCTTCAGCCGTATAGTAAAAGGTTGCTTTTGTCTTATCTCCTTGGTAGTCTACATCTGAAATTTTCATGGAAAGACCTAAGTCCAAAGCCAATTTACGCGCCTTATGCATGGTTTCCCATTCCAATTCTTTTGCCGCATTGTATTTCGCTACATCAGCTTCATTCGCTTTTCTGTAGATTTTCTTCTCTACTGTTTCAGGATTTACATTGTTTTTCTTCAGTTGAAGACGAACCAATTCTCCTGTAAGCGATACGTGTCCAATATCATAACCTCCCGTAGAAGGTTCTACTGCGACCATTTCCCCCATTTCAAGATAAAGATTGTCCGTGTTCACAAAGAAATCCTTGCGAGATCCTTTGAAACGAACTTCTACTATATTGAAAGGTTTATAATTTGATGGCAAATCCATATCGGAAAGCCAGTCATACACATCTAATTTATTACATCCGCTGGTCATGCAGGTTCCGTTGTTATTACAGCCTGCAGGTACAGTACCTAATTTGCTGCTCGTACCACAACCACCACCGGATGAGCAACTGCCACATCCCATATTTTTCTTTCTATATATATTGAGTCCCTTTTGGGAACGTTTGATATTTGAACAATAAAACTAATTGCAAAGATAAATCTAAAAATAATATTTTAGGATTACCATTTCTTTCGATGCCGTAATGTGTTTTTTCTAACAAATCGATGGCTTCTGTCAACTGTTCAAATAGGTATAATTCACTAAATTTTTCGACAAACTTCAGCTCTTCTTCTTTCAAAAATACTAAACTCCGTAAACCATGCTGAATCAACATGATTTGTCGAATTATATTAATAGCATAAAGTAAGAAACTTTTTTGATTTTCACGTCCTAGTTTTGCAAGATTGTCGTCACTGAGTTTCAAAATATCAGCTCCGCGATCGGTTACAATGGCGCGCATCCATTCAACAAAATTTGTAAAATTACTGTTATGCTCTTGATAGGATAAAAGATTCAGCGCTTCTTGCACATTTCCATCGGCGATGAAGGCAATTTCATTAGCCACCGAATTTTCTATTTGATGTTTTTCTACGAGGTAATTTTTCATCTCGTCATGTCCAATCTTATTGATTTTGACAAGTTGTGTCCGCGAGATAATCGTATTGAGTATGCGTTCTTGATTTTCAGCTACCAAAAGGAATAATGTTTTGGCGGGCGGTTCCTCGATGAGCTTTAATAAAGCATTTCCTTCTTTATCCAAATATTCAGGCAGCCACATAATCAAAACCTTGTATTCTGCTTCAAAAGATTTTAAGCTTAGTTTTTTGATAATGTCATGTACTTCCTTGATCGGAATATTAGCTTGCTTATTTCCTGCTTCTAACTGATCGCGCCAATAGTTCAATCCTAAATAAGGATTTTTAATTAAGGCAGAGCGCCATTCTTGCAAGACATCAATAGCTATTGCTGTATCTTTTGAAGGATAAAACGGGTATGAAAAATGCAAATCTGGGTGGATTAGACGTTCATATTTGTGACAAGAGCCACAATATCCACAGCTGTCATTTTCGAGCTTATTTTCACAATTGATATATTGGGCATAAGCTACCGCAAGAGCAAGTGAACCAGATCCTTCGGGACCTAAAAATAACTGCGCATGACTCACTCGGTTATTTTTAACCGAATTTAGCAGATGATTTTTGACCTCTTGATGTCCTATTATTTCCTTGAATTGCATAAAAATTTCAACACAAATGTACTAAAATTAAAATTGTATAAATAATAGTCTTGTGATGGCTAGAGATTCGAATTTTAGATATAAATTACGTAATATTGCATACAAGTAAAATATCGCAAAAAGCATGAGATTCATTGTATCCACTTCAGTCTTATTAAAACAACTTCAAGCCATCAGTGGCGCTTCGAGTAGTAGCACTGTTCTTCCAATTTTGGAAAACTTCTTGTTTGAAATCAAAGACAATATGCTGACTATATCAGCTACAGATTTACAAACAAGTATGGTTACTTCTTTGCCAATAGAAGCAAAAGAAGAAGGTCGAGTAGCGATGCCATCCAAAATTTTGATCGATACGTTAAAAACGTTACCCGATCAGCCGGTGGCTTTTTCTGTAGATACCAAAACATTAGCTATTGAGATTAGTGCAGGTGACGGTAAATACAAATTGAGTGGCGAAAATGCGGATGATTTTCCAAAAATTCCTGTTGTAGATAATGTTTCTACAGTAAAATTGGCTTCTTCTATTTTGTCTGAAGCGATTAATAAAACAATTTTTGCGGTAAGTAATGATGAATTACGTCCTGCGATGTCAGGTGTGTTGGTTCAATTGAATGAACAAAATATCACATTTGTATCGACGGATGCGCATAGATTAGTTAGATATCGTCGTACAGATGTAGGTGCAGAGAAATCAACATCAATTATTCTTCCAAAGAAAGCGTTGACTTTACTGAAATCTTCTTTGCCTTCGGATGATACTTCGGTTTCTATTGAATATAATAATACAAATGCATTCTTCCAATTCGGAAGCATCAATTTGATTTGTCGTCTTGTAGATGAGCGTTACCCAGATTATGAAGCGGTAATTCCTCAAGTAAATCCAAATAAATTAACTGTAGATCGTTCGTTGTTCTTAAACATTCTACGTCGTGTAGTGATTTTTGCAAACAAGACAACGCATCAAGTACGTTTGAAAATCAATGGTTCGGAATTACATATTTCGGCAGAAGATTTAGATTTCTCGAATGAGGCACACGAAAGATTGAGCTGTCAATTTGAAGGTGACGATATGGAAATCGGTTTCAACGCAAAGTTTTTAGTTGAAATGTTGAACAATTTGAACTGTGAAGAGGTGGTGTTGGAAATGAGTAGTCCTAATCGTGCAGGTCTTTTGGTGCCAGCTGTGAAAGCAGACAATGAAGAGATCTTGATGTTGGTGATGCCTGTAATGTTGAATAACTACAATTAATCTTTAGCTCGTTTTGGATTTAATATATTCTTTGATAGATTTTGTTCTTCACATTGATGATCATTTGATTCAGATTGTGAATGATTATAAATATTGGACTTACCTTATTTTGTTTCTGATCATTTTCGTGGAAACTGGGGTAGTCGTTATGCCCTTTCTGCCAGGTGACTCGTTGTTGTTTGCTGCAGGAATGTTGGCAGCTCAACCAAATGAATTGAATGTTTGGTTGTTAATTGGCTTATTGCTTATTGCGGCTATTGCGGGAGATTCGCTTAATTATTCGATTGGAAAGAACTTTGGTATGCGTATTACGAAGTTTAAGCTATTTGGTAAACAAATGGTTACCGATGCGCAAATTGAAAAAACACATTCTTTTTATGAGAAATACGGTAGCAAAACTATTGTTATCGCTCGTTTTGTTCCAATTGTACGTACGTTAGCTCCTTTTGTTGGTGGTATTGGCCGTATGAATTATGGTACATTCATTACCTATAACGTAGTGGGTGCGATTCTTTGGGTTGTTGGACTTACATTAGCGGGTTATTTTTTAGGTAATATCCCATTTATACGTGATAACTTCTCACAAGTCGTATTAGCAATTATTGTGCTGTCCGTACTGCCGATTGTGTATGAAGTCATAAAAGAGAAATTTTTTAATAAGAAGGAAGCCTAATAGCTTCCTTTTTTGTTTTATTACACTATGGAAATTATCAACAGCTTACTCGATTTTATACTTCATATTGATGTGCATTTGGTAAGTATTGTGAATGATTACCAATATTGGACATACTTAATATTGTTCTTGATCATCTTTGCTGAGACTGGTTTGGTTGTGACACCCTTTCTACCTGGCGATTCTGTGTTATTTGCGATGGGCGCATTACTAGCAAAACCAGAAACGGATTTGCATATAATGATCATGTTGCTGTTGTTAATAGCTGCGGCTATTATTGGTGATTTTGTGAATTATGAAATCGGTAAGCACTTTGGCGGTCGTGTATTCAAAGAGAATGCTAAAGTATTCAAACCATCCTATTTAGAAAAGACGCATAACTTCTATGCTAAGCATGGTAGCAAAACGATTATCTATGCACGATTTGTACCAATAGTAAGAACATTCGCTCCTTTTGTAGCTGGTATCAGTAAAATGAGTTATAGTCATTTTGGCAAATACAATATTATCGGAGGAGTTATTTGGGTTTCATTATTCCTTTTCGCTGGCTATTTCTTTGGCCAAATTCAGTTTATTCAGAAGAATTTTTCAATAGTCGTATTAGCTATAATTGGAATTTCTTTAGTGCCACCAATTGTGGAATATTTTAGAGCTAGAAACTCCAAATAAAGCCTATTCGTAAATTATTTACTTTTAGTCATAGATTTCCTACCTTTGCATATGATAAAATCAATGACTGGCTATGGTGTTGGCACGCAAGAGAATGCGAAGGTCAAATACACTGTCGAAATAAAATCACTTAATTCTAAATTTTTGGAGCTAAGTATACGTCTTCCCAAAGTCGTATCCGATAAAGAATTGACGCTTCGTGGCGAATGCAGTAAGCTTATCGAGCGTGGCAAAGTCAATGTTATGATTTCATCAGAATACACCGATCAAACAGCAAAAGCGTCCTCGATCAATGCGGAATTACTCAAGAAGTATTACAATCAATTAAAAGATATTGCTTCGGAAGTAGGTGAAGAAACAGCTTCCCTATTTAGCTTGGCTTTGAATATGCCAGAGGTAATTTCGACGAATGATGATGAAGTCGATGAAGAAGAAGGCAAAGTGTTGCTGGATGCCTTTTATAATGCTGTAGCGAAATTCAATGCATTTCGTGCAGACGAAGGCAAAGTTTTGAAAGGTGATTTAGAAAAACGTGTGCACCTAATCTTGGCTTATATGGCGGAGGTAGAATCTGTAGAAGGTGATCGTATTCCTTTGATTCGCGAACGCCTAAATCAATATATGGAAGATGCTGTAGGTAAAGAGAATATTGATAAGAATAGATTCGAACAAGAGATTGTTTTTTATATCGATAAATTGGATATCACTGAAGAAAAAGTAAGGTTAAAAAGCCATTGTAATTACTTTATCAAGGCGTTGAATTCGGAAGATTCTAATGGTAAAAAATTAGGTTTCATTTCGCAAGAGATGGGTCGTGAGATTAATACATTGGGATCCAAAGCAAATAATGCGGACATACAGCAAATCGTCGTTCGTATGAAAGAAGAATTAGAAAAAATCAAAGAACAACTACTAAACGTACTATAAGAAACATGAGCGGAAAGCTAATCATCTTTTCGGCTCCTTCTGGGGCTGGTAAAACAACTATTGTAAGACATTTGCTAAGTAAGTATAGTGACAAGTTTGAGTTCTCTATTTCAGCCAGTACGCGTGCTCCTCGTGGTGAGGAAGTAGATGGTAAAGATTATTACTTCATATCTCAAGAAGAGTTTCTACACAAAGTAGCTAAGCAAGAGTTCATCGAATTTGAAGAGGTTTATGCAGGTACATATTATGGCACATTGCGTTCGGAAGTAGAACGTATTTGGGCTTTAGGCAAGCACGTAATCTTTGATATCGATGTGGTTGGAGGTTTGCGCCTTCGTTCTAAATTTCCAGAACAAGCCCTGGCTATTTTTGTAAATCCACCCTCTTTGGAAGTTTTGAAAGAGCGTTTAGCGGGTAGAGGTACGGATTCGGAAGAGAAGCTGCAAGAACGCTATGCGAAGGCTGAACATGAATTAAGCTTCGCTTATAAATTTGATGTTATATTAAACAATTTTGAGCTAGAAGAAGCTAAAGCTGAGGCTGAAAAATTGGTGTTAGATTTTCTATTAAAATAATGGCAAATAAGAAAATTGGTTTATTTTTTGGCTCGTTTAATCCTATTCATATAGGGCACTTAATCATTGCCAATTATATGGCTAATTTTACCGAACTCGATGAAGTTTGGTTTGTAGTATCCCCTCAAAATCCTTTCAAAGAGAAGAAGTCTTTGGGAAATATGTACGATAGGCTCGAGATGGTCAATTTGGCTATTGAAGGTTTAGAAAAACTACGTGCAAGCAATATTGAGTTCAACTTACCCCAACCATCTTACACTATCGATACGCTGGTTTATTTGCAAGAGAAATATCCGAATAAGGATTTTGTCTTGATAATGGGAGAAGATAATCTAGCAGGTTTGCTAAAATGGAAAAATGCAGATATTATACTTCGTGATTACCGCATCATCGTGTATCCTAGACCTGGATATGATGGTGGAGACTTAAAAAATCATCCTTCGGTGACATTGACAGATACACCTGTGATGGAATTATCTTCCACATTCGTTCGCAAAGCGATTAAAGAAAATAAAAATATTAAGTTTTTAACACCAGATAAGGTGGTAGAATTTATCGACAAAAAGGGATTATATTTATAAAACAAAAGACTTAGCTTCGGCTAAGTCTTTTGTTTATCTGCCCATCCAGCCACCATCGACGGTCAGAATCGTGCCGTGTACATAGTCTGAAGCTTTGGAAGCTAAGAATACAGCTGGCCCTTTGAAGTCCTCGGGTTCTCCCCATCGACCTGCCGGAATACGACCTAAAATCGACGCTGAGCGTTCAGGGTCATCACGTAAAGCTTCTGTATTATCTGTTGCAATATAACCTGGTGCAATGGCATTGACATTAACACCTTTGGATGCCCATTCGTTGGCAAATGCTTTGGTCAATGAACCAATAGCGCCTTTAGACGCTGCGTAACCAGGAACTGTGATACCGCCTTGGAATGTTAACAATGAAGCTGTAAAAACAATTTTTCCATTTCCACGTGAAATCATGTCTCTTCCAATTTCGCGCGTCAAAATGAATTGTGCATTTTGATTGATTTCTATGATTTCATCCCAATATTCGTCTGGATGTTCAGCCGCAGGTTTGCGTAAAATATTTCCAGCGTTGTTGAATAATATGTCAATCACAGGATGATGTTTTTTTACTTGTGCTATAAAGGCGTATAAAGAATCTCTTTTTGAAAAATCACATTGATACGCATAGAATTTGCGACCTAAACCTTCAATGGATTTCTGTACAACAGAACCCTCAAGTTCTAAGGTTGCCGAAACACCAATAATATCTGCGCCAGCTTCCGCTAAAGCTTCTGCTAAAGCTTTTCCGATTCCTCTTTTGCATCCAGTCACGATCGCGACTTTTCCGCTAAGGTCAAAAGAATTTATAATAGACATGATTATTTCAATTTTACTTTTAAGGGTTTACGAATTTGTTCAGCATAATCTTCCACCGCATCTTCCCATTGATCAAAAGAAGTAATTTTTCCGGCTTTATCCCAAGCAGCACCATTGTAATAAACAAAAGGTTTGTTATTGGTAATTTCTGTTTTCACTAAAAATTGCTTTTCATGCGAATCGATATATTGTGCTTTTTGATTGGTAAGAATTAAAGCCGTTCCGGTACGACCTGCATTATTAATGTTAGGTTCCCAGTACACCAAAGTTTTATCTTCTTTATCAAATTCTACCTCTGGCTTGCTTTCATTTCTTTTTGCTAAACCGACTACAACTGGAGTTTTGTTTGCTTGTTTGTTATTGAAATCGATGACAATTTTATTAAAATTCTGCCCCGCATCAATGCTTATTGTTTTGCTAAAAGAAATTTCTTGACCTTCGATAGTTTGCGGTTCAAAGCCAAGCTTAAATGTTGTGCGTAATGGACCGTTATCCAATATTTGGTGCGTTCTATAATGCTTCGTAAACTGAATCGTATTGTTGTGGTATAATGCAATGTCTCCCGCACCTAAAGTCTGCCCTACAGAATAATAATCTAATCCCTCACCGTGGTCTTTGTGGTAATCATCTCCTTTATACCATCTGTTGATCACTAAATTTTCAGTGCGCTTTGCCCAATAATCCATTCCTTGTGCATCTTCTGAAGTACCTTCCAGTGCTTTGCCGTACATGCGAAAAGCCACGACATCATTTTCCCAAGCGTAATCATCTTTTCGTTCAGGAACATAGCGCGCATAAGTTTTAGATGCAAATGCTGGCGCTTTATCTTTTGAGACAATCAGATCAAGCTTTCCTTCGGAAGAAATAGGGATTTGAATAAGCACATTCTGCGCTTTATTTGTTCCCAATTTCTCCAATTGATGCAAATAGATCTTTCCGGATGATTTGTCCTTAACAGTGAATACCGTATCTACGCCAAAATGTTTACTGAATTTGGAGAATGGAATACTTATCAATTCTACTCTGTTTTCATCCGAAGGATTAGATATGACAATCTTCTTTTGGGCAACAGCAGAACCGACAAGTGCAGTCGAAAATGCGATATAACAAATTAACTTTTTCATTATTTCAAGTCTGTAATTGCAGATTTGTCCATGTCGTCGTAATCCATATTTTCGCCAGCCATACCCCAAATAAAGGTATAATTACTTGTACCAGCACCTGAGTGAATAGACCATGGTGGCGAGATTACTGCTTGCTCGTTATGCATCCAAATGTGGCGTGTTTCATCCACAGGGCCCATAAAATGTGAAACAGCCTGCCCTTCTGGTACTTCAAAATAGAAATACACTTCCATGCGGCGATCATGTGTATGCGAAGGCATCGTATTCCACACAGAACCAGTTTTCAATTCTGTCATACCCATTTGCAACTGACAAGTTTGTATCACAGTATGCAACAGCATTTGGTTAATTGTACGGTGATTGGCAGTTTCTAATGTGCCTAATTCTAATTTGTTCGCTTCTGCTTTTGTTACTTTTTTTGTGGGATAATTGTGGTGCGCTGGAGTCGAGTTTAGATAAAACTTTGCGGGTGATTGTGAATTTTCGCTGCTAAAAAAAACTTCTTTAGCGCCTTTTCCTATGTAAAGGGCTTCTTTGTTTTTCAATTCATAAACTTCTCCATCTACCTCCACCTGACCACTACCGCCTACATTTATAATTCCTAATTCACGTCTAGATAAGAAATAAGGCTCTTTTAAAAGCGGTTCTATGGTTTCTAATTTTACTTTTTTATTTACAGGAAAAGCTCCTCCCGCCATATAACGGTCATAGTGGGTATACACAAAATGAATGTCATCTTCGGTAAATAATTTTTCAATTAGAAAATTATCGCGAAGTCCTTTTGTGTCCAAATTTTTATACTCATTAGGACCAATAGCATATCTAGATTCGAATGTCATACTAATTATTTTTTAATCTTGGTTATTACTTTAAAATTAGACCTTTACTTTGAAGAAAACCAATACCATTTCTAAATCCAGCATTTGCAACGATTTCGTAACAGATTTGTGACAAATAAGTGTTCGTTTGTGTTGTTCTTTTAATAAGATAATTCAAAAACACTAAAACAAACAACTATGGATAAGTTAGATTTAAAAGGAAAGTGGAATGAATGGAAAGGTAAAGTAAAGCAAGAATATGCTGAACTTACAGATGATGACTTGAAATACGAAGAAGGTAAGGACGATGAATTATTGGGTCGCCTTCAACAAAAATTAGGTAAAGCTCGTGAAGAAGTCGTAGACTGGTTAAAAGTTTTAGGTTAATTTACGAATATCAATAATAACCCCCTCCAAAATGGAGGGGGTTATTATTTACTGTGTATATCCAGGATTTTGTTTTAATAAATTATTCTTGTTTAATTCATCTCTGTGCAAAGGCCTGAAATATAAATTATTGTTCCAAGATCTATTCTCTTGTGAGTTGTCAACTACAGGAGTATACGTATAATCATATACAGTAGGGTCATGACGATAAGGTGCAGTCATCGTTTTACCTGGCTTGAATTTTCCAGTTACCTTGATATATGTCACTTTACGACCAACTGTCTCTGCTGCTATTAACCACCTGCGCACATCGTGATAACGCTGCTCCTCGTAAGCCATCTCAATTCTACGTTCGTGTCTATAGATCTGTCTTAATTGATTTTGATCTGTTGTCGTAATCGCAGGCATACCCGCTCTGAATCTTATTTTATTTAACCAATCTCTAGCTACAGTAGTTTCGCCTAATTCAATACTAGCTTCTACATAATTTAATACCGCTTCTGTATACCTAAAGAAAGGCCAAGGAACTAGTTGGAAATTATTAGCGTCGACAATATTTGGATCTGGGTCTATAAACTTATGGTAATAATATCCTGTCCAGCTACCATTCCAACTTTCAATACTACCTCCTCTTGTATCAATACCGGGAATGGTTTTCACTGTACCTCCTTCAAGAATGTCATAAGTTCCAGTTTGGATTTGATTAGCAGGGTCAATATTTCCAGAAACTTTATCTCTTGGTTTCCATCCAGCTCCATCGTATAAAATGGTTGCATATAAACGCGGATCTCTATTTTGATAAGGATTTGCTTTGTGCGTAGCATTATCCCAGCTAAATGGTGTACCGTCTATCATTTCATAATCATCCACCAATAAACCTATAGGCGTATTTCCTGCCCAATTTTTATAACCATTAGGTCCGTTATGAAGGCCATGGGTATAATTTGCATCAGCAATAAAGTATTTCGCGTATATTAATTCCGAAGCAGCAGCTGGGTCTATGCCAGGAGCTTTACTTCCGCCCGCCATTGCTATACTTTTGTAATTATTCTGTCCTTCTGTTGGGCTTACAGGAGCAATTAAATCCAATTTATAACCTAAAGATGCATCCATTACAGCCTTAGCAGCGGTTTGAGCCGCTCTATAACGCTCTTGTTGATTACCAGATGTATAAGCTAATATTGGCATCATGTCATCACCAATTGTACTTACTTTTGCTTTTAATTTAGTTGAAACATGTTGATCACTAGCTGCGTATAATAATACTCGAGACTTCAAGGCTAGAGCCGCTAATGCCGTAGCACGACCTTTATCCATACTTTTTCCGTTCAAGAATCGATATGCTTCTTCACAGTCTTTAATAATAAAATTCACACATTCTTCATATGTATTTCTTGCCAAATTCATATCGTCTGTAATGGTATACACTTTATCAACTAGTGGCACACCGCCATAATAGCGTAATAGTTGCTGATAGTAATATGCTCTCAAAAAGTGTACTTGACCAAGCATTTTTTCTTTTAAATCTTGATCTGTGATTTTGTTATCTGCACTGTTTAGTTGTTGAATAGCTACATTACAAAATCTGATGTATATATACATTCTTCCCCATGCCCAAGTGCCGTGTACCCATCCAAGTGAAGTAGGATTCGAGGCTCCACTATTAACTATATCAATTCCTCGCCCTGGATGTGTAAACATTGCTTCATCGGAGACTGAAGCTAACATTTGTTCGCTAAACCCTCCTTGTTCAAATCCATTATAAATATCATTTATATAGGCTTGAGCAGTGAGTGCATCATTCCATACTATATCCGCCACCAATTGGTTTGGTGGAGTTACATTCATAAAATCAGTATTGCACGATTGCAGTGCTAAAACTGTTGCTGTCGCAACAAACAGTTTTCTTGTATATATAGCTGATTTGGAGTTAATAGATGATTGTATTTTCATCAATTTTAACCTCCTAAATATTTCGCTTAAATTTGTGTTTTTCATCTTTAATAAATTTATAGGTTAACTATTAGAGGGTTGCCTTTAATCCGAAATTGATGACTTTGGCCTGAGGATAATATTGACCACTGTTATTGGTTGATTCAGGATCCCATATTTTTATTTTGTCAAATGTGAATAAGTTGATACCATTCATATATACTCTTAATCCTTTTACTCCGATTTTATTGATAATTTCCGGATTTATTGTATAGCCAAGCTCAATATTTTTTAACCTTAAATAATTGTTGTTTTTCACCCAGTATGTATTGTTTAGGGCTTTACTTCCATCTTGATAATATGCCGTATTTCTGTTACTCAAACGTGGGTATACATCACTTGGGTTATCTATACTCCAACGATTCTGATAAGACCAATCAAGGTAATTGCCTATATCACCAGATTCGGTAATTCCAATCATTTGTAAACCACCTGTAGCACCTTGCATCAAGACTGTTAAATCAAAACCTTTGTATGCAGCGTTTAGATTTAAACCTCCAGTAAAAGTAGGGGTGCTATTTTTGTCCATACGTACTAAATCATCACCATTTATTTTACCATCATTGTTGTAATCAACAAATTTCATATCTCCTGGCCTTAAATCTGCACCCCCTGTTACTGCGCTATAATCTAATGTATTTGCATTTACTGCTGCTATATCCTTAAATACACCATCATATTGATACAACAACCATGCACCAGTAACTCTTCCTGTAGCGCGTTGCCATTCTGGAGCTCCGGGGATTTCATCAAAGAATATAACTTTATTTTTAGCATATCCACCATTTAAACCGACTCCAAATGTGAAATCATTAATGTTATTTTGGTAATTTAAACTAAACTCATAACCTGCATTTTTAACTTTTCCAATATTTTCTGGGGGCAAATTTGCTGAGGGAATTCCTGTACTCTCTGGTACAGACGCTAGTCTTTGAGCAAGAATATTAGATCTTTGGTTATAAAAATAATCAAATGTAAACGTGAACTTATTATTCAGGAAAGTTGCATCAAGTCCTACGTTGGTATTATTTGCCACTTCCCAAGTGAAATTTTCGTTCGGTACGTTAGCCTCCCAAAGTGTTTTTACGACTTCATCATTGAATACTCCAGAACCTGTATTCATTAACGTAAAGAATTTAAATTCCTGTAAAGCATCATTATAATAAGCCTCAGCTCCCATTTGACCCCAAGAACCTCTGATTTTTAAGTTGTTTATAAATTGCACATTGTCACGGAAGAAGTCTTCTTTCGATAATACCCAACCAACTGATACTCCTGGAAAGAAACCAAATCTTCTATCTTCAGGAAAGATATAAGATCCATCCACACGCCACAAGAATTCAGCCAGGTATTTTTCTTGGTAATTATAATTGGCCCTTCCAAAATAACTTAGCCTAGCACGAGTGAATATATCATTAACACCAATTGTTTGTTCTTTATTTTCACCAAATGATAATTCAGGAATTAATGTTGATAAGAAATAACGCCTAAATGCATTAAAACCACTGCTTTTATCTGTTTCTCTGGTAACACCAGCCAAAAGTGAAAGAGTATGGTTATCGTTAATTACTTTATCATATGTGACCATTCCCGTAAGGTTTATGCCTAATCGGTTTGCCATTGTCTCTGATAATCGTGCATCAGTAAAGGGAGAACTTATTGATCCCGTCAGACTTGGGGTTCCATCATCCAGTAAAGTGGATTTGTCCCAACTATATAATGTCCATGGTGTACGCCAGTTTTTACCTCTTTTCCAAGATTTATCCAAAGCAGCCGATCCTGTTACTTTCAAACCTTCTACACCAGGAATTTTGAAATCAATTTTACCCGTTGTTTGTAAATAATCATCAATAGTTTTATTGAAACCCGTTAGGTCTGTCGTGGAAACTACTGGGTTATATCCATACTCAATTGCTGGACCAGGTTCGCCATTTGGCCAAAAAGCAGGCTCATTAGGTCGACCACGCATTAAAAATCTAAAAATATCACCTGCACCAACTGTAGGAAAGTTACGATCTTCTTCTCTTCCGAGTATGTTAATTGTCGCCGTAAGGTAATCATTGATTTTACTCTCAATATTTAACCTTAAATCATATTGGTTATAATATGTGGCGGACTTTTTATAGAACGCATCTTGATTTGTATAACCTAAAGACGCTAAATATGTGGTATTCTCCCCGCCACCATTGATTTGAATATTATGTCTTTGTTGTGGAGACCAGTTTTTCATTACTTCATCAAACCAGTCTGTATTCGGATACCTATATGGATCAGAGCCGTCCTTAAATTTTTCAATTTCATCCGGGGTGAATGCAGCATTAATAGTCCCATCTTTATCAGTTCTGATATATGAACCTGTTGTTTTTAAGCCATTCCACGCAGCATCCCAATATTGCGGATCAAGGTCTGTACCAAAAACTCTAAGTTCATTTAATATTTCAGCATACTCTGGTGATCCTGCCATTTTTGGGGTTCTTGTTGGACGCTGAAGACCATAAAATGCATCATATGAAAGCTGTGGCTTACCTGATTTACCTTGTTTAGTAGTTATCAAAATTACACCATTACCGGCTCGAGAACCATAAATTGCAGCAGATGCATCTTTTAATACCGAAACACTTTCTATATCGTTAGGATTGATACGGTCAATTCCCCCCGCTCTACTTGGCACACCATCAATTACGATAAGAGGGCTAGAGTTACCACCCGCTAATGAATTGATACCACGAATTCGAATGTTTGATCCATCATATCCTGGTTCTCCACTGCTTTGCATAGCAGTTACTCCTGGAAGTCTACCTGCTAGTCCGTTAGACAAATTAACTGATGATGATTTTGCTAGTTCATCTCCTTTTACTGCAGTTACTGCTCCTGAAACAACTGATTTTTTCTGCGTTCCATAACCGACAACAATAACTTCGTCAATATTTTCACTTTCCGAGTTTAGATTAGCGTTGATAGTCAGTCGTCCATCTACATTCTCTGTTAATGGAGTCATACCTATCATAGAAAATGTTATTTGCCCATTTTTAGGCACACTTTTAAGTTCGTATTGACCGTTTATATTTGTAGTGGTAGCAATAGATGTACCGGAGATGGAGACGGTTACTCCAGCAATAGGTTGATTTGTTGTTAGATTTCTAACTACGCCCTTAACATTGATTGTTTCTTGCTGAGAAAGGGTTTTTAAAGATTCATTGGAATTCGCATAGCCATTATTTGTTGCTGATAGTAAGCAACACATGACAGCGCCAGAAATCCATACAAACCTTTTAAATCCTTCAGGTGGATTTAAATAAGTCATCATAAAGTAATTAAAAGTTTAAATTAAATTGATTATCAAGATTGATTATTATCAATCTTATTGTTTAGATTTTTTGATTTCAATAGATAAATATAGAAAATTAAATTTTAATTTTCGTTATACGATGTAATAATTAATATAAAAATTAAATGTTTTCTTCGGTTTCATAGGTTTTTTAGTTGTTAGATTTAACTGTCTTCCACATATTGGAAACGAAATAGTTAATGTTTTGTTTGAAAATAAATCGTGTTTTTTGTTATATTCCTGTAGGAAAGGGGGTTAAATTTAATTTAATCAATTGATGATTAGTATTAGGCTAAAACTATTAAGCGTATTATTAATAAAACATAAGAATAGATAGGGTAAATTTTATAAAATTTAATGTCAAATTCGTTTGTAACAAATTTTTAATGGATTACAATAATGATCTCGTATTTAATAGCAAGGTTAATAATGTTGAGAACTATTGATTAAAGGACTATGATATTACATATCAAACTATTACTCTTAGGTTAAAAGTAATATGAGCATTATCTTTTATATTTTTTAAAAAGTATTAAATTGATCAATTATATTATTCCAGAAATAACAAATTATATTTATTCCCTAACTTTACACTATGGCAAATGAAAAACCGACAATCTTAGTTGTCAACGATGATGGGATAACAGCACCAGGAATAAAGGTGTTGCTAGAAGAAATGCAAAAGTTGGGCAATGTGGTAGTGGTAGCTCCTGATGGGCCACAATCTGGAATGGGCCACGCGATTACAATTGGAAAACCATTACGTCTAGATAAAATCGAACTGTACGACGGCATAGAAATGTACAAATGCTCGGGCACTCCTGTTGACTGTGTAAAGTTAGCAGTAGATCGCATCTTCAAAGATAAGAAACCTGACCTATGTGTATCTGGAATCAATCATGGTTTGAATTATTCAATCAATGTATTGTATTCTGGGACGATGTCTGCTGCGGTTGAAGGTGCTATTGAAGGTATTCCATCAATAGGTTTTTCACTGGATGATTTTTCTCATGCTGCTGATTTTTCGCACACGCGTTCGTATGTATCTAGTATTGCTGAGCAGGTCTTGAAAAATGGATTACCAAAAGGAACATTATTGAATGTAAACTTTCCGCATATTGAAACAGGTATACAAGGTGTCAAAATCTGTAGACAAGCGAATGGCAATTGGGTGGAAGAGTTTGAATATCGTGTAGATCCGCATCACCGTGATTATTACTGGATGACAGGTCGCTATGATTGGGTGGATCGTGGCGAAGATACGGATGTGCACGCCATAAATAATGGTTATGCCTCCATTGTGCCGACGCAATTCGACATGACGGCACATCATGCTATTCCTGAATTGAATTCTTGGTCTTTTGATGTGAAATAATGCAAAAAGATTCTTTGTTAGCAGGAGTTGTTATTGGTGCATTAGCACCACTTGTTGCCTATTTAGTTATGACCTATACGACACTACAACAATCCTTTTTTCCTGATAAACCTATCGCTTTTTATGTCCTAGCGGTGGTTATTAATTTAATTATTGTTCGCTTCGGGTATCGTGCAGGTAAGGTCTCACAATCTAAAGGAGTAGTTTTAATTACCTTCTTAGCGATGCTGTTTTTGATTGTCGCAACGAAGTTGAAAATTTAAGATTCTATTTATCCTGAGCACGGTATAGAAATTTTTAATAGGATTCATCCTATCGACGGAATGACAAAATATAAAGTATAATACGATGAAATTAAGTTTAGGTTTTTCACCTTGTCCCAATGATACGTTTATTTTCGATGCGCTGATTCATCATAAAATCGATACAGAAGGTTTGGATTTCGACGTAGAGTATCATGATGTCGAAACTTTAAACCAAAAAGCTTTTAATAAAGAGTTAGCAATTACCAAACTAAGTTATCATGCTTTTGCTTATGCAGTAAAAGATTACGAGTTGTTGGATGCTGGTTCTGCTTTGGGATTTGGCGTAGGTCCGTTATTAATAACAAAAAATCAAGAATTAGCCGAAAAGCTTTCTTCTTACGCAGGACAAAATCTTCCTGAAGAATTTCAACATCTTAAAATAGGTATTCCTGGAAAATATACAACAGCAAATTTCTTATTGGGTTTGGTTTATCCGGGTTTGCAAAATAAAGAAATTTTAGTTTTCTCAAATATTGAATCGGCTTTATTGAGCGGAGATATTGATTTGGGATTAATTATACATGAAAATCGCTTTACTTATCAAGAAAAAGGATTTTTTAAGGTAATTGATCTTGGAGATTTCTGGGAAAGGACGACAGAAAGTCCGATTCCTTTGGGCGGTATTGTCATACAAAGAAATTTACCGATAGAAATAAAAGAAAAAGTAAATCGCTTAATCCGTCAAAGTGTAGAATATGCATTTGCAAATCCAAAATCAGGAATTGACTACATACGTTCTCATGCCCAAGAAATGGATGAATCGGTCATGTATAAACATATTGAATTGTATGTAAATCAATATTCTATTCATTTGGGGAATTTGGGTAGAATAGCAATAGAGTCCATGTTTAGTAAAGCGCAGGACTTAAATATTGTACCTAAAACCGAAAAAAATATATTTTTAATAGGAAATGATTAAAAATCTACTGTAACATTGAAAGTTATCATTTCGAATAATTAAATTTGCCCGACTAGTGCCAAAATGTCCTGTATAAGAGTTTGGATTCAATTTTGAGCATGTGAAAAGAGATAAAATAAAATTATGTTAAAATTCTTAAGTAAATTATTTGGTAGCAAGTCAGAACGTGATATCAAATCTATACAACCGATAGTTGAAAAGATTAAGGGGGAATATAGCAAGCTAACCAATTTGTCACATGACGAGCTTCGTGCTAAAACAATTGAATTCAAAAGCCGTATCAAGGAATATTTAAAAGAAATTGACGCCGAAATCGCTGAATTGAAAACTAAAGCAGATGATATTGCTGTAGATATTTCAGAAAAAACAGAGGTTTACGAGAAAATAGATAAATTAAATAAAGATCGTGATAAAAAGCTTGAGGAGGTATTAGCGGATATCTTACCTGAAGCTTTTGCTGTTGTAAAAGAGACTGCACGTCGTTTTACTGAAAATCCAGTATTGGAAGTAACAGCTACTGACTTTGATAGAGAATTAGCTGCGCGCAAGCCAAATGTAACAATCGTTGGAGAAAAATCGCAGTGGGCTAACAAATGGTTGGCTGCTGGTAACGAGGTGACATGGAATATGGTTCACTATGATGTACAGCTAATCGGTGGTATAGTATTGCATCAAGGTAAAATTGCCGAGATGATGACGGGTGAGGGTAAAACTTTAGTTGGAACACTACCTACTTATTTAAATGCATTGTCTGGTCAAGGCGTTCACATCGTAACGGTGAATGATTACTTAGCAAAGCGTGACTCCGAGTGGAATGCGCCATTGTTCGAATTCCACGGACTATCGGTAGACTGTATTGATAAACATCAGCCAAATTCTCCGCAACGTCGTAAAGCATACAAGTCAGACATTGTTTACGGTACAAACAACGAATTTGGTTTCGATTATTTGCGTGATAATATGACGCAAACGCCAGATGCGATGGTACAACGTAAATTGCACTTTGCAATGATCGATGAGGTGGATTCGGTGTTGATCGATGACGCGCGTACACCTTTGATTATCTCTGGTCCTATTCCAATGGGTGACCAACACGAGTTTTATCAATTAAAACCACGTATTGAAAGATTAGTAAATGCACAAAAAGCGTATGTAAATACAGTATTTAATGAAGCTAAAAAAGCAATTCTTTCGGGTGATACAGATCCAGAAAAAGGTGGGTTAGCTTTAATTCGTGCGTACAGAGGTTTACCTAAAAATAAAGCGTTGATTAAATTCTTAAGTGAAAATAACCACCGTCAAATTTTACAAAAAGTAGAAAACTTCTACATGGCTGAGCAAAATCGTCAAATGCCAAAAGCGGACAAAGAGCTTTTCTTTGTTATTGACGAGAAAAACAACCAAGTGGAATTGACAGAAAAAGGTATTGAACTTATCACTGCACAAGGCGAAGATCCAAGCTTCTTCATTTTACCAGATGTAGGTAGTGAAATTGCTGAGATTGAAAATTCGGATGCACCATTAGAAGAAAAAGCAGCTCGCAAGGATGAGTTGTTGCGCGATTACTCAGTGAAAGCGGAACGTATTCACTCGATCAATCAATTATTGAAAGCGTATACGCTATTCGAAATTGATGATCAATATATCGTTGACGAGGGCAAGGTTAAGATTGTAGATGAGCAGACGGGTCGTATTATGGACGGTCGTCGTTATTCGGATGGTCTTCACCAAGCTATTGAGGCGAAAGAAAATGTAAAAGTAGAAGACGCTACACAAACATATGCTACTGTTACGTTGCAAAACTACTTCCGTATGTACCACAAGTTAGCAGGTATGACGGGTACAGCATCTACAGAGGCTGGTGAGCTTTGGGAAATTTACAAGCTAGACGTAGTGGATATCCCTACAAATAGAGGTATTTCTCGCGAAGACAAGCAAGATTATATTTACCGTACAGCACGTGAGAAATATAATGCAGTAGCTCAAGAGATTCAAACATTGACTGAAGCTGGTCGTCCGGTGTTAGTTGGTACGACTTCGGTTGAGATTTCGGAGTTATTGAGCCGTATGTTGAAATTACGTGGTATCAAACACAACGTGTTGAACGCGAAATTACACCAACGTGAGGCAGAGATTGTTGCTGAAGCTGGTCAACCAGGTCAAGTGACTATTGCGACTAACATGGCTGGTCGTGGTACGGATATTAAATTGACAGAGGAAGTAATCAAAGCTGGTGGTTTAGCGATCATCGGTACTGAGCGTCACGAATCTCGCCGTGTTGACCGTCAGTTACGTGGTCGTGCAGGTCGTCAAGGTGATCCAGGGTCGTCTCAATTCTTCGTTTCGTTAGAAGATCCATTGATGCGTTTATTTGCATCAGAGCGTATTTCCAACATCATGGTGAAGATGGGTGTAGAAGATGGCGAAGTGATGCAACATAGTATGTTGACAAAATCTATAGAACGTGCGCAACGTAAAGTCGAAGAAAATAACTTTGGTATTCGTAAGCGTTTGTTAGAATATGATGATGTGATGAACTCGCAACGTAATGTGATCTATACAAAACGTAAGAATGCTTTATTTGGTGAGCGTCTGGATGTAGATTTGAACAATACTATTTACGATGTAGTTGAAGATATTGTAATCGCATCGAAAGAAGATGGTTCATTTGATGAATTCCAAATTGAAGTAATTCGCATTTTCTCTGTGGACCCAGCGATCACAGCAGAAGAATTTACGTCTTCAAGTGCTGATGCATTGACGGAGAAACTGTTCACGCAGATATTTACACATTATCAAAATAAAGCTAAAAACGTAGCAGCGCAAACATTACCAGTGTTGAAAAATGTTTTAGCTGATCGTGGTGAAATGGTAGAAAATATCGTCGTTCCTTTTTCAGATGGAATTCGTGGTATTCAAGTTTCTACAAACTTGAAAAAAGCGGTAGAATCCGAAGGAGCAGATGTTTTTAGATCTTTTGAAAAAGGCATAGTTCTTGCTTTAATTGATGAAGCTTGGAAAGAGCATTTACGCGAAATGGATGACTTAAAACAGTCAGTTCAGAATGCTGTTTATGAGCAAAAAGACCCAATCATTATTTATAAAATGGAAGCTTTCAACTTGTTTAAAACGATGTTGGCTTCTATGAATAAGGATATTGTGAGTTTCTTGTTCAAAGCGGATATACCAGGTCAGCAACAACCTCAAAATATTGAAGAGGCTAAGCCAATCCCTGCACAACCGTTAAATTTGAAAGAAATTAAAGAAGATTTGGATTCTCCGACAGGAGTTTCTGAAGAAGATATAGCAGTAACACAACCTATCCGCAAAGAGCAAACTGTCGGCAGAAATGACGAATGTCCTTGTGGTTCAGGATTGAAATATAAGAATTGTCACGGTAAATAAGTCGGGACAATTTTAAGATAAAAGAGTAAAAAACAGAGATGTTGTACAAAAAGGGATTGATTTTATTAGGTGCTGTTTGCTTGTTTTTTATACAGGCTAAAGGACAAGATAATAATGGGTTGGAGATTCAAAAGGATTCACTCATTACCTTGTTGCAGAATTTTAGAGCAGCTCATGAAATCAATCCTACAACACCTCGTCTTATTAGCTTAGGAACAAAAGTTGTTGATAAGGCAAAAGCTACGCGAGTGAAGCGAAAAGGCTTTAGGGTGCAGATTTATGCTGGATCTAATCGTAGCGAAGCATATGCTATTCAGGCTCGATTCAAAAATCAATATGCTGATATGGATACTTATATTTCGTATTCAGAACCTAATTATAGGGTCAAAGTAGGTGATTTTAGAAGTAGAGCGCAAGCAAACGAATTTATGAATACTATCCGTTCCCAATACAGAAGTGTCTTTGTTTTCCAAGAAGATATTTGGGTCTGGGAATAATCAACTTACATTATGGCCAATATTAAGAGTAAGATTCAACAGTTGGCAAAGGAATTCTTTTCTGAGACGGTAGAAATTCGTCGCCACCTTCATCGTAATCCTGAACTTTCTTTCGAAGAACACAATACTTCCGCATTTGTAAAAGCATCATTAGGTAAATTAGGAATACCCTATCAATCTATGGCAAATACGGGTGTAGTCGGCTTGATTACAGGTGATTTGCCCTCAGACAAAGTAATTGCTTTGCGCGCAGACATGGATGCTTTGCCTATTACAGAGGTAGAAGGACGCTCATATGGTTCTCAAAATGTAGGCGTAATGCATGCTTGCGGACATGATGTGCACACATCGTCGTTGCTGGGGGTTGCCAAAATATTGAACGAGTTGAGATCCCAATTCGGCGGTCAAATAAAATTAATATTTCAGCCGGGAGAAGAAAGATTGCCAGGCGGTGCTTCGATAATGATTAAGGAAGGTGTTTTGGAGAATCCTACGCCTCAGGCTGTTTTCGGGCAGCATGTCATGCCCTTTATAGAAGTTGGTAAAGTTGGATTTCGCTCAGGTCAATACATGGCTTCGTGTGACGAATTGTTTATGACAGTGCGTGGCAAGGGTGGTCACGGTGCGCAGCCGCATCAAAATATAGACCCAATTGCGATTACAGCGCAGATAATATCAGCATTACAACAAGTGGTAAGCCGCTTTGCAGACCCTCGTATTCCTACGGTTCTATCGTGGGGAAAAATCATTGGCAATGGTGCAACGAATATCATTCCAGATGAAGTGTATTTGGAAGGAACTTTCCGTACATTCAATGAAGAATGGCGGGCTCAGGCACACGAGAAGATGGTAAAAATTGCTGTCGGAATAGCTGAAAGTATGGATGCTACCTGTGATTTTGAAGTGAGAAAGGGCTATCCTTATCTGGTAAATGAGCCAGCGACAACAGCCTTAGCGCGTAAAGCTGCGGTAGAATATTTGGGAGAGGAGAATGTAGTTGAATTGGATTTATGGCCTGCGGCAGAAGATTTTTCATACTATTCCCAAGTTGCGAATGCATGTTTCTATCGTCTAGGGACAGGAAATCAATCAAAAGGTATCCAATCTGCGGTTCATACGCCGACATTTGATATTGATGAAGATGCTTTAGAATTAAGTATCGGTTTAATGTCTTATATCGCTATTTCAAAACTTACAAAATAAAGTTTCATGTCATCGCACCATATTGTTCGTGAAAATCAGGAACCTGCTTTATTGGTAGAAAATTTTCATGCCTTGTCGGAGGAATATTTGGGGCAAATTTTGGAATGGTCGCCGACAATTATCACAACGGAGGATAACATAGATTTCTTTTTGGCTGAAGATACAAAGGTTGACTTTCTATATGCACATGCTATCGATTCTTCGCAAGAAGAAATAAAGCTGATTACCCCAAAGACAACTTTCTTAAGAGACAGCTTGGATTATTTGATTGCCAATAATTACAAAGCCGTTAATATTTTTTCTATGTCCTTAGAGGCTTCTTTCTTAGAATATGCACATCACATAAATATTGTTGCTTTCGTGGAAGGGATTCGCTATGTCTTGATCCAATCTCACTATGAGAAATGGAAAGTAAAAGGGCAAAAAATGTATATCAACGTCTCTGAAATCAAATCATTTAATGGGTTGAAGTTTTTGCAAGATAATGTTTTTGCAGTGGAGCACGATGGTTTTGTTGTGTTAGAAATGAATACCGATAATTTTGTTTTTGTTGGAGAAGAAATATAACATGTTTAGTATTCGTCGGGCAAATTTAGCGGAAGCAGAAATCATTCATCGATTAGCTCATCAGATTTATTACCCAACTTATACAGGTATATTATCTGATGATCAAATGAAATTTATGTTGGAAAGAAGTTACTCGGTTCAGGCTCTTCAGGAGAGCATGCAAACCGATCAAGACTTTTATCTAGCTTTTGATAAAGAAAAACCTATTGGGTTTATAGCTTTGAAGGATAGGGTTGAGGATATATTACGCATAGAAAAGCTGTATTTATTACCGCAAACTCAAGGTAAAGGGTTTGGTAAAGAATTAATTTCTTTTGCAATAGCAGAAGCTAAATCAAAAAACATAAATAGAGTACAATTAAACGTTAACCGTGGAAATAAGGCTTATTATTTCTATTTAAAGATGGGCTTTACCGTTGTCCATGAAATCGATATCCCCTATTTTGATTATATATTGGACGATTACGTTATGGAAATACGTCTATAATATTGTTACAAAAATTTTGAAGTTTTAAATATAATCTCTACATTAGATTATTAACCAAATTATAAACAATAACATAAAACTTTTTTTAAAAGGTATTTCTACTGATTGTAAACATAAAATAAAACGCTTAAATCAATAAGTGTCATTTTAACAATTATTTAGTTCTATGCAGCTGTCTTGGTTGAATTATGCCTAGGAATTTTTGTTTAACACAATAAGTGTCAATTTAACACTAATTATAGTTGCTCGAGATTAGATATTCGTATCGCCTGTGTAGAATACTAAATAGTACAATACAAATTAGGTATTACTAATCAGTATTAAAATAGCGAGAAAAGTTTTTGAAAAGATTAATTATGAACTACAGCTAAAAGACTTTCTTGAGCAGGGAAACAAGGTTTTCTACTCATTCCTTTCTTTATCATTTTAATTACCAATTATAAAAACATTTCTAATGAATGGATTACGACTTATATTTATCACAATTATCTTAAGCGCGATCTCAACACTAAATAGTATTGCACAAGACATAAAGGTCAAAGGTGTGATACGAGATACAACGGGAGGGATACCCAGTGTATCTATTAAAGTGAGAGGAGCGACGACATTGACATTATCATCTGATGGATTTGGGCGTTTTGAATTTAATTCTAAAAAAGAAGCCCAAGTGGACTTTCAATCGGTGGGGTTTAAAACAGCCACTATTAATCTTGCGAATCAATCTATAAACTCAAACAATGAGATTCTATTAGACATTTTCTTAGAAAAGATTGAGTCTGAGATTGAAGAAGTGACAGTAACAGGTTTTGGTGGAACGCAAAAGAAAGCAAGTTTGGTGAGTGCTATTACCACTGTGAATGTTAAGGAGCTAAAAACAGCTTCTTCAAATCTTACGAATGCTTTGGCTGGTCGGGTGGCTGGTATGATTGCTTTTCAAAGCAGCGGTGAACCCGGTCTAGGAACAGATAATTCCACTTTTTACATTCGCGGACTTTCTACATTTGGTACAGGAAAACAAGATCCATTAATCTTAATAGATGGAATTGAATCATCTCCAACTGATATGGCTCGTCTACAGCCTGACGATATTTCTGATTTTTCGGTTTTAAAGGATGCGGCAGCAGCTTCTGTGTATGGTGCTCGTGGTGCAAATGGTGTAATTCTTATCAATACTAAAATGGGTATGGATGGCGCACCTAAATTCAATTTCAGAGCTGAAAATAGATTATCCTCAAATACTAAAAATTTGAAATTCGCTGACAATATTACCTATATGCGAATGGCTAATGAGGCAGCTTTATCGAGAACTCCAAATGGTATAGAGCCATATACTCAAAACAAAATTTTTAGTACAATCGACGGTGACGACCCATATCTTTTTCCGAGTAATGATTGGGTTTCCATGTTAATTAAGGACTATACCAATAATCAAGGCTATAATTTAAATATTTCAGGAGGTACGCCTAGAGGTAGGTATTATATCGCAGGAACGTTCAATCGTGATAATGGCGTTTTAAATGTTGAGCCTATTAATAATTTTAACAGTAATATCAAACTAAATAATTACTCATTACGTGTAAATGTGGATTTCAGTGTCACAAAAAGTACCACAGCTATAGTAAGAATGTATGGTCAATTTGATGACTATAGTGGACCTATCGGGGGTGGTGCGCGTACATTTGATAATGCGATGAATGCCAATCCTGTAATTTTTCCTGCCATATACCCCGCGTCAAAACTTCCATTTATTGAACATCCATTGTTTGGTTCTAGTCAGACACGTAATACAGATTTAACAATAGGTTCATCCATGTATATGAATCCTTATGCGGAGATGGTGAAAGGATATCAAGCGTATAAAACTTCAAATTTGCAACCTCAGATCGAGATCAAACAAGATTTGAATGGCATTACTGAAGGACTTTCAGCACGTGCTATGGGCTATTTAAGAAGATATGCGTACTCAAGTGCTAGCAGAAATTATACGCCATTTTATTACGAGTCAATAATTAATTCGCAAGATGGTTCCTATAATTTAAAGGCCTTAAATGATGGTTCTACAAACGCATTATTACCTACAGGAACGGAGTATTTAGGTTATGATACCCCCCCAAGTGAAGTAGATTCTCGAATATGGTTGGAAGGAACAATTAATTACAGTAGGATTTTTGCAGAAAATCATGCTGTAAGTGGTATGCTTGTGTCATACATTTCAAGTTTTGAATCCGTAACTGGAAATAATTTGCTTATTGAAACTCTTCCTAGTCGTAATGCTGGGATTTCAGGTCGTTTTACATACGGCTTCAAAGATCGTTATTTAGCAGAGTTTAATTTTGGTTATAATGGTTCTGAACGATTTGATTCCAATCATCGTTGGGGTATATTTCCTTCATTTGGAATAGGTTATAGAGTATCAGAAGAATCATTTTTCGAACCTTTGAAATCCGTTATTAGCAATTTCAAAATAAGGGGTACATATGGATTAGTGGGTAATGATGCAATAGGGAATAGCCGAGATCGATTTTTCTACTTATCAAATGTTAATTTAAATAATGGAGATTATGGTTCCGTATTTGGACGTGATGATGGGGCTGCTCGTTATTCTAGACCTGGTGTATCTATTTCTAGGTATGCAAATCAAAATATTACCTGGGAATTATCTAAACAATTAAATTTAGGTGCAGACATTAGTATAGCGAACAAACTAGATCTTATTGTTGATGTATTTCAACAAAAGCGATCAAATATTTTACAACCTGTTTCTGGTATTGATAATGCTTCAGGTTTAATGGCGAGCCCTTGGTCGAATTATGGGCGTGTAAATTCTAAGGGATTAGATTTGTCTTTAAATTATAGAAAAAATTTCTCTCAAAACTTCTGGATGGATGCACGTGGAACGTTTACATATGCCACTACAGAAATAGTGAAAGTCGACGAATTACCATATTCTGATAATCTATCTCACTTAACTCGTAAGGGATATTCAATTAATCAAGCTTGGGGTTATGTAGCTGAGCGTTTATTTATAGATAACGAAGAGGTTGCCAATTCTCCTACCCAATTTGGAGACTTGGGTTTATTAGCTGGAGATATAAAATATAGAGATATCACACATGATGGTATAATAGATGATGACGATAAGGTGGCTATCGGTTATCCAACGGAACCTGAGATTTTATTTGGTTTTGGTTCTAGTTTTGGATTTAAAAATTTTGATTTCGGGTTTTTCTTCCAAGGAGCGGCTCAATATTCGTTTTTTATAAATTCAAATCAAATACAGCCATTTTATAATTATACACATCCAGATACAGGAATACCAGGATACCAAACCGGTTTATTAAAAGTCATAGCAGATGATTATTGGTCAGAAAGTAATCAAGATGTGTATGCTATGTGGCCAAGACTAAGTACTTGGAGAGTAGGTCCAAATAATCAAACATCTACATGGTGGATGCGCAATGGAGGATTTTTGAGGTTGAAGAGTATTGATATTGGTTATAACATCAAGTCATTAGAAAAATTCAAAATCAAAAACGCGCGTGTGTATTTATCTGGCTCGAATTTGTTTTTGTTGAGTGACTTCAAACTTTGGGATGTAGAAATGAGAGGTAATGGATTAGGATATCCATTACAGTCCGTTTACAACCTAGGTATTCAAATTAATTTATAACCTATAACGTGGAAATCATGAAAATAAAGGAAATAAAGGGGAATGCTAAAGTTGGCGTTTCAATGGTATGTGTTTCATTTTCAATGTTATTTAATTCTTGTTCTAAGTTTTTGGACATTGTTCCTGATAATGTATCTGTAATAGAGCACGCTTTCAAATTAAGAATAGAAGCTGAAAAATACTTATTTACTTGCTATTCTTATCTGCCAGAAAATGGTGACGGGTGGTTTAATGTAGGTATGATGTCTGGGGATGAAATTTGGTTGCCACAAAATGATCAAGCACATTGGCATCCCGCTTTTAGAATAGCGCAAGGTATGCAAAATAAAGGGCGACCATATTTTAATGAATGGGGGGGGGACTTGAAAGGTGGTGATGGCCGATTTAATTATTTACGTATTTGGCAAGCTATTAGACATTGTAACATCTTCTTGGAAACAATACAAGAAGAAAACGTAGCACCTGATTTGAACAGCTTTGAGCGTCAAAGATGGATTGGTGAAGTAGAATTTTTAAAGGCATACTATCATTTCTACATGTTGCGTATGTATGGACCAATTCCTATCGTGGATGTAAATGCTTCTGAATCATCAGAACCTGAAGATTTGTATTACAAAAGGATGCATGTAGATGACGTCGTAAATTTTATATCCAATCTTTTAGATCAGGCCATCGAAAAACTGCCTGAACGTATTACAGATGAAAATACAGAATTGGGGAGAATTACCAAACCAATAGCTTTAGCTATCAAATCACGGGTATGGCAATTAGCAGCTTCACCACTGTTCAATGGTAATACAGACTACATTGATTTAGTTGATAAAGATGGTATTAGCTTAGTTAGTACAACCTATGATGCTACTAAATGGGAAAAGGCCAGAGATGCTGCTAAGGCGGCTATAGACATTGCTGAAGCGAACAGTGTGAAATTATATACCTACACCAATGATAGGTACAATCTAAGTACACAGACAAAGACACAATTAAATATTCGTAATGCTGTTACAGAGCGTTGGGGTGATGAGGTGGTTTGGGGCCTTTCCAATAGCTATTTTGTAAATGAAGCATTGTGTATGCCTCCATTAGCAAGGGGAAGTAATGTAGATAGATTCCAATTGCAGGGAGTATGGGCGGCACCAATTAAAGTTGCTAAACAATTTTATACAAAAAATGGAGTGCCTATAGAAGAGGATAAAACATTAGATTTTTCAAATTACATGAGCACACGGACAGCAATAACGTCTGAACGATTTTATATTGAGCCAGGCTATGTTACTGCAAGGTTGAATTATGATCGTGAACCACGTTTTTATGCCAGCTTAGGCTTTGATGGAGGTCGTTGGTATATGAAAGATGGTGTTACTGGTGGATCAGATGAAAATGGAATGTATGTTCAAGCAAAAAATGCAGAGCGTTCAGGAGTAGGTCACTTCACAAACTGGAATGAAACAGGTTATTTCATAAAGAAGCTTGTTCATTGGGAATCAACAACTAATTCTACAAATGCCCCAACATGGAAAGCATATCCTTGGCCAGAAATACGTCTAGCTGAATTGTATTTGAGCTATGCTGAGGCTCTTAATGAAGTCAATGGAGGTTCTTCAGAGGCTATTGCTTATCTAGATAAAGTTAGGGAAAGAGCTGGGCTGGCGGGAGTAGTATCATCCTGGACCAATTTCTCAAAGTCGCCAAGTAAATTTCAATCACAAGATGGTTTACGTGAAATTATTCAACGTGAGCGATTAAATGAATTGGCTTTTGAGGGACAGCGATTTTGGGATCTACGACGTTGGAAATTGGCAGCTGAATATTTGAATCAAGATATTACAGGGTTTACTATAACATCAAAAACTGCTGCAGGATACAATGTGGAACGGAATGTATTTAATCAGACATTTATAGCACCGCGTGATTACCTATGGCCAATTGGAAATCATGAAATCAGACGTAATCCATTACTAGTAGAAAATCCAGGTTGGTAATCAAAAAAAATAAATGTATGAAATCAATTAGAATAAACATATTTCTAGTCATGCTGAGTGCATTAATTGCCTTTGCATGTACCAAGCAAATTGAATACAGAGAGCCTATTGGTAATGAAAATGAGAAACCAGGAGCGGTGTCGAACATTCGTGTCATAAACCAAGAAGGGAAAGCACAAATTGTTTATGATTTGCCTAGCTCGACTAATTTAATGTACGTAAAAGCGATCTATACAATTAATACAGGTCAAGAAATAGAAGTTAAAGCATCTATTTATAAGGACACAATATTAGTTGCTGGTTTTGCTGATACGGAAGAGCACGAAGTAAAACTTTTTGCGGTAAGTCGCAATGAAGTTTTATCTGATCCAGTAATTGTGAAAATAAAGCCCCTCGAAGCACCTTTCGTAAAGGTTTTCAAATCATTAGAAGTTACAAATGCATTTGGAGGATATAATCTTACTGCAAAAAATCCTTCACGTGATAATGTTGCCATTATAGTAATGAAGAAAAATGTATTCAATGAGTACGAACGTGATAATCAAAAATCAGTATATACAAAGACAGATAGTATAGTTTCTAAAATCCGAGGCTTAGATACTTTGGATCACGAGTTTGCAATTTATGTACGTGACAATTGGGGAAATAATTCAGATACCATCTATACCAAAGTGAGGCCCATATTTGAAGAGCAAATGGACCCAAGCAAATTTAGAGGTTTTGTATTACCGGGCGATGCTCCTCAAGTAACGAACGGCGCAAGGTTGGAGTATGCTTGGGATGGACTATTAGGCTGGCCTAATGTAAGTTTCACACATCAAATAAATGGTGGTGACCAACCCCACATGATTACCTTTGATATGGGGGTATCAGCCAAAATAAGTCGTTTCTGGATCCGACCTTTTCCTGAGGGTACACGATTTTATTATTTGACTACGATGAAAAGATTTGAAATTTATGGTTCTAATAATCCAAATCTTAATGGGGCATTGGACGCCTCTTGGGTATTAATGGGGAGTTATGAAGTAGTTAAGCCGTCCGGTTTACCCTATGGCACTGATAGCGCCGAAGATCAAGCTACAGCTGCAGCAGGTTTCAATTGGGAGGCAGATTTAAATGCACCTAGGGTAAGATATATTCGAATTAGATGTCTTGAAAATTTTGCTGGAGGTACAGCTCAAAGTATTAATGAAATAAAAGTATACGGTTCTGCTTTATAGAAAAGAAGTTATGATTAAGATAAATAGAACACATACAATAATAAGGTTAGTATTCGTGCTAATACTTATTTCGACATTTTCTTCCTGTGCCAAATGGGATGAATTCAAACAGTATATCGAAGAAGGTGAAATAGTTTATGTTGGAAAGCTAGATTCGGTAAAAGTGCTGTCTGGAAATGAACGTATTAAGATTACTGCTGAAGTAAAACCTGATCCAAAAATTAAGAAAGCTTTAATTAAATGGAATGATGGAAAGGATTCGTTACAGTTAGATATTGGACACAACAGCGTTATTGAGCAATACATCGCTATGCCTGAGGGAATTGTAAGTTTGGAATTGTTTACAATTGATGACGAAGGCAATAGATCTATAGCTGTGCCTGCTATTGGTAGAGCGTATGGACCTAGGTATTCTGCAGGTTTAACAAATCGATTGACATCAAATGCTGTTATTGAGAATAATAATACAGCATTAATAGATTGGCAAGAAATGGATATGTCAGCAGGACCTATAGGAACCGAAGTGCGGTATATAGCGAATAATGGGACTACAAAAAGTATTATTGTTAAAGTCGACGATATGACAACAAGTATTGTGGATTTAGCAAGTACTGCAAAAACAGTATCATATAGAACACTGTACTTGCCCCAAAAAACAAGTATTGACACTTTTTACACTGCATTTTATGAGCTTGGATTAGCAAAGGATGTAACTGCGGAATATTTAAAAAATTACACAAATCCGGTTGCTACATCTTCCGTGTCAGGACGATGGGGTATACCATCGGATTGGATCACGAATACTGCTGTTAGAAACTTTAGAGATGGATCCAATTATTTTGGAGGTGTAGATAATTGGTTTGGCGGTCCATTTTTAGCGATGGAAGCAGGTTGGTCTGAAGATAATATGTCAAGTATTGTAAATGGTAAGATATATCAGATAGTCACATTACCAGCTGGGCATTATACGTTTGAAATGGATATTCCAGATTGCACTATAGGCGGAGATTTTTATACTGTTGCAGCCCTAGAAACAGAAATTCCTAATACAGAGAATGTTTCTACAGCATTAGGGTTCCTTAAAACTAGTTCTCCAGGGACACATGGGTTAAAGTTTAGCCTTATGGAAGCGAAGCAAGTAGCTCTAGGTTTTGTAGGAAATGTACCTAACAAAGGTGCTGGAGATGGTACTTTTTGGCGTATAAATGCTGTTAGATTAAAACAAATTGTAATTGTTCAATAAATACCAGTGTTAAATGATGGAGACCTCCAAGCGAAAAGCTTGGAGGTTCTTTATTTTACAATTAATCTTTCAATTTTTCAACTCTGCTTGGTGTTTGTTTGCCATTCACGATTCCTTCCGCGCCTAAGGCTATGGCTTCTATACTGGAGGTGATATTATCAATGTCCAATGTGCTTACTTCATCTTTTACCGTATGGTAATAGGTATCTTTATCAATTTGCGAGGTTGAGAAAGTATGCGCAGGCACACCCAAAGCTGCCAATACAGCATTATCACTTCTGTAAAATAGATTTTGTTTTGGATAAGGATCTGGATGGAATATGAATGCTGTATTTTTTAAGTTTTGTTGCATTAATTCACCGAGATTCGAACGATCATAGCCTGTCAAGTACAATGTATTTGGTCCAAATTTAGAATCTTTACCAATCATTTCAATATTAATCATAGCTACGACGCTGTCCGCATTGATGTTATTCGAAAAGTATTTAGAGCCGTACATCCCCACTTCTTCAGCTGTGAAAGCGACAAAAATAAGCGTTCTCTCATTGTTGTCTCGTTCTTTATAATATCTCGCTAAACTAATCATTGCAGAAGTTCCTGAGGCGTCGTCATCAGCTCCATTGGCGATAGAGTCTTGACCATCGGCTTGAATAATCCCGATATGATCATAGTGTGCAGAAAACACGACATATTCATTGGGTTTTGATTTTCCAGGAATCACTGCAGCAACATTAAAAAAATCTATTTTTTTAGTTTCATTTTCACTAATAACAGTATACATTTTAGGGAGTTGACTCTCTAAAACAAATAGTTTTGTTGCTCCTTTTGGTTGATTCTCTCCAATTACAGTTTCTCTCGAATATATTTTATTGAATCGAGCAATGTACGATTTATACGAAGAATCTACTAACACAATTACATCTTCATTTCCTTGAGCAAACTTTCTAAATGTGCTTGAAAAATCGTCTTCTTTACGAATGTGCTTTATTGTAATATTTGATTTCTCATTCCATTCTATCTTCGGATCATTTCCCATTATTAAAAACTCATCTGCATTCAATTCTTTATTATCAAATACGACTTTAGAAGAGATTCTAGAAATTTTATTCATATGAAATGTCTGTCGAAAATTTGGCTCGGCATAAGGTTGTAATCCTATTTGACGAAATTCTTCTGCAATAAAATCTGCTGCCTTAGCAATATGTGGACTAAAGGCATGACGTCCACCCATTTCGTCTGAAGCTAAGGTGTTTAGAAGCCTTTGTACATAGTTTTTGTCAACAATTTGTGTTGAAGATTGCTGTGCTACTAAATTGAAACCTATAAGTGCAAAAATCACAGATAGTAGTATTGATCTATTCATAGTGTAAAATTTTAATGAAATTAATAAATAAGAGTCGATAATTCACTGAAATAAAGCATAACTATTATATTTGGTTATAAAATCAAAAGACATGAAAGAAGTTACAGTTCTAGAATTAAAAGATATGATGGATCGCAACGAAGAATTTCAATTAATTGATGTTCGCGAGCCTTTTGAATATGAAGTATCAAACCTAAATGGACTAAATATTCCACTTGCTGGAATACTAATTGAGTCTGAGAAGGTAGCAAAAGATATTCCTGTGATCATCCAATGCCGTTCAGGAAAGCGCAGTGCACAAGCGGTGATGCTTTTGGAGCAACAAGGATACACGAATCTTGCAAATTTGCAAGGAGGTATCTTGGCTTGGAGAGACGAAATTGATCCAGAATTGGACGTGTATTAATAGCTGAATATACAAAGAGGTACAAGGAGGCATTTATCAATGCCTCTTTTTTAGTTTAAGGAGTACAATGCATTATTTGTACCTTTGTAGGTATGAAAAATTTGTATCAGCAAACAACTCAAGCATTCTATTTTAGTCTGATATTTTACATAGGTGCTATCGTATTATTCCTGCTGAAAGTTAGCATAGCTCCTATCCTATTTAGTTTTGCGCTGTTGGTGTCGCTTATATGGATTTTTCTTACTATTCGTGAAATCATGTTGTCGGGTCGTATTGCGAATTCAGAACGGTTGTTATTGATTATTTTTATCATCCTATTGAATATATTCGCAGGGCTAGTTTATTTCTTTTTACTTCGTAAAAGGGTCGTTTTGGATCAAAATATAAAATAATGAAAAAACAATTTGTACTAAATCTTTTGCTGAATCTAGGGATTATCTTTTTGGTGATGAGTGGTATTTCTGCTTACCAAAGTGGTAATATGCTTATTCTAGGGATTGCAATCGCAGTTTCGGTTGTGTTGATTTACTTGAAAGTAGTTCTATTAAAACATGTAAAAACAGATTACATCAAAAAACAACAAGAACAGCAATCTGCGGCTAAGAAAAGCAAAAAGGGTTAATCGACATCGATTAACCCTTTTTTATGCTGTAAAGATCTAATGTTATTTTACAAAAGGACCTTTTCTCACTTCCGCTTTTATTTTTTGGTTACGTATGTTTATGTAAATTTCTGTACCAGCTTTAGAAAAAGCATTATCTACATATCCAAGACCGATTGATTTTTTCAATGTTGGCGATTGCGTACCTGAAGTCACACGACCGATCACATTACCCTCAGCATCTACGATTTCGTAATCGTGACGAGCAATACCTCTATCGATCATTTCGAAACCTACTAATTTTTGAGCCGTTCCGTTTTCTTTTTCAGCTTTTAAGTTTTCACTATTCACAAAGTCTTTTGTGAATTTAGTAACCCAACCAAGACCAGCAGCTAGTGGAGAAGTCGTATCGTCAATATCATTGCCATATAGACAGAATCCCATTTCCAAACGTAAAGTATCGCGTGCACCTAAACCAATTGGTTTAATACCAAAGGCAGCACCAGCTTCAAAAATCGCATCCCATACTTTTTTTGCGTCTTTATTCGCTACATAGATTTCAAAACCTCCAGCACCTGTATAACCTGTTGCAGATACGATCACATTATCTACGCCAGCAAATGTGCCTTTAGCGAACGAGTAATACTCCATAGAAGCCAACTCAATCGATGTTAAACTTTGCAAAGCATCCGCAGCTTTTGGTCCTTGTACAGCAAATAATGAAGTCTCATCTGAGATATCTTTCATTTCTACGCCGTTCGTGTTGTATTTGCTGATCCAATTCCAGTCTTTCTCAATATTAGAAGCATTTACTACTAATAAATACGTAATATCGTCGATTTTGTATGTCAAAAAATCATCTACTATACCACCAGTTTCATTAGGCAAATACCCATATTGAACTTTACCGTCGTATAATTTTGAAGCATCATTAGAAGATACCTTTTGTATTAAGTCTAATGCTTTTTCACCTTTCAAAATAAATTCGCCCATATGACTTACATCAAATACGCCCACAGCTGTACGTACAGTTTCGTGTTCGTCATTGATACCAGAATATTGTACGGGCATATTAAATCCTGCGAAAGGAACCATCTTTGCTCCTAAAGAAATATGATGGTCTGTTAAAGCTGTATTTTTCATCATCAAATGGTATAAAAAGTTTTTGCAAAAATAGCTAATATGTTGGGATTTTACGGCTTGTTTTTAATATTATGATAAATATACTAGATATTTGGTGGCAAAAACGAAAATTATTCGTCGTTTGTTATTTCGCAACCGTTTGCAATCCTAGTATTTCTAACACTCTTTTAAATTCTGAATTCATATCAGCTTTAATTTCAATTTTTTCTTCAGTCCAAGGGTGAATAAATGTCAATGCAGAGGCATGTAGCAACATAGTGTCCATTTCAAATTTCTCTTTCCACAACTTGTTTTGCTTATTACATCCATGTGGCCTATCCCCTATTATTGGATACATGATATGCGCGAAATGACGACGCAATTGGTGCATACGACCTGTCTCGGGATTTGCCTCGACCAGAGAATAGCGGGATGTGGGAAATTTTCCCTGTGGAACATCAATCTCCGCTGTCGCTAATCGCTTATAATGTGTGATAGCATCTTGTGCTGTGCCATTTTCTTTCAGTAAAGGATAATCAATAATTCCTTCTTCGGGACAGTATCCGCGTAGAACCGCCAAGTAGCGCTTATCCATTTTTTTGTCCTGAAAAAGTGGTTGCGTTTTTTTATCAGTCTCTTTATCCAAAGAAAATAAAAGAATACCACCCGTTTTACGATCCAAACGATGCGCGGGATAAACGGGCTGTCCGATTTGATCCCTTAGGAGTTGCAGCGCAAATTCAGAAGCATCATTGGCAATTGAAGATCGATGTACTAAAAGACCATGTGGCTTATTTATGGCAATAAGATATTCATCGCGGTAGAGTATGTCAAGCATTATAGATTTTTAAGAACCCCTACTATTTCATCTGCCTTCTTATCAATCTCAGGACTGAGCCACACTTTCGTGAATGCTCCACCCCCTATTGGCGTGTCCTCGCCTTGCCATCTTATTTTTACCAAAGAGAATAAATAGTAATTCGAAATAATCACGTTATTCTGAACAAATTCTCGAACGACTCTATCTCCAAACAAGGTCATGCCTAGCTGTACAGCATCTTGATTCTCGTATTTAAGTTGATCTGCTAGAAGCGATTTGGCTTTCTCTTTGACTACATATTCTAGCTCTTCTTTTTTAGGATTTGTTAAGATAGCTGTGATCATTATTCCAAAAAGAAATAGCGCAAATATTCGTGTTTTCGACATCTTGATTTAAATAAAAATGTAATATTAGAATATACTTCCTAAAACCGAAAATAGCCATTCGGCTAACACCCACATCAGGTAAAATATTCCGACACACAAAAGTACTATAATAATAAATAGAGTTATCAATAATCCTCGCGCACTACCCTGATGTTTACCTTCGAAATAATGGTCCTTCAGAAGTTTAACATTCTTTTTATTTGCCTTATTGAAAAAATCGAATACATAACCAATTAAAGGTATTGCGCCCAAAATTGCATCTAACATCACGTTAAGAAGCATTTTGACGGCAACCTTGGACCCTGCGCCATTGCGAAGCATGATAACAACAAGTGATAGTGAAGTGGCAAAAGCTATGAATTGTCCAGCATAAGGTATCAAATTCAAAAGAGGATCCAAGCCGAACTTGAACCCTCCAATGCTAAATTTATTGTCCAATAGATTAGACATTCGCTCTATCCAAGCAAATTCCCTTTCTCTTTTTTGTTGAGGCTGATTATTTAATTGTTCCAATTTATTTTAATTCAAAGACACCGTCAATATAACAAGTCAATTTAATTGGACGAATATCTAACGACAATTCGTTTGACTCTGCTCCTGCACTATCCATCATAGCCGTTTTTGCGTACATGCGTGGTTGCGGCATCAGTTCTGCAAAGTTGAAGTTGCTATTGTCATTAATTACCAATACTTTACCAACAGACCCTCCGTCTGCAGCAGCTAATATTTCTGCATTTTGACGTGCATCTTTCACCGCAGCAGTCTTCAATTCTTTTTCCAACTCACGCTTTTGCGTATGATCGTATCCTGATATTGAAGTGCTTTCCAATCCTTGAGGATCTACCTTATCAAGCATTGTGTGTAGGCCATTCAAATTCGTAACCTTAATACGGTACTGACGTGATTGTAGCAATTCGTTGTTCTTTTTCTTATTTTGATAATTATAGCTGTAGATATTTTGAACTGTAAAATCTTCTTTCTTAACACCATTTGCCATTGCTGCATCAAATAATTGTTTTTCTATGGTCTCAATGAAAACTTTCTTTTTCATATTGCCATCCATATAAAACTCTTTCAATGAAATTGAGAGGTAAATAATATCTGGAGTTACTTCTTTTTCGGCATATCCTTTAGTAGCTACTTTGCGAAAAGATTCTATATTAGCGGATTGGGCGTTTGTCATTATTATAGTTCCTAATAAAAATGCGATTGTCAATAATTTTTTCATAAATCGTTTGAAATTAATATTTTCTACATATAACGCATAGACAAAGAAAATGCCACAATGTTTAAGATTAGCCTAAAAATAATCTTGTAAAATATTTTTTAAATCTTATCTTTAGGATAAATTAAAATATAATACAGTAATGCAAGAAGGTAAAGTAAAATTTTTTAATGAAACTAAAGGTTTTGGTTTCATAGTACCAGCGTCAGGTGAAAGTGAAATTTTTGTTCACGTTTCAGGACTAATCGACAAAGTTCGTGAAGGCGATGACGTTTCTTACGAAGTTGAACAAGGCCGTAAAGGTCTTAATGCGGTAAATGTAAAAGTTATCTAATAGATTCTAAATATATTTATTGTAAAAAAGCTCGAAATCTTAGATTTCGAGCTTTTTTGTATTATTGATATTGTGATAATCCGCCCATTGCTCCTATAAAGGCAGCGAATATTGTAATATAGAAGATTATTGAAATAACAATCATAATCAACATTACGATTAAAGAACCTTTGGCAAAATTCTTTTTGTTGACATTTCCATTATCGTCAAAAGCCCACACAAGCAACATAATAATTCCAACGAGTGGTATAGCGACAATTATTAATGTAATTACCCAATCTTTTACGCTTAGGGGTTTTTCATTAATTAAGGTGGGAAAACCTGAATTTTCTTGTTCAAATGGATTCATAATTTAGTTTTTTAGGTTAAATAATATGTTTTTTTTTAACCAAAAATAATATTTTTTTTGAACTGCTAAAATTTAGTGAAATATTTCTTCCAGAATTTGCAATGAATTCACTGAGCCAAAATTTTCTGTATGTAACTTATAGAAGTTGATGATTTGTGATAAAAGATATATGCGATCTTCATGCTTCATTTGTATCAAATGAGAATCTTCGTATGATATATTCAATATCGCGTGAAACATATGTGTATGTGGTTGCTGAAGTGAATATGTATGTGCGGGTGCAAAATTAGTAAAAACACCGTCCACCAAATCAAAATAAGGTAAAGCTTTGTCTGATGCTGTTGGCATATAGCCCAAGAACCGACTTAGCTTCATCAAAAAACAGAGATGAAAATTATTAATCGGCTTATTTGTCTGATCCAACCATAAAATAGACTGTTGTATGAAACTGAAAAGTTGGGAATCGGGTTGTTGCTGTTTTAACACTTTGTATAATATTTCGTTCAGAAAAATAGCTACAGAACTTTTTGCGATATTTAATGGAATTTGCTGAAGCATAGGAGTAGAGGTGGCTTCCTTTATGCGCTGTAAACTACCAGTGTCTTTATAATAAACCACCATATCCAAAAGATGAAGCGGTTGAAGCATGTTAACATGAATTTTTGCTTTTGGCTTTCTTGCTCCGTTAATCAAATATGACTGAATTCCAAACTCTTCTGTGAAAAGTTGTGCGACCACACTATTTTCTGAATAGTTCGTAATCTTAAGTGCTATCGCTCTTGTTTTATGCAACATCTAAAGTTAGCTAAGGAATTTTAATATGTGATAAATCACTAAGTAAGTAAATTTTATCCAGGACGTGAAATACTAGTATTTTTTTATAACCAATGTGAATTGTTGAAAACTATTTTAGAGTGTAGGGTGGGAGATGAATTAGAAAAGCTCTACATTTGCTTCTTCCTGCACTTTTTGTATTATTTTTAAAAATAATTCTCGCCATATTGTTGTAAGTTCCAAAAGAAATTTAGATATTTGCAAACTCTTTGCAGAGAGTGCAAAAGAGAATTGGTGTACTAAATAGACAACATTAAAAATAAATATCATGTCAAGAATTTGTGATTTAACAGGCAAAACGGCATTAACAGGTAATAACGTATCTCACTCGAACGTTAAAACTAAGCGTAAGTTTTACCCAAATTTACATACTAAGCGTTTTTACATTCCTGAAGAAGATCGTTGGATCACTTTAAAAGTGTCAGCGTCTGCAATTAAAACGATTAACAAAAACGGAATTTCTTCTGTTATCAGTAAATTTATCAAAAAAGGATACGTTTAATAGATATTCGCCTGTTAATTAAAGATATTCATGAACTATTAGTCCGTGAGGACTAAAATAAAGTAAAACAATGGCTAAAAAAGGAAATAGAGTACAAGTTATCTTAGAATGTACTGAGCACAAAGAAAGTGGTCTTCCAGGGATGTCACGTTACATCACTACTAAGAACAAAAAGAACACAACAGAGCGTTTAGAATTGAAAAAATTCAACCCTGTATTGAGAAAAGTAACTGTTCACAAAGAAATTAAGTAATTAACTTAATGGATTAACGAGAGTTGTCCATCTTAAAAAAAATATACCATGGCAAAGAAAGCGGTAGCATCATTACAAAAAGGTGGTGGTAAAGAATTTACTAAAGTTATTATCACTGCAAAATCTGCTAAAACTGGAGCTTATACTTTCAAAGAAAGTATGGTACACAACGACAACGTAAAAGATGTTGTTGCAGCAGCTTCAAAATAAGCAATCAAGATATTCCTTTTTTAAAGTTTTCCTTTAAAAAAACTGAAAGCCGTTTTGGTATACTCACCGAAAGGGCTTTTTTAGTATGGCAAGATTTCAGTATATTTGGGCTTGATTTTTAAGCATTACTTATCACCAGTATTTCATGGGTTTATTTGATTTTTTCAAGAAGAAACAAGAAGCACCAGAGGCTCAAGAGGCTTTGGATAAGAGTTTGGAGAAAACTAAAGAAGGTTTCTTTTCAAAGATTACAAAGGCAGTCGTTGGTAAATCTACCATTGATGATGATGTGTTGGATAATCTAGAAGAAGTATTGGTTACATCCGATGTGGGTGTGACGACGACTTTGAAAATTGTGGAACGAATTCAAGAGCGTGTTGCACGTGATAAGTATGTCGGTACCGATGAACTAAACCGATTACTGAAAGAGGAAATACAAGCTTTATTAGCTGAAAATAACAGCAATGATTTCGAGAGCTTTAAATACGGGGATCATAAGCCCTATGTTATTATGGTGGTAGGCGTGAACGGTGTTGGTAAGACTACGACTATTGGTAAGTTAGCGCATCAGCTGAAAGAAGCAGGTAATAAAGTAGTATTGGGTGCAGCAGATACCTTTAGAGCTGCAGCTGTCGATCAGATACAATTGTGGGGAGAGCGTGTAGGTGTACGTGTGGTTGCGCAAGCAATGGGATCAGATCCAGCTTCAGTTGCTTTTGACACGATTCAGTCTGCGGTTTCCAATGGTGACGATGTTGCAATTATCGATACAGCTGGTCGTTTGCATAATAAAGTCGGATTAATGAATGAGCTTGGAAAAATAAAAAATGTCATGCAAAAAGTCGTTCCTGGCGCTCCGCATGAGATTTTGTTGGTGTTAGATGCTTCGACTGGACAAAACGCTATCGAGCAATGTACACAATTTACCCAAGCGACAGATGTCAATGCGTTAGCTTTGACAAAATTAGATGGTACAGCCAAAGGTGGTGTAGTCATTGGTATTTCGGATCAATTCAAGATTCCTGTAAAATATATTGGTGTAGGTGAGAAGATCGGCGATTTGCAGCTCTTTAATAAAAGAGAGTTTGTCGAATCCTTATTTAAATAAAATTTTATTTCTGCATCAAGCAAGTAGCCTTTATAACCTTATAAAGGTTTCTTTTTATCAATAAAGAAAATAATTGCGATGGAATCATAATCCATGTTTCATCCAACTCAATCATAATAATGAAAACAAAGCATAGTAAATTCGAACCAGTGATGGTGAAGCCACGAGTGAATGTGGTGACTTTAGGATGTTCGAAAAATATACATGATTCGGAAGTATTAATGGGTCAGTTGAAAGGTAATCAAATTGACGTTGTTCACGAATCAAATAATATCCAAGCGAATGATATAGTGGTTATCAATACTTGTGGATTTATTGATAATGCCAAGCAAGAATCAATTGATACTATTTTACAGTTTTCAGAGCTAAAAGATCAAGGTAAGGTAAATAAAGTAATTGTGACAGGTTGTCTTTCTGAGCGTTACAAACCAGAATTGCAATCGGAGATTCCTAATGTAGATGCTTATTTCGGCACGAATGATTTGCCCGAATTATTATCTACTATTGGTGCGGATTACCGTCACGAATTATTGGGGGAACGTTTACTGACTACGCCTTCTCATTTTTCTTATTTCAAGATAGCGGAAGGATGTAATCGTCCGTGTTCATTTTGTGCAATTCCATTGATGCGTGGTAAGCATGTATCTAAATCTATTGATGATTTAGTAAAAGAAGCAAAATTCTTGGCGTCTAATGGAACGAAAGAATTAATTCTTATTGCACAAGATTTAACTTATTATGGTTTAGATATTTACGGTAAACGTAATCTTTCGGATTTGATGCGTCATTTATCGGATGTCGACGGTATCGAATGGATTCGTTTGCAATATGCATATCCTTCAGGTTTTCCAATGGACATTTTGGATGCTATGAATGAACGTAGTAATATCTGTAATTATTTGGATATGCCATTACAACATATTACCGATAATATGTTGACATCAATGCGCCGTGGTACAACCAAACAAAAGCAAATTGACTTAGTAAACAAAATTCGAGATAAAGTACCGGATATTGCTTTGCGTACAACATTGATTTGTGGTTATCCAGGAGAAACAGAACACGATTTTAATGAAATGTTAGAATGGGTTGAAGAAACCCGATTTGATCGTCTAGGGTGTTTTACATATTCACACGAAGAGAAAACACATGCACACACATTGGTAGATGATGTTCCTGAAGATGTAAAACAAGAGCGCGTAGAAGCTATTATGGAAGTGCAACAGGGAATTTCATATGATATCAACCAAACTAAAGTTGGTAAAGAATTCAAAGTGTTGGTAGATAGAGTGGATGGAGATTATTTCATCGGACGTACAGAATTCGACTCTCCAGAAGTGGATAATGAGGTTGTATTAAATGCTAAAGAAAATTATGTGCGTATAGGTGATTTTGTTCAGGTGAAAGTAAATAGAGCAGAAGATTTTGACTTGTACGGGACTATATTGAAATAGAAAATATAAGCAATCCGATGTAATTAGCGGTGTCCTAAATAGTATTTTGGACACCATTAATGAGGCATCGAATTATATTACGCAAAGGCAATGGTTATTAAAAAGTAATTTTTCCTACTAATTTATAAAGCATATTAAACACAAAATGCATATTTGATATCACAAAAACTTCTTAAAAATAGAATATAAAATTTTTAAATCCTGCTCATTTAAATTCGCTGTATTGGCTTCCTTTTGGATGTAATGGTGTTTGAAACCTTTGATCGCAGCGTCAAGATTTTTTACATCGTACCCTATTACACGTAGCGCTAAACGTACATCAAAATTCGCTGGAGGTGTTTCTAAGTAATCGTCATACCAATACCCAAATCCAGCGTCTGATAGCTTTTTCCAAGGGAATCGTGAAGGATCATTTTTGCGTGTAGGCGCATAATCCATGTGTCCTATAAAGTTTGCTTGTGGTATTTTGTATGAATCTTTTAAGTAGGCCAATAAGCTTATCAAGGCATCAATCTGTACATCGGGCCAAGGATCTGTAGTTCCATTATTGTCCAATTCAATTCCTATGGATGAAGAATTTAAATCGGTGTCGTTACCCCATTTACCTGCACCAGCATGATGACCGCGGTATAGGTCATTTACCATTTGTACTATCTTACCATTACGCCCAATAACATAGTGCGAACTTACACCTGCACGTGCGCTATGGAATGTCTTTACCGTTTGTGCTAAGGAATCTTGCGCTGTATGATGAATCATTACATAATTTGGTTTTCTCGTTCCGAAATTGATAGAACCAATCCACTCTTTATCCGATGCATTAATCTTTTCTAATTGACTCGTAACGGGAGCTTCTCGGTATAATTCCGCAAATTCTTTGGCTTTCTTCTTGTTAACTTTTTCTGTCGCCGCGTATTTGCCGCCACCGCATGATGTAATCAGTGCTGCCGCAATTATGAAAGGGATAAAATGTGCTTTTTTCATTGTTTTAAATAGATTATAGATGCAATATAACGAAGATATGTCAAATTGATTTAATCACAGAGTGACAAAGAGATTAACTAATTGTGCGTCATATGAATGTTATACTCATATAGTGAGATTTAGCAGAAAAAAAATTTACCTATCTTTGTGCTGTGAATACAGCAACAAAATTGATAGATATACGTAGTCTTTCCCTTGATCAGATCAAAGAGAAGTTGGTAGAAATGGGAGAGCAAGCTTTTCGTGCAAAACAAATCTATGAGTGGCTTTGGCAAAAATCAGTAACAGATTTTGAACAAATGAGTAATCTGAGTAAAGCTTTGCGAGATAAGTTGAAATCGAATTTTATTATCAATTATGTGCAAGTAAAGCAATCTCAAGTATCTTCCGATAAGACCATAAAAAGCAGTTTTGTTTTATACGATGGCAATATTATAGAGGGTGTACTTATTCCAACGCCAGATCGAATGACAGCTTGTGTGAGTTCTCAAGTGGGCTGTAGTTTGACTTGTAAATTCTGCGCAACAGGTTACATGGATCGAAAGCGTAATCTCAATGCTGATGAAATTTACGATCAAGTCGTCTTGATTGATAAGCAAGCTAAAGATAATTACGGTATTCCATTAAGCAATATTGTCTATATGGGAATGGGTGAGCCTTTGCTAAACTATTCTGGCATGATGAAATCTATTGAGAGAATTACTTCTCCCGATGGATTGAATATGGCAGCCAAACGTATAACCGTATCTACAGCTGGTATAGCGAAAATGATTAAAAAATTAGGTGACGATGAAGTCCGTTTTAATCTAGCGTTGTCTTTGCACGCTGCCAACGATGAGAAACGTAATGAAATCATGCCTATCAATGAGCAAAATTCATTAAAGGCATTAGCGGAAGCACTGCGTTATTATTATTCTAAAACAAAAAATCCAATTACCTTCGAATACATTGTCTTTGATAATTTCAATGATGAAATTCAAGATGCAAAAGAGTTGGCAAAATTCTGTAAAAATGTACCTTGTAAGGTAAATATCATCGAATATAACCCTATTTCTTTGGCTGATTTCGAAAATGCTGAAGCCGATAAGATTGACGCATTCGCGAATTACCTGCGTAGTCAAGGGGTTATAACGAATGTGCGCCGAAGCCGTGGTAAAGATATTGATGCCGCTTGTGGTCAATTAGCTATCAAAGAAGAATCCAATTAATTTTTCTTAACTTAAAGAATACGAACTAATTGTATTCTCTTATGTTGTTGAAGGTATTATTTCAACGGTTTTTTGCATTTGCTATTTCCTCGGCTATGTATGGCTTGCGAGGCGAATCTATTCGTGCCCGAAGAAATGTTATGTACTAAATGTCTTTATCACCTCCCTTTTACGGATTTTCACCTGGATGATAAGAATGGAACAGCGCGTCAATTGTGGGGAAAGATAGAATTTAACCATGCTTTTTCCATGCTACATTTAGCAAAACCATCTCGATAAGAAACATTATTACATAAACTGAAGTATAAAAACCAACCTGAAATTGGCGTTTTTCTCGGAAAATTGTATGCGAATAAAATCACGAGCGTAAAACAGGATGTTGATTATATAATTCCCGTTCCACTTCACAGGTCGTAACTTAGAAAACGAGGATATAACCAGGCGGGAGAATTTGCTAAAGGACTAAGTTTAGGATTGAATATTCCATTAAGGGAGGACATAATTCTGCGAGAAGTCCTGTCTGTAAGCCAGACACAGAAAACGAGAACAGAACGCTATTATAATGTCAAAAATGTGTTTGCGTTAAACTCTAAAGAGACTTTACAGGGGAGACATATCCTTTTGGTGGATGACGTATTAACCACTAGCGCTACGATTTGCGAGGCAGCCAGTTTACTAATTGCGAGTGGCGCAACAGTATCGATCGCTACTATCGCAAGAGCCTAATTATCTTCTTTTTGGTGTGTACGGTTTAGGGCATCCACAGTTATTTACACCACAAGACTGTATTCCCGATGCTACAACAAGTAACATCGCCGCAAATATTAACCATTTTTTCATGCTTCTTTTTCTTTTCTATATAAAATTAAGAATGAGAATGTTGCCATTCCAATTCCTATACAATCAGCGTAAATATCAAACATGTCTGCAGTACGACTCGAGACGTGTCGCTGCGCTTCTTCTGTTAAGAAAGCAAAAATTACTGTACTCACGACTACCTTTGCTACAGTGACCCATTTGTTGCCTTTCCACTTGGACTTCATTGCTGATTCCCAGTATAATAACAAAGCCAAAATATAGAAAATTCCGATATGCACGACTTTATCTACACCAGGAAAAATATAATAGGGCTTAAGATCAGGTAAATCATTTGAGGGCATCAATAGGAGTATTAGCATAATAATACCCCATACTATAGCCCAGATATAGCTAAAAAAATATTTCATCGACGCAAAAGTGTTATAAATCAATAAGAAATCCTAATTCTTAACAACTATTTGTAGTTAAATAGAGTCACGTTAAAAATTATTTTACTGAAAATCAATGTATTATAATTTTATATACTACTATGTATTGCAAAGTACCATCCAAAGGATATAACTTTGTATTGTTATGATAGCGGAAAATACACAAACGCAGATGCGAAAAGGGATACTAGAATACTGTATTCTCTCGATTATTTCGAAAGGTGAAATATATGCATCGGATATAATTGCGGAATTAAAACGCGCACAGCTGTTAGTGGTGGAGGGGACATTGTACCCATTGCTTACTCGACTAAAAAATAACGGCTTGTTGAGTTACAATTGGCAAGAATCAACGTCAGGTCCTCCTCGAAAATATTATCAAATTACAGCCGAAGGTCTTGAAGTATTGCAAAGACTAGACAATACGTGGAAAGAATTAGTCTATGCGGTAGAAACATCCTTGCAAGGTAGAAAAGAATCTAACAATTAATACAAAAATCTAATACCATGAATAAAACTATCATCATCAATATAAATAGTATCGTCTTTCACATTGAAGAAGAGGCTTACGAAACATTGCGTTCTTACATGATTGATATCAAAAGACATTTTGGAAAATCTTCAGACAGCCAAGAGATTCTTCAAGATATCGAAAATCGTATTGCTGAAATGTTCTCCGAGAAAATTCAGGTTGGACGTAAGGAAGTCATTTCAATGGATGATGTGAATCATGTCATTAGCCAGATGGGGAAGGTTAGTGACTTTGAAGGCGAAGAAGAAGAATTGATAGACCAACCAAGTTTTGATTCTACGGAAAACGAATCTGCTGGTGAGCAATCTACATCAGAGCATGCAACCGCTCAATATGCAAGTGCAAGTTTTTCGGAGAAAAAATTGATGCGTAATCCAGATGATAAAATTTTTGGTGGCGTATGTAGTGGTTTGGGAGCCTATTTCAATATGGAAACGAAATGGATGCGCGTGATTTTTGTGTGTTTCTTTCTATTTGGCGGTTCTGGGATTATGTTATATTTGATTCTGTGGGTGGTGATGCCAAAGGCGGTTTCTCGTGCCGACAAAATGGCAATGAAAGGGGAGTCACCAACATTGCAGAATTTTAAAAAGAGTTTTGATGAAGAAATCCAAGGCTTGAACCCTCATATTTCTAAAGTGAAAAGAGAATTTTCGAAAGGAACTGCTGCTGTAGGGAATGGTGTATCACGAGTGGGCAGAGGGTTCGGAAGACTAATTGGCTTCTTGATTTTGGTGTTCTGTGCTTTGACAATTTTCGGTCTAGCCATCGCTTGTATTGGATTCATCACAGGCATATTGGGCTATCAACGTGAAATGGTTTTTCCAGGAACAGAATTTTTGAATACACCGCAAGCAATCGTAGCCTTAGTAGCCGGAACTTTGGCGATCGCTATTCCATTCTTAGCTTTATTTCAATTAATGGTCCGTCTGTTATTTAAGACACAACCGATGAATCATTATTTCTCGTTGGCCTTGTGGGCAACATGGATTTCTTCCATTATTGCAGTAATATTTTTCAGTTTTATAGGTGCGCAGGAATTCAAAGAATCCAGCACCATAAAAGTAGAAAGGCCTTTAAGTGAGCGTAAAGTGTATTATATTACAGAAAAGGATGTTCGTCTGATAGAAGCTTCTGCAGCAGATAAAGAAGGTAAAAAATTTAAAATTGAACTGAACGGAGAAGATTTAGAATATGCATTACGCAATGATATAAGCATAAGTTTTGAAAGTATAGATTCTTTGGCAAAACCTTATATTCAATACAATTATTTTGCGCGTGGAAAAACATATCAAGTCGCGACTACAAATGCTGCTGAAATTAGTTATTTGGCTAATCAGACAGACGAAAAAATAGTTTTTAATTCGCATTTTGGTATCAACCCAAATAGAAAATACAGAGATCAATCTGTATCGGCTACACTCTATTTGCCTGTCGGATCGCGTGTGGTGGTAGATAATTCTATTAGTTATAAACTGCGAAACATTTCAAATTGGGATTGCCAACAAGCGTATGATTCGGATGAAGAAATCAAAGCTACAGAATGGATAATGGGCAGAACTGGTTTGCAGTGTACCCCAAGATTTCTGCCTATCAGCAAGAAAACTGAAACAGAAAGTACGGTAGAGGAATTGGTTAGAAAGGCAGAACAACATGCTAAAGAAGCAGAAGAGCATGCACGTAAAATTGAAAAAGAAGCAAAGGAAATTGCAGAGCGTGTAACTGTCACTGTGAATTAATTTTCTATATCAAAAATAAAAAACGATTATTTGTCGCCTTTTAATAAAAATGGAAGGCGACAAATTTTTTACCGACCAATATTACTATTTCACCGAATAACTTCTTCTGTTAATCTAATACGCATTCTTCTATGTCCTTTTTCGGTCTAATTTTGGGAGAAATAAGAAGAATATTTTACAGAAGCTAACCACACACATGAAATTACTTTTACAACTTTTAGGTAGCATGATACTTTGTATGCAACTCGCTGTAGCGCAACAAAAGACTATTACTGGCTACATCAAGAATGCGGATAATGCGCCCATAGCCAATGCTTCAGTGTATCTTGTTACTGAGCCAAATCGCGGATTTATCAAATCTACTGTCACCAATGACAAAGGACAATTTAAGCTATCGGGTTTTCCTGTAGGAACTTTTAGAATTGAAGCCACAGCTGTAGGCTATGCGAAGGGTGAATCTTCAGCGTTTCAAACCGCAGAAAATTCTGTTAGCATAGATGATATCATTTTACAAGTTTTGACTAAAGAGTTGGAAGCGGTTACTGTACAAGGTCAATTGCCACAAATACAACATACTAATGGTAAGTTGGTCATGAACGTAGAAAATTCTTCTATCAGCGCGGGCAATAATGCTTTAGAAGTATTGAAAAGAGCTCCTGGTGTAGATGTAGATAAAGATGACAATATTTCGTTGATGGGTCAACAAGGCGTAAATGTTACCATAGACGGTCGTCAGACTTATTTGACCGGCGAACAACTGGCTACATTATTGAAAAGTACGGATGGCGCTCAGATTAAAAGTATTGAATTATCTACTACACGTTCGGCTAAAGATGACGCGGAGGGATCAGGCGGAGTTATCAATATCGTGATGAAGAAAAATCGTTTGGAAGGCTTCAATGGATCTTTCATTGCAAGTGGAGCTGTGGGAGAGAAATTACGTGGCAATTCGTCCTTCAATGTAAATTATAAAAAGAATAACTCTACATTCTTCACAAACTATTCTTATACGGATAATAATTATAACGAGAATATTCGCATTACGCGAATTATACCCAATAAATTGGCAGATACATACTTTGATCAGTCATCTGTATTCCAAAATGCCGAAAAAACTCATAATTACAAAGTGGGCTTTGAGCAAAAAACATCTGCGCGTAATACCTTTATGATTCAATTTAATGGCGCAAATAATAAGGAAGATCAACTGACTCCAGGGACTACATTGATGTCTCGTCCTAATAGTTCGGTGGATTCAATAATGGTTTCAGACAATAATAATGATGAAAAATTCAATCGCTATTCGGTGAATATAAACAATGAGTTCGTGATTGATACTACGGGTAAGAAATTGACAGCAGATGTTGATTATAGTACTTTCAAGACCAATTCGATCTTGAATTATGGGTACTTTTCTTATTTTGGCGATGGCGAAACATTAATGTACGCTCCGGAATTTGAGAGAAGTACATTCGGTGTAGACATTAAAATCTTGGCAGCGAAATTAGATTACACGCAAAAATTAGGAAAGGGAAACATAGAAACAGGCGTAAAGTATAGCAATGTGCAGTCTGATAATGATGTTAACTTCAAAAATCTTGTAGGTTCAAATTGGCAAAATAACACAAACCGCTCAAATATATTTAATTACGAAGAACAGATTTTAGCGGGTTATTTTGATTATAATACCAATATCAAAAAATGGGGAATCAAAGCGGGCTTAAGGGGTGAATATACAATCTCAGATGGTCATTCTATTACGCAAAATAAACAAGTAAAGCGCGATTATTTTGACTTATTTCCATCCGCTTCATTGTCCTATAATGCGCATGAAAACCACGTCTTTGCATTGAGTTATTCGCGTAAGGTTTCTCGTCCAAATTACAGAAATTTGAATCCTTTTGAATATTATGTGGACAAAAGAACATACAATAAAGGTAATCCGTATTTGAACCCACAGTATACAGATGGATTTGCATTAAACTATACTTTATATAAGCGTTTTAATATTGCATTAGGTCATGATATCACCAAAGGTGCAATGACAGAAAGCCTTGGCCAAGACACCGTATTAAAAACTACGTGGATTACACGTGAGAATTTGGGTGAACAAACTACCTCATATATCAACTTGAGTATTCCTTATCGCATAGGCAAGGTTTGGACGATGTTCAATAATATCACAGGAATCTATATGCACTTTAAAGGGCCAATATCGGGATATGATGTGAATTTGGGGTCTGCATTTATCCAAGCGAATATGAACAACAATTTCAGATTTAGTAAACAATTGTCTGGCGAAATGTCTTTACGTTATAATTCACCTTTCATCTACAATATGTATAAAATTCAACGACGTTGGGGTACAGATATTGGCGCTACATACAATTTGAAAGACGAACGGACCTCATTAAAATTAGCTGTAACGGATATATTCCATACCAACCACAATAATGTGTTTACAGAATTCAAGGAATTTAATTCTAGAATATATCAATACCGCGATAGTCAAACGGTAAGACTTACGTTGACTTACAAGTTTGGCAATCTAAAGCAATCTATTCGCAGGGTCAATGACAGCAGCGAAGAGAAAGAAAGAGCTTTGTAAAAAGAAGGCCTTGCCATTCTTAAAGATGACCGTAGACTGAAAATGTCTGCGGTCTTTTTTATTTAGTTTTGTATTATGAAATTCAAAAGTATAGTGGTTTTTTGTGCGTCGAGCCCAGGCTTTGATGCGGTATGGATGCAAAAAGCATATGGCGTAGGCGAATATCTAGCGAAGCAGAATATTACTTTGGTGTACGGAGGCGGTCGAGTAGGATTAATGGGGTCTGTTGCTGATGGTGCGCTGGAGAATAACGGCAAAGTCATTGGTGTTATTCCGCATTTTCTGAATAGTAAAGAGATTGGCCATTTTAGCGTCACTGAATTGATTGCAGTTGAGAATATGCATCAGCGCAAAATGATGATGAATGACTTGAGTGAAGCAATAATAGCACTTCCTGGAGGGTACGGGACCTTGGAGGAATTGTTCGAAATGATTACTTGGGCACAATTAGGATTGCATCAAAAGCCTGTAGGCTTGCTAAATATTAATGGCTTTTATGATCATTTGATTGCTTTTATACACAATATGGTTGAGGTCGGGCTTTTGAATAAGCAAAATGAAGAAATGCTTTTGGTTGCAGATAATATCGAAGAATTAGTGCAGAAAATGAATGCCTATGTATCGCCCGATGTACCAAAATGGCTGAACAAAGAAAATAGTTAAAAGGAGAAGAGCTATGCCATTATCTAAAGACTTCAAGTCAATACACCACAAAAAGTGGGAAGTTTATTTTTCCCAATGTTACCCCAATGGCGCTATAAAATTTCCCGAATTAGCAAACATACTGCAATTGACAGCGGCGGAACATGCTGACTTGGGTGCTGTTGGTTTTGATGATTTATCCCTGTACGATCAGTCTTGGGTAATGAATCGTATGCGCATTGAGATTGAAGAATTGCCTAGATTTTCGCAAGATGTAGAGGTGAAGACTTGGATTCAGGAATTAAAAGGGTTTAAATCAACGCGGGATTTTGAAGTTTCACGTGAAGGCAAGAAGCTGTTAGCTGTTACCTCATTATGGGCAATCTTCAATATTAAAACCAGAAGACCGGACATGTTGCCATTTGATACGTCATATATAGAACAATATCCAAATCAACATGCTACAGAACTTGCGAATCAGCGTATCGATCTTTCATTTGAAGTATCGGAAATTTATACACAAGTCGTACAATTTTCGGATTTAGATATCGTGAATCATGTGAATAACACGAAGTATCTGGAATGGTGCATTAATTATGTAGATCCAAGCTTGATATTAATAAACAAGATACGAGCAATTGACCTCAACTTCATCAAAGAGTTAAGTTTCAACGATACTATTTCCATTCAAAAAGGAAGTTTTGACAACAAAATTGTTTTTAAAATCGTTAAGGGTGAACAAATTTGCTTCGCTTGTGTTTTTGAATTAGAGTCTTAGGATTCTTTTGAAATTCATATATTTACAATTAATCAACCAATAAAAAACAAATCATGATTAAAATTAATGTATTGCTTATCTTTTTTGCTGTTTTAGGCGTTCAATTGACAAATGCGCAGGAGAAGAAAATAGCAGTTATTTGGGAATCTAAAGAACAGCTTCCAACACCAGAATCGGTTTTGTATTACCCACAGGACAATGTTTTATTTGTTTCACTGATTGATGGATCTGGTAGTGAGAAAGACGGTAAAGGAGGAGTTGCGCTATTGAATACCGATGGTTCAATCAAAAATGCAACTTGGGTTACTGGATTGAATGCACCGAAAGGATTAGCAATTCATAAGGGATTATTATACATTGCTGATATTACGGATGTGATAGTCGTAGATGTGGTTACTGGTAATGTCATTGATGAGATTCCAGTGGAAGGATCGACTTTTTTGAATGATGTAACAGTGGATGATTCGGGTATCGTTTACATTTCGGATACGAGAGAAAATAAGATTTTTCAATTGCGAAATGGTAAAGCTTCGTTGTATTTGGACAATGTTCCCTCAGTGAATGGATTGAAAGCGGAAGGTGGTAAACTTTTGGCCCTTGCTGGAAAAGAATTTTGGTCTATTGACGCCAACAAAAAAGTAACAGTTTTCACAAAAGGCTTTGATCAAGGTGGTGACGGTTTGGAACCAGTTGGAAATGGAGATTATATTGTTACCTGCTGGGTTGGTCTTGTTTATTATGTGAAAGCGAATGGAGAGATTCAAAAGATGCTTGATGTACAAGGCAAAATGAATACCGCAGATCTGGGTTATAACCAAAAAGAAAGTATTCTCTATATCCCTACATTTAACAGCAATAGCGTTGTCGCATATAAATTGAAATAAAAAAGGAGCAATGCTCCTTTTTTTATTTACACAAGGACAGAAGATTACTACATTTGTCGTACTAAAATTTTGTTGTTATGCAAATTGAGACTCTTTACGACATCTATAAGCAATATCCTGTAATTTCTACTGATACACGCAATATTAAAGAAAAAAGTATTTTCTTTGCGCTGAAAGGTGCAAGCTTTAATGGAAATGCATTTGCTTCTCAAGCTTTGGAGCATGGCGCAGCTTATGTCGTAGTGGATGAAGAAGTGTTTGTTAACGGCGATCAATATATTTTAGTTGAAGACGTTTTAAAGACGTTGCAAGATTTGGCGTTGTATCACCGCCAAAAATTAGCTATTCCTGTGGTTGGAATTACAGGAACAAATGGTAAGACAACTTCAAAAGAGTTGGTTTATTCGGTTTTATCGCAACAGTTTCGTGCTTATGCCACGCAAGGTAATTTAAATAACCACATTGGCGTGCCTTTGACGTTGTTGTCCATAGACGATTCTTACGAAATAGCAATCATAGAAATGGGAGCAAATCATGTTGGTGAAATTGAGTTTTTGGCGAATATCGCACGTCCGACACATGGTTTTATTACCAATGTTGGAAAAGCGCACTTAGAAGGTTTTGGATCTTTTGACGGAGTTAAAAAAACAAAAGGTGAGCTTTATGATCTTCTATCTGTAAACAAAGGAACTTTATTTCTACAAGCAGATAATGCTCATTTAGTAGAAATGGCTGCACAACGTCATTTTACAAAGGTGATTACATATGGTTTCTCGGAAACAAATAACATCGTAGGTAAACTTTTAATGGCCAACCCTTACCTCTCTATCGCTTGGAAAGAAGGTGATAAATCTGAATCTTATGAAGTTTATACGCATCTAACAGGCTCGTACAATACCGAAAATATATTAGCTGCAATTGCCATTGGTCTTGAATTTGGGATGAATCCTATTAAGATCAATGAAGGAATAGCGTCGTATGTACCTAAAAATAACCGTTCGCAGATTACCCAAACATCACGAAACATGATTGTGGCGGATTTTTACAACGCTAATGCGAGTAGTATGGCGGCTGCATTGGACAATATGAAGGTGTTGACCGCAGACCACAAAGTGGTGGTTTTGGGGGATATGTTTGAGTTGGGAAATGAGTCTTTTGAAGAGCACAAAGCTTTGGTTCAAAAAGCAAAAACTCTTGGTTTTGAAAGATTGATATTTGTTGGCAAAGAATTTTATCTCCACCGCGATGATTCTACTGAGTTTTATCAGACTACTGATGAAGCTAAAGCTGCGGTTGCTGAAATCAACGATAGTTTTATCCTATTGAAAGCTTCACGCGGAATGGCTTTTGAAAAATTGTTGGAAGTATTATAACCCTTCATCTTTTTTCATTTCGACAACCGGTAAGGAAAGATTGTGTTTTACCGATACTATACGGATCAAGAAAACGAGTGAAGCACTTATGAAGGCATTCCAGCCGTTGTCAACATTCCAATAGTTAAGTAACACAAAAAGTAATGCGCCCGACAGGCAAGCAGAAGCATATATTTCTTTTCGTAAAATAAGAGGGGTTTCATTTATCAATACATCGCGAATCACACCGCCCATAGCTGCAGAAAACATTCCTAACATGATGGCTGCAATACTGCTGGATTCATAATCTAAGGATTTTTGTGTTCCAACTACCGTGAAGAAGCCAATACCTATCGCATCAAATAAGGTTAATGTTTTAGCTAGGCTGTAAAGTTGTTTGTTCGCAATAACTGAAATAAAGACACCAACGAATATAGCCAAGAGATAATTGCCATCTTCTACCCAGACAGGTCGAATATTTAAGAATATGTCACGCAATGATCCTCCGCCAATAGCTGTTACAAATGCCATGAAAGTAGAACCGAATATATCAATACCCTTTCTATGCCCTGCCATCGCGCCAGAAATAGCAAAAACCATAGTTCCTAAAAGGTCAATAGCATAAATGATATTCATATCGGTTATCTTGAGGAACAATAATACATAAAATCAACATTAAAAGAAAGCCGAATCTAATTCGGTAGATTCGGCTTTCTTTTAATGTCAGAAATGTACTTTTTTATGTGCATTTTGACTTAGTTAGAGTTATGTAGTTTTTCCAAGTCTTGAATCTTTTTTTTCCATTCTAGGGAATTAAAAGTTTCTTCTAGAATTTTTTGCGTTTTAATTTCGATTTTAGCCATTTTATCTTTCCATTCAGGAGAATTAAATTTTTCCTCAAGTATTTTTTGCGTATTAATCTCTATTTGTGCCATTTTGTCTTTCCACTCTTCAGAATTATAATATTCATCTAAGCTTACTTGAGTTTTAAGCTCTATTTTAGTCATTTTGTCCTTCCATTCTGTGGAGTTTAATTTCCTTTCAATGGCATTAGCTCCTTCTTCAATATTCGCTATAATTATTTTGAAGTTTTTTGAATTAAGTAATTTTTCTACTGATTCAATATGCTTGTTGGGCTTAATTTCTTCATTATTTTCAAATTCATGGACAATAATCGTAGAAGTATCTTTTAATAGTGTTTTCTTTTTTACTGGCATTGACCTTTGTTCTGCTCTAGCTATTGTGGTATCAATAGTTTCGATATTTTCTATTTTCGTAATCACGATTTCATTGATTGCCACCTGTTGATTTTGTTTATTATTAGGGTTAGCCCAAGCAATAAAGATGAATGTTAAGGATGCGCATATTATAACTCCTAATTGCTGTTTATAGGATGTATATTTGGATTCCATAATTTGTTTGTTTATTCTTTTGATTCTATTTAATAAATCGTACTTATTGTCTCCCGACAATGCTAATGCTTGGGATGTTTGGTGTGCATTTCTTAATACTTCTACATGCAATAATGTCTTTGCATATATAATTGGGTTAGGAATATGTGTAGTTACAAAATCATCACAGGACTGCTCTCTTTCGACTTTAATATGTCTACTTACAAGCCAAATAAAAGGATTAAAAAACAAGGTAGTTTCAATACTAATGAGTATGATGTTGAAGAGATAATCATGTCTTCTAATATGAGCTATTTCATGTAATAAAATGGCTTCCGCTTCTTCGGTCGAAATACTATTAATGTATGCTGTTGGAAAAATGATTAAAGGTTTCAAAAAGCCGATGGTTATTGGGCTTTCTATTTTAGGTGAAGTTAATAGGCGAACTTTCGGAGATATGTTGTGGTTGTTCTTAATTTCTTCTAGTATGTTTAACCATTCCGTAGGAATTATCTGTGAACTTGTTTGTTTAATTTTCTTAAGCCAGTCGAAGCTCTTGATGCAAAGGAATGTTTGTACTATTATTCCTATGGTATATATTATTACCATGTAAGGAAAGAGTTTTGTAATTGACCAATTTGAGTTTTGCAATTTGTCAATATAACTATAAAACACTTCTTGTGAAGTGCTATTTGGCAAGATTACACCTGTTGAAATATTGAAAGTTTTTACAAATGTTGTGATGAAACTAATAAAAATTAGACTTTGAAAAAAATATGCAACTTTGTACTTGGTGTCTGGACTCCAATTATAAAATATAAGGAATAACCCATACAGTATAATATATAAAGATGCGCCTTGCCATAGGGAGTGAACCATGCTCCAGCCCATAGCATTGATTAATAATTGAAAAATATTTTCCATAGTATTGGTTTATAAGTTATCTAAATACTTTTTTATCAATTCAATTTCTTCCTTACTTGATTTATGATTACCGAGTACTTGCATGATTAATCTCGAGGTGTTGCCATTATAAATGGTTTCAATCATGCGATTAAGGTATTGATGCTCTATAGCTTCTTTATTGATAGCCGTGCTATATAAATGACTTTTTAAACTGGTGTCTCGAGTTACTAGTTTCTTCTCAAGCATGATTTGCATCAATTTCAATGTAGTTGTATAACCTATATCTTTTCTTTTCAGGGATTCATGAACCTCTCTTACGGAGCATGGTTGCCTGTCCCATAGTACTTGTAATATCTCCAACTCACTTTCTGTCGGTTTCATAATCGCTGCTTTAACTACGAATCTTTTCGTACATCAAATATACGAAGGGTTTCGTATTTTAAAAATAATTAATGCATTTTTAGTAAAATTTAACATTAGGCAGAATTTTATATTCTTCTTATGATTTTATCCCTCAATCTTCCAGCGACTTAACTCAAATTGGAAAAAGAATTCGCGCTAAAGCTTTGAAGTGATGTATAAATGTTTCTATCTTTGCACCACTCCGCAAGGGAGGAACGCTGGTAACAGCAATGAAATACGAGGTTAGAGACTGTTTAAACTGAGAAATCGGGAAAAACAAAAAAGAAAAAATCTTCAAATAAAATTTGCGGATTAAAATAAAGTTTCTACCTTTGCAGTCCCGACGGAA
>NZ_WUQY01000080.1 GCF_009829085.1 Sphingobacterium bovisgrunnientis
AGAAAATGGTTCAGGGGACTTTGGGATTACCCGATAGATCTTCAAATGAAAATATCTACTGCGTAATCTGGGTTTAACTATAATTTGAAGGAAAATGATCGAGCAAAATGTCAAAACCTGATTTCTCGAGATGGATATCAATCGTTCGTTCTTCCAGTTTTATGATACCGCTACGTTGTAAGAAGTTATGTTGAATTGTTTCTTTTGATGTACTTTTTAATATATCCCAATCTTTTATAAGATGCTCTAAAACACAGACACACATTTGTTTTTCGTCATCAAGTAATTCAAAATGAGGTGAAATAAAAATATTATTATCAAGTCCAACCAGCATTTTTAAAAACTGAAAATCATCTTCATCTCCAACTTCGCTAAATGTTACTAAATAGTACAATATATAAACAGCCTTGATTTTTGCAGACTCATCAACAAAAACCTTATTCACAAGCAGACCTAAATTTTGAAAAAGATTATTTAAATAAGCATGCAAAAATATTACACCGCAATATTTAAAAGATTTGTATTCATTTTTCTGAACATTAGTATGCGACACTGTATACTTTTCTTGTGTTATATTCAATGCAGATGTATATTATAACAACAATTTTAGGACCGAAGCATCTACCGATTGAAAAAAACGGATACAATGACCATCTTTATGCTGAATTTCTACGATAGGGTTAATACTGTTACTTGCGGTAACAACCAGAGGAACAAAACCAGAATTCACGCTATTCGCATGGGAATCCAGTTGACGGAACTTCTTAATCCAATAATGGAATTGACCTTCGCATAGATTATTTTCAGAACAGTACGAACGCTGACTAAGACCACTGTGTTGCCAGCAAACATAATGATTGTGCATTTCGCTCGAGAGATTACTTATTACCATAATTATAAATTTAATAAGGCAAAGCTAGATAGTTAACCTATTCAAACATACAGGGGGATAAACGGATGCTTACATTGCTTTTAAACTTTCTGTATAGGTTTTAAAATAGGCCGAGACCATCACGCTTAATTCTAAAATGATGGGTGGGTCTTGCTTAGAAATATTTCTATTTACATCTTGAGCATATACAAAAGGGATTTTAGCAGCCACATCTTCTGTTATAGCCAACAAAGTGATATAAACACCATCATCCACATTTTGAGCGGCAGCGTCTCGACCAGGTAAATAGCCTACATAGAAAGAGCAATCTTCAATATTGTCTTCCAGATAACTACATAAATGATTTAACAAATGATGAATCATAATTATAGTGGCTTATTTGACTTAGTTAGTTTGAAACTCATCAATAGTGTTTGATGAGTTTTTTTAATTTAAACTAAATGTATTAACAAAAAAACGTAACTACTCAGGTTCTTTTTTTTCTTTCTTGACTTGATCTCAAGGCGTATTTTTTTCATTTTTCATTTTCAGGAAT
>NZ_WUQY01000081.1 GCF_009829085.1 Sphingobacterium bovisgrunnientis
AAATCATTGTTGTCCGGTAAAACGGATATTTAATTTTATTTGTTGATTCAAGTTCGTTCTGAGGTTGTTTTCTTACTTATTTCAAAAAGCAAGCCTCCTATGCTCTGTAAAGAGTGAATTTTCGTATCGATTTTCATTACTATAATTGACTTTGCGCCAACATCCCTCTGGATCTTCAAGGAAACGATATATATCGACATAATTCATCAATTGGTTTCTGATTAGGGACACCATATTTGAAAATGCCCATGGGTGTTTTACCTTACTTTTTACCAATGTAATCAATAGATTAGCCAACATAGCTGCCCATATTTGTATTTCAATGGCATTTTCATTGTCTCCCAGAAAATATTTAAGCGGAAAGTTCTGTTTTAGCTGCTTGAACAGTAATTCTATTTTCCATCGCTGTTTATAGATCAAAGCTATTTTTTCTGCCGAAAACTCAAAATTATTGGATATAAACTCAAATAACCGTTTGTTTTCATCATCCCAATAGGCGATCCGCCTGGTGCGATGCTCGTTCTTTTTGTCCTGTCCGTAATACAAAACAACTTCTTCATCTTTTAATACACTTGAGGGCGCATTCTCTGGTAAATCGTACTCTTTACGTGCTTCATAGACTGCATTGTCTTTCAAACGGGTAACATAAAAGATCTCGCTTTGAGAAAATGCTTCATATTGGGCGTAATCTACATAACCTTTGTCAAATGTGATAATTGATCCTTTGGACAAAGTATGGACTTCGTGAAGGAACGTGTGGTCATGACGGACTGCTGCGCTGTAGCGGATCAAACAGGGAACATTTTCACTGGCTTTGACGATGGTATGCGCCTTGATACCGCCCTTTTTCTTTCCTTGTAATGGATTGCGACCAACCCCTTTCAAAATGTCCTTGAACAACGTGATGGTCGTCGAATCCATGATATAAAGCCTTTTCATATCGGCATCACTCAAGCGGCTGTCCGCTAAATGTTTCCGGTTCCGGAGATAAACCTCCATATAAATTTCACCAAATAAATTACTACTGCGACGCTGGTTAGCTTCCGATAAAGTACTTCGCCGAACGATATAGCTCAAACCCAGATGGCTCAGCTTATGTGCATTGGCTAGAAGCCCTATTATCACTTCCCGGATGGAAGAATAGCCCTCCAAAGCAACAAACAGCATCACCACAACGTGGTTGTAGGTAGTGAACTTTTTAACATATCGATCTCC
>NZ_WUQY01000082.1 GCF_009829085.1 Sphingobacterium bovisgrunnientis
ATTATAAAAGCCCTCTATGTACTCAAATATTTTCAATTTTGCGATTTCTCTATTTTCAAATTTGTAATGATATACAAGTTCGGTCTTTAGTGTCTTGAAAAAACTTTCTGCCACACTATTATCCCAGCAATTCCCTTTTCTGCTCATACTTTGATGAATCTCGGTCTTGTTTATAATTTTTTTAAATTCATCACAGGCATACTGTACTCCTCTATCAGAATGGAATATCAACCCTGGTTTTACCCCTCTGCATTTAATAGCCATTTTTAACGCCTTTACACTGGTTTCTTTTGCAGTCATGGATTTGCTAAAAGCCCATCCTATAACTTTTCGATCAGCTAAATCTATAACTGTAGTTAAATATAACCATCCTGCTTTAGTGCGTATGTAGGTCAGATCACTTACCCATTTTTGAGACACATCTGTAGCTGTAAAATCGCGATTCAAAAGATTCGGCGCTATTTGATAACTGTGACTGGAATCTGTTGTTACTTTGAATTTTTTACGTGTTTTACTTCTGATATTCAATCTCTTCATTATTCTAGCTATGTAAGAACGTGATACATTATGATTTTTCTCCTTCAGCTTTTTAGCTATACGAGGACTTCCATAAATTTGATTGCTTTTTTCAAATTCATCTTGAATCAACTGGATCAATTTTTTGCTTTTCGCTTCCAGGAGACTACTTTTTTTAGTCAACCACTTGTAAAAACCACTGCTACTAACTTTTAGTACAGCACACATCTTATCAGCTCCATACTGGTTCATATTATTCTTAATAAACCAATATACTTTTAGCCTCCCTTGGAAAAGATGGCGACTGCCTTTTTTAAAATCTCATTTTCCAACTCCGATTCCTTAAGCCTCTTCTTCAACTCGCGCAATTCTTGCTCCTCAGGAGATATTTTATCGTTTTTAGGTAGTAGATTCCCTCCATTGAATCGAGGATCCATACGCCATTTGGTAAGACGACTTGGATCTATTCCTAATTCTAATGCTGCTGCAGATACAGATCCTTTTATACAGGATAACTCAACTGCCATGATTTTAAAAGATTCTTCAAATACTCGTGCCATATGTTAACAAATTTAATTCTTTATTTTTTAAATCTGTCTCCACTCAAAGGTAGCAACTCCA
>NZ_WUQY01000083.1 GCF_009829085.1 Sphingobacterium bovisgrunnientis
TCACGATAACAGCTACGGCTTCCGTCCGAATCGTAATGCTCATCAGGCCGTCAGTAAAGCGCAAGAGTATCTGAACTTAGGCTATACGTGGGTAGTTGAACTTGATTTGGAGCAATTCTTCGATCAAGTGAACCACGACAAACTGATGCATCTTTTGAGCAAGAAGATTATGGATCGTCGAGTCCTAGCCCTGATCGGGAAATACCTTCGTTGTGGGATTATGGATCATGGTCTTGAACAAAAGCGAACCAAGGGTACACCACAGGGCAGTCCTTTAAGTCCACTTTTGTCAAACATCATCCTCCACGAACTGGATACGGAACTCAGCTCCCGTGGACATCGATTTGTACGCTATGCGGATGACTGTAGTATCTACACGAAGAGCAATAAATCCGCAACTCGTATCATGCGCAACATCACCAGCTACATCGAATCTACACTAAAGCTGAAGGTGAACCGTGAAAAGAGTAAGGTAAGCAGGCCTTCCCAAAGTAATTTACTCGGCTTTAGTTTCTTCAAAAGTCAAGGAGATTGGCACATTCGTATCTCTGCAAAGAGTATCGAACGAATCCGAGAGAAGTTACGTCAAAATACTCGACGTAATACAGTTACTCCTATGCATGAGCGACTGACTAAACTACGGCAAATTACTCACGGCTGGGTGGATTACTTTCGTATAACAACGAATAAGAAGGTGATGGTAGCACTAGATAAACTAGTGCGAAGACGCTTGCGAGTTCTGCTTTGGAAACAATGGAAGACCGCAGGTAATCGAATTCGGAACTTAATAAAACTGGGAACCAAACGCTGGCTTGCCTATCAACATGCGAACACCCGTAAATCCTATACTCGAACAGGGACAAGTCCTATCCTTCAAACAACGCTAACAAACTCATACTTTACTAAACTAGGTTACGAAGGATTTGCAGACTACTATTACTGGAGAACAACACATCAAACGACGTTATTCTAACAAACCGCCTTGGTACGGATCCGTATGCCAGGTGGTGTGAGAGGACAGATAGGGAAATAATCCCTATCTTCCTACTCGATT
>NZ_WUQY01000084.1 GCF_009829085.1 Sphingobacterium bovisgrunnientis
AGTAGATGGACTTTTAGAACAACTTCTTAGCCGTCAGAACCTAAATGCTGCCTATGTACAAGTGGTCGGTAATCGTGGTGCTTGCGGTATCGATAAGATGGGCGTCGAATCCCTTGGAGATTATCTTAGAGAGCATAAGGAGAAACTTTTAACATCCATCAAGCAGGGGAATTATTCTCCTGCACCGGTAAGACGTGTCGAAATTCCCAAAGAGAATGGGTCAAAACGAATGCTTGGCATCCCAACAGTAGTTGATCGGCTCATCCAGCAGGGCATTAGTCAAATCCTAACACCAATCTACGAACCTGAATTCAGTGACCACAGTTACGGTTTTCGTCCGGGTCGCAATGCGCATCAAGCGCTTATCAAATGCAAGGCATACATTCAACAGGGGTATAAGTATTCCGTAGACATGGACTTAGAGAAGTTTTTCGATACGATGAATCACAGTAAACTGATTGAATTATTATCACGCACGATCAAAGATGGAAGACTGATCTCACTTATCCATCGATACTTGAGAGCAGGTGTAGAAATAAACGGAAGGACTAAAGTAACTACAGAAGGTGTACCTCAAGGGGGGCCACTAAGTCCACTTTTGAGCAATATCATGCTTAATGAACTGGACAAAGAACTGGAATCTCGAGGACACAAATTTGTACGTTACGCTGATGACCTTATTATATTGTGCCGTAGTAAACGGAGCGCCTCACGAGTGATGGAATCCATCACAAAATTTGTTGAAGGTAAGCTGATGCTTAAGGTCAATAAAGAGAAAAGTGTTGTTAGCTATGTCTCGAAGATTAAATTTCTAGGCTACAGTTTCTACAATTACCGAGGGGAGTCGCGCTTACGTATTCACCCTAAAAGTCTAGGGAAGATGAAAGCTAAGATTAAAGTATTAACTGGTCGTAGTCGGGGTTGGAGCGATGAACAGCGAATTCTCTACCTTAGGGAATACCTCACAGGCTGGATGCACTACTTTAAACTCGCCGACATGGGGAGTAATCTCTGGGATATGGATAAGTGGT
>NZ_WUQY01000086.1 GCF_009829085.1 Sphingobacterium bovisgrunnientis
GAAAATCAAGCAAACTCTATGAAACAACGATTTTTCAAAAGTATAAAAATTTGTTAAATCATACAGAAGTCAAAAACCCTAACAAATAAATTTAACATGTGACCAACAATTATTTCTAATTACATCCGTTCTTTTAGTTATGAATATGTTTATAAAAAATGTCAATAAAGTCGAGAATAAAAAAAGAATCATCAATTTTTTGAAGTTGTCGTAATTTGAAAATCGTTCCTTGTCGAATATATCGATTTTCATAATTTGAAATGCAGATAATAATTTTTTTGAGGGTGCACTCGTTCTTTAAATCTGAAGTTGTAAAATAAAATGGCTCAAAAATCGAGTATAGCCAAGATAAAGTATAATTTTTTGAGATTGTCGTAATTTTATGATTTCTACACAATTGAAAAGCTAGATCAGTAATTTCCCTCGTAAAAAAATAATTGTTCTGAATTCACACCCATTTTTGAGTTACGAAGCGGTCAATGTAAATACAGTTCGAAAAATAAAGTATAGCATAAAAACATCACATTTTTCGAATTTGTCATAAATTCACGAATTCTACACCATCGAAAAGGTGCATCAGCATACTTTCACAAGTGAAAAATCGATTTTTAAAAATGACGCATGTTGTTTAGTTTATAATGCTGTTTACGATAAAAATTATGAAAAAATTGAGCCGAACCTAAAAACAAACAATATTTCGAATTTGTCGTAATTCGATAAATTACACTTTTCCAAAAAAGTTTATCGACTTATTTTAGTCTGATGAAGGTTTTTTGTTGAAATTAAACTCGTTCTTCGAGTAATAAAGGTTTTACGATCAAAATAGCAAGAAAATCAAGCATAGGCTGCGAAACATCGATTTTTCAAAAATGTCAAAATTTGTTAAATCATTCAGAAGTCAAAAATCCTATCAAATAAATTTCACATGTGTCCAACAATTATTTCTAATTACATCCGTTCATTTAGTTATGAATATGTTTACAAAAAATGTCAATAAAGTCGAGAAT
>NZ_WUQY01000087.1 GCF_009829085.1 Sphingobacterium bovisgrunnientis
AACCCGTTGTGCATTTTAAATAATGCTAATTTTTAAATTGTTGATATTCCTGTTGAATATATTTTTGTTGATGTATTGAACAATCGTCATGGCTGTAATTTTCGTCAGTATTCTGGTCTTGAAACCATCAAAGGACTTGGCATAATTGCGTCTTACCATAAACTGGTCGCACATTTGCGAAAACAAGGTTTCAATTCGTTTTCTGGATTTTCTGAACAAGCTGAATTGAGGTTTGCATCCCTTTTGGTTATTTCTTTTTGGCGTATCCAGCCTGATATTGGCGTGTTCAAAAAGGCTTAGCTGTACCGCTGCGGACAGATATCCCTTATCGCCCAGCAGCGTGCAATCCGAGAGCTGATCGCTGACATCATTCAGATAATGAATATCATGGACATTTGCCGGAGTAAGGTCAATAGCCTGAAATACACCTTTTAACGAACAAACCGCATGAAGTTTATAACCATAATAGTACATCTTTTGCGAGGCACAGTACCCTTTGGCCGGCATGCTGTAAAGTTCCTCTCTGCATATTTTTGAGCGGGAACTGCGAGCAATTTTACAGACTTCCAAAGGCATACTATCCACAATAAATACGTCTTCGCATTCATTAAACGATTCTGCAAGTTCCAGACGGATAGCATTCTGGTAAAGCATCAATCTCCGCTTTCTTCTATTGTATACAGTGCGCTCTATTTTACCCTGCAAACAGGAAGGAAGCTTTCGGAAAAGGTCGTTCTCACTGTCGATCCCCATATATTCAGCTGTTAAACTCAGGCTGATGACCTCAAGGTCGCTCATAGCTGGACGTCTGCGTTGCATGGGTAATTGCCGCTCTGTTGATATTTTTCTTAAAACTTCCAATATTCTTTCGTAATTTGCTCTTAAGTTGTTCATTCTAAATCGTTTTGTAGTTAAAACAATTTACTGATTATCAGCGCAATGAGCAACTTATTTCTCCTTTTTTATCCCTAAATCATAATGCACAACGGGTTA
>NZ_WUQY01000088.1 GCF_009829085.1 Sphingobacterium bovisgrunnientis
GATACAACCTTGAAATACCGCCCTTTCTGTATTCGGTTTCTAACTCCGCTATGCGGAGGACATTGTTTGGTGGGTAGTTTGACTGGGGTGGTCGCCTCCAAAAAGGTAACGGAGGCTTTCAAAGGTAAGCTCAGTACGCTTGGTAACCGTACGAGGAGTGCAATGGCATAAGCTTGCTTGACTGTGAGGCCTACAAGCCGAGCAGGGTCGAAAGACGGACATAGTGATCCGGTGGTTCTGTATGGAAGGGCCATCGCTCAAAGGATAAAAGGTACGCTGGGGATAACAGGCTGATCTCCCCCAAGAGCTCATATCGACGGGGAGGTTTGGCACCTCGATGTCGGCTCGTCACATCCTGGGGCTGGAGAAGGTCCCAAGGGTTGGGCTGTTCGCCCATTAAAGTGGCACGCGAGCTGGGTTCAGAACGTCGCGAGACAGTTCGGTCCCTATCTGTTGTGGGCGTTGGAAGTTTGAGTGGATCTGTCCTTAGTACGAGAGGACCGGGATGGACTGACCGCTGGTGAACCAGTTATGCCGCCAGGTGTACGGCTGGGTAGCTACGTCGGGAATAGATAAGCGCTGAAAGCATCTAAGTGCGAAACTAGCCACGAGATGAGACTTCCTTATAGGGTCGTAGTAGATGACTACGTTGATAGGCTACAGGTGTAAAGGTTGAGAGACCAAAGCTGAGTAGTACTAATAGCCCGAAGCTTTCCAAGCGGATAGTAACTGTTGTCTTCTTCTTAAGTTCTATTTTTTCTTTCAATAGTATGTCAATTTAGTCTCAAAGAGACATTAAAGATCTTTGGGTGCCTATATCGGCGGTGTTCACCTCTTCCCATTCCGAACAGAGAAGTTAAGCCCGCCCGAGCCGATGGTATTGCCGTAACAGGTGGGAGAGTAGGTCGGTGCCTTTTTTTATACAA
>NZ_WUQY01000009.1 GCF_009829085.1 Sphingobacterium bovisgrunnientis
CTTCGTTTCCGTCGGGACTGCAAAGGTAGAAACTTTATTTTAATCCGCAAATTTTATTTGAAGATTTTTTCTTTTTTTGTTTTTCCAGAGTTTCCCCGTTTAAACTGTCTCTAACCTCGTGTTTCATCGCTGTTACCAGCGTTCCTCCCTTGCGGAGTGGTGCAAAGATAGGGAAGAATTGTAATACAAAACAAGTATCCCAGAAAAATAAAAACGAAATAAACCGTAACTTATTGTTTATATGTGAATTATTTTTAATCAACACATTCAAACTATTCCCATCCACCACCTAAAGCGCGATATAAGCCCACATAGCTATTCAGTTGTTTCTGTTTTAACTCCACCAAATCCAGCTCACTTTTTAATGCATTGCTTTGCGCTGTTATAACCTCCAAGTATGTAGCATAACCACTCCTAAATAATAAAGACGCATTCTTCACTGCTAACTCAGAATTATTGACACGCTGTTGGGAAAGTAATAATTGTTCCTTTTGTTTCTCTACTGTCGTTATTGTATTTGAAACTTCGGATACTGCCTCCATCACAGTGCGCTGGAAATTCAACTCTTCTTTATCACGTTCGATCTTAGCGATTTCAAATTTGTTTTTCAGCTTTTTATTTTTGAATACCGGCGCAGTCAATTCGCCTGCAATCCCTCCTAACAAAGCTCCTGGTATATTAAACCAATTTTTTGGCAACATCGCATTTACACCGAACACACCACTCAGACTCAATTGTGGGTAACGCATAATTTGTTGAATACTCATATTTGCATTTGCAGCAATCAAATCATACTCTGCGGATTTAATATCTGGTCTAGCACGAATTATTTCCAATGGACTTCCTAGAGAAATTTCATCTTGGAAATTAACTAGCTTGTGATGTAGGGAGTCGCCACGAGCAATATTGTTTGGCATTTCTCCAATTAATACGCGAAGTGCATTCTCCTGAATAATGATTTCCTTCTCTAAATCCGGAACCATAGAAGCTGCCACAAGACGCTGTGATTCTGTCTGTTGCAACGCCAAAGCTGTGATTTCGCCCGCTTCGAATTGTAACTTAATCATTCGTAATGTACTGTCGTTCAACCGCAAATTTCTTTTTGCGACTTCTATTTGCGCATCCAATTTCAATAGATTAAAATAACCGGTAGCAATATCCGCAATAAGCTTTGTTTGCACGGCATTGCGTGCTTCTTGTGAATTGAGCCAAACAGATTTTAGGATATCGCCTTCATTTGCGATTTTACCCCATACATCTAATTCCCAACTAAACTCCAAGCCTGTAGAAAACTGAGATTGATACCCAAATAATGACGAAGGCGCCTTTTCACCTTTGTGCTCATACCATTTTGACGAAGGCGAAGCATAAAAATCTTCCGATCGATATTGCTTATTCACAGTACCAATGTTTGCTTCAACACTAGGTAAATAATTTAATTTATTGATTCTCAAATTTCTATTTGCTATTTCAATATTCTTCAACGCGATACGCATATCAAAATTATTGCTTAACGCTGAATCAATTAGACCAATCAGGTGTGGATCATTAAAAAACTCCCTCCAATTGACGCGAGCTAAAGAGCTATCCGTAGCGGATGTAGCTGTAGCACCTCTAAATTCATTTGGTGTATTCAGATTAGGCCGTTCGTATTTTGCACCAACCTTACAACTAAATATCAAACTACATCCTATTATATAAAAGATAAATCTGTATGAAAATTTCGTCATCATATTACTTATTCATTTTGAACTTCACGCGTTCATCCAAAGTTTTGAACACAACAAACAATACAGGGATAATAAAAATCCCTAACGCTACACCAGACAACATTCCTCCTGCCGCACTAAAACTAATAGAATGATTACCAATCGCAGATGGCCCTACAGACCACATCAATGGCACTAATCCCGCAACAAATGCTAAAGAGGTCATCAATATTGGTCGAAGACGCAATCTAGCACCTTCAATGGCAGACTGATAAATTGATTTGCCTTTGTCACGCTGCTGTACTGCAAACTCTACTATCAGAATAGCATTTTTGGCAAGCAATCCAATTAGCATGATTAAGCCGACTTGAACATAGATGTTATTCTCTAATCCTACAGCCAACACGGTTAAAAACACACCGATCAATCCAACTGGAACAGATAGCAAGACTGCCCAAGGCAAAATATAGCTCTCATATTGTGCTGCGAGCAAAAAGTAAATAAACAATATACTTAGCCCGAAAATCAGTACAGTCTGTGTGCCAGATTTACTTTCTTCGTAAGACATCCCAGTCCACTCGTAACCGTAATTACCGGGCAATTGATCTCCAGCCAATTCTTCTATGGCTTTCATCACATCACCTGTACTATATCCAGAAGAAGGATTGACATTCACAGTTATCGCGTTGTATAAATTATAGCGAGAGATCGATTCTGGCCCCACCACTTTATTCAATGTCATCAACGTACCAACTGGCACCATTTTCCCGTCTTTATTTCTCACAAAAATAGAATTCAACGATTCCGGATCCGTTCTATGCTCAAAATCTGACTGCATGTAAACACGATACGTACGACCAAAACGGTTAAAATCACCAGCACTTACACGTGCAAAATACATACGAATCGTATTCATCATGTCTTTTATATCGACCCCCATACTCTTCGCTTTGACCACATCGATATCCGCTTCGTATTGTGGAAAATTGGACTTGAATGATGTATAAGCATTGTCAACCTCTTCAAGGGCATTGATTTTATTGATAAAAGAATCTGCAACCACATCAAAATCGCGAATATCACCTCCCAATCTATCTTGTAGCACTAATTGCACACCTGCAAAATCACCAAATCCCTGAACAGTAGGTCGTGGAAAAACCTTGAAAGAAGCTTCGTTGATAACCGATAAATCTTGGCGAATCGTATCCATAAAATCATTTATGTCTTTTATAGAACTCCGCTCTTTGTGCGGTTTCACATTAATATAGCCCGCTGCGAAAGCCGCACTTGTACCACCATCTAAAGCATTGAAACCAGATACAGTGGTCATTCCCTCAATGTCTTCACGCTTTTTCAAGATACTATCTGCACGGCGCAATACTTCTGTCGTACGCGCTAAAGATGCGCCAGGAGGCATAGCCAAAGAATACGTTACGAAGCTGTCGTCTTCTGTAGGAATAAATGACTTTGGCGTAAAATACAATAATCCAACACCTATAATTGTCACAAGAATTAATCCCCCAAATGCAACAACTTTCTTTTTCAACAAATATTTTACTCCAATTATATACTTATTGGTAAATCGATCAAATGAGGCATTAAACACTGTAAAAAAACGATTTCTATATTTTTGAAATTTGTTTAGCTTTTTTTCCTCTTCAATATCTTGGGGATGTACAGGTTTTAACAACAGCGCACATAATGCAGGAGATAAGGTCAATGCATTAAACGCGGATATCAGAATTGCAGTGGCCAATGTATACGCAAATTGCTGATAGAATATACCAGCAGGACCTTCCATAAATCCTATAGGCAAAAACACCGCAGCCATTACCAACGTAATGGAAACAATAGCTCCTGTGATTTCGGACATCGTTTCCAACGTAGCTTCCTTCGCACGCATACCCGTTTCATGCATCTTTTGATGGATAGCTTCCACTACGACAATCGCATCATCCACTACAATACCAATAGCCAACACCAGCGCAAACATGGTTAATACATTCAACGAAAAACCCAAAAGGCTCAAGAAGAAAAATGTACCAATCAGCGAAACCGGAATTGCGATAGCTGGAATCAATGTCGATCTAAAATCTTGCAAAAAGATAAATACAATAATAAAAACTAGAATAAAAGCCTCAAATAAGGTACTTTTTACTTGATTAATAGATTGATCAATCTGATCACGCACACTGTAAGAAATATCATATTTAATACCTTCAGGAAAAGATTTAGAAATTTCATCCAATACTTCGCGTACCGCGATATCTATCTCGTGCGCATTAGAACCACTAGTTTGTGTAATATTTAATGTAAGACCTGGATGCCCATTCACTTTATTATCACTACCCAAGTTCGTAGCTCCAAATTCTATTCGTGCGATATCACGAAGATAGAGTACAGAGCCATCTTTATTGGTTTTGATTACCATATTTTCAAATTCCTCGGGCTTGCTGAATCTACCCTTGTGCTTGATGACAGTCTCAAAAACTTCGTCCGACGTTTCACCAAATTTACCTGGAGCTATCTCAAAGTTTTGATCATTCAAAGCTTTGGTTATATCCTGCGGAATAATATTGTAAACAGCCATTTTCTCTGGATTCAACCATACGCGCATCGAATAATCGCGCGCGCCGACACGTGAAACCTGCGCCACACCATCTACGCGAAGCAATGGACGAATTAGATTGATTTGCGCAAATGCCTGCAAAAATGTCTCATCATAAACTGTATCCTTTCTATCCGAAAAGATATTTATAGTCATGATGGCTCCACTCTGACGTGGTTGGACTGTGATACCATTATCATTAACCTCAGATGGAATGGCACTGATTGCTTTTGAAATTCGTGTTTGAACATTCACAGAAGCGATATCAGGATTTGTTCCTGTTTTAAAAAATACTTGCACGCTACCTGAGCCTGAGTTAGTCGCAGATGAACGAATGTACATCATATCCTCTACCCCATTTATTGCCTCTTCGATCGGAAGAAGCACACTCTCTGCAACGGTTTCCGAATTTGCTCCTGGATAACTTAACGATACAACCACACTTGGTGGCGCAATCTCTGGAAATCTGGTAATAGGCAAAGTTTTCAAACCTACTAATCCCAAGATTACCAAGATTAATGACATTACCGTCGCCAATACAGGACGATTTATAAAGGTTTTTAGCATAATTATGGATTGTTTTAAGACATAGCAATGCTAACTCTGCCTATCAGCAGAGCAAACACGTATGATTTAAAGATTATTGATGAATAGGAAGAACCTTCGTTCCTTCAGAGATTTTATCAAGACCTGTTAACACAACACGATCTCCTAATTCCACACCGCTTGACACGATATAGTTACTCTTACTAGTACCTGCGATATTGATAACTTTGCGAGTAACACGATTTTGATCATCTAGAACATAAACAAAAGTTTTATCTTGTAATTCACTCGTCGCAACTTGAGGAATTTGAATTACACCTTTTTTGATTTCAGAAATCTTCAATGTTCCCGTACTACCGTTACGCAGAATATTATCTCTATTTGGGAAAGAAGCACGCAGTGAAATAGCACCAGTAGTACGATCAACCTGACCATTAATGGCATCCACGACACCTTTTGCAGAATATTCCTCACCATCTGCAAGTATCAAAGTTGCATCCGGAAAATTAAGTGAATTATTATTTCGAGCAATGCCCTTTATGCTATCTTCTTTGATTTTCAATTTAGAAAAATAAAGAAAATCAGATTCGTTCATTGAAAAATAGACATACACATCTTGTACATCCGAAAGTACCGTCAAAGGCTCTTTGTCACTTTTAGACACCAAATTTCCGATTCTTTTAGGAATACGACCAATATAACCACTCACAGGAGCCGTGATGATGGTAAATCCTTGATTGATTTTTGCACTACCTACTGCTGCTGTAGCTTGATCAAGCGACGCTTTCGCAACATCGTAATCGGATTTCGCAGATTTTAATTTTACGTTTGAAATTACTTCATTGTCGACCAAAGGCTTTAGCCTTTCAATTTCCAGTTTGGCATTTTCTAATTTAGCTTTCGCTACGTTTTGGTTGGCAATCGCATTATTCAATACCTCTTGATAAGCTGACGCATCTACTTTGAATAGTTTTTGTCCCTTGGTCACAAAAGTTCCCTCATCAACATAAATTTCCTGCAACAAGCCTTCTACTTGAGGTCTCACTTCAACATTGACCTTTCCCTCAATGGTACCGATATAATTTTTGATGGTTTCTGCATCACTTGTGTCAGCCACATGCACTGGGAGCGCTAGAGGTTTGTCTGTATTATCTTTTTCTGTGGCTTTGCCTTGATTACAACTAGAGAGAATTACACTTGTAAATACTATAAGTAATAGGGCTGATAAATTTAATTTTGAGCTGAATCTTCTAATCATGCTGAATCCTTTTCTAAATATAATCGTAACTAACTTGTTACAATTATATAAAAATTGGAATATATGTAACTAATAATTTATTGTTTTTTAACAGTCTTTAACAAAGAATAAGCCAAAAAATATATCATAGACGATTTAAAATGTAAAAAGTCTCTCGAAATGGAGAGACTTTTTACACAAATTGTTAATTATTAACAGATTAATTCCAACCACCACCAAGAGCCTTATACAATACGATTTGATTTAATAAATCTTCACGCTGAATATCTACTTTTGTAATTTGTGCTTGGACAACTCCTTTTTGTGCGGAGATAATATCCAAATAGCTTACGCGTCCAGCAATGAACAATTCTTCTGCCGCTTCTGTAGAAGCTACTAAAGCGTTAACTTGATCATCTACCAATTGCTCTCGATTGGCGAGAAGCTTTTGTGTCTCCACCGCAAGTGACACTTCATTCACAGCATTCAATACTTTTTTCTCATACTCCAAAAAAGCAATGCCGTACTGTGCTTTCATCACTTCATATTGCGATTTCAATTCACGCTGACGCAAAATCGGCATAGTAACTCCGCCAAATAGACCATAAGCCACAGATTTATCTAAGTTGAATAATTTATCAAAGCTGAAAGATTGTAATCCCAAATAAGGACTAATCGCTACGGATGGCAAAAATGATAATCGTGCAGCATCCAGCTCGCGATATTCACGCTTCAAATCAAATGCAGCTTGACGAATGTCCAAACGATTGGAAATTAATTGATCAAAAGACCCCAACATCATTTCTGCAAACAAACTATTTTCTAACACAGCATCTTCCGACCTTTTGATGGGTTGATACACCCTACCCAACAATTGATTGATTTGGTGCTCATTCTTAACAATCTCTTGCAATGCCAAAGCTCTATTCGCACGAGATTCTGCCAAAATAGATTTAAACTGTTGTACAGCCAATTCATCCGAGCGCCCTGCTTCCTTTTGTGCTTCGATGATTTCCAAAGCACGCTCGTGCAAGACAATATTACGGTCGTAAACTTTCACCTTTCTATCCCAAGCGATTAATTCAAAATAAGCGGATGAAATACTGGTTATAAGTTCAGTTTCTACGAGACGTTTAGCTTCATTTTCCACCAAATAACCTAAATAAGCAGCTTCACGACGTTGACGAAGTTTACCCCAAATATCAATTTCCCAAGAAGACCTAACACCTACAAAATAATCTGGAATAAATGGCTCTGGCAATTTTTCATCAGCCGTCAGGTTTTCAGAAAAGTTAGAATCATAGTTACCTATACCGGACTCTGTATAATGCCCGTACTTGCGAATTCCACCTTCGACCGCCGCATCCAATGTCGGCAATAATGCTGATTTACGCTGTCTGAAATTCGCTTGTGCGATTTCTATACGGTGAATTGCTTGTCTTAAATCTTGATTATTTTCTAACCCTATGTTGATTAAATCAACTAAGTGTTGATCTTTAAAAAAGGAATTCCATTTTATGTCAGCTAAACTAATAGAATCAGTCAGTATTTGAGTTGCATCAGTTTGAAGCTCTGCTTTCAGCTCTTGTTCAGTCATTTTCTTCGGAACAGAACAAGCTGAAAAAAATAAGCTGAAAATCGCGATCACTGTAGCCGCTTTAGTTATTTTGGCTTTCTTTCTTTTAGAAAATAAAACCACCAAACCAGGAATTACAATCACACCGATAATGGTACCAATCACCATTCCTCCTACTGATGCTGTACCGATTGTCCGGTTTCCTAAGGCTCCGGCACCTGTAGCCAACATCAATGGAATCAAACCCGCAGCGAAAGCAAATGATGTCATCAAAATTGGACGCAAACGCGCTACCGCACCTTCTATGGAAGCAGTCAATACATCCATGCCTTGTTTACGTTTTAGATTCGCGTATTCTACAATTAGAATCGCGTTCTTACCCAACAATCCAATTAGCATGACTAATGCCACCTGTGCATAGATGTTGTTTTCTAATCCCAAAACTTTCAAGAACAAGAACGCACCAAACAAACCTGCTGGAAGACACAAAATAACTGGCATTGGCAATAAGAAGCTTTCGTATTGTGCAGCTAATAATAAATACACGAAAACAAGACACAATAAGAAAATATATGCAGCTTGATTACCCGAAATTTTCTGCTCACGTGTCATACCCGACCATTCAATCTCAAAACCTTGTGGTAAAGTTTCTGCAATTCGTTCTACCGCTTCAATCGCTTGACCAGAACTAAATCCTGCTGCTGCTTGCCCCGTAATCATCGCAGAATTAAACATATTGTAGCGTGTGATTTGCTCTGGACCATATACACGTTTCATCGTTAAGAATGACGAGTAAGGAACCATTTCGCCATCGGCTGTTTTGACATAAAGCGCTAAAACATCTTCTGGCTTTTGACGTGTAAATGCATCAGACTGCACCATTACTTTGTACATCTGTCCATAACGGATAAAGTTGGTTGCATACTGACTTCCCAATAAAGTTTGCAATGTATTCATTGCATTCTCTACCGAAATTCCTTTTTTGGCAGCCAAATCATAATCTATTTCCAACATATATTGCGGGAAACCCACGTCAAAGGTTGTACTTGCAGATTCGATAACATCATCTTCTTCCAATGCTCTAATAAAATCATTCACCACTACGGCGGTTTGATTTAAATCTTCATTTCCACTGCGATCCAAAAGACGCATTTCAAAACCTGAAGAATTACCAAATCCCGGAACTGTAGGTGGAGGGAAAAATTCTATTGTAGCGTCCGCAATATGTGCTGTTTTTTCTCGCAATATCGCCATAACATCATCGACAGTTTCCTTACGATCATCCCAAGCTTTTAAGTTAATCATCCCCATACCATAGGATGCACCAGATACTTCCGTTACGATACTATATCCGGCTAACGTGGACACCGTTTCTACCACATCCATATCACGAGCAATACGGTCCACTTCATCCAATACAGCTTCTGTACGGTCTACTGTAGCACCTGGAGGCGTAGTCACCGCAACGTACACCATACCTTGGTCTTCTGTTGGGATAAATCCAGAAGGAACAATAGACATCGTACCATAAGTTAGCACAAACATTCCAACCAATGTTGCCAATGTGATTGTGCGACGTCCTGCGATTTTATTTAATAAACCTTTATATCCTCCAGCAATTTTCTCGTAATAGTGATTAAATCCTTTAAAGAATCGAGCCATTAAACCATTGCTTTCTTTCGCGTCATGTGGTGATTTTAAAATCAAGGCACACAATGCTGGTGTCAATGTCAATGCATTAATACCCGAAATAACAATAGATGCCGCCAAAGTCAAGGAGAACTGACGATAGAAAACACCAACAGGCCCTGACAGGAATGCTACAGGAACAAATACAGCTGACATAACTAACGTAATCGCAATTACCGCTGTTCCCACTTCTTTCATAGCCGCCAATGTAGCTTCCAGGGGTTGCATATGCTCTTCCTCCATTTTGGCATACACCGCTTCCACCACGACAATCCCATTATCGACCACAATACCAATAGCTAATACCAATGCAAATAATGTCAATAAGTTGATAGAGAAACCCATCATTTGCATGAAAAATAGCGCACCAATCAAACACACAGGAACTGCTAGAATTGGAATCACAGTAGCGCGGAAGTTTTGAAGAAACACAAATACCACGATGAATACCAAAATAAATGCTTCAATCAAAGTCCAAATAACTTTTGAAATAGATGCATCCAAGAAACGTGAAACATCGTAGCCCATTGTATAGGTCATTCCCGGAGGGAAAGTTGAACCTTTCAATTCTTCCATACGATCCTTCACGCGTTGGATAACCTCCTGCGCATTTGACCCTGGCAATTGTTTCAACATGATAGATGCAGAAGGTTGACCATCCGTTTTGGAAACCATTTCATAGTCTAAAGAACCAAATTCTACATCCGCAATATCTTTCACACGGATAATAGAACCATCCGCATTCGCACGAATTGGAATATTTTCGTATTCCGCTACTTCCGTAAATTTACCTGGGTAGCGCAATACATATTGCTGCATGTTACGCGCTTTATCTGACGAAATACCCGTTTGTCCTGGTGCAGCTTCAATATTCTGACGACGCAATGCTTCTACCAATTCTTCTGTAGAAATCGAGTATGACGACAAACGATCTGGTTTTACCCAAATACGCATCGCGTAATCTTTTGCACCCATAATCTGTGCAAAACCAACACCTTCGATACGTTTTAGCTCTTTGAGGATATTAATATCCGTGAAATTATAAATGAATCGCTCATCAGCTGTCACGTCATCCGTAAAGAGATTAAGGTACATCAACATGGAATTTACCTCTTTCTCGGTAGTCACCCCTGCTTTGATAACCTCTTCTGGAAGTTCATCCAAAACAGTTGTAACCCTATTTTGCACGTTTACCGCAGCAATATCTGGATCGACACCTACTTTAAAGAATACTTGTATTAATGTTGTTCCATTATTCGTCGACACCGTATTCATGGAGGTCATACCAGCCACACCATTGATCGCTCTTTCCAACGGAATAGCTACTGCATTGGTACTCACCTCGGCATTAGCACCCGTGTAATTCGCTGTCACGACCACCGATGGCGGAACAATATCTGGGAATTGTGTAATAGGCAAAGTAAATAAAGCCAACAATCCCAATAATGTAATAAATATGGAGATAACCAAAGAAAGTATTGGTCTCCTAATATACGTTTCGAACATCTATTTCATCCCTCCTTGCGAATTGTTTACTTCTTTTGGTTGAATAGACATGCCATCACGCAAGGCATGTACACCTTCAAAGACAACTTTACTATTAGGCTCTAATCCGTTCTCAACAATGTAGTAATGACCGACACGTTGTCCATTCTGGAATGGAGTCATTTTAATCTTGTTATCAGCACCTAAAACATACACATATGCTTTGTCTTGAATTTCCAATACAGATTTTTGATGCACAAAAGTCAGGTCTCCCGTACTTGTAGGCACAGCGATTCTTCCAGAAGCACCATGTTTCAACAATCCTGCTGGATTATCAAAACGCGCTCGCAATGAAATAGAACCTGTACTCGCTTCAAATTCACTTTCTACCAATTCGGCAATTCCTGGATAAGGATATATTTCGCCATTCGCTAGAATCAATTTTACTTCTTGTTTGAATGCATTTTTCTTGAAGCTAGAATCCGTTGCTAAAGCCAAATATTCCGACTCCGAAATATTGTAGTACACATTAACTCTGTCCAAATCAGAAATCGTCGTAATCAGGGCTCCCTCTGTCAATAAAGAACCTTCTTTCAATTGAATACGGTCAATGCGACCATCAAAAGGTGCACGGATGAGGGTGTGACTTAATTTTGTACGCGCTTGATTGAGAATTGCTTCTCCCTCTTCTACTTTTGATAAAGCTGCACGTAGCTGCACTTCCAACAAATCAGCTTCTGTAGTGCTTACAATTTTCTTGTCAACAAGCTTTTTTGTTCTTTCAATTTCCAGTTCTACTTTCTTCACTTCAGCTTTAGCATTATTCAATGCTGCCTGCGCTTGTGCTAAATCGGCTTTATATTCTTCATCGTTCAAAGAAAAAAGCACTTGTCCCTTACGAACATGAGCACCCTCATCGACGTATATTTTATTTAAAAAACCTGTTAATCTTGAACGCAATTCTACATTACGTTGCGATTGAATATCGGCAATATATTCTTTGTAAATAACAGTATCCATTTGCACTAAGTTTGCAACTGGAACTTCTTTAGCGACCTCTTTTGTGTCTTTTTCTTTTGCATTCGTGCACGCTGTAAAAACAAGTGCACAGCCCAATATAGGGTACCAATGACGTTTGATTTTCATAGTTAATAAAATGATTTTCAATAAAAAATATATAGGAAAACCCAAACCATTTGGTGTAAATAGCTCGGTTTAGATGTATTTAAATAAGAATAGTGTAGTTAGAAAGGACGATACCGATATAGAAAGGTATAATATCCGGGAAGAATTAACCTTTTTAAATAATAAATGGTATGTTTTATCTGTTCATTTGAAGCAAAAATGCGACGTAATATCCAAGAGAAGTATAGAACTATTGGAAGAAGCCCTAATGATAAAGCAAAAATCCGATAATCGTCATACATGATTTCGGGAACTTTTTCCGCATCTTCATTGTGGTGAAGATTTAGTACATCTTCGAGCACGACTTCAATAAAAGTTTCGCCCACTGCAATAGTCTCCAAATTCTGCGCATAACAATATTTGACCTCAAAACATAAAATGTTGAGGTAGCTCAATAAAGCTATTACATGTAGGAGACGCATCATCAGCGGCAAAGATAAGAACTACTGTATTTTATACGCCATTCGTATGTAAAAATGCTGTTATTAACAAAATCATAATATCAAAAAGTGACGCAATCCGAAAAACTTTAATTCAAACTTTGATTTAGAAGCTTAAAAGTTTTTAAAGAATATAAAATTTCATACTTTTGTTATTTAGAATTAATTTAAATAAAATTAACACTGTAAAACGTTAATATCAAAATATGAAGAAGTCACTTTTATCCATTTTACTATTAGCATCAGCACTGTTTGCTAAAGCACAGGACAACACCTTATTGACTGCAGATTTTTGGCGTGCAAAACCAACTTTAGAAACTTTGAAAGCCGAAATCGCTAAAGGTCACAATCCTGCAGAACAAAATGCGGGTTTTCATGACCCTGTATCTATGGCTATCAATAACCGCATATCCAATGATGTAATTAAATACATGATTGAGCAAGAAGGAAATGGAGTACATAAAAAAACACACCACTCGAGAACATATTTACAATGGGCTGCTGCAGCTGGTAATTTGGAATTAGTAGATTATCTTATCGCAAATGGTTCAGATGTACATTACAAAGACAGCCACGGTGATGCTGTGATTGCGTATGCTGCGGCTTCAGGCAATCAAAATACAGCAGTATATGATGCGCTTTTCAAAGCTGGAGTAGATCCAAAAACGACGTATGAGCACGGTGCTAACCTAATAATGTTTGGTATTGCGAATGACCAAGATTTAAAAATCACAGATTACTTTATTTCAAAAGGACTTTCTATTGATCATAAAGATGCACATGGTCGTACGGTAGCAGATTACGCAGCTAAGTTGGGTAATTTAGAAATTATCGAAAAGTTAGTGGCTAAAGGTGTAAAACCAACGGATCAAGCTTTATTTTTTGCGACTCAAGGTTCTCGTCAAAAAACAAATGGTCTGGATGTATTTCAAACATTAGTGGAAAAATACAATTTAAATCCTAAAGCTATTAACCCTGAAGGCGCTACAATATTGCATGCTTTAGCGCGCAGAGCAGACGCCGCAACGATTAACTATTTTTTAGCGAAAGGTGTTGATGTAGCAAAAGCAGATAACGATGGTAATACGGCATTAATAGTTGCAGCTGCAGGTAGAGATGCGCAACTGGTTCAAAACCTATTAGCAAAAGTAAAAAATGTGAATGCAGTAAACGAAGACGGTGAATCGGCATTAACGAAAGCGGTAGCATCAAGTTCGGCAGAAATTGTTGCTATTTTATTGCAAAATGGCGCTGATGCAAAAGTTTTGGATAAAGACAACAATAACTTAGCTGTTTATTGGTTCAATTCTTTCCGTCCTACGCCAAATAACGCTGCAGATGATTTCACTGAAAAATTAAACCTATTGACGAAAGCAGGAATTGATGTAAAAGCACCTCAACAAAATGGAAGCACATTACTTCACCTTGCAGTAGATAAAGGTAACGTTGCATTGATTCAGAAAGCTATTGAATTGGGTGTAGATATTAATGCACAAGATGAGGAAGGAAACACAGCTTTACACAAAGCCGCTTTGACAGCGAAAGACGATAAAGTTTTAAAAACTTTGGTGGATGCAGGTGCTAAGAAAGATTTGAAAACAGAATTTGAAGAGACTGCTTACGAATTGGCTAGTCAAAATGATTTCCTGAAAAACAACAATGTAAACTTTGATTTTTTGAAATAAGATAATGAAGCATTCTTTTAAATATATTTTAGTCGCATTATTTGCTGTATTCTTTAGCTCAAGCGCATTCGCCCAAACAACCAAATACAAATGCATGATTCAAATGCAAAATTATTCGGGTAAAGAGGCTTATGTCATCATCTCATTGATTAATCCAAAAGGGGAATACGAGAAAACCTTGGGTGTATTGGGTCCAGACCAAGAATGGTACAATACCTTGCCAGAGTGGGATAAATTCCGTGTGAAGAAAAAAGAAAAATTAAATGCTATCACTGGTGCTTCTATCGCAGGTGGTGCTCGTGCTACACGCGTTATCGAATTTGATACCGCAAAATTAGGAAAAGGCTACAAGCTTCGTTTTGAATCTTCCGTAGAAATTCAAAAATACTATGTAAAAGATGTCGAAGTAGCTTTAACACCTGAAGCTTTGGAAAATAAAGCTGGTGCACAAGGAACAGGATATATCCGTCTCGTGCGATTTATAAAAGTCTAATAGTTATAAATATATAGAATGACGTTATCAATTTGGAGGTATGCGCATTTAGCATTAGCGTTAATATCTTCTGTTTTTATGCTGATACTTGCGATCACAGGAGTCATCTTGGCCTTCGATGCTGTTCAAGAGAAAACTCCTCCCTATCGCGTAGACAATTTTGGTGATATTACCCTCGCGCAAAGCCTTCCAGCTTTGCGCGAGGCATATTTTGAAGTCCTGCAAGTCACTGTAGATCACAATGATTTTGTGGTAATAGAAGCTATGGATGAAGATGGGAACCCACTTAAAGCTTATATCAACCCATTAACCGGCGAAAAGCTTGGTGAAGTAATTCCAAAATCACAATTTATCCAATGGACTACAGCACTTCACCGTTCTCTTTTCTTAAAAGAAACTGGACGAACCATCGTCGGTATCGTTTCATTTTTGTTGTTGCTGATTACCATTAGTGGTTTCATTTTGATAATCAAACGCCAACAAGGTTTCAGACATTTTTTCGACAAAATCAATAGAGACTTCTTTTCGCAATATTTCCACGTCGTAACAGGTAGATGGTTATTGATTCCAGTGCTGATGATAGCATTGACTGGAACTGTGATTTTTATGGTTCGTTTGGAATTTTTCAAAAAAGAAAATATAGAAATAAATCATAATCCCATTTCAGATGAAGCTATCACCAAAGAATTAGCCGATATTGATTATTTCAAAAACACGAAATTAGCTGATGTGGAGAAAATTGAGTTTCCATTTATTCCTGACGATGCCGCTGAACCTTTTATCATTACGCTAAAAGATAGAACAATTTCTATTAATCAAGTGAATGGCGACATCATGCAGGAAACCAAATTTCCGTATACCGTCGCATTAGAAAAACTCAATATTGATTTACATACTGGACGTACCAATATCATTTGGGCAATAATTTTGGGGTTAGCATCGCTGAATATTGTGTTCTTCATGTACACAGGCTTTGTGATTACCTTTAAGCGTACGCGTACCAAAATCAAGAACAAATACATAGCTGAAAATGCGGAGATTATTATTCTGGTAGGTTCGGAAAATGGTTCTACCCTATTTTTTGCCAATCAAGTACACAAGCAATTGCTATCGGATGGTAAACGTTCTTTCTTAACAGAAATGAACCAATACAAATCCTATCCCGAAGCAAAACATTTGTTGATTTTTACTTCAACATACGGTTTGGGAGATGCGCCTACAAACGCAACGAAATTTGATGAGCTACTTACTAAGTTTCCGCAACAACAAGATATTAATTTTAGTGTAGTGGGATTTGGCTCTAAAGCTTATGTTGACTTCTGTGCCTATGCACAACACGTGGAACAGTTATTAGAAAAACAATTTTGGGCTAAAAAGTTAGTGGATTTATATACCGTAAACGACCGCTCGTCTGCTGATTTCGTACATTGGGTTCAACAATGGTCGGAAAAATCCCTGCACGCACTCGCTACTGCTCCAACTGTATACAGCAACAAAGTTCCAGGTCTTAAGAAATTTAAAGTCATCTCAATGACTGCTGTTTCAGAAGACAATTCTACTTTCAAAATCATTCTGAAACCACTAAACAACCTGAAATTTGATTCGGGTGATTTGTTAGCCATTTATCCTGCTAAAGATAACAGAGAGCGTTTCTACTCGATTGGTCGAAACGGAAAAGATGTACAGCTCATTGTCAAGTTATTTCCCGATGGTTTGGGATCGAGTTTTTTATATAATTTGGCTATAAATGAAATCACCGAAGCCCGCCTAATGGCAAATCCGAATTTTCATTTGCCAAAATTAGCCCCTAAAGTGGCGATGATTTCAAACGGAACAGGTATTGCGCCTTTCTTGGGAATGGTTATCAACAATAAGGGGCTTACAGATATTCATCTCTATTCGGGATTCAGAATGAATAATTCACTTACCGAATCTTATAAAAATTTTGCAAAAGAATATCAATCAAAAGGGCAACTTAATCGTTTTGAACTCGCATTTTCGAGAGAAAACAATAAAATGTACGTTATGGACTTGATTCTTCGCGATTACTTTTTCTTTGCGAATTTATTGCAAGAAGGGGGAGTTATTATGATTTGTGGCGCTTTGAAAATGCAAAAAGATGTAGAGAAAACATTGAATGAAATTACCACCAATCATCACGGAAAGCCGCTACAATTCTATATTGACAATAATCAAATTTTAACAGATTGTTATTAATACAAACATATTCATTTCTGAAAGATAGATTAGCTTTAGCTATTCTATCTTTTCTGTTTATTCCATTTTCAGTACTTGGACAACCGAAGATTGAAATCGTTCGTAATGTCATTTTGATGGGTTCTCAATTCCAAATTACTGTTGTTTCTCCCGATAGTTCTTTCGCAAATACACAAATAGATTTAGCCATTGAAGAAATCGAACGCATCGAAAATCTCATTTCAGAATGGCGGCCACATACGCAAGTTTCGGAAGTTAATCGAAATGCGGGGATAAAGCCTGTTAAAGTCGACAAAGAACTATTTGAGTTGACCAAACGCGCTTTGGACTATTCAAAAATGTCAAATGGTGCGTTTGATATCAGCACCGCAGCGATGGACAAAGTTTGGCAATTCGATGGCTCGATGACGGAAAAACCTTCGGAAGAAAAAATTAAAAAGTCCATTGAGAAAGTCGGTTATCAGCATATAATTTTAGACTCTGTGAAATCAACCATTTTCCTGGCTAAAGAAGGCATGAAAATCGGTTTTGGCTCGATTGGAAAAGGTTATGCCGCCGACAAAGGCCGCGAACTTTTAAAATCTCTTTGCGTCCAAGGCGGAATTGTAAATGCATCAGGCGATATAGCAACATGGGGATTACAAGCCAACGGTAAACCTTGGAAAATAGGTATTAAAAACCCTTTTAAAAGACACGGAATTGCTAAAGTGTTGAAATTTACAGAATCGGCTTTAGCAACATCGGGTAGTTATGAGAAATACGCAGAAATAGATGGAGTACGCTATGCGCATATCATTAATCCAAAAACAGGTTATCCTTCTACGGGATTAACCAGTGTCACCATTTATGGGCCTTCGGCAGAATTTGCCAATGCATTAAGCACCTCTATCATGGTTTTAGGTGAAAAAGAAGGCAAAAAATTAGCAAAGAACTATCCAAAGTATAAGTTTTTGTTTATTACAGACAAGAAAAAGATTATTAAACGATAAAGAAAATATTTTCATATATTGATTTACAATTTATATTATACAAGTCAATATATGAAAATCTCATTTTTCAGCACCATAATTATCTTAATTTGGAGCATCTTTAATTTTGTCTACGCTCAAAATTTTATTAGCAAACCTTATGTGGTATCGGGAAATGATGAACTATATGCTTTCCATCAGTCAAATGATACACTATTCAAATCTGTAATTCATAATGTGTATTCCCCAACAAGCGATTATATCCCTTATAAAAAATATAGAATTATTGAAATTTCTAAACTAGATTCAGCGAAAAATGCTATAATAGTAGAATCATTGGATTCTGTATATACAAATCAATATATCTACCCCCCTAATCGATATTTCTATTGGGTATATAATGCAAATCATGCTAATGAATTGAGGCTTATATTTCAATCAGATGCAATGACGAAAAATGAGATTGAAGGATACCTAGTTAATTCAAAAAACTTTATTGATGATTTCATCATCCCAATATTTAGCCTAAGCTATATAGATAAACTAAAAAAATTAAAACCAATCAGTAATTCTTCTGAGGCAAACTTCCTAATGGAACAGTTTGAAGCTGAAAAATACAAACCTTTTCTTCAAAAGTATTTCAATTCAGATCTAGCTAAAAATGACATGTATGGTAGTTATATAATGTCCATTATGTTGAATATTATTTGTTTAGATAATGGTTTTAATCCATTAAGTGCTGGTCGAACAATTAATATATTTTATAAACCTAGCCTAAGTAATGAGGAGAAAGTCGAAAGTGTAAAATCTCTGTACGAGAGACTTTATTTCAAACCTTAAGTAACATTAAATAGATATGAACAATCAATTATACTGGACCACCGCCAATAAGGTCTTATTTCGTTTTGCATTTATATTCCTAATAAGTTTCATTATTGTATTTAATAATGCATCATATCCGGGATTTGAGGTTCTTACAAAGCCTATTACCTCTTTACTGCATGATTTCACACCTTGGTTTGCTAAAAACGTACTGCACTATACCTATGACTACAGTATATACAGTAATGGAAGTGGTGACACTTCTTATGATTGGGTCACTTTATCAATTCTCATTCTTCTTGGAGTGCTTGGCTCTATAATTTGGAGTTTACTAGACAAAAATCGCAAGGAGTATAACAACTTATATTATTGGCTTAGTGTTTTAATACGTTATTACATCGCATTTATGTTATTCAATTATGGAGCTATCAAACTGCTTCATGCGCAAATGCCACCACCAACACTCAACAAATTAATGCAACCGCTCCATGAATTTTCGCCAATGGGATTAGCATGGACATTTTTAGGGTTCTCTAAAGGCTATAATATTTTCATGGGAATAGTTGAAATATCTGCCTTATTACTGCTATTTCGCAGAACTATGGTCATTGGTGCACTCATCACTATGGCTACGAGTATTAATATTATGACAGTTAATTACTTTTTTGATGTACCCGTTAAATTGGTATCAACAGCTTTATTTATACTCTCATTGTTCTTACTTCTACCCAATATTAAAACGTTGAATGCGTTCTTTATTCTAGGAAAACCCGCTGAAATTCGTACTATTAATAAGCCGGTATTTAGTAAAGCGTGGATTTCGAAAACTCTAATAGCTTTGAAAATTATTCTTATAGTCGTTTTTGCTGTTACGCAGTTCTTCTCACTCTCAAATACACAGAAGATGATTTCCGAATATTTCAAAAAATCTACTCTTAATGGAATATTTAAAGTAGACCGCAATGGCAAATCCGTTAAAACAATTCCAAACCATTGGAATTACGTGATCTTTGAATATGAAGGTACAGCAGTAGTTAGAGACACAAACTATCAAAAATCATTTCAGCAATATCTTTTAGAAGAAAAAACAAAAGAAATCACCATCAATAATTTCAAATTAAACTATACTATTAAGGAAAACGGAGATATTATTTTAATTAAATCATTTCCAGAAGGAACTGAAGAAGTCAAATTGATAAAGAAGAAAAAAGAAGATATGGAATTGATAAAGCGAGGATTTAATCTTATTCAAGAATACCCCTATAATCGATAAATGGTTAAATCATATAATGAATACATAATGGTAGGTTTAATTTTATAAATATTAAGAAACAAAGAGCCTAAATAACAAAAAGTTACTCATTCTTTAAGATTTTGCTTTTGTATTTTTATTTGGGTTACAGTTGCAGGGTATAGACCTACGTTAAATGAAGCGATATTAAAAGTTAAGTATCAATCAGCAATTAATGCGGCTATTGAATCTTGTCAAAACAAATTCTACATTTTGATTAGTTATATAACAAAACATGTTTGCGCTATCCCGATGGCTAAAATTAATTAAAGCTTCAGTTTTCTATTTAAAAGAAGATAATATGTTGAATTTTTTATTTAAATTTCGAAAACAATAAATGTTGGTTGCTATGGCTAATGCAAAACTGAAAGTTTTTGGATTTCTAATCTCCTAAGTAAAAAGACAAAAGAAGCTAGCAAAATAAATTATGAAAATTATATCAATATTTGGTATACTGATTTTATTCTCACTCAATTCCCTAGCACAAAATCAGAAAATGATCCAAAAAAACTGGATTAAAGTGTCGACTGAAAACCTATCTAACATAGAAATAGATCCAGATACACTTTATACTAGATATTCCTTCAGTAAGTCTAATTGGAATTTGAGTTTTTACCCAGGATGGAATAATTATACACATTATTGGGCAGTTAACCACAACAATCTTACATTACACAATACTACTTACCGTATTGAATTGCTTAATGACACAGCGCTGATTATTGCTTTAGATGAATTTCGCAGATTTAAGTTCTTGTCTGAGGAATATTTAATAAGTAAAGAACAATGCCTTGATTCAATTGGTTTATACAACAATAAGCCACTTTTTAAAGCCAACAAATATATCACACCTCGTTATAAAGAAAATGAGTCCTTTTCCGATTATGTTCAGAAAGATTTAAGAGAATACGATCCACATAAAGCAGCATACTTCTTAGCCACATTTGTAGTGACTGAAAATGGTAGAGTGGAAAATGTCATCATAAGGAACAGTATTTCAAAAGGTATGGATGTAGCAGTGACAAAGTTGATACTGAAAAGTTCAAAGAAATGGTCTCCTGCAAGGTTTAAAGGAAAGCCAATCCAAACCGAAATGAGCTATGAAATTAAATATGTGGGCTCTATTAATCCATTGGACTATCGCTAACACCAGCTTTTAAAGCATTAAATCAGAACAACAATGAACAATGTATTGACATCGACTATAATAAAAGAAATAATAGAAGCTAAATTGCAAACTGAAGCAAATTTAAAGAATGTTTTTGGACTTGATCTGACAAAATGTTCAATAAAAAAACAAAAGAAATCACTATCAATAATTTCAGATTAAACTAAACTATTCAGGAAAACGGAGATATTATTTTAACTAAATCATTTCCAGAAGGAACTGAAGAAGTGAAATTGATAAAGAAGAAAAAAGAAGATATGGAATTGATAAAGCGAGGATTTAATCTTATTCAAGAATACCCTTATAATCGATAATTACTAAAAAGAAAGAGATTTAGGTAATCCCTAAATCTCTTTTAATCTTCGTTTCTTTTGTCAGCTAGTGAAAATTTCACTGCCTTTTGAGGATATTTTTCAACGCTTTTAGCACTTGTATTACTCACTACCTTTTTGACGCTGATAAAATCTCCTAATTTGAAATGATATTTTGCCAGTTTATAATCCAATATTAACGGACCACAGAAATAATTTCCATCTGCATCCTGCTCAATAATTCCACGGTATAAACCTTCTTTTGTTTCTCTTGGCATTTTTATTATTAATTTGTTGCGAAGTTACGAAGAATTAAACCATTATTTTAAATTATCTACTTCCTTAACTTCATCGTCAAAGAGAATACGAACCGAAGGTGTATATGTGTCTTCATACTGTTTGGTTTTATTCGCCCAAAAGAAAGCTCCTAAAAATATTAAGGCTATAAAAACACTGAATCCAATTAATAAAAATATGATGTTCATTTTTTCAAAGTCAAAAGTTAAAAGTAAAAAATAGATTTCTCATTACGCAATACTCACTACCCAATACTCTCAAATCAATCCCCTTTTCTTACCATACCAACGTGTCATCAAACTTGTGAATGAAATAATCGTCACGGTGCTAATTGGCATCAATATCGCGGCAAAAAGTGGTGACATCGTCCCTTGTACTGCAAAACTAATCCCTATAATATTATACAAGATGGATATTACAAAGCTCATTTTAATCACTTTCACCGCATCTTTACTAAAATTAAAGAACGCTGGAATTTTAGCAAATGACTCGCCATCCAAAATCGCATCACAACCGGGTGAAAAATTATTGATATCGTCTGAAACTGCAATTCCCAAATCTGCTTTGCGTAAAGCGCCAGCATCATTCAAACCATCTCCCAACATACATATTTTGTGAGACGCAGATTGCCACTGCTCAATGCGTTGCAATTTATCCGAAGGATTTTGGTTGAAGAGCAAATTAGATTGTGATGGAAAAATAACTTTTAGTGCTTCCGCGCGACGTTCATTGTCACCAGAAATTAAATGCAAATTGTAATCCCCACTTTTCAAAGCTTGAACAACCTCATTCAGTCCCGAACGCCAAGATTGTTCTAAAGTGAAAACTCCCTTAATTTCTTTGTTAATCTTCACATAAACCGAAGTACCTTCTGTTTTTCTGTTTTCTCCAACAAAACTTGAACTTCCTAATGCTATTGTATAATCCAGATAAGTTGCTGACTGGCCTTGACCAACAATTTCTGTGTAATCAGCAACTGGAAGGACTTGACAATCGCCCAACCCTTTCAAGATTTCACGACTTAAAGGATGGTTAGAATTACGACAGATAGAATACAAAATATCTTTTTCAGTACGATTTAGTTCGCCATCAAAAACCAACGCTGTAGCCGTTGGCGATGTAATAGTTCCAGTTTTGTCAAAAACTACAGTATCAATTGCAGCCATTTGTTCAATTGCCGAAGTGTTTTTGATGTAAAATTTATTTTTATCAAAAATACTTAACGCCGCAGAAAGTGTAAACGGCGAACTCAAAGCCAAGGCACACGGACAAGCTATAATCAACACCGCTGTAAATGCCGCCCAAGCTTTGTCGGCTTGACCATTGACAAACCAAAATCCAAGTGCCAATAATGCAATACAGACCAACACAACAGTGAAATATTTACTGATATAACCGACAAAAGTATCAAATTTCTTCTCGTAGGATTTGAACGATTCATTGTTCCACAAACGTGTCAAATAGCTTTGTGAAACCGCTTTCACGACCTCCAATTCAATTGCACCTCCGATTTGTCGACCACCTGCATACACTACTTCGCCTAAGACTTTTTCTACAGGCTTGCTTTCTCCTGTCACAAAACTGAAATCTACAGACGCATTTCCTTTTAACAGGATTGCATCTGCTGGAATAATTTCATTATTACGAATTAATATGCGATTACCAACTTCCAAATCAGCTATTTGCTTAGGTATTTCTCTTTCTTCTTCTAAGACTGTGACAGCAACTGGAAAATAAGAACGGTAATCCCGTTCAAAAGAAATATGATAATACGTACGCTGTTGTACCCATTTTCCAATCAAAATAAAAAACACCAAACTGCACAATGTATCCATAAATCCTGGACCTGTTTGCGTAATTATTTCTATAGCCGAACGCAAAAACAATACAAAAATACCTAGAGCTAAAGGTACGTCGAGATTTAGTTGCTTTTGCTTCAAACTATTCCAAGCAGATTTGAAATAATCGGAAGCGCTGTATAACAAAACTGGAATTCCAAACGCCAAATTCATGTAGCCAAAGAAATTCGCGTACTCCTTCTCAAAACCTCCCATCCCAAAATAATCTGGGAAACTGATCATCATGGAGTTTCCAAAACAGAATCCAGCTACAGTAATCTTAGCTATTAGACCATTTTGATTGATTTTCTTACCTTCTTTTACTACATCTTGTAAGGTGATTTTTGGTTCGTAACCAATATTTTGAAGCAATTCAACTAAGGCACGCAAAGACAATTCTTGTTTAAGAAATGTGATGCTGGCCTGTTTTTTCATAAAATCAACTTTCGAAGACTTTACTGAAGAAGTTAATTTGTAAAGATTTTCCAACAACCAAATACACGAACTGCAGTGAATTGCAGGAATGTAAAATGTAATTATGGCTAAATCCTCATCTTGATAGTCAACCAATTTGCTGATGATATTTGGTTCATCCAAATAACTTAAGTCTTGTTTGTTTGACTTTTGGGATTTCCCAGGATGCGCATTATATCGGTAATAACTATCTAAATTATTATCATTTAAAATTTGATAAACTGTCTGACAGCCAAGACAACAAAATGTATGATCATTTAACAAATACGGAGTTTCTTCCACTTTATCCCCACAATGATAACAATGCGTCGCCAGTTTCAATTTCGTCTCTACCGCCATAATTCTTTTGTATTAAATTGCTTGACTAAATAAATTTTCGCGCTCTTTGGTGCGCTGCAAGCGCTCATCAAAAGCCATACATACATTGCGCAAGAAAGATTTCCCAACCACCGTAATGGATATATTTAGTTCATTAACTATGATTAATCCATCATTTTCCAATGATTTTAACCTTTCTAATATGCGTGTGTTTAATTCATTATTTGGAATTAAATTAACCACGCCTCTACACATCATATCCAAGATATACTGACGAATGATTACATCTTCTTCATCCAGCAAATGTCCTTTGAAAACTGGCAATCTACCCTCATTGATGCATTGATGATATTCCTCTACAGTTTTGACATTTTGTCCAAAAGCTGTCCAAGCATCAGAAATGGACGAAACACCCAATCCTATCATTAGCGGCGTATATTGATCTGCATACCCCATAAAATTGCGATGCAATGTACCATTCGCATTTGCGATAAATAAGGCATCCTCTTTTTTGGCAAAATGATCCATACCCACATCTTCATAACCTGCTTTTTGTATCAGCGACTTACCCAAATTATACAACGCTAGCTTTTCCTCTCCAACAGGTAAATCTAATTCTGTGAAACGTCGTTGTCCCGGCTTTATCCAAGGTACATGTGCATAACTGTAAAAAGAAATGCGATCAGGCGACATTTGCAATGAAACATCCAAAGTCATTTGAATAGATTCCTTGGTTTGCAGTGGCAAACCATAAATCAAATCAAAATTAATAGACTCGTAACCTATTTCGCGGGCTTCCGTCATGACACGTATAACATCAGCTACAGACTGTTGTCTATTAATCACAAATTGTACTTTTTCATCAAAATCCTGAATCCCAAGACTCAACCTTTTGAATCCTAAATTATACAAGCTTTGTAAATGTTCTCTTGTAGTATTTGCAGGATGCGCTTCAAAGGAAAAACTAGCATCCGATGTTTTGCGATTACCTTTGAGAATTCCTTTAATTAGCTTATCAAGATTTTCAGGTTGAAAAAAAGTGGGCGTACCACCACCAAGATGTATTTCATGGATTAAAACACTGCCTTCCCCAAGGAGGCGATGATACATTTCCCACTCTTTCAACACACAATCTATATAAGGCTCCTCGACTTTGTGGTTTTTGGTAATACGTGTATTACAACCGCAATATGTACACAAGCTCTCGCAATATGGTAAATGTATATAGATACTAATTCCGTGTTCCTTGGATTGATTATAGCGAGCTACAACATTCGATTTCCAATCTTCTTCATTAAATGCTTCATTTTCCCAAAATGGAACTGTAGGATAAGATGTATAACGCGGAGCTGCCACATTATATTTTTCTATTAAATTCGTGTAATCCATGATAATGATTTAAAAAATGGAAGAGGTTTTCTTGGAGCAATCAAAAGAACAATGACAGGCTACGCCCAAGCATTTATTGTTCACCCAATTATTTAGATTTTCTATAGTCTGTGTAGCAATACTTTTTGCTGATTCATCGTTGGAAGGTGTATTTGCAACATGCAAGCCCAATTTTCCTGCGTGCGCAAGATCAATATGAGCAACAGAATGAGAACGTGTAATGATCTTCTTTACCCCAATCTGATGCAATGCTTCTAACAATGTATGATCAAGATTGTCTTGCGGAGATACCAAAACCACCTCTTTGCCTACCGCATAACGTATTGTAGCCAGATTCAAAGGATTTGAGATTAATGTCAAATCATGAACCTTTGCGTTGGCTTTAGCTAATGTTTCTTTCTCAAACTCTTGAATATTATAAGCAACTACTCGCATCAACTATTGTACTTTTTTCTTGATTCAAAAGTAGGTCAATACGTAAGGGATACGAATGTAGGACGTCAACTTAATATATGATTTGTATCACATTATAAAAAAGTTGAAGCTGTCCCAAAAGGTCAGCTTCTTCTTGTTAATATCGATTTATTAGGGAATTTCTAAGTGTTAAGCTGCGTTTTTCGATTGGAGATGCATTTTTGCAATGATGTAAGTATTCACAGTTTTTGAGGCTGTTATATTGTTCATTGAAGAGTTTACAGATGTGTTTTTTCTTCTTTTCGCCCTTTTTCGGAGATTATGAGCAATTGCCATTAATGCAAACTCAATATCGACTTTATCCAATCCTCGCATGGTAAATCTATTGAACTTATTGTTACTTTTCAATTGTCCGAAAACAGCTTCCACTTCAACTGGCCGTTTACTCCGGTGATAAAGACCATTTTCAGAAAGCAATCTCTCTTTAGCCTGAGCCTTTAACTGGTTTAGCTGATGATTAATTTCAATCGTTCTATTTCCCTCTGCTTTATGGCATTGGCCGCGCATCGGACATCCTTCACACCGTTGTGCACGGTATATACTTACCTGACTAACATAACCATTGGTACTAGTGCGCTCAGCCTGTTTCCATAAAGTCAATTTCTGTCCAGCAGGGCATACCAAGTAGTCCTCCTGCGCATTGTAAAAGAGATTTTGTACCAGAAAAGGATTGCTCTGCTGCTTTCTCTTTTGCTCCATATGAAAGTAATTGTACTTCACATACGAAACTATTCCTTTACCCTCCATGAATTCATAATTCTGCTCACTGCCATAACCTGCATCTGCCACCACTTCTTCACTTTGAGTTTGATATTGCTGCTCAAAGCGCTCCAAATGGGATGCTAAAGTCACTGTATCGGCTGTAGTTTGATGAATACTATATTGGGTGATGAATTGATTTTCTGTGCTGATTTGGGTATTATAAGCCGGTTTTAGCTGACCATTCTTCATGTGATCTTCTTTCATGCGCATAAAGACGGCATCTGGATCGGTTTTACTGTAGCTATTACGGTCACCTAGAATTTCCAACTGATGCTCATATTTTTCCAATCGAGGGAGATAGTCTTCTTCCAGTTTTTTAAGTTGTTTCTGCGTAGCCTTACTTTTTTCCTAGATATTCGCATTGAGCTGATCCATTTTCTTCTTCAGCTCTCTGCTATCTATAGGCTTAGGAGTCTCATCGCTGTTTAACTCAGATTGATCTTGGTTGATTTGTGAATCAATATCGGCAAGTACTGAGGCGATGTTTGCTTCTAATTTTGCTTTATTCTTCTGGGTAGACTTCTTCCAAACAAACGTATAACGCCCCGAAGCTGATTCAATCTTGGTGCCATCAATATACTGAATCTTCAGACTCACATATTCTAATTCATGGAGCATGCGAACTATATCACCAAAAAGTACCTGGATAACGCCCTTAAGACGTTTGCCTCGAAAATAATTAATCGTTCGGTAATCGGGGGTGCTATTTCCTGAAAGCCACATAAAGTAGATATTCTCCTGAAGTGCTTTCTCGATTTTACGACACGAATAGATATTACTCAAATACGCGTAAAATAGAACCTTGATAAGCATACGGGGGTGATAACTCGTGGTCCCACCTCCTTTATAGAGTTTAATGATATGATCTAAGTTCAGATCATCAACAACCTGATTAACCAAACGAACAAGATGGTTGGAAGGTATTTTAGCAAAAATATCTTCAGGAAATAGACTCGGACTATTGGATGGTAAGGCTTTAAATTGTACTTTCATATCGTTTTTTGGGTGCACCTCAATTTACAAAAAATTGAGGACAAAAAACATAAACCCCGCCATTTTTTTAATGACGGGGTTCTTTATTTATCAGACCTTTTTAGACAGCCTCAACTTTTTTACTGCTTAATATTTTTGAGCTTTTCGATGGAATAAATCCGAATCGCGTTACCTTCTTTAATGATCAATTTTTCGTCCTTGAAATCAGCTAACATTCGGCTAATTGTTTCATTCGCTGTACCAGCTAATGCCGCTAAATCATCACGAGAAATACGAATAATGACTTCATCCTGATTGGGAGATTCTATAGTTTTTGAAGCCACATGCACCAATGTATTGGCTACACGTTTGCGCACAGAATCGTATGCAAAACCAAGCATCTGCTCCTCCTTCTCTTTCACATTACCAGACAGTAATTTGATGAACTTAGTAGCAATCACAGGTTTATTAAACATCAATTCAAAGAATTTTTCCTTTGGAATTAAGGCCACTTCGGTATCTTCCAAGGCACTCGCACTTTCTGTATATCCTTCATTCAACAATATAGACTCGTACCCAAAAAACTGTCCATCGGTATGAATATTTGTGGACAATTCTCGCCCATCTTGGTAATATAAAAAAGTACGAACTTTCCCTTTTACCAAATAATACACATAGATAGGCGAATCGCCATCTTCGTAAATCAACTGTTTCTTTTTATAAACTTTGACACGCGCTTCTTTGACCAAATCATTCAATAAGATGTGTTGATCTTCTTCACTCAAATTAAGAACAAGTGGTTTCTCCAAAACAGATTGTAAACTATCACGTTTACGTAAACGACTTTCAATAGAATTAAGCAATTCAATATCATCAAATGGTTTCACCAAATAATCATCCGCTCCCATTTCCATAGCTTTGCGCATATCAACACGCTCTGATTTTGCTGTCAAGAAGATAAATGGGATATGCATAGTCGACTCTTGTTTACTCAGCATATACAACACACCATAACCATCCAATTCGGGCATCATAATATCACAGAGAATCAAATCTGGAACATGCTTAAGCGCCAATTCAACCCCGATTCTGCCATTCTCAGCAGTCAAAACATTGTAACTTCCTGTGAGTTCTAATATTTCGGCAGTCCCCTCCCTTATCTCCAGATTATCTTCGATAATCAAAATAGTACGTTTATTCATAGTGTAGATTTTTTACTTTTGGAACGTCATTTTGAAAGAAGTTCCTTTGTGGATAGCTGACCAATATTCCAATTCTCCACCCATCAAAGCTACATATCGTTTTACAATATTCAAACCCAAACCCGTTCCTGGAATATTTCCGGTATTATGTGCTCTGAAAAATGGTTCGAAGAGATTTTTTTGATCTTCTTCCGGTATACCAATTCCATTGTCACGAATGACAATAGTACATTCAGTATCCGTTATTTCGGTAGTGAATTCGATAAAAGTATCTTCGCCAGAATACTTTATCGCATTAGAAATCAAATTAATGATACTGCTTTTCAGCAAATGCGCATCCAATTCAAATTCTGCATTTGCACCTGTATGTTGATAGACTATATGTTGATTCTTTTTACAAATCATCTGCATTTCTCCGGTGATTTCCTCACCCAAATGCACCACATTAATCTTTTGTTGATTCACAACAACGACACCAGCCTCCAGCTTTTCTAACGACAGAAAATCATTCAATATATTATTCAATAATTGAACAGCACTTTTGATACGGCTCGTATGCTTAGTCACAGCCTCAAAATTAGGCTGCTCCATGTATTTATCAATTAAGGAAGCCGATAATTGCACCGAACTTAATGGCGTTCGGAATTCATGAGAAGCCATCGATACAAAGCGAGATTTCAGCTGATTCAATTCCTTTTCCTTTTCCAAAGAAGTGCTCACATCGGCTTTGGCTCTTTCCAATTCCGATATTAAAGAAATCAAATCTTTGGTACGGTGGCGAACTGTTTCTTCCAATTCCAAAGTATGCTGTAAAAGTCGATCTTCGGCAGCTTTTTCTTTAGACAAATCATGGATAAATCCTGTAAAAATACTCTTATCCTTGTAGAAGACCTCACTTACCGCCAATCGAAATGGGAAGGTTGAACCATCCTTTCGGCGACCTAAAACTTCACGACCTATCCCAATGATTTTTTTGTTTCCTGTGCTTTTGTAATTGTGTATATACGAATCATGCTGACTTTGATAAGGCTCCGGCATTAACACCGAAATATTGTTTCCTATTACCTCATCTGCCGAATACCCAAACAATTCCAATGCTGCTGGGTTTATCGATTCCACAATACCGCGATTGCTAATGGTAATAATGCCATCAATCGCGGTATCGATTATTGCTTCAAGTAACTTAGATGATTCAAAACTCATTCGTTACAAATTACTTAACCAACTTTTTATATTTAATTCGTTTTGGACCAACATCACCTAAGCGTTTTTTACGGTTTTCCTCGTATTCGGTATAGTTTCCTTCGTAGAAGTACACTTGAGAATCACCTTCAAAAGCTAAGATATGCGTACAAATTCTATCCAAGAACCATCTATCGTGGGAAATAATTACCGCACAACCACCAAAATTCTCTAAACCTTCTTCCAATGCACGTAATGTGTTTACGTCAATATCGTTGGTAGGCTCATCCAGTAATAATACGTTAGATGCCTTTTTCAATGTAATCGCTAAGTGAACACGGTTACGTTCACCACCAGAAAGTACCCCAACTTTCTTTTGCTGATCTCCACCATTGAAGTTGAATTTCGAAACGTATGCACGCGAATTCAAAGTTTTATTGCCTAACAAAATGTTATCATTTCCATCGGTAATATTTTCCCAAACAGATTTTTCAGGATCTAAATCGTCATGCATTTGGTCTACATATCCCAAAACCACTGTTTCGCCTACTTTGAAATCACCCGTATCCGGTTGCTCTTGACCTGTGATCAAACGGAATAATGTCGTTTTACCCGCACCATTTGGACCTACAATACCAACAATACCTGCTGGAGGCAAAGAGAAACTTAAGTTTTCAAATAAAATACGGTCACCATAAGCTTTAGAAATATTATTTGCTTCGATCACGACATTACCCAAACGTGGTCCTGGCGGAATGAATAACTCTAATTTTTCTTCGCGTTCTTTCGTTTCTTCCGATGCTAATTTCTCGTAATTATGAAGACGCGCTTTCGATTTGGCATGACGTGCTTTCGGAGCCATTTTCACCCATTCCAATTCGCGCTCTAATGTCTTCTGACGTTTTGTCTCTTGTTTTTCTTCTTGTGCTAAACGTTTCGCTTTTTGATCTAACCACGAAGAGTAATTTCCTTTCCAAGGAATACCTTCACCTCGATCCAATTCCAAAATCCATCCTGCCACATTATCCAAGAAATATCTATCGTGCGTCACTGCAATGACAGTTCCTTTGTAATGTTGCAAATGTTGTTCTAACCAATCAATAGATTCTGCATCCAAGTGGTTGGTTGGCTCATCCAATAATAGTACGTCTGGTTCTTGTAATAATAAACGACACATAGCAACACGACGACGCTCACCTCCTGACAGATTGGCAATCTTTGCTTCTGGTTCAGGACAACGTAACGCGTCCATCGCTCTTTCTAATTTAGAATCCAATTCCCAAGCATTCGTCGCATCAATTTTATCTTGCAGCTCACCTTGGCGAGCTAACAATTTATCCATTGCATCAGCATCTTCATAGACTTCTGGCAAGCCAAATTTCTCGTTGATTTCCTCGTATTCTTTTAATATCGCAGTAGTCTCAGCTACACCTTCTTCGACAATTTCACGAACTGTTTTTTCTGGATCCAATATTGGCTCTTGAGCTAAATAACCCACAGAATAACCTGGAGAGAAAACAACTTCACCTTGGTAAGATTTATCTAAGCCAGCAATAATCTTCAATAATGAAGATTTACCAGAACCATTTAAACCGATAACACCAATCTTAGCGCCGTAAAAAAAAGATAGATAAATGTTTTTTAATACTTGTTTTTGAGGTGGGTAAATCTTGTTTACGCCAGCCATCGAAAAGATAATTTTCTCGTCAGACATATGATATTTTTATACTGAAGTTTTTCTAGTTTTTTGCAAATTCAAAGATAGTTAAATAAACCCCCAAATAAAAATAGACAAATAGAGCTAGTAATGTGTGTTGCAGCATTTCCAAACCTCAACTGCCAATTTGACGAACTATTTTTATGGCTTAATTGTTGATAATTTCTAATAAATATAAGTGCGGTTTTCTTAATTATTTCATACTTTTATACAAACCCTCACTTAAAATAAAGAAAGGTATTTACATGGAAGCAAAATTTTCACCAAGAGTAAAAGATGTTATATCCTATAGTCGTGAGGAGGCATTGCGTCTTCGCCATGATTATATAGGTACGGAGCATCTCTTGCTTGGGCTTATCCGAGAAGGTGATGGTATCGCTATCAAAATTCTTAAAAACATCAATCTTGATACAGCTGCAATAAGACAATCGGTAGAGGACGCTGTGAAGGGATCTTCTGTATCAAGGACGCCTATAGGATCCGTTCCTTTGACAAAACAAGCTGAAAAAGTCCTTAAAATAACATATTTAGAAGCTAAAATCTTCAAATCTGATATCATCGGCACCGAACATTTGCTTCTTGCGATTTTGCGTGATGAAGATAATATTGCATCGCAGATTTTGCAGCAGTACGGTGTTTCTTACGACTTATTCAAAAACGAAGTAGAGCAAAGCAAAACAAATATCACAGACGAAGCAACAGGCTCATCTTCGCCTGATGACGATTACGAAGAACAAGAAAACTTCTCTGCGCCGAAAAAAGTTTCTGACATCAAGTCAAAAACTCCAGTACTGGACAATTTCGGTCGTGATTTGACACGTGCAGCGGAAGAAGGAAAATTGGATCCAATCGTAGGTCGTGAAAAAGAAATTGAGCGTGTGTCTCAAATTTTATCGCGTCGTAAGAAAAATAATCCGATTCTGATCGGTGAACCAGGTGTTGGTAAATCCGCTATCGCTGAAGGCTTAGCATTGCGCATCGTGCAACGTAAAGTTTCTCGTGTATTGTTCAACAAACGCGTCGTGACGTTGGATTTAGCTTCTTTGGTTGCAGGTACAAAATACCGTGGTCAATTCGAAGAGCGCATGAAAGCGGTGATGAACGAGCTAGAGAAATCACCAGATGTTATCTTATTTATTGATGAGATCCATACGATTGTGGGTGCTGGTGGTGCATCAGGTTCATTGGACGCATCGAATATGTTTAAACCAGCTTTAGCACGTGGAGAAATCCAATGTATTGGGGCAACGACATTAGATGAATATCGTCAATTCATTGAGAAAGATGGTGCGTTGGATCGTCGTTTTCAAAAGGTTATGATCGAGCCTGCTTCGCACGATGAGACATTGGAAATTTTAAATCGTATCAAAGATAAATACGAAGAACACCACAATGTTAACTATACGCCTGAGGCATTAGAGGCTTGTGTGACTTTGACTACGCGTTATATCACGGATCGATTTTTACCAGATAAAGCTATCGATGCGTTGGATGAAGCGGGTTCGCGTGTACACTTGACAAATATTCACGTTCCTCAAGTTATCATTGATATTGAAGAAAAAATCGAAGAAGTAAAAGTCGAGAAAAACAAAGTTGTTCGTTCACAGAAATATGAAGAAGCAGCTAAGTTACGCGACACAGAGAAAAAGCTTCTTGAAGAATTAGAAAAAGAAAAAACGGCTTGGGAAGCGGAAACGAAAACCAAACGTTATACCGTGACTGAAGATAATGTAGCTGAAGTCGTATCCATGATGACGGGTATTCCTGTCCAACGCGTAAGCCAAACAGATAGTCAAAAGCTATTGAATATGGGCGAATCGATGAAAGGTCGTATCATTGGTCAAGATGATGCTGTACAGAAATTGGTTAAAGCGATACAACGTACACGTGCTGGTCTTAAAGATCCGAAGAAACCGATTGGTTCATTCATTTTCTTAGGTCCAACGGGGGTTGGTAAGACAGAGCTAGCGAAAGAATTAGCGCGCTTTATGTTTGACTCAGAAGATTCACTGATTCAAGTAGACATGAGTGAGTACATGGAAAAATTCGCTGTTTCTCGTTTGGTTGGTGCGCCTCCAGGATACGTTGGTTACGAAGAAGGTGGTCAGTTAACAGAGAAAGTACGTCGCAAACCTTATTCAGTAGTCTTATTGGATGAGATTGAAAAAGCGCATCCAGATGTATTCAATTTATTGTTGCAAGTATTGGATGAAGGTCAATTGACAGATTCATTAGGTCGTCGTGTGGATTTTAGAAATACGATTATCATTATGACATCGAATATTGGTGTTCGACAGTTAAAAGAATTTGGTCAAGGCGTTGGTTTCACTACCACAGCTAAAGAAACGCAAGCTGATGCGCATTCAAGAGGTGTGATTGAAACTGCACTGAAACGTGCCTTTGCTCCTGAGTTCTTGAATCGTGTAGATGATGTGATCGTATTTAATTCATTGAGTAAAGAAAACATTTTCAAAATCATTGATATTGAATTAAGATCATTATTCGGACGTATACAATCGCTTGGTCACAGTATTCAATTGACAGATAAAGCAAAAGATTATATTGCGGAAAAAGGTTATGACACTAACTTTGGTGCGCGTCCTTTGAAGCGTGCCATTCAGAAATATTTAGAAGATCCTATTGCAGAAGAAATTCTTCGAGGTGAACTAAAATCTAATGCTTTATTGACTGTTGATTTGGATGAAGAGAAAAATGAAATCGTAGTGAAAGGTGAAAATCCGAATAGCGATGATTCAGTCTCAACAGATATTAACGAAAAAAAAGAAAAATAAGCCTTTTTCGAATACACAATATATACTAGAAATCCTCAAGCTTAAGCTTGGGGATTTTTTTGTTTAGACCAGTACATCATTTATGAAGCTACTAATTGGAATTAATATAAGAATCAAAATTAAAAGTATTAATAAAGTAAGTGTATAACGCTGAATCTTCGCTCTCGATAAAGAAGATTTCCTAATATAAAGCTCGTTGAGACCTAATAAAATATACACTCCAGAAACAAATTGTATAGGAGACCCTACAAATAAAAACAGTAAAACATGTATTGCACTAATAACTAAAAATTGAATAGAATCCTTTTTAGTTATTAAAGAATTATTGCAATTATACCTTGAAAATTTCAACCAAAATATTTTGTTATAATAGGTTTTATTCATTTCCTACACAATGTAATTCCTTAAATATAAAACAAAAGGCTCAGCATTTTTCAATGTTGAGCCTTTTAAAATATAATACAATAATGCTTTATTACGCTTTTACCATGCTAACGAAATCGTCAAATAAATAACGAGAATCGTGTGGACCTGGAGATGATTCTGGGTGATATTGTACAGAGAAAGCTTTTTTACCTTTCACACGGATACCTTCGATTGAATTATCATTCAAGTTGATATGCGTAACTTCGATATTTTCAGAATTTTCGATATCCTCTCTTACCACACCAAAACCGTGATTTTGTGAAGTAATCTCACAACGGTTAGCGATTATATTTTTCACAGGGTGGTTGATACCACGGTGACCGTTAAACATTTTTTGCGTACGAATACCGTTTGCTAATGCTAAGATTTGGTGACCTAAACAAATACCAAACATTGGTTTGTCTGCTGCTAATATCTCTTTCACGGTATTGATGGCATAATCCATTGCAGATGGATCACCAGGACCATTTGAGATAAAGTAACCATCCGCACCCCAAGCTTCCATTTCAGCGAATGAAGTCTTTGCTGGGAATACTTTAGCATATACCTGACGCGCGTCAAAGTTTCTTAAGATATTACGTTTAATCCCTAAATCCAATACTGCAATACGCACAGCTGCATCTTCTTCACCATAGAAATAAGGCTCTATAGTACTTACATTTGAAGAAAGCTCCAAACCTGCCATCGAAGGCACCTTAGCCAATTCAGCTTTCAACGCTTCCGCATCCAAATTTTCTGATGAGATAATAGCATTCATCGCGCCTTTGTCACGAATGTGACGTACTAATGAGCGTGTATCGATATCAGAGATACCTACCAAATTTTCTTCTTCAAAATAAGTTTGAATAGAACTATCTGCCATTTTACGGCTATAGTTAATGTTATAGTTTTTACAAACTAATCCAGCAATTTGAATTTTGTTAGATTCAGCATCATCTTCGTCAATACCATAGTTACCAATGTGCGCATTGGTTGTTACCATGATCTGTCCATAATACGAAGGATCTGTGAAGATTTCTTGGTACCCTGTCGTACCTGTATTAAAACAAATTTCACCAGTAGTTGTTCCTATTTTTCCGGCTGCTTTACCGTGAAAAACAGTACCATCTTCTAAAACTAAAATTGCGGGTAATTTACTGTAGCTGGTCATTTTTTATATTGTAAAAAATAAATTATTCATTCTGTAGCGTATCTTCATTCGATATTTTTGGACACAAAAAAAGCCCGAATGGGCTAAAAGTATCAAATATATGATATTTCAATGTTTACATTGAAGTTGATTACATCATTTACTGGATCAAAAGTATCAAATTTCACGGGAGACAAAGGTAGAAATAAAAAGTAAAAATCAAAAGTAAAATACAAATTTTAATAGAGGATATGGATTATTTGTTAAAAGTCATCTTCTATTATTTCTTGCACACGACCAATTTGTCCATCCGTCAATCTTACTTTGATCCCACGATGGTGAAAAGAAGCTGAAGTCAACAAATCTTTCACTATTCCTTCTGTCAATATGCCCGTACGTTGATCTTTTTTCAACACGATATTCACCAGCATACCAGGCTTAATATCTGCTCTTGTTTTTCCGTCTTTCATCCTATTTAAACATTAAACCAACAGAAATATTAAAATGTTGGTGTTGAAAATCTTTCATAAAAATATTCTTGGTCAATTGCTGGTAACCATAAGCCGCCGAAACCGTCCATTTTGTTTTGTATGGCGTATCATGCAAATAGAAAAAACCAGCTTTGAATAGAAAACCTTTATCATACTGCGCACTTAGCTTTGGTGCATACCCTGCATTCGCCAAAATTCCAATTCGTGACACATCATTAAATTCACCAAAAGGCAAACGGCCATCCACGAAAATAGGAAACAAATTTTGGTCGTAATTGTAAGTATGAATTACTGCGTCGGACTGCGCAATTTCCATATGCTCATAAGTTCCTTTAAATCGTTCATTTCCTAATCCCAATCCCAAATAAGCACGATCATTATAATTTTTACCAAATATAAAGTGAGCGGAATAGCCATTGAAAGCACCTTTATATCCTTCATTAGCAAAACCTAAATTACCCCCACCCTGAATAATCATATAATTAGAAGATTGTGCCTTCAGCGCAAAAGAAGAACTTACTAAAGCCAATGCAAGTAAGATTTTTTTCATATGTAAAGTATATTAATTTAAAATTTTAAAAATCATTTCGCGCAATAGATCTCCATCCGAAGTATTTGGACCTGCGTCCAAACCTTTGAATTTTAAATCGTAATCTTTCAAAATCGTCATTACATGAAATAATTTGAGTTTATTGAAATTACGAGCTGCATATTCGTAATCTTTTACAAAAAATGGCGAAACACCTAATTCGCGTGCAGCAGACTGCGAAGATTTGTCCGAAAGATAATGGTACTTCAACACTTTGGAGAAATAACCATACAGCGTACCCATTACCAGAACGACTGGATTTGATTTTGGATTCGCAGCAAAATAATCTACAATTTGGATTGCTTTCAACGTATCTCGTTTGCCGAGTGCATTATTCAATTCAAATACATTGAAATCCTTACTTATTCCAATATTTTGCTCAATATCTTGAACAGAAATCTCTTTCTCTTTAGATACATTGAGAATTAATTTTTGGACTTCGTTTGCCACTTTCGACAAATCAGTTCCCAAATATTCAGCCATCAAAGCTGCGGCTTGTGGATGAATCTTTCGACCTTGACTTTGAATTTCATCAACAATCCAAGGCGCGACTTTATTGTCGTATAATTTCTCGGATTCAAATGCTATTCCGGCTTTTTCTATCGCTTTATATAATTTGGTACGTTTATCAAACTTACCGTGTTTATACGCAAAAACTAAAATAGTCGTAGGAGTAAGATTTTCTACATATTTGGCCAACATTTCTACGCCATCTTCTCCTTTCCACTTTAATCCTTGCGCTTCCTTGACAATGATGACTTGGTAATCACTTAGCATTGGATAGCGTTTTGCTGCGCTAATGATTGTCGAAAAATCAACATCCTTACCGTAAAAAATCGTCTGATCAAACCCTTTTTGCGCGTCATTCAATACCGTACTTTCTATAGCGTCACAAATCACATCAATATAATGCGATTCTTCTCCATGCAACAGATACAAAGACTTGTATTTGCGTTGTTTTATTGCGCTAAGTATTTCTTGTACTTTCATAACATCGCGAAATTAACTATTTATTACGAAACATTTGGGAATTGTGGAATATTCGAAGACGTAAGCATTTCTAATTTTGACAGTAATTCATTACCTTTGTGTATGTTTAGTCCTGTCCCATTAAACTTACCTCCCACTTCACTTAAACTTTCGCGCATTAACGACAAAATATACATTTTTGATGTATTGCGTAAGAAGAATTTGGTATTGACACCAGAAGAATGGGTAAGACAGCATTGGGTACATTTTTTGCATCAATACAAAAAATATCCAAAGACTTTAATGAAAATCGAAGGCGGACTAATTTTGAATGATTTGCAAAAGCGTTCGGATTTAATTATTTACAATACTAAAGGTGAAAAAGTGATTCTTGCTGAATTTAAAGCACCTGAAGTAAAGATAAATGCAAAAACTTTTGAACAAATCAGTTCGTACAATAGCAAGCATAAAATACCCTTGTTATTAGTCAGCAACGGCATAGAACATTACTTTTGCAGGGTTAATTTTGAAGACAACAGCTATCAATTTATTGATGATCTTCCAAATTACATTTTAGAGACATAAATTTTATATGTATTTCACAAAAAGCATTTATATTTAGTCTTAATTTTAGGGAATAGAAATATTATACATATGAATATAGATAAAAACGAATTCAGAAAATATGCGATAAAACACCACAGAATTGGTAGCCAACATGTGGATGGATTTATCTCCAGAGTAGAGACGAAAATGCCAACAAACTTGACGCCTTACATTGTGGAAGAACGCCAATTAAATGTTGCACAAATGGACGTTTTCTCACGCTTAATGATGGATCGCATTATTTTCTTAGGTGACGGAATTAATGATCAAGTAGCAAACATTATTCAGGCTCAGCTGTTATTCTTGCAATCTACAGATGCAAAAAGAGATATTCAAATCTATATTAACTCCCCAGGTGGTAGTGTATACGCAGGTTTAGGAATCTATGACACTATGCAATATATTACACCAGATGTAGCGACTATCTGTACAGGTATCGCGGCTTCGATGGGTGCTGTATTGTTAGTAGCTGGCGCAAAAGGAAAACGTGCTGCATTAAGACATTCACGTGTGATGATTCACCAACCTTCAGGTGGCGCGCAAGGGGTAGCATCAGATATGGAAATCAATTTGCGTGAAATGATGAAATTGAAAGAAGAATTATACACCATCATCTCGGATCATTCAGGTCAATCGTACGAATGGGTAGAAAAATCTTCTGACCGTGATTACTGGATGAAAGCTGCAGAAGCCAAAGAATTTGGAATGATTGATGAGGTGTTAGCACCAAGAAAAGATAATAAATAAAATGAGTAAAAATCAAAAAGATATACAATGCTCTTTTTGTGGCATCAGTAAGAACGAAGCTTTAATGCTTATTGCTGGTGACGGAGCACATATCTGTGATCGTTGTGTAACTCAAGCTGGAGAGATCTTAGCAGAAGAATTGAATCAGCGAAAAAACAAATCTCTACAAACGACATTAAAATTAATTCGTCCATTAGAGATTAAACAACATTTGGATCAATACGTAATCGGTCAAGATGATGCGAAGAAAGTTATTTCAGTAGCGGTATACAATCACTACAAAAGATTGAACCAAAAATCATCTGCTGACGAAACTGAAATCGAAAAATCAAACTTGATCATCGTTGGTGAAACGGGTACAGGTAAAACATTATTGGCAAAAACTGTTGCCAAAATCTTAAATGTTCCTTTTTCTATCGTAGATGCTACAGTATTGACCGAGGCTGGTTACGTTGGTGAAGATGTTGAAAGCATTTTGACGCGTTTATTGCAAGCTGCGGATTACGATGTAGCTGCTGCCGAAAGAGGTATTATCTATATCGATGAGATTGATAAAATTGCGCGTAAAAGCGACAATCCTAGTATCACACGTGACGTATCTGGTGAAGGTGTGCAGCAGGCTCTATTGAAAATATTAGAGGGAACAAATGTAAACGTACCGCCTCAAGGCGGTCGTAAACACCCAGATCAAAAAATGATTTCTGTCAACACAAGTAACATCTTATTTATTTGTGGTGGTGCATTCGATGGTATTCAGAAAAAAATCGCTAACCGTTTGAGAACACAAACTGTTGGTTTCAAAATGTTGGAAGAAGAGGAAGATGTAGATTTAAACAATTTATACAAATATATCACGCCTCAAGATTTGAAAAACTTCGGTTTGATTCCAGAATTAATCGGTCGTCTTCCAGTATTGACACACTTGAATCCATTGGACAAAGAGACATTGTTAAGCATCTTGACAGAACCTAAAAACGCTTTAATCAAACAATACATTAAGTTATTTGAATACGAAGGTGTTGATTTAGTTTTTGACAAAGAAGTGTATAGCTTTATCGTAGACAAAGCGTGGGAATTCAAATTGGGTGCCCGTGGCTTACGTAGCATTTGCGAAGCGATTATGCTGGATGCCATGTTCGAAATACCGTCCAGCAAAGAAAATAGTGAGGACAAAACATTACATATTACGCTCGATTATGCGAAGAAAAAATTTGCAAAATCTGATATCAAAAAATTGAAAGTAGCGTAATAATAAAGAATCCCTCACTCCAAAAAAGTGAGGGATTTTTGCAATATATAATTTAAAGAATTGCTTATGACGAAAAAACAGAAATCAGTAGAAAGTCCAATCACACCAGGACTAAAATCAAAAGATGAGATTGTTGAAAATTGGTTGCCACGCTATACGGGCAAACCCTTAGAAGAATTTGGGGAATATATCTTACTAACCAACTTTTCAAAATATGTAAGAATGTTTTCGGCTATGCACGATGATGCGCCGATATATGGTGAAGATAAAGCCATGCAAGCCTGTACAGCTAATGGCATTACGATTATCAACTTCGGTATGGGTAGTCCGATGGCGGCAACAGTAATGGATTTGCTAACCGCTATAGATCCTAAAGCGGTTCTTTTCTTAGGAAAGACTGGAGGTTTGAAAAAGAAAATTGCTGTTGGGGAATTAATATTGCCTATTGCTGCTATTCGAGGTGAAGGTACATCGAATGATTATTTTCCACCTGAAGTACCATCTCTTCCCTCTTTTGCCTTGCAAAAAGCAATTTCTACTACTATAAGAGATCACGAACGTGATTATTGGACAGGAACTGTATATACAACCAACCGTCGTGTGTGGGAACATGACAAAGCATTCAAGAAATATTTGAAATCCATCCGTGCGATGGCTGTCGATATGGAAACCGCAACAATCTTTAGTGTGGGATTTGCAAACAAAATTCCGACAGGAGCTTTATTACTTGTTTCGGATCAACCGATGGTGCCCGAAGGTGTCAAAACTGCAGCTTCAGATCTATCCGTAACCGAAAAATTTGTGGAGACACATTTAAATATTGGAATCGATGCATTAAAACAACTCATTAATAATGGTTTAACCGTTAAACATTTGAAATTCTAATGCAATGAAAACAGAAATCAACCAAACCCAATAAAGTCCAATCTCGCTAGTTGGACTTTATTTTTTACTATTATTTTTCAAATACTTTTGATTTTCTAAAAAATCCACTATATTTGTCGAGTACTTTAGTAGAGTATTCCTAATCAATACCTTTTCAATATTGGTCTTGATTTATAAAGAAGTGGCGAGAGACTGGCTCAATGACCCACTGGCAACCTTCAATAAGGATTGAAAAGGTGCCAAATCCTGTCTAAAACAAGATCGTTTTAGAGCATATAAATGAAAATAGACTATGACAAAATTTACAATTTCGAAGTATTTATATACTACTGTACTTGATAGGTACACACAAATCTTGCTACCAAATAATTCCGTATTACGTTCTATCCGAATGCGCTAGTCGTCCGTATTTACCATGCTTTAACATAGTAAAATACGATTACGACGACCAAATTTCGCATTATTGATAGAATAAATACATATATTTAATAACCTAAAAAAACAGAAAAGAAAATGGCTGAGAATAAAAATTTAAAATTCGAAACTTTACAAGTACACGCAGGACAAGATGTAGACCCTACTACTGGCTCAAGAGCTGTCCCTATCTATCAGACTTCATCATACGTATTTGAAAATGCAGAACATGGTGCTAATCTATTTGCTTTAAAGCAATTTGGTAATATCTACACACGTATCATGAATCCTACTACGGATGTATTCGAAAAGAGAATCGCATCATTAGAAGGTGGTGTAGCTGCATTAGCAGTTGCTTCTGGTCAGGCAGCACAATTTATCGCTTTGAACAATATCTTAGAAAGCGGTGATAATTTTGTTGCAGGTGCGAACTTATATGGTGGTACGTATAATCAATTCAAAGTTGCATTCAAGAGACTTGGAATAGATGTTCGATTTGCAGCAGATTCAGATGCTGACAACATTGAAGCATTAATTGACGATAAAACAAAAGCTATTTATGTAGAAACTATCGGAAATCCAAGTTATAATATTCCAGATTTCGAAAAAATCGCAGCTGTTGCACGTAAACATGATTTACCTTTAATCGTAGATAATACGTTCGGTGCAGGTGGATATTTGTTTAAACCATTAGAACATGGTGCAAATGTAGTCGTTGAATCAGCTACAAAATGGATCGGTGGTCACGGAACGAGTATTGGTGGTGTAATCATTGATGGTGGTAATTACAATTGGGGTAACGGTAAGTTCAAACAATTTTCTGAACCATCAGAAGGATACCACGGATTAGTTTTTGCTGATGTGTTTGGCGAAAATGGTCCTTTCGGAAATATCCAGTTTGCTATTCGCGCACGTGTTGAAGGCTTAAGAGATTTTGGTCCTGCCCTATCTCCTTTCAACTCATTCTTATTATTGCAAGGTTTAGAAACATTGTCTTTACGTGTACAACGTCACGTTGATAATGCATTAGAAATCGCGCAATGGTTGGAAGCACATCCACAAGTGGAAAAAGTAAGTTACCCGGGATTGAAAAGTCATCCTCATCATCAAAATGCACAAAAATATTTGAAAAATGGATACGGTGCTGTTCTTTCATTCTCGATTAACGGTGGTGCTGAGAAAGCAGATCAATTTATCGATGCACTAGAATTAGTTAGTCACTTAGCAAATGTTGGTGATGCTAAATCATTGATAATACATCCGTCAGCTACGACTCATCAACAATTGAGTAATGAAGAGCAAACTAAAGCAGGTGTTTTCCCAGGTTCATTGCGTTTGTCTGTTGGTATTGAACATATCGACGATATCAAAGCGGATTTAGAACAAGCATTTGAAAAAATTAAGTAGTCACCAGACTACTTAATTTTTTTAGAAAACATACATAAGGAAAGAAAAGAACTATTAAAGCTACATATGAGTAAAAAACTTACTATCGGTATGTTCGGGTTTGGCGTTGTCGGACAAGGACTATACGATATTATTAAGACAAAAAACTTAAACTTAGAGATTAAAAAATTTGTGATCAAGAATGCAGACAAGAAAAGATCCTTGCCTGCTGAATTATTCACAACGGATGCAAATGTTATTCTGAATGATCCTGAAATCAATACTGTAGTTGAATTGATTGATGATGCGGATGCAGCTTTTGAAATCACCAAAAAAGCACTTTCTTCAGGTAAGAACGTGGTGTCTGCAAATAAAAAAATGATCGCTACACATTTAGAAGAATTAACAGAAATCCAACAACAACATGGCACTTCCCTATTGTATGAAGGTGCTGTTTGTGGAAGTATTCCGATTATTCGCAATTTGGAAGAATACTACGATAATGAGCTTTTACATTCTATAAGCGGTATTTTCAATGGTTCTTCAAACTATATTCTATCCAAAATTTTCAATGAAGGTCAAAGTTATGCCGATGCATTGAAAAAAGCCCAAGAGCTGGGGTTCGCGGAGACAAACCCAATTTTGGATGTCGGTGGTTATGACCCAAAATACAAATTGACTATCGTTGCCTCACACGCGTATGGTTTATTTGTAAATCCGGAGACAATCTTAAATCTTGGAATTGACAAATTAAACGATAACGACATTCGCTACGCAAAAGAAAAAAACTTTAAAATCAAGCTAATTCCTTTTGCTAAAGAGATCAGTAATAGTGAAGTTGTATTGTATGTTTTGCCAAAATTTATCACCAACGACAATATTCTATATAATGTCGAGAATGAAAATAACGGTGTATTGGTAAAGGCAGCGTTTGCGGACGAGCAATTCTTCTACGGTAAAGGTGCAGGTGGTCATCCTACAGGCTCGGCTGTACTTTCGGATATCGCAGCCCTACGCTATGATTACAGATATGAGTACAAAAAACATTTGGAATCTAAAGAATTGCAATACTCTACAAACTACGATTTGAAAGTATACTTGCGTTACGAAGATGAAGACGTGTTAGAAAACATTGAATTCAAATCTATCACAGAGCGTTTTTACGGTGAAAAATCAAAATATGTGATTGGCTACATTAATTTGCAAGAGATTATTGACAAGCGAGATTTAATCAATCAAGATGGTTATTTCCTAGCGGAAATCTCCTAGAAAGAATATGTAACAAAATTTGAAAGCACGGTCTTAAAATGATTGTGCTTTTTTGCTTTTTGACCATCCCTAATTATTAAATTATACTAGATATTAAGAGACATAAGGTCTTTTAATATACTCAAGAAATCTAATTTCATTTAAAGAAAATAAATCACAGTCAACTTTCTAAGCTAAAACGTTAAAGTTTGTAAAAAAATTTTCCATATACTCAACTTAGCTATTTGTTTTAAAATATTAGTGTTGTATATTTATTTAAATTAACCATTTATTTAATACAACTACTAAATCTATTTTATGAAAAAAGTTCAACAAAAATTGTTGATACTTTTATTCTTTCTAGCAATTCCTATTCTAGCATTCTCTCAAAAACAAATCACTGGCGTCGTGAAAAGTGGTTCAAATGGAGAGTCAATTGGAGGAGTGAACGTCTTGAAGAATAAAATTACCTCAACGCAGACTAATGCAAACGGTGAGTTTCAAGTGATAGCAAGTGTGGGAGACAGCCTGACATTCACATTCGTGGGAATGAAAACACAGAGTATTGTCGTGGATCAGAAGAATATTCTGGAAATTCTATTGTATGAAGATGGTAGTGCCATTGATGAAGTAACAGTGGTCGCTTTCGGAACACAGAAAAAATCCAGTGTTGTTGGAGCTATTACGACTGTCAAGGCATCAGACCTCAAAATTCCTGCCTCCAATTTAACAGGTTCCTTTGCAGGTAGAATTCCAGGTGTTATTTCGTATCAAACTTCAGGAGAACCTGGCGCAGATAATGCACAGTTTTTTATTCGTGGGGTAACAACATTTGGTTATCAAACATCACCCTTGATCTTAATTGATGGATTTGAAGCTACTACCGACAATTTAGCAAGACTACAACCCGACGATATTGAGAGTTTCTCGATTCTGAAAGATGCATCAGCTACGGTACTCTACGGGGCAAGAGGTGCTAATGGTATCATCATGGTAACAACAAAATCAGGCCGCGAAGGACCTGTGTCGATGAATGCCCGTGTCGATGTCAATACGGCTATGCCTACAAAAATGATTGATATGATCGATGGCGTAAACTATATGCGCTTGTATAATCAAGCACAATTGACTCGTCAACCGATACTTGGATCTTACTACTCAGAACAAAAAATCCAATCCACATTCAATGGAGAAGATCCTATGATATATCCAAATATCGACTGGTACAATACACTATTTAATAAATCAACTACCAACACCAAAGCAAATGTTAATTTATCTGGTGGTGGACAGGTGGCAACGTACTATGTTTCTACAGGTTTTGATAAAGAAACTGGCCTTCTGAAAGTAGATAACAGAAATAACTTTAATAATAACATTGATATCAATCGATTATTCATTAGATCAAATGTGATTTTCAAACTAACGAAAACTACTACGTTAGACACTCGTATACAAGGCAGATTTGAGCGTTATACAGGTCCTTACGAGTCAGCATCAAATATTTTCCGCATGACAATGAATAGTAATCCTGTAGATTTCCCTGCGGTATATAAGCCTGATGCTGCCAATGAATTTACTGAGCATGTTCTTTTTGGAAATTCATTTGTGACAGGTTCACTTAAATCAAACCCATACGCCGAAATGGTACGAGGTTTTGAAGATCGTAACGAAAGTAGTATCATAGCACAAGCTACATTATCACAAGATTTAGGATTCCTAACAGAAGGATTAAAAATTCAAGGTAAAGCATCTGTCAGCACATGGAGTAAGTATGCTAGTAGACGTACTTATAACCCATTTTATTACGATTTAGAAAGTTACAATCAGATTACAGGGGAATTTAAGCTTTATCCCCTAAATCCAACAACTGGACAATCTTACCTTGGCAATGTGATCCCAAACAGAGATGCGAATGGACATTACTATTTTGAAGCGCGATTGAATTGGAATAGATCTTTTGGTTCACATAATATTGGCGCAATGACTGTAGGTATGATGGAAGAAAAGTTGTTGACAGCTGGAAACAGTACTTCCATCTATGAAACATTACCTGAAAAAAATATGGGTAATTCAGGTCGTCTGACGTATGATTATGATAATAAATACTTTGCTGAGGCAAGCTACGGCTTTAATGGGTCGGAAAAATTCACTGGTGAAAAGCGATATGGCTTTTTTCCATCATTTGGTGTGAGTTGGTTAATGTCTAACGAGACGTTCTTCGAACCGCTAAAGCCAGCGATCAGTTCCTTAAAAGTAAGAGGTACATGGGGGCTTGTTGGTAATGATGCCATTTCAAACAGGTCAGGGCGCTTCTTCTATTTATCCGATATCGCTATGGGTGGAGGAGCTTACCGTTGGGGTACTTCCTTTATGAATGCTTATGATGGTTATTCTGTAAATAGATATGCCAATCCTGATATCACTTGGGAACAATCCGAAAAATGGAATTTAGGGGCTGAAATTAATTTCATGAATGAGTCATTAAAGTTGACTGCAGATTTTTTCAGAGATGTACGTAGCAAAATTTATATGAACAGAGAAAACTTCCCTGCATCAGCTGGTTTAGAAGCTAGCGTAAGCGGTAATGTGGGGCAGGTTAGTTCACAAGGTTTTGACGGTTCATTGGATTACATGAAAAATATAAACCAAGATTTTTGGATATCAGGACGTGCAAATTTCACCTATGCCGTAAATAAATTAGATGAATTAGATGAAAGAGATTACCCTGATGCTTATCTAAAACGTAGAGGTCAGAACATAAACCAACAATGGGGATTGCTAGCCGAACGCTTATTTGTAGATGAAGAAGAAATTCGAAATTCTCCAAAACAAGATTTTGGAGAATATATGGCTGGTGATATCAAATATAAAGACATCAATGGCGACGGTATTATCAATAGCAATGATCGTATAGCTATGGGATTCCCAACGGTACCTGAGATACAATATGGTTTTGGTATGTCTATGGGATATAAATCTTTCGATTTTTCATTCTTTTTACAAGGAAATGCCAATGTCTCTTTTTTTATAAATTCAACAGCTGAATCTAACCTTGCGACAGGAGCATACGGAATAGCTCCTTTTGCAAATAGAAGAAATGCCCTTTCAATAATAGCAGAAGATTATTGGAGCGAGACAAATCCAAATATCCATGCTTTCTGGCCTCGACTATCCACAAATCCTGTCAATAATAACATTCAACAATCTTCATGGTGGATGCGCGATGGATCGTTTCTACGCCTGAAATCTCTTGAAATTGGTTATAGCCCTAAAGGTTTAAAACGTTTTGGCCTAAATAAAGGTAGCCGTATATACATTAGTGGCGAGAATTTGTTTGTTACAAGTCCATTTAAACTTTGGGATCCAGAAATGGGTAGAAATGGATTAGGATATCCTCCAAACAAAAGATTTAATGTAGGTATTCAATTAGTCTATTAATTAAAATAACCGAAAAATGAAATCATTAAAATATTTATTATTAGCAACTGCCATAGGCTTAGGTTCTTGCACGAAGTATCTAGATGTAGTTCCTGATAACACTTTAAAATTAGAAGATATATTTACCTTAAAGGAAGATGCATATAACGCACTCGCGAAAGTTTATAGCTATTTGCCAAATGACGAACGTACACACGTGACTACATGGACATTGGGTGATGAATATGTAGGTCGATTGGATCTAAACAATAATACAGATAATCTAAGAGCTATCCGAATCATGCGTGGTCTGCAATCACAAACAAATCCTCAATTAGGATTTTGGTCTGGATCTGAAGGAGGCAAACCATTATACATAGCTATCCGACAAGCAGATGTCTTTTTGGCAAATATTGACAAGGTGAAAGACATGTCCGAAGTCGAAATTGCGGATTGGAAAGCTCAAGTAATGTTCTTAAAAGCCTATTTTGCATTCTTACTTGTACAACAATATGGTCCAATCGTAATTCCAGAAACAACAGCTTCTCCAGAGTCTAAAAAAGAAGAATTATTCCTACCAAGAAAAAAGGTAGAAGAGTGCTTTACTTACATTCTTGATTTGATGAATCAAGCAATTCCGAATTTGACAGAAAGAGCAACATCAAATAATCTAGGACAAATTGATCAAGTCGCAGCAAAAGCGATTAAAGCACGTGTATTATTTTTCAGAGCTAGTCCATTCTTTAATGGAAATCGTGAATATTTTGGTGACTTTATGGATAAAGATGGGCAGCCATTCTTTCCGATGGAAGTGAACAATGAAAAATGGCAGCAGGCTCTCGTTGCAATAAATGACGCAATTGCTACAGCAGAAGAAAATGGCTTAGGTTTATACAAATTCGAAAAAGAACCATTTATATATGACAGACCTGCTTTTCTTGAAAATAATGAACGAATGAAAAAGCTATATGATTTGCGTATGCTAATTGTAGATCCTTGGAACAAAGAATTGGTCTGGGGTAACTCAAATTTAGATTATTATAATCAAGGAGAGCTTGCACACTCAACTAATATACGACTACCAGAAGGATATGGTGATGGTGTAGTAAATACTGCAGCATATTCATGGCAGTGGATGGCTGCTACTTACGCCATGACTGAACGTTATTATACTGAGAATGGACTACCTATCGAAGAAGACTTGACATACGATTTCAACAATCGGCATGAAATAATAAGAACGCCTGGCATGTCTGATCCTGCTTATGCACACTGGAATGGATACGTGCAACCTGGTGCAGAGACAATCAAATTATATATGAATAGAGAACCGAGATTTTATGCAAATCTTGGTATTACTGCGGGATATTGGAGGGCGCACGCAGTACGTATAAACACAATGATGTACGGTAACTCTCACGGCGGTTACAATTCCTCTCAACATACTACAGATTTCTTGGCAACAGGTATTGGAACGCAAAAAATGGTTCATCCAGAATCTCAGTCAAACGCTTGGCAGCGTACAATCAAATTTCCATATCCAATAGTACGTATGGCTGATCTTTATTTAATGAAGGCAGAAGCAATGAATGAGTTTTCAGGACCGTCGCAATCTGTATACGATGAAATAAATAAAGTAAGAGAACGCGCAGGTGTTCCTAAAATAGAAGATGTATGGTCAGACCCAACTTTAGCAAGAACTGTAAATAAACATAGAACCAAAGAAGGACTTCGTGATTTAATCTTGAAAGAGAGATCTATAGAGTTTGCATTTGAAGGAATTCACTTTTGGGATATGTGGAGGCACAAAAAAGCTACTTCAGCATTCTCATCGCCTGTTTGGGGATGGACACATACTGGCACAACCGGATCAACATTCTTCATCCTTGAAGTTAAACAACAACGCAGATTCACTATTACAGATTGTTTGTGGCCTATCAGCCTTAATGAAATGAATACGAATGGTCAATTGATTCAGAATCCAGGTTGGTAATTATTTGAGACTTTAATTGCAATTTTATGAAAACAATATATTTAAGAGTCATCTACTGTTTTATCAGCTTATGTATACTATCATCCTGCAAGGAGAAAGATAGATTTAAGCCAAACAGTGATGATAGCCAAGCCCCTGGTAAGATCACATTGAAAAAATATGAACCCTTATACGGTGGAGCGCGTTTTTTCTATTCACTACCATCAGATGAAGACTTGATGAGTGTGGAAGCAGTTTATACTAATAAAAATGGCCGAGTATTTACATTTGCTGCATCATACTTTGTCGACTCCCTAGATGTATATGGTCTTCCAGATACAGAGGAATATACGATACAATTGTTTGCAGTCGATAGGACGGGCAATAAATCTGAAGCTTTAGATGTAAAAGTTAAACCCTTAGAGCCTGCTTTTAGTAGAGTAGCAAACTCTATGATTGTAAAACCTGGTTTTAGTTCATTTTTCATTGATTGGAATAATGAGTTAAAGCAAAATATAAATGTATATGTTGACTTTACATTCAATCAGAATGGACAAACAAGATCGCTCACATCAGTATTCTCTTCCAACTTGGAGAAAGACAGAAGATTTATTAATGATTTAGTGCTTCCTCCAAGTGAAAAGGTTGATGTAAAAATTCGCGTAGAAGACATTTATGGTAATATCACAGAACCAATTTCAAAAGGTCAAATTTCTTTGTATGAGGATATAAAAGTCCCGAAACAAAGTTGGGTATTACCCAACCCAAATGACTCAGTAGGTGGCGTGCCTATGGTATTTGGAAATGGTCTTGAAGGTAGAAATAGATATGTGATAGATGATATTATTGACCGTGGTGATAATTTGAATTTTATGCATACCAGTGGACGTGGCAAAACAGGGCGATCATCAGATGGTAATATGCCTTGGAATTTTATCATTGACTTAGGTGACTACTACGAATTAAGCCGAATTGTCACTGTACAACGTCACTCTGGAGGACTTGCCAATATTTCTCGTGGTCAATATTATAGAAATGAAAATGTTGGCATGTACAATATGTATATCTGGAACGATAGTACCAACTCTTGGGAATTCGTATCACAAAACAAAATCGAAGTACCTTTAGGATTGAGCGAGTTGGAGTTTGTGAAAAAAGGTGAAGCTGGTGATATGGCTTATATGTACCCGGACGAACCAGCATACACCAAGAAAACGCGTTGGTTTCGCTATGAAGCTGTAAAAAGTTTCAATGGTAATTATACTTTAGAAGATGCGAACTGTCTTTCTGAAATAACTCTTTATGGTAGAAAAAGCAATTAACCTTGAATTATGAAAGTCATTAAAATAAACAGCAAATATCTTTATTTATTTGGGGTACTTGCGCTTATATATTCTTGTAAAGGGATGTATGACAATGTGGAGCCCTATTCAGATGAGGTAGTATACCCTGCCAAATACGATACTATTGTAAGTAAAATCGGTTATGAACGGGTTGAGTTAGATTTGATGAAAGCGGGTCGTATTCCTTCTAGTCAAATATCAATGGGTAAATCACATAAAACAATTATAGAATTTGATAACGAAAAAATTGTTATAGATTCTTTAGTGTCATGGGTTAATGTAAATAATCTCAAGCAGTCAAAACTGTATAGAATTCGTGTGTATACTATCGACGAATTCGAGAACAAATCTGTACCTCAGGTAATAGCAGTTATTCCTTATACACAGAGTGATGTTGACAATTTAGTAGTTTCATCTCCACGAGTATTGACATCACCAAGTGCCGCTGTACTAGATTGGCCTACTTCGCTGACAAATATTTTGTTAAATTATAGGAGCTTAGAATATGAGTACACCGATAAAAGTGGAGCAAAAATAACAGGTAAGCAAGTAAATAACCCTCGAATCTTCGCAGCCAATTTAAATGCTGGACAACCATTAAATATGCTACTCAAATATAATGTAATACCAAAAGTAAATGGAGTGGCAATATTAGATTCAGTTCAACTGAACACACCATTTACCATTAATATGCCAACAGGTTCGAGTACCTTTAATCCTGCTGAGCGAGAAATTTTAGAAGCGAATGGGATAACTACCTTTACGGCAGATGCGGTAGCTAGCTATAAGAAATTAACTTTTCCTGTACACACGAACACACTTCAGGATTTGTTTTATTTCGCAAACGTCGAAGAACTAGATTTGACTGGGGGCATCATATTTCCATTAAAAACTTTGCATTATGATCGAAATGGAATTGTAAAAACCATAGGTGGTGGCAATTACCTTCCTTTCATACGTAAAGTATCTCCTATTACAAATCCAAATGCTCAAACAATGGTAGATCTTTTGAACTTAGGTTTAATCAAAAAAATTAAATACGTACCAAATTCTTTAGGTATTGACCATTTATTAAAACCATTCGAAAGTAGAGGTATAATTGAGTATGTCACAACGCCAAATGAGTCTTTAATACCAATGAATTTCTTCCTTGATGGCAAAATTCAAGACGCATCAGCATGGGCTTTAGACCTGCAAATTCCAGCTACCACCTATCCAGCAGGTACCGGAATAGAAAATCCATTCCGAGTTACAATGCGAGGCAAAAATGGAACATTTGTATTTACTCTGCCAAAAGAATATCGTTTTAATATTCCTGAGTACAGATACCTCAAATTCAAAGTTTATATGCCAGCTAAATCTGTCATTAGCGGTACCTATGATCCTTATCAAAGACTTTGGCCTAGGATAATGAATTACCTTTGGGCATTTACATCCGAAAGCACATTTGGCCAAGAAGGATCCTCGTTTAATGCCAATGATTTTAGAATACCAGATAATCAATTACAACAATGGACAGATGTTACTGTAGATCTACAGTCTACTGTAAATCGTCACAATAGAGTTATTGCTCTTAATATAGGTGGTGAACCTAGTTTGACGTTTTCGCCACCAACTGATATGGTATATTATTTTGCTAATTTCAGATTTTCAAAATAATCCTATTATCAAAATTTAAAACTAGCGGGTTTTGAAATTTTTCAAACCCGCTTTTCTTATATTAAATAACAAAATCTGCACAACCGATTATAACTAGAGAACGTTCATAATAAATTATTTAGATGTTAAGTGTTAATTAATAAAAAACGTTAAAAAGTCTTAAATCTATTGTTTGTCAAGCTTTAATTCATTAGATTTAATAGTTAACGTTATATTCAAATTTTATGAGAAAGTTAGGTGGCATATTTTTCTTATCGTTGTGGGCTAGTTTGGGATGGGCTCAAACTGATCAGGTGGAGGAAAATAGTTCTTCAACTGGTTTTATTATTATTGGTGCCATCTTACTCCTTGTTGTAATAGTTATTCTTTACAATAGACAAAAACGTAAGTTCAATCATTAAAAGCAAAAGAGGTTGTGAATATATATTTCACAACCTCTTTTGTTATAGCTTAAATTTTGCAAGTTTACCTTTTAATTCCTCTTCCGAGACGCCTATTTTCTGTGCTGTCTGAACGATGTCTCCCCCATTTTTATTCAATTTATGTGTAATGAATTTCTCCTCTGCGAAATTCAAAAAGTCTGCATACGTTTCCATTCTATCCATATCAATCATCGAGGAACCAGATACTTTTGAATTGTGCGTCGAAACTGAAGGATTAGCAAATATATTCACATCAGAATCTGTAATTTCTTTACCACTCAAAATGATCAAACGTTCTACCATATTGCGCAATTCACGAATATTACCTGTCCATGGCAGAGCTTGTAAAGCTTTCATGGCATCCGTAGTTATAGGTTTCGTTGGAATATTATATTCCTCACATATCTCTGCACAAAACGTCGATGCCAAAGTCGGAATATCATCACGACGCTCCGCTAATGAAGGAACATGAATCAGAATTACACTCAATCGGTGGTATAAGTCCATACGGAAATTACCCGCATCGATTTCTTTTAGCAAATCCTTATTTGTCGCAGCAATAACACGTACATCTACCGAAATTTCTTTCTCACCTCCTACACGCGTGATTTTATTCTCTTGTAAAGCACGCAACACCTTAGCCTGTGCCGAAAGGCTCATATCGCCTATCTCATCTAAAAATAATGTTCCGCCACTTGCCTGTTCAAACTTACCAATACGTTGTTTTACAGCAGAAGTAAAAGAACCTTTTTCGTGACCGAATAGTTCAGATTCAATCAATTCCGAAGGAATAGCAGCACAGTTCACCTCTATCAAAGGTGCAGAAGAGCGATTAGATTTTTCATGCAACCATCTTGCAACTAACTCCTTACCTGACCCATTTGCTCCAGTAATTAAAACGCGTGCATCTGTTGGTGCCACTTTATCAATGCTGTCTTTGATTAATGAAATTCCGTGTGAATCCCCTAATATTTCTTTTGTTTTTGAAACTTTACGCTTTAAGACTTTTGTTTCTTTGACCAAAGTTCCTTTTTCCAATGCATTGCGAACCGTAATAAGTAAGCGATTCAAATCCAAAGGCTTTTCTAGAAAATCAAAAGCGCCTTTTCGCGCAGCCTCTACAGCAGTTTCAATTGTTCCGTGGCCAGAAATCATGATAATCGGCACGTCAGAAAATTCCTTAGCAGCGCTAAGAACTTCCATACCGTCCATTTTATTCATTTTGATATCACAAAGAACAAGATCAATCTTCTCCTTCTTTAATATTTCCAAACCATCGGCTCCATTATCAACATCCAATACTTTATAATCTTCATATTCCAAGATATCACGAAGAGAACTGCGTATCGGTCTTTCGTCATCAATAATTAAAACTGTTGCCATAGTGTTTATGTATAATTTGATTGGTCAACAAAATAAGAAAATAAGAGAGAAAAACAAAAAGAAGCAAACCTTGTAAGCCGGGTTCTGTATCCTTGAGTAAGGATTTCTATCATTTATCTAGGCTTGCACTCGCGCACAAGCTCCATCAACCTACCCATTGCGAGCTTTCCGAAGAAAAAAGAACGAGCAGCCCTTGACTCTCGCAACCTATTTGGTTTTTCAACACACGAGGTTTACCGTAATGTATGTTACCATACAAGACCGTGAGCTCTTACCTCACGTTTTCACCCTTACCCTGCGCGAACGCTTGGCGGTATATTCTCTGTGGCACTTTCTGTCTACCCATATGGCATCCTTCCCGTTAGGAAGCGTGTTGCTCTATGTTGCCCGGACTTTCCTCTCTCCCATTACAGGACAGCGATAGAACCAGTTTGCTTCAGCTGCAAAGGTAATGGATTATTTGGATTAGAATTGGCTATATGTAGAAATTATATTTTTATTCTTTGTTTAAATCTTTCCTTATGCCAAGTTTTTTGCTTAAATTTTGTAATAGATTTGAAAATAATTTTTTTGAATAAAAAAGCTAACCGCAATACTAAAACAATGAGAATATTTAAGTTTATTGTCTGCTTATTAGCTGGACTAATGTTTATCAATGCTGGATTGAATAAACTATTTCATTACATACCTACACCCGAATTAAGTGAAGAGTTGACAAAAGTGAATGAAGCTTTTGGAACGATAGAATGGCTAATGCCATTAATAGCAATTGTAGAGATTCTGGGAGGTGTGTTATTGATAATTCCTAAAACAAGAGCTTTAGGCGCAATTGTATTATTCCCTATTATGGTCGGTATTATGCTACAACATATCTATTATGCCCCTGAAGGATTACCTATGGCTGGTGCATTTTTGCTTGTCATCCTATGGGTAATCATTGACAATAGAAATAAATACCTCACGTTAATAGAGAAATAACTATATATAAACTTAATTATTATGGCAAAAGTTCATTCCTATCTTAATTTCAACGGAAATTGCGAAGAAGCATTCAATTTCTACAAAGGTGTTTTTAATACTGAATTTACTGGTATATATCGATTTGGTGATATGCCCGAAGATCCTAGTTATACAGTTCCTGAAGCAGATAAAAACAAAATAATGCATGTCGGTTTACCTTTAAACGAGTACAGTACGCTTATGGGATCTGATTGTTTGGAAACTTTTGGACAAAAAGCTGTCACGGGAACAACAACTTACGTTATGCTAGATGTTGATACAGCAGAAGAAGCACATAAATTATACAATTCACTTTCGGTGAATGCTCAGAATATGGAAATGCCTCTAGGTGATGTATTTTTTGCGGAATTATTTTCTTCATTCACTGATCAATTCGGAATAGCTTGGATGATTCATTTTGAAGGAAATAGAAAATTTGAATAAGTAATCTAATGGAAACTTTCATTATTTTACTACGTGCAGTAAATGTTGCTGGAAAAAATACCATCAAGATGGCCGAATTAAAAAGTCATCTTGAAAAAGCTAATTTTCACAATGTCAAAACGTATATCCAAAGTGGTAATATTATTCTTCAATCAGATTTATCAGCTCCGGATATTATATTGAAAGTTCAACAAATTATTAGTGAGCAGTTTGGGTTTAGCGTACATGTTTTTGTGCTGACTACAGATTCATTGCAGCACATTTTACATAATAATCCATTTCAATATGGTGAAGAAGGAAATCGTATATTTATAACTTTACTAGATAAAAAACCAGATTCTTCGGATTTAGACAAATTAGCTCGTATTGATATAAGTGACGAAAAATACGAAATCAAAGATGACGTTTTTTATTTTTACGTTCCGCAAGGAATGGCAAATTCCAAACTTTCTAATCCATTTATCGAACAGAAATTAAAAGTGGTTTCGACAGGTCGAAACTTAAACACAATGCTCAAATTAAGCGAGCTTGCCTACCAATTGAACTAAAATGTTATGAAGATTTTAAAAAATGTACTTATCGCAATTTTTGCTCTTGTGGCAATTGTACTCCTCATTGCTGCTGTTTTGCCGAAAACTTTTCACGCGGGAAGTGAATTAATTATCAATAGGAGCTCCAACGAGGTATTTGATTACGTCAAACAGATCAAAAAACAAGGAGAATATGACAATTGGTCACGTCAAGACCCTAATATTCAAAAAGAATATAGCGGTGAAGATGGAACTGTTGGCTTTACGTACACATGGAAAAGTGATAAAGTCGGTGATGGAAAGCAAGTAATCACCAATGTGGTGGAAGGAAAACGCGTAGAAATGGATTTATATTTTAACGGCGAGGGTGAAGCCAACAAATCCTTCATCGCAGTAGATTCTATCGCGCACAATCAAAGCAAAGTAACTTGGGAAATAGACGGAAAAATTCCTTTTCCATTCAATATTTTCACGTTATTCTACGATATGAACGAAGATTTCAAACAAGGATTAGTCAACATGAAGGCTAATTTAGAACAATAAATCGAAGAGGGAATCTCTTCGATTTATTTTGCGGAAAGAACATCATTATCAAATTGAACAGCATCCCAACCATTAGCCATGAATTGGCGAATATTTTGATGATCTGTACCTTCTGGTGTCGACAATACCGCATCATAATGTTCTGCAAAAAGGCTTAAAGTTTGTTCTTTAGTCAATTTGTTCAATTCTGCAAAAAAAAGAACACGGGCACTACCTTGATTTTCTGACGCTGAATTTTGCTGCGTACCATTTGTAAATGCAGAAGCCGTGTAATTGTAGTTTTCTTCTATGTGAGCCAAAACATCTTTGAATACTATTTGTTTTGATTCTAATTGTTGTAATAATTCGTTCAAAGTCATAAACAAATATACTTTAATTAACTGCACGATGAAAAATACTTTTGTCCTTTTAAGCGCAACTCTCACCTTAATTACGCTAAGCTGCCAGAATAGCGCTGATAAAAAAGAAAGTCAGCAACAGGAAGATAGCGTTGCTGTAATTGACTCCCATACTTCCGAAAATTCTTTAGACTGGGCTGGAGTATATCAAGACACAATTCCATGCGCTGATTGCCCAGGAATACTCACCACAGTCAAGCTTTACGAAGATGGTACATACGCGTATTACGCAGAATATTTGGAGCGCAATACGACACTTCAAGATACAGGGAAATTCATGTGGCACAACAATGGTAGCGTAGTGCATTTGAAAGCGAAAGAAATAGATACAAAGTACAAAGTTGGAGAGAATGTATTATTACAAACGGACAGTACAGGTAATATCATAGAAAGCGAAATGGCTAATCAATATTCGCTCCACAAGGTATTCTAAAATAAGTAGGTTGCACATATATGCAACCTACCTTCGTAATTAACTTACATTACCAAACAAAAATACTATTTTTTACCGCCACGAAGAATTGCTACCAAAATCAAAATAAATACTGCAGCTCCTACAATCCACACCCAAGGTTTTGCAAACAAATCATCATCATTTTTATTAATATCTACATCTATATCAAGCCCTTTGTCTTGTGCAAATGTTTGAACCGATGTGAAAACGAACATAATTAACAACAACGATCGCTCCCATAATAAGGTGAAATACTTTTTCATAATGTATAATTCTTAGTTTATAATGTTTTAAAGTAAAACAGAGTACAGTACAAATTTGTTCTAAAAGAACATATAATTTTTAACAACTAACGATATGGACCAAATAATCACAGCCAAAGCATCCATCCAAATACTTAAACCAATTGAAGTAGTGTACGAAGCAATTGTAGACCCTAATAAAATGAACAAATATTTTATTGAAAGTGGAAGTGATAGACTAGACAATAAATCTACTGTTGATTGGAAGTTTCCAGAATTTGACGATATATTTCCTGTGGAAGGACAAATCGTCCAACCATACGATTACATTTCATTTGATTGGAGTGGTGGTGATCCTGATATGCTAGTCGAAATATTTCTTGAAAAAACTTCGCCTATGACAACCGTAGTTCGAGTCAAAGAAGGTAAATTTAATCCAGATGAAGAAGGTACCAAACAGGCTATAGGACAGACAGAAGGTTGGGCAAACTTTCTCGCATGCCTAAAGGCTTATTTGGAATATGGAGTAAATCTTCGTCAAGGAGCTTTCGATTTTATGAAACATTAAACGGTAATGAATACTGAATTTGAAAATATTGATGCTTATATCGCTTTTCAGGAATATGAAAGACAGGCAAAACTGCATGAGTTGCGATCAATAATCGCTGGAATAGTACCAATCGAGACCAAAGAAACAATTTCATATGGAATGCCAACGTATAAATTTAATGGCAATCTGATACATTTTGGACAATTCAAAAAACACATTGGGATTTATCCCGGACCTGATGCTATTGAAGCTTTTAAAGATCAACTTTCATGTTATAAAACTTCTAAAGGAGCAATACAAATCCCAAATGAAGTCCCGTTGAAAAGAAAGCTCATAGAATCCATTGTACTTTTTAATGTTAATCTATTAAAAGATAAAAAAAGTCCAAATTGGACTGCTTATCGCGGGCAGTGGGAAGAGTTGTACGAAAAGATGGCACAATTGATTCAAAAAACCAGCCTTAAAAAGGAAATTAAATGGGGCATGGATATTTATACGTATGAGGGCAAAAATGTTGTCGGCTGGGCTGGTTTTAAACATTTTTTCTCCATTTGGTTTTACAATGGGGTGTTTTTAGCTGATCCTTACAAAGTTTTAGTGGCTGCGACAGAAGGAAAAACAAAATCTTTGCGGCAATGGCGTTTACAAGAAAGTACTCCATTTGATGAGGATAAAATTTTAGAATATATTAACGATAGCATACAAACGATTGTGGATGGAAAGTTTATTCCTATCGAAAGAAAAATATTAGAGCCAATAGGGATTTTAAAAGAAGAATTAGTGAATAATTCAGATCTCAACAAAGCTTTTAATGCTTTGACTACTGGGCGTCAGAAAGAATACATTCAATATATCAATGAAGCCAAACTAGATAAAACAAAAGCATCTCGCCTAGAAAAAATTGCTCCGATGATTTTATCTGGGAAGGGTCTTCATGATAAATACAAACTTTAAAAAATGGAAAAGCAATTGATACATATTGAAACCGAAATTAATGCGCCATTAAAAACAGTATGGGATTACTATAATAATCCCGAATCGATCACGAAATGGAATCAAGCAAGTCCAGATTGGCATTGTCCATTATCTTCTAACGATTTGCGCATTGGTGGTAGATTTAAAAATAGAATGGAAGCTAAAGATGGTAGCTTTGGGTTTGACTTTGAAGGTGAGTATTTGGATGTAATCCCCAATCAAAAAATTGTTTACAAAATGGATGATGACAGAAGAGTCTTTATTAATTTTCAACATCAATCAAATAAAACCACAATAATTATTGACTTCGAAGCGGAAAACATGAATTCTGTAGAAATGCAAAAGGAAGGTTGGCAAGCCATATTAAACAGTTTCAAATCGTTCGTAGAGCATACATCTGAAGGTATTGATTGAATTTAAAAACGCGACTAATCTTAATTGCTAAAGAATGGCAGAAAACAAGACACAATTTACCGATGCAAACGTATTAGATTTCATCAATACGGTAGAAGATATTCAAAAACGCGAAGATAGCTTAGAATTAATTAATTTAATGGAAAAAGCTACGGGAGAAAAAGCTAAAATGTATGGATCATCCATCATAGGTTTTGGTAAATATCAGTATAAATATGACTCAGGACACAGCGGAGAAGCACCGCTTTTAGGATTTTCGCCACGCAAAGCTGCCATTTCACTTTACGTCTATACTGGAGCTGAAGAGCACAAGTACTTACTAGACGATCTCGGAAAGTTTAAAGTAGCCAAAGCCTGTATTTATATCAAGAAATTAAGTGATATCAATTTGGAAGCATTACAAAAATTGATGGAATCCTCAATTACTTTTATAAGCAAAACATACACACGAATTCAATAAAAAAAGACGAAATGCATTTACGCACTTCATCTTCATATTTAATTGTTGTTTGTTGTTATTTTAAAAGATCTCTGTAAACTTTTGCTTTTTTAAGCTCTGTTTGAATGTCCTTTCTATTCGCATCATAGCTTAATACTTTCTCATAATCAGCCACCGCTTTAGTATAAGCATCAGTTGCGATTTGTTTGTTATAACCAGCAGCACCTGCTGTACCCTTCAAGATACCTAAATCTCTATACGCTACCGCACGATTTTGATATAATTTGGCATCGCTAGCATTGATTGCGATTGCTTTAGTATAATCTGCTACAACAGATTGTAATAACTGCTCTTTTTGTGCAACTGTTAATTTAGAATCTTTTTCTACGGCTAAAGTATTGTTAGCTTTCGCTTTGTAATACAAGGCATTAGCATTTTTGGCATCAAGTGCGACTACTTTGCCAAATGTATCTGCAGCTTTTTTGAAATCTGTAGATTGGAATTGCGAATACCCCAAAAGATAAAGTACATTAGGATCATTTGCTTCGGCAGGAAGTGCTTTTTGTAAATGCGTAACAGCCGATTTAAAATCACCATCCAATAATGCTTTTTGTCCCAAACGTACATTTGGATTTTTGTGTTCCTCTTGTTGTTGTGCAGATGCAGTTAATGCAAGCATCGCTAGAGCCAACGTTGAAAAGCCAATTTTCACTGATTTCAATCTGCTATTCAAATAATTAAAGTTCATATCGTGTATTTTTAATTGTTTCTATCCTAATTAGAGTAAATTTGCCACATTAAGTTTAAGCCGTCAACAAATACTTATAAACATTTCCACATTCTACATGTTCTACATCGAAAATATCCATTTCTAATTAATTTCTAAAACTGCCATCCAGCAATTATATTGCTGACGAAATAGCAGTAAACGCAATTCATATAGCACAAATGATACCAAATTTGTATTTGGCATTCCACTTGCAATATACTATAACGTATCACAAAGATTTAAAATATACATACAAATCTGACATCTTGTCGGAGAAGGAACAATATACATATGAGCAAATTTAACACGTTCGACTTCAATCAAGCAATCCCCATTATCAATGAGGATACGGAATTTTTTCCACTATTGAGTCAGCAAGATGAAGATGAAATGCGAAACGAAGATATACCTGAAATATTAGCTATCCTGCCGTTACGAAATACTGTTTTATTTCCTGGAGTAGTAATTCCTATTACTGTAGGACGTGATAAATCCATTAAATTAGTCAAAGAAGCGTATAAAGGCGAAAAAACTATCGGCGTCGTATCCCAAAAAGATATGAGCGTCGAAGATCCTGATTTCGATCAACTAAATAAAATTGGAACCGTAGCAAGTATTATTAAAGTGTTGCAAATGCCAGATGGTAATACTACTGTCATTATCCAAGGTAAACAACGTTTTAAACTGAATGAACTTGTTCAATCAGAGCCATATATCAAAGCTAAAGTAGAACGCTTTGCTGAAGAAAAGCCAAAAACGAGTAGTAAGGAATTCAAAGCATTGATTTCTTCGATAAAAGAATTGGCTTTACAAATTATACAATTATCTCCCAATCTTCCTTCGGAAGCTGGTATCGCGATCAAAAATATTGAAAGCCCTACTTTCTTGGTGAATTTCATTTCTTCAAATTTAGCCTTGGAACTTCAAGCTAAGCAAGAATTGTTGGAGATGAAAGATTTTGTCAAAAGAGCTAAACTTTTGTTAGAGCATTTGACAATGGAAGTCCAAATGTTGGAGCTTAAAAATCAGATTCAAAACAAAGTTCGCATTGATTTAGATAAGCAACAACGCGATTATTACTTAAATCAACAACTTAAGACTATTCAAGAAGAATTGGGTGGAAATACGCCTGATTTGGAAATCGAAAACTTAAGCGCTCGTGGTAAATCTAAGAAATGGCCAGAAGATGTAAGCAAACATTTCTATAAAGAATTAGAAAAGTTGGCGCGTATCAATCCTGCTGCAGCTGATTATTCTGTGCAATTGAATTACCTTGAATTGCTGTTGGATTTACCTTGGGGTGAATTCACTAAAGATAAATTTGACTTAAATCGTGCGGTTAAGGTTTTAGATAAAGACCATTATGGTTTAGAAAAAGTGAAACAACGTATTATCGAATATTTGGCGGTGTTAAAGCTGAAAAACGATATGAAAGCCCCTATTTTATGTCTTGTTGGCCCTCCGGGAGTTGGTAAGACGTCCTTAGGAAAATCAATTGCGAAAGCTTTGGGTCGTAAGTATACACGTATGGCGCTGGGTGGTGTTCGTGATGAAGCAGAAATCAGAGGTCACCGTAAAACATACATCGGTGCGATGCCGGGTCGTATTATTCAATCGTTGAAAAAAGCTGGAACTTCAAATCCTGTTTTTGTATTGGATGAAATCGATAAATTGGGTGCTGACTTCAAAGGTGATCCTTCATCTGCTTTATTGGAGGTATTAGATCCTGAGCAAAACACCAATTTCTACGATCATTATGTAGAAATGGAATACGATTTATCCAAAGTGATGTTTATCGCTACAGCGAATTCATTGAGCTCAATTCAGCCCGCATTATTGGATAGAATGGAAATCATCGAAGTGAACGGTTATACCATTGAAGAGAAAATTGAGATTGCGAAGAAGCATTTATTACCAAAGCAACGAGAAATGCACGGCCTTGGTACGAAAGATGTTGCCTTGTCAGGAAAAATCATTGAGAAAGTAATCGAAGAATACACACGTGAATCGGGAGTTCGGGGTTTAGAGAAAAAGATTGGTTCTATCGTACGTGGTGTCGCGACAAAAATCGTAATGGAGAAACCTTATGCTGCAAACATTAATGCAGATATGGTCGAAGAGGTATTAGGCGCACCAATTTTTGATAAAGATATCTACGAAAATAACGATGTAGCTGGTGTCGTAACAGGATTGGCATGGACCGCTGTAGGTGGCGATATTCTTTTCATCGAATCAAGCTTGAGTCCAGGCAAAGGAAAATTAAGTTTGACTGGTAATTTGGGGGACGTGATGAAAGAGTCTGCATCAATTGCAATGGCATATTTGCGTTCGCATGCAGATGAATTTGGTATTAATTACAAAGTATTTGATACGTGGGATGTGAATATTCACGTACCAGCAGGAGCTACACCAAAAGACGGTCCTTCTGCCGGTATCACCATGTTGACAGCGTTGACTTCTTTATTTACGCAGCGTAAAGTGAAAGAAAAATTGGCGATGACAGGTGAAATTACATTACGTGGAAAAGTTCTTCCTGTAGGTGGTATCAAAGAAAAGATTTTGGCAGCAAAACGCGCTAACATCAAAGAAATCATTCTTTGTAAATCCAATCAAAAAGATATTTTGGAAATCAAAGAAGATTACATTAAAGACATGAATTTCCATTACGTAACTGAAATGTCGGAGGTTATAAATCTAGCTCTGACAAAAAATAAGGTTAAAAATCCAAAAGACATCGAAAGATTCTTGGAAGAAAAGAAATAAACACAAAATTCGCTGATACATGAAGCGTTATTCCAAAAGAATAACGCTTTTTTGTTGCTTTTGACTATCTTCGATTCAATAAAGCTATTTTTATGAATACATACGAATACATTTCTATCGGTTTATATATGTTATTAATGATCCTTATAGGATTTTATTCGTACGCAAAGACTAAAAACAGTTCGGATGATTTTCTGATTGGCGGCAGAAAAATGGGCGCAGTAGTCACTGCTTTATCCGCAGGTGCTGCAGACATGAGCGGTTGGCTATTGATGGGAGTGCCAGGAGCGGTGTATTTGTCTGGTATTTCAGCTACATGGATAGCCATAGGATTGACCATTGGAGCTTATTTAAATTATGTACTCATCGCACCAAGACTGAGAGTTTACACCGAAATATCGAATAATTCAATTACTCTACCCGTTTTCTTTGAAAATCGATTTAAAGACAAATCGCAATTACTCAAAATCGTGGCTAGTATCCTAATTCTCGTATTCTTCACGCTTTATACCTCAGCAGGGATGGTTTCGGGAGGAAGATTGTTTGAATCTGCTTTTGGAATGGATTACAGCACTGGACTCATTGTCACGAGCTTCGTGGTCGTATTATACACATTTCTTGGTGGTTTTCTAGCAGTTAGTCTAACAGATTTTGTGCAGGGAACGATTATGTTAATTGCCCTACTTCTAGTTCCTGCCGTAATGTTAATGGATCTTGATGGATTTACTAATACATTGCGTATTATCGAAGCTAAAAATTCATTTTACTTAGATATATTAAAAGGAAGTTCAGTCGTAAGTATTATTTCATTGCTTGCATGGGGATTAGGTTATTTTGGACAACCACATATTTTGGTGCGTTTTATGGCTATTAATGATGTAAGGGAATTAACCAAGGCACGACGTGTTGGAATCGGCTGGATGATTTTCACGGTTGGTGGAGCTATTCTTGTTGGATTATTTGCAATTGCTTATATGTCCGCCCAGTTACCCGAAAAAATGGCATTTTTTGATGGTTCTAAAGAAAATGCGGAAACTGTTTTTATATTTTTCTCCCGTTACTTGTTTCATCCATTGATTGGAGGATTTTTACTTTCCGCGATTTTAGCTGCCGTTATGAGTACTATTTCTTCGCAATTATTAGTGACTTCGAGCTCGATGACAGAAGATATCTACAAAGCGTTTATCAGACGAGATGCAAGCTCAAAACATTTGTTAATCATTAGTAGAATAGCTGTTTTATTAGTCGCAATTGTAGCCTTTTTACTTTCCTTAACACCAAAAGATAGCATTCTTAATCTTGTAGGAAATGCATGGGCTGGTTTTGCTGCCGCGTTTGGACCGTTAATTATTCTTTCGCTATTTTGGAAAAACACAACTACGCAAGGCGCATTGACAGGAATGATACTGGGTGCTTTGACCGTATTGGGATGGGTTTATATTCCACATAATTTCAAAGAATTGTATGAAATCATTCCTGGATTTGCAATTAGCTTTGTCGCAACAATTGTGGTGTCTTTATTTACGAAAAAAGAAAATACTGATATTGATAAAGAATTTATAGAAATGGAAGATATAATCCACAGCCATAAATCTAAATAAGAAAGATAAATGTAATTTTATTTAATGGAAATACGTTTTACAATAGTTTCAGATCCCGAAGCTACGCGCAAGAAATAAAAGCCTGGAGTGACTTTTTCATTCGTATCAAAAAGATGATTCTGATTGCCCTCATCTAGATTACCGTTGAACAGATGCAAAACTTCATTTCCCAAAGCATCCATTAATTTGATTGTTACAGAAGATTGCTTAGCCAAATTAAATGAAACAACGATTTGTTCAACCACGGGATTATAAGAAGCTTTCACATTGGTAATCAATTTGTCGGCGGTTTCTTTTTCTCTATCTATTGACATTGAAGCATCAACGGGCAAAGAATTTGCATAAACAGCAGAACCGAATAACCCAAAAGAGAATATGGCTAGAGCAAGTACTCTAACTTTCAACATATTACCAACTTTTAAATTAATTCTATTCATCTTCTCTATTCGACAATTAATGATGGTTGTGGTTTAAGATTGAATTTTTTTTATTCATTTAATCGATATTACAAATGTAACTCGATTTTGGTTATCAGGAGTTAAAAATAAATATTTTTTTTGAACAATTAACAATTTTTAACAAGATTATTCGTTATGTCGAATAATTGCTATAAATTGGCTACCGAAATAAATATTATTAGATAGAAAAAATATATGGGCTCCCACCATAATCCACACTTGAATCGGCTCAGTGGAGCAGGTTTATTAATTTCCCTAGGCATTATTTTCGGTGATATCGGTACTTCACCATTATATGTTTTCAAAGCTATTTTCAACAACAATATTATTAACAAGGAATTGGTTATAGGCTGTGTTTCCTGTGTATTGTGGACATTGACAATTCAGACAACAATTAAGTATGTCCTTATTACATTAAATGCAGACAATAAGGGCGAAGGAGGAATATTATCCCTTTACTCGCTCGTGCGACGTAAAGCGAAATGGCTTATTATTCCTGCTATTGTAGGTGCCTCCACGCTGTTAGCGGATGGCATGATTACCCCTGCTATTACCATTTCGTCTGCAATCGAGGGTCTTGCAATTTTTAATCCAGACATTCCTACAGTACCAATCGTTATTGCAATTATATCTTGTCTATTTTTGATTCAGCGTTTTGGGACTTCAATTGTAGGTCGAGTATTTGGCCCACTAATGTTGGTTTGGTTTAGTGTTATTGGGATTCTTGGTTTTAATGCTATTGATCATGCTCCAGAAATATTAAAAGCTATCAATCCTTATTATGCATTACAAACCATAATCCACTACCCTAATGCCTTATTTATAATTGGCGCTATATTCTTGTGTACTACCGGTGCAGAAGCCTTGTATTCGGATATGGGACACTGTGGAAAGGATAATATCCGTGTAAGTTGGATATTCGTTAAATTAACCCTCATTTTAAATTATTTTGGACAAGGCGCGTGGTTGATTGCACATGATGGTCAATCTATCGGAGAAATGAATCCATTTTATTCCATTATGCCAGAATGGTTTTTAGTATATGGAATTGCAATTGCGACAATCGCTGCTGTCATCGCCAGTCAAGCCATGATAACAGGATCATTTACATTAATATCTGAAGCTGTAAGATTGAATATATGGCCGAAGGTTAGCATTCGGTATCCAAGTAATCAAAAAGGGCAATTATACGTTCCATCCATAAATTTGATATTATTTATTGGCTGTATGCTGATAATTTTCGTATTCGAAAAATCCAGTAATATGGAGGCCGCTTATGGATTGGCAATCAATTTAACGTTTTTGTCTACGACAATCTTAATGATCTTCTTCATGTTGAGACGTAGAATCAACAAACTGTTGATCGGAGTTTTTGCTGTTGTGTACTTTACCATAGAAGTAACTTTTCTCTTTGGTAATGGCGTTAAGATTACGCATGGAGGATGGTTGACACTACTTCTTGCAGCAAGTATATTTATAATTATGTATGCATGGTTTAGAGCGCGTAAAATTAAAAATGAATTTGTCCGTTTTGTAGCGATAGACGAGTATTTCCCTATTATTGATGAGCTCAGTAAAGATCGTTCGGTGCCAACATTTGCGTCTCAACTGGTATATCTAACTAGTGCAAATAACAAACATGAAATTGAAGCTAAAGTCATCTATTCCATTTTAAATAAAAAACCAAAACGCGCTGATGTATATTGGTTTGTTCACGTAGATGTGACTGATGCACCTCACGGTAGAGAATATACGGTGGAACAATTAATTCCAGGCAAATTAATTCGAATAGATTTCAAATTAGGATTTCGGGAAGAACAACGCGTGAGTTTACTTTTCCGAAAAGTTGTGGAAGATATGGTTCAAAAAGGCGAAGTAGACATCATCAGTCAATACGACACGCTTAAGAAACACAAAATTCCGGGAGATTTCAACTTTGTCGTATTGGAGAAGGTATTTACCAAAACTTCTGCTTTGACTTGGCCAAATCGTATTGTAATGGAAATCTACAAAATTCTACGCCGATTCAGTTTAAGTGAAGAAAAGGGCTTTGGTTTAGACAGCAGTTTTGTAACACTGGAAAGAGTTCCGCTTAATATTCCGACAACAGAGAATATTCGACTTCATCGAACTAATTAAAATAATACAGCCACTCTTTCTGAAGTGGCTGTATTATTTTAATTCTTTGTGTAAATTTCTTTTATTCCTGTGTTCTTAATTTTGAATTTTTGTACCCATACATAAAGTAGATTACCAATCCAATCGCTAACCAAATTATAAATATAAACCAATTACTGGCACCTAACTCTGTCATCAGATACAGGTTAACCAATATACCAATCACTGGAAGCAGTGAAAAATTATGTTTATAAGAAAGAATACTCATGGTTAACCAAGTCAGCCAGAATATTACCACGAGCGATTTATGTAAAATAACTTCCGAAGCACCCAAAGTTTTCCATTCTGCCAAGCTATCTTGACCATACAAATACATCAACCCTATTCCCACAATAAAACTCAATCCGACTATATATTTTCCATTGACGTAAGGCACTTTAAATTTAGACTTCGCAGAAAGCCCCGATTTATCCATATAAAGTACACCTGCACAAACTAATATAAAAGCAAAGAATGTCCCTACTGAAGTCAAATCCACAAAGAAATCCATTTTGAAAAATAATGCTGGAATTGCTACCACAAAACCTGTAACAATTGTAGCAAACGATGGAGTTTTATATTTGGGATGGATTGTAGCGAATTTTTTCCACAATAAACCATCGCGACTCATCGTCATCCAAATGCGCGGCTGTGCCAATTGGAATACCAATAATGCACTAGTAATAGCAATTACAGATGTTACTGAAATAATTCCTGCCATATGGTCAAACCCAACATATTGGAAAACATAGGCCAATGGATCTTTCACATTCAATTCAGTATAATTAACCATTCCTGTCAAAACCAAAGTAATCAACACATATAAGACAGCGCAAATTACCAAACAATAAATCATCGCTCTTGGCAGGTCACGTTGTGGATTTTTACACTCTTCAGCCGTAGTCGAAATCGAGTCAAAACCAATGAAAGCAAAGAAAACAGCTGCAACACCACTCATCACACCTCCAAGTCCGTTGGGTGCGAATGGTGTCCAGTTTTCTGGTTTGACGAAGAAAAGACCTCCAAAGATTACAGCCAATATTATCCCAATCTTAACGATAACCATAATATTACTTGCTCGTTGTGATTCTTTTATTCCAATATAAACCAACCACGTCACCAATACGGTGATTAACCCTGCTGGCATATCAAAAATGATAGGTATCTCTCCTATTTTAGGCGCAGTTTCATATGCTTGCAAAGCGATTTTGTCAATTCCAGTCAATTTATCAACGCCTACTTCAAGCATTTTTGCGTGCGCTTCTGTGGCATATCCCGGAGCCATTGTCATCCATTTGGGGAGATGTATCCCAAATCCTTCGAGCATTGACACAAAATATTGCGACCATGAAATAGCGACTACCATATTGGAAACCGCATATTCTAAAACCAATGCCCATCCAATAATCCATGCAAATAATTCGCCGAAGGCCACATATGCGTAAGTGTAAGCAGATCCTGAAACTGGAACTGTACTTGCAAACTGAGCATAAGAAAGTGCTGTAAAAACACAAGCAAAGGCAACAAAAACGAATAACATCGATACGGCAGGGCCACCATTATATGACGCCAAACCAATTGTACTAAAAATCCCAGCACCGACGATAGCAGCTATTCCCAACGAAACCAAATCCCGAACACCTAATATTTTAGCTAGTCCACTACCTTTAGTCTCTGCATCAAGTAGTATCTGGTCAACACTTTTCTTTTTGAAAAGTTGGTTTTTCATATAATTAATATTTTGGTCATTAAAACTTTTAATCCAACTGTTGCGTGATAGATATATAGATATCGTAATAATCTTTCAATTTCTCGCGTTGGTATTCATCTAGCTGCATTGCGAGTACTTCAAAATGACGCTTTTCAGGTGTAAATTTCCATACTCTCTTACAAATATTGAATAATGCATGTGGAAGATTTTCCACTTTTGCATAGTCAAAGATATATTTTGAGGAAACAAATCTATCATAAAAGTTGTAAAATCTTTCTACATCCACTGTCTCAAAAGTTTCCAAGTACTTTGTTAAAGTAATTTTATTAATATGTTCTAAATGTTCGTACAATCGAGATACGGAAAGTAGATTATTCGCTATAAGCTTGTGGTCAAGTAATAATTCTAAGCTAATGTGGGCTAAAAAAGATGCTCTAACTGGTAAATCGACAACGTTTTGCTCAATGATTTTACGAATTTGATGGGTATGATGGTAAAAGAAATCTGAACTATGAAAAATTTTATCTACCAAAAGATGTCTTTTCCATCCCTCCGTAATCGATTCACTCTTTATACCTATCGGCAGCATGGGTGAAAATTTATGAAGCTGAAAAGAATTGTCTTTGTCTGCATTCTTTAATAAATCAGGCAAAAGTCCGCCTAACACTTGCTCAGAATGAACAGCATATCGTTCGAAATAGTAATGTGACAAAAAATTCAAAATGCAGCAATTACAGAATTATTAGTCGTAATATACGTCATAATCTGCTATCTTTGCAATCTTAAATCAAAAAATATATAATCATATCGTTATGAGTTTTGTAGAAGAATTACGTTGGAGAGGCATGCTTCAAGATATCATGCCGGGAACAGAAGATTTACTGAACAAAGAAAAAGTTTCAGGTTATATCGGTTTTGACCCAACTGGCGATTCTTTACATGTGGGGCATTTGACTCAAATCATGACTTTAATCCATTTTCAAAATGCAGGACACAAACCTGTTGCCCTTGTCGGAGGTGCTACAGGAATGATCGGTGATCCATCGTTCAAGTCTGCAGAAAGAAATCTTTTAGACGAAGCTACATTGAATCACAATGTAACTTGTCTTAAAAATCAATTGGCGAAGTTTTTAAATTTTGGCGACGGCGAAAACGACGCTAAAATGGTAAATAACTACGATTGGTTTAAAGATTTCAGCTTTTTGGATTTTATTCGTGACGTAGGTAAGTTGATTACGGTCAACTATATGATGTCTAAGGATTCGGTAAAGAAACGTTTAGAAGGTGATAACGGATTATCGTTCACGGAGTTTACTTATCAACTGATTCAAGGATATGATTTTTATTATTTGTGGAAACACCACAATTGCAAAATCCAAATGGGTGGTTCGGATCAGTGGGGAAATATTGTAACAGGTTCGGAGATGATTCGTCGTCAAGACCAAGGTACAGCTTACGCATTGACTACGCAGTTGATTAAAAAATCTGACGGTCAGAAATTCGGTAAAACGGAATCTGGTGCAGTATGGTTAGACCCGAAGAAAACTTCGCCTTTCAAATATTACCAATTCTGGTTGAATGCAACGGATGACGATGCGAAAAACTGGATTAATATTTTTACACTACGTTCGAAAGAAGAAATCGAAGCTATCGTAGCTGAACATGATGCTGCGCCACATTTACGTATCGTACAGAAAGCTTTGGCGGAGGATATCACGATCCGTACACACTCTAAAGAGGCTTACGAGACAGCGGTTAAAACTTCCGAGTTCTTATTTGGTAATGGTTCTTTGGAATTCTTGGCGAATTTAGAACACGATACAGTTTTGGAAGTTTTTGATGGTGTACCTCAATTTACAATTAGCAAAGCTGAATTGGAATCTGGAGTTAATATTTTGGACTTATTAGCCGTACAAACGCAAGTTTTTGCTTCAAAAGGCGAAGCTAAGAAAATGTTGACTGGCGGTGGCGTATCACTGAATAAAGTAAAATTAGGCGATATCGAACAAACTGTAACAGCTGGCGATTTAATCAACAACAAATATTTAGTTGCGCAAAAAGGTAAAAAAAATTATTTCTTGATTATCGCAGAATAATTAGGTCTTTTAGATATTTTGTAAAGCCTCAATCGTTGATTGGGGCTTTACTATTTCATATAGACAACAGAAAGTATCTAACAACTTTTCTTCTAATTAAATGAGTTTATTATTTTACTCCACAACATTTAAGGTAATATATCGTTGATTGTTATTAGTAAAATATATAGGAACCATTTGGTGATACGTCACTTCGTTTCCCCAGTACTCAACCTCTAAGAATGTATCAAAACTTAAGTTTTTATTCTCCGATAAATCTCGAAATCTAACTCCCAAAAGATAATTTTTACTTTCTAAAAGTTCATAATAAATAATTTGTTCAAAATAAGTTTCATTATTATGACTTACGATTGAATTATTCATCTTACTAATATCAAATAATGGAGATAAATATCTTCCATCATTGTTATTATTATCAAAAAGTATAAACGTGCTATAAATTGCAGAACTAAATCCTTTCCAATTATTCCAGTCACTTTTATTAACCTTCAAAACACATTTGATTGTATCTCCGACTTTATATACATCTTTAGCTGGTGTAATAGTGGCAAAAACTTTCGCATCCTTTAATTCTTCAATTGGAAAGGCCTCTGGACGAACTGGTTCACAATGAAAAGCTGTAGTCAAAAGAAATATTCCAAATAGGAGAAAACTGATATAGTTAATTTTCATATTTATCTTTATAAAGTTATAATAAACAATTACAATAAGAATTATCAACGAAAATCTCTTGTCCAATACCATTGGTATAATAACATCTATTCATATTATCTTTTTTAGTTCGATATCCTTCATAACTGCATATTAGATCATTAAATAATGGCTCACAGCTACTCAACAGTATAATGGACAAGAAAATATAAAAATATTTCATAATAAAAGTCTTTGATTTAATTCTAAGGTAAAATTATTGACAAAAAAAACAAACAAACATTAACTTTTTCACTTAATTAATCATTAGTACCTTTGTCCTATGATTAGTAATAGAGAGCTTTTCCTGAAAAACACAGCTCAAACATCAGAAAGTCCACGACTTATAGAAATTGAAAAAGCTGAAGCTTCTTACCTTTACGGACCTCAAGGACAGAAATATTTAGACTTAGTATCTGGTTTTAATGTAAGTAATATTGGTCATCGCCATCCTAAAGTGATTGCAGCAATTCAAGAGCAATTGGAAAAATATTTGCACGTAACGGTTTATGGTGAGTTTGTACAAGCGCCACAAGTACAGTTTGCGACTAAACTATTAGAAAACCTGCCCTCATCTTTTGGTTCAGTTTACTTAACCAATTCGGGCGCGGAGGCTGTAGAAGGTTCGATGAAAATTGCGAAACGATACACAGGTCGTCGGCAAATTATTGCGGCTAAGAATGCGTATCATGGCAGTACACAAGGTGCTTTGAGTTTAATAGGTGGTACACAATATCAAGAAGCTTACGCTCCTCTCCTACCAGAAATTGACTTTATCGAGTTTAACTCCCAGACAGATTTAGAAACTATTACAGATAAAACTGCTGCAGTCATTGTAGAAGCTATCCAAGGCGAAGCAGGTGTACGTGTACCATCTGCGGAATATATGCAAGCATTACGTGCTAAATGTACGGAGGTTGGTGCATTATTAGTCTTCGATGAAATTCAAACAGGTTTTGGACGTACAGGTAAGCTGTTTGCATTTGAACATTTTGGTGTCGTTCCTGATATTTTGATGTTGGCAAAAGGTATTGGAGGCGGTATGCCTTTAGGTGCGTTTGTAGCACCTAAAGAAATTATGGATGTTATCAAAGCCAATCCGATGTTGGGACATATCACGACATTTGGTGGTCACCCTGTTTCTTGCGCTGCAGCATTAGCTTCGCTGAAAGTAATTCTAGAAGAGCAGCTGGTGGAAGGAGTAGAAGAAAAAGCACTATTATTCCGTCAGGAACTAGCGCATCCAAAAATCAAAGAAATTCGCGGATTGGGTTTAATGATGTGTTTGCAGTTAGAAAACTTTGATCAAGTATATAATGTTAGTAAATACTGTGCTGACAACGGCATCATGATAGACTGGTATTTACACTGCGAAACGGCTTTACGTGTAGCGCCTCCATTGACTATTTCTAAGGAAGAAATCAATGAAGCTTGTCAAATCATCAAGCAAGGAATTGATAAATTCTGTTAATATCGCTACTTTAGGGTTATAAACCTTAAACTATGAAAGACAGAAGAAGTTTTCTAAAACAATCGCTTGCAGCTATCGGCACAACTGTTATTGGCAGTAACTTGACTCATGCTGAATCATTTGCCGCAAAAAATAATAAAATTGAATTACGCAAAAACGACATCATTCTATTTCAAGGCGATTCGATAACAGACCACGGACGTAGTAGAGATCGACTTGGTCCGAATGATTTAGACGCGATGGGGAAAGGTTATGCTGCACACGCTGCACGTACACTTTTACATAAACATGCTTCTAAAGATTTGCAAATCTATAACCGTGGAATCAGTGGTCATAAAGTACCTCAATTAATTGAGCGTTGGCAAAAAGATTGCTTGGATATTAAGCCAAATGTATTGAGTATTCTGATTGGTGTCAACGATTATTGGCATAAACGAAATGGAAACTATAACGGATCAGCAGCGGAGTATAAAGCACAATACCAAAAAATGCTGGATCTTACGCTTCAGCATCTTCCTAATGTAAAATTAATCATCGGAGAACCTTTCGGTGTCAAAGATGTACAACATGTGGACAACAGCTGGTATCCTGAATTTGGCGATTATCAGCGCGTAAGTAAAGAGATCGCAACTGAATACAAGGCAGTATTCATACCTTACCAAAGCATATTTGACAAGGCAGGAAAAGAAGCCGATGGAAAATACTGGGCATATGACGGCGTACATACAAGTATGGCAGGTATAAGCTTAATGGCAGAATCTGTATTACAATGTTTTAAATAAATCAAACTTAGCTAATGTTAACATTAAGTTAACATTAGCTTCATACTTTTGTAGGGTTAACTTTATATAAGTATGGAACACTACCTTTATTTAGTCATCATTACACTTATAGTTTTAGCAGTCATCGACTTGATGGTTGGTGTTAGTAATGATGCTGTGAATTTTCTAAACTCTGGTTTAGGATCAAAAGCCCTTTCTTTCCGACTAATTATGATACTTGCATCAGCAGGTATTCTGTGTGGTGCGGTTTTTTCCAGTGGGATGATGGAAATTGCCCGAAGCGGGATTTACGTCCCGAGTATGTTCAGTTTTAATGATGTCATGGTCATATTCCTTGCCGTCATGATTACCGATATTATCTTGCTTGACGTATTTAATTATTTTGGATTACCTACCTCTACCACCGTATCTATAGTTTTTGAATTACTTGGAGCAGCTGTGTGTTTAGCCTTATACAAAATAATGATGTCCTCAGGTGATTATAGCACACTTTCACAATATATTAACACTAAAAAAGCTTCTGAAATAGTTGTAAGTATCTTATTTTCTGTAGCGATATCATTTACATTGGGTATGCTCGTACAATACGTATCACGTGTGTTGTTTACTTTTCAATTTCAAAAACGAATAAAGACTTTTGGTGTTTTCTTTGGAGGTCTTGCACTAGCTTTGATTTCTTATTTTATTTTAATCAAAGGATTAAAGTCTGTAACATTTATTAGCAAAGATGTGCAATCTTGGATAAGCACACATGAATTAACCCTATTAGGGGGAAGCTTTGTCGTTTTTACTATTTTTAGTTTTATACTTACGCGTCTTAATATCAATATACTTAAAGTAATTATTGGCGTTGGTACTTTTGGTCTGGCACTTTCTTTTGCAGGAAATGACTTAGTAAACTTTATCGGTGTACCTGTAGCTGCTATTCAGTCTATAGGATTTTTCAAAGCGGCTGGTACAGGAATAGATCCCAATACATACATGATGTCAGAATTGGCTTCATCGGAGATTGTAGCTCCAATGTGGATCTTATCTGTCAGTGGATTGATTATGATCTTTACATTATGGACATCTAAGAAAGCTCGTACGGTTATCGAAACAGAAATGAGCTTGAGTAGCCAAGACTCATCTACAGAAAAATTCCAACCCAATACATTATCAAGATGGATTGTAAGAGGTTTTGTAAATTTAGGTAATGTGTTATCGTACGTGATGCCTCGTACATTGCAATCAAAGTTGGATAAACGATTTGAGCAGACAGTATCAGCTACTACACAAAAGTCAAAAGATGAACCTATGTTTGACATGGTTCGTGCATCTGTAAACTTGATGGTAGCGAGTAGTCTAATCGCTTTGGGAACTTCAATGAAATTACCTTTATCCACGACTTATGTGACTTTCATGGTGGCAATGGGTACAGCATTTGCAGATAGAGCATGGGATCGTGAATCTGCGGTATATCGTGTATCAGGTGTTTTTCATGTAATAGGTGGATGGTTCTTCACAGCAGCTTGTGCATTTACTGGTGCATTTGTAATCGCTTACTTCTTAAAAATTGGCGGCATTGTAAGTTTTGTTGTCGCATTGATCGTGTTGGCTTTATTATTATTCCAAAATGCACGTAGCCATAAGAAAAAAGTGGCTGAACAAGCAGAACGTAAACTTCAATTGGAAAAAACAGACATTCGTTCTGTTCAACAAGTGACGGAAGCGAGCTCCAATCAGATAAGTGAAGTAGTCGCAAAAGCAAACTTATTCTATAGTGAGGTAATTGAGAATCTTATTAAAACAGATTTAACGTCATTATCCATCAACAAAAAACTAATTAAGAAGCTCAATAAGGATTTGGATTCTACTAACGATAATTTGTATAACTTCATCCGCAACTTGGATGATAATTCAGCTAAATCAAGCCGTTACTACATTATTTCGTTAGGTTATCTTCAAGATATTATTGAAAACCTGTACATCATTGCCAATAATGCACACAGTCATGTTGACAATAATCACAAGCCGCTAAGAACGAGTCGTGGTGAAGATCTTCGTCTAGTTACCAAGCAATTGAGTAATTGGTATGCTGAAATATACAATATGTACAAGCGCCTTGAATTTACCAATATTGATAGTGTAATGAATCAACGTAACAAGATTCAGAGCACCATCAATGAATTAATGGATCTTCAAATCAATGATATTAGAACAACAGATACTAGTCCAAGAAATACGAGATTATACTTCTCTATCTTACTTGAGACAAATGAAATGGTAAGTTCTACTTTCAAATTGTTAAGACTTCATAAAGAGTTTTTAGAATTCAAACAAGCAAATAAGTAACAAATACTTTTTAAATAAATTGAATGGGGCTTTATCAATAAGCCCCATTTTTATGTCCTAATAAAACACTATGCTGTAGCAATAAACAAAATGTATGTTGAAAATGTAGCTAATTCTAACCTTTTAATACGTGATTTTTGAAACACTAATTAAGCCTGTATATTTAACAAATAACAACTAATGATATTCAATGCATACACTCAATAGAGTTAATCCAATTGTATAAGAGCAATGCAACAGTTTTAACGAAGCATAACTATTTATACTATCACTCATTTAATGTTGAAACTTTTTGGTAATAGTTTAAAGCAAAAAAAAGCGATGAAATTAATTTCATCGCTTTTCTATTGAGATTCCCGAAGGAATTATTTAGCCGTTTGAAAGTGCAGCTGCACCCGAAACAATCTCTGTAAGCTCTGTTGTAATAGCTGCTTGACGAGCTTGGTTGTATGAAAGTTTTAATTGCTTTAATAAGTCACCAGCATTTTCTGTTGCCTTATCCATCGCAGTCATACGCGCACCGTGCTCCGAAGCATTAGAATCTAATACCGCTTTGTACAATTGAATCTTAATCGCTTTAGGGATTAATTCTTCAATGATTTTTTCTTTTGAAGGCTCGATAATGTAATCCAATTCAACTGCGTCTTCTTTCTTTTCTTCAGGCAATAGAGGTAACAATTGTTCTGAAGTCAAAACTTGTACAGCAGCATTACGGAATTGGTTGTAAACAACCTCAACACGGTCGATATTTCCTTCTTTGAATTCATTCATGATGTATTCAGTCACTTTAGATACGTTTTCGAAATCTAAGTTGTTGAATAATTCATTATGATTGCCAATAACGTTGAAATTACGCTTAGAGAAGAAGTCATGACCACGCTTACCAATAGCAATCATACTTACATCACCTCTCGCAAATTGATCCGCATATTTAGTAGCGATCAAGTTATTCGTCGTTTTAATAGCATTAGCATTGAAAGCTCCTGCCAAACCTCTATTTGAAGTCACTACTACGATCAAAACCTTAGTAGGCACTCTATCTTGAGTATATGGAGAATCATTTCCTTCTACAGAAGCTGAAACTTGAGCAAGAATATCTCTTAATTTATTGGCATAAGGGCGCAATTGCACGATAGCATTCGTCGCACGCTTTAATTTTGCCGCAGAAACCATTTTCATGGCTTTGGTAATCTGCTGCGTGGATGTCACCGAGGTGATACGGTTTCTTACTTCTTTTAAATTTGCCATATTTTAATAGAGATTTGAGTAAGGAGTATTGCGTATTGAGTAAGATACTCCCTACTCAATACTCTATACTCTTATCTAATTAATATTTTGAAGCTAATTCTTTAGCTACTTTTTCTAAAACGTCTGTTAACTCATCTGAGAATTTACCAGCTTTTAATGCTGATAATACTTCTGGATGACGTTGCTCTAATTGCGTCAAGTATTCCTCTTCGAATTGACGTACTTTGTTCACTGGAACATTACGCAACAATCCTTTTGTACCTGCATAGATGATAGCTGTTTGCTTTTCAACTGATACTGGTGAGAATTGACCTTGTTTTAAGATCTCAACGTTACGAACACCTTTATCTAATACTGATTTAGTAGCTGCATCTAAATCCGAACCGAATTTAGCGAAAGCTTCCAACTCACGGTATTGTGCTTGATCTAATTTTAATGTACCAGATACTTTCTTCATCGACTTAATCTGTGCGTTACCACCCACACGTGATACCGAGATACCTACGTTGATCGCTGGACGGATACCTGCATTGAATAAGTTAGACTCTAAGAAGATCTGACCATCCGTGATTGAGATTACGTTAGTAGGGATATATGCGGATACGTCACCTGCTTGTGTCTCGATGATAGGAAGAGCTGTCAATGAACCACCACCTTTTACTAAGTGCTTGATAGACTCAGGAAGGTCATTCATGTTACGAGCGATATCATCAGAAGAGTTGATTTTCGCTGCACGCTCTAATAAACGAGAGTGAAGGTAGAAAACGTCACCTGGATAAGCCTCACGACCTGGAGGACGTTTCAATAATAATGACACCTCACGGTAAGCTACCGCTTGTTTTGATAAATCATCATATACGATCAATGCTGGACGACCTGTATCACGGAAGAATTCTCCGATAGCAGCACCCGCCATTGGCGCGTAGAATTGAAGTGGAGCAGGATCAGCAGCAGAAGCAGCAACTACAACCGTATAAGCCATAGCGCCTCTTTCCTCCAATACACGTACGATATTAGCTACTGTAGAGTTCTTTTGACCAACTGCAACATATATACAGAATACTGGTTGACCAGCATCATAAAATTCTTTTTGATTGATGATAGTATCGATACATACCGCTGTTTTACCAGTTTGACGGTCACCGATTACTAACTCACGTTGTCCACGACCTACAGGAATCATCGCATCGATAGCTTTGATACCAGTTTGTAATGGCTCAGTTACTGGCTGACGGTAGATAACACCAGGAGCTTTACGCTCGATAGGCATTTCATAAGTTTCGCCAACGATAGGTCCTTTACCATCAATTGGTTGACCTAAAGTATTAACTACACGGCCAAGCATACCTTCACCTACTTTAATAGATGCGATACGATTTGTACGTTTGATTGTATCACCTTCTTTGATTTCATCTGAAGGACCTAAAAGTACAACACCTGCGTTGTCTTCTTCTAAGTTTAATACAATACCTTGTAATCCGTTTGAAAATTCAACCAACTCACCTGATTGAACTTTTGTTAAGCCGTAAACGCGAGCAATACCGTCACCAACTGTAAGCACGGTACCTACTTCCTCTAATTCGGCCTCTGACTTAAAGCCTGACAATTGCTCTCTTAGAATTGCCGAAACTTCATCTGGTCTTACCTCTATCATTTTACTTCGTATAAGGGGTTTTAGATTCTATTAACTTTTACTACATCAATGTGATTAAACACCTTGATTGAAGAAATGTCTTTCTAATTTATTTAATTTTCCAGCAATACTCTCATCCAATTGCTTATCGCCTACTTTAATGATAAATCCACCAATCAATGATGTATCTACTTTATTCGTAAGGATAACATTCGCATTTATTTGTTGAGCAATTGTATTGCCTAAAGATTGTACATTAGCTGCAGACAATGGTTGTGCTGAAATAACTTCAGCTTTCACGATACCTTTCAATTCGTTGTATTCACGAACAAACTCTAAAGCTGTAGCGTATACTAATTCGCCACGACCTTTGCGTACCATGATATCGAAGAATGTAGACACTTCTGCACTTACTTTTCCTTCGAATAATGCTTTTAAGATATTTTGCTTCTTATCTGTTTTTACGATAGGATTCGCCAATACAGCTTTCAATTCCGAACTAGATTTGATTACTTTCGCAACCTCTTCCATCTCGGCTTTCACCTGCTCTAACGTACCTTTCTCTTTTGCCAAATCCAAAATAGATTTAGCATATCTCGAAGCAACTTTGAATACTGACATTTTATAAAATTAAAAATTAAAAACTAGTAATATTAAAAAGCTAACGCTAGTAATATTAGTTTAATTTCACGTCTTTCAACAAGTCAGACACTAATGCTTCTTGTTTACCTTGGTCTTCAAATTCTTTAGTCAAAACTTTGCGTGCGATGTCTAATGACAATGCAGACACTTGGTTTTTAACTTCTGCCAACGCTTTTAATTTTTGATCTTCGATCTCACGTTTTGCAGATTCAATTAATTTTGCACCTTCAGTTTGCGCAGATAACTTTGCTTCCGTAACGATTTTATCCTTCAACTCTTTTGCTTCTTTCAAGATTGCGTCACGTTCTTCGCGTGCTTCTTTCAACAATTGCTCGTTTTCGTTAGTCAAACGTGCCATTTCCAATTTAGCTTTCTCTGCAGAAGCCAAAGCATCAGAAATCCCTTTTTCACGTTCCTCTAAAGCATTAACGATAGGTGTCCAAGCAAATTTTCCTAAAATAAAGATTACAATCAATAAGATAATTAATTGCCAAAAGAACAAACCGTATGAGAACTGATTAATTAATGCGTCCATTATATTTGCTTATAAAATATGAATTTTTCTATTTGTTGTCTTTAATTTTTTGTTTTAAACATGACTTACAACCAACCGTTGCAAGTCATGTTTAGATCTTTTAATCAACTTGGATTATTTACCTAAGATTAAAGCACCGAATGCTAAACCTTCTACTAAGGCACCAATGATGATCATCGCAGTTTGAATTTTACCAGCTGCCTCAGGTTGACGAGCGATAGCTTCCATTGCAGAACCACCGATTTTACCTAAACCTAAACCTGCACCGATTACGATTAAACCTGCTCCAATTAAATTGTACATAATGATTTATTTATAAAAATTTAACAAAAAATTCTGATTAATGATGCGCGTGCTCTTCTACAGCCATACCAATGAATAGTGATGACAACATCGTGAAGATAAACGCTTGTAAAAATGCAACTAACAATTCTAAGAAGAATAAGATCAATGTCAACAACATAGACACACCGATACTACCTCCCACTGTTAATTGTTGTTGGAATAAATAAACGATAGCAATCAAACCCATTACTACAGAGTGACCTGCAGTGATGTTAGCGAAAAGACGCAACATCAATGAGAATGGCTTAGTAAACATCCCTAAAACTTCAATTGGAGCTAATACAATTTTGAATGGAACTGGTACACCAGGCATCCAGAAAATGTGCTTCCAATAATCTTTGTTTGCTTTGAAATTCGTGATAAAGAAAGTAAACAATGCCAAACACAATGTAACGGAGATATTTCCAGTTACGTTAAATCCTATTGGCGTAAGCCCCATGATATTCAATAAGAAAATCAAGAAGAATACAGACAATAAATAAGGCATAAATTCTTTGTAACGGTGACCAATGTTTGGTTTAGCCATTTCGTCACGTACATATAATACTAAAGGCTCTAAGAAACGACCTACTCCAGTAGGAATTGCGTTCGCACCTTTTTTGTAAGTTTTAGCTAATGCAGTAAATCCTAAGAACAACAACAATGCAGCTAACATTAAACCTACTACGTTTTTCGTGATAGAAAAATCCCAAGGCTTTGCATTTGTTGGGTGATGCTCAGCATCGTAGTTGATTGTTCCAGCAGCATCAGTTTTGTAAATCTTACCGTGGTAATTTTTGTAAAATTCACCATCTTTCTCGACTACACCGTTTCCTTTTTTGAACTCGCCAGAAGAAAACACTTTCAAACCACCATCAATCAAAATTACTGGCAATGGAAAACCTACATATTCTTCACCTTTTTTGAATAAAGTAAAATAGTGATCATCTTGCAAGTGATGTGCGATGTGCTCATTAATTTCTTGCGCTTGAGACTTTGGAGTTTCACCGTGTGCGTCTTCAGCAGCTAGAGATAAGAAAGGATTGGCAGCAAATAAAATTACTGTTAAAAATAAAAGTGCTCTTTTAAGATTCACCATTTTAGATTACTATTGAATAATGAAAAATTTTGTGCAAAAATACAACTTTATTTGGCATATAATATGTTTTACTTAAACTTTTTTATAAAAAGTTTACTGCGCATTATTTTCTTGATTAAGAGCCTTGAATGCCACAAAAACATCGAAAATAAGGAACAGAAAAAACACAACTAAGAAATTATATTCAATAAAGTCATTTTCAAATTTATTTAAGCCATTTTTGATGTAAATGTAACTCGCAATAGCATTAATTGTCATCAAAGCCAAAAACACAAAACCCAAACTTTTAGGCATTGCGTATTGTGTCAACAACGTCAATACGACTACAAATAAGGAAATCCCCACACCAAAAGAATACATCCCCAACAGGGTATAATCCGTTTGCTCCCAGAAATGGTTAGTTTCTATTCCGTTTAATACTAAAGTATGTGCAAAATAAGACGCTACCCCAACGACGAGTAACATCACAATATATCTAATATAGTTATTCATTTTTACTTATTCGGTTGGCTTGTTTGATAAATTGAAATAATGATACCGTAACACCCAACATGGTTAATCCTTTGGTCCACCAACCACCTTCGACTTGATACTTGCCATCCAGCCACTCTCCTAACAGATAAAAAACATAAATGGTCACCCCCATTTGAAATGGCATGGAAGTAAATACTAACCATTTATTCAGCTTAGAATCTTTCTTTTTATCTTTATTCGCTGTCAAAGCCTTCAAATTAACCCAACAAATATATTACAATAAAGGCTTATCGCGAAGACAATGCTAAACTTTAGTTTCTAACACTTTTTGACCAATCTTAATTTCTGGATAAGAATAATCATCACCTAAGATGATTTTGATTTGCGAAGAAGACTTTCCTTCGTTTGCTTTAAGGACATCAAGAATTCTATCCAGTTTTTTGAGATCGATCAATTCTTCAGCCTCAATTTCTGTACCTACATAATGAATCAAATGCCCATACACCGTACCTTCGACCATTCCTCTTTTTTGCGCAATCTGCGCAATATCCATCCCATCCTGATACATATCTAGCGTAATTTGCTTAGTATCTTTCTCTTCATTAACATCGTCGTCAGCTACTTTTACTGATTCATCTTTAACGACATTTATCTGCAATGGTAAATCATCCAAGACTTGCTCTTTGGTCAATGCTTCCGCTATAGTCAGACAATGCTTCAAAACTTCATATTTACGTTTGAAATCCAGCAATAATGCTTTGACTTCTTGAATATATTTCTTCGTTCGCTTACGAATAGTCCAGTCTTCGATGTGTTTTTCGGTAGCTTTGAGAAGCTCCTCCTCCATTTTTGGCAAAAACCAATTGACAGCAGAAGTCGTGCGTTCACAAATTTTATGATAATCCAATGCTGCCTTGTCCGAAAGCATAACATGCAATTGCTGCATAAACTTATGCGCGACTTTCTCTTGCGTCTTAATAGACTGTTCTAACAAATAAAAGAACGAGACCACGCCTTCTTTGTTATCGATATTACGGTCTTTCAAACTTTCCTGCAGCTCACTTACAGCCTCAGTCAAGCTTGTCCAACGAAAACTTTGCAATAAAATCTGTCCAAGATAGGCGCGTTGACTATTTTTTAAAATTTCATCGACTTCATCTTCTTTCACGAGCTGCTTCATAAAATCCACAACTTGAAAATCCGTACGAATCGCATGTGGCGCAATTTTGGAACGTAGCACCAAACCTTCCAAACCCGTCAACCTACTCAGCGCAACATACACTTGTCCTGCTGCAAACGAAGTTCCGGCGTCGATAATTGCCTTTTCAAAAGTTAAGCCTTGGCTTTTGTGAATCGTAATCGCCCAAGCCAACCGCAACGGAAATTGAGAAAACGTACCCAATACCTCTTCTTCTATCTTGTCTTCTCCCTTATTGTACTTGTATTTGATATTTTCCCAAGTTTCTCGACGGACAACCACATCTTCGGAACCGTCCTTAAAACCTACTAAAACCTGATGTTTGTCTAAATTTAGTTCTTTGACAACACCTATCTTGCCATTAAAATATTTACGATCTTCGCCTGTATCATTCTTAATGAACATCACTTGTGCGCCAAGCTTTAGTGTTAACGTTTCCTCCGTCGGATAAGCTCCTTGCTGAAAATCATCTTTCACGACCGCTTTAACATTATGCATCTTACCCGAAAGCTTCGCCAATTCCTCTTGGTTAATTTGATCCGCTAATCGATTATGTGATGTTAATGTAATGTATTGTTCGTTTTTCTCGGGAACAAATTCCTCTTTATAATGTGCATTCAATTCCTCCAAATCCTGCTGATCACACTCATTATTTCGAATATTATTTAGGACAGAGATAAACTTATCGTCACTTTGTCTATAAATGTGCTGAAGTTCTAGTTTAATCATTGGTGTAGCACGCAACACCTTTGCATTGAAGAAAAAAGGACTCGTATAATGATTGCGCAAAATCTGCCATTCTTGGTCTCTAACCACAGGTGGCAACTGGTACAAATCTCCGATAAATAGCACTTGAACACCACCAAAAGGACGCATATCGCGACGAACAGACTTCAAAATCACATCAATTGCATCTAGCGTATCTGCACGCACCATAGATACTTCATCGATCACTAACATTTCCAACTCTTGCAAAATTGCTCGACGTTGTTTGGTTAATTTGATCGTGGAGAATAAACGATTTTTGTTATAAATATTATTGTCTTGCTCATCCCACTTCAACTCATAATCTTCTACAAAAACACCAAAAGGCAACCAGAATAAAGCATGCAAAGTTGTACCGCCAGCATTCATCGCAGCTACTCCAGTGGGTGCCGTGATTGCCATTTTCTTATAACAGTTTTCACGGATATATTTCAGAAAAGTAGTCTTTCCCGTTCCTGCCTTCCCTGTAAGAAAAAGATTTTGGTTGGTTTGATTGACAAAGGCAACAGCCTTTTTGAAAATTAGATTATTTGCGTCGATCTTTTGTTCACTCATATCTTCTACAAAGATATACTAATGTCTAAGAATAAGTATTTCTATATTAATTTTTAAATTTTCGAAAAATTTTGTGGATATTAGTTCATAATAAAATTTTAAAAAACTTAAATAAATTCTTACTATGGCATATGTTGATAAAAGTGAGTTATTCAATCAAATTCAGGAAAAACTAGATGGCTTGGGTTTCTCTATAGAAAGTATAGATCAATCTAGACCATGGGGAGGTTTTTTTGTAATTGACGAAAGTCAAGCTCAAAAATTCGCAAATGAATTTTTTGATGGTTTAGATACACAAGAGCTTAAGATTTCAGGAAAATTAAGTCCAAAAATTCTTATAGTGGGTCCGAATAAGCGTTTATCGTGGCAATACCACCACCGTCGTGCTGAAATCTGGCGTGTAATTCGTGGGGAGGTTGGTGTCGTAACTAGTCCAGATGACGATGAGCATGAGTTAAAAATACTGAAAGAAGGTGATTTTATACGTCTTTCACAAGGTCAGCGCCATAGATTAGTTGGTTTAGCCGAATATGGTGTAGTCGCAGAAATATGGCAACACACTGACGCAGTTAATCCTTCGGATGAAGATGATATAGTGCGTGTTCAGGATGATTTTGGAAGATCCATTTAAAAAAAAATAACGAAAAGCCGAGAAATTACCATTCTCGGCTTCTTCATTTTTAAGGATATAATAAATATTTCTTACGCATTTTCTTATAAGAAGAAATCCCTGGTTCCCAAGTTTTTCTGATTCGTTGCTCACTCCAACCAGCTGCCAACTGTTTTTTAAATTCTCCATCTCCGATCAAAAAATCAATATTTCCGATTTGTCTGCTTATGCTTCTGTCAAAAAACTTGTCTTTGTTTGGATGGTTATTATACAGCTCAATCATCCAAGAGAGATTTATCTTCTTACTTTTCACTAATTTCTCCAAATCATAATTACGTAAATCCAAACCATAGCATACTTGATCCTGAAATACAGGATCTTCAGCCATCCCTGGTTTACTAACTGGTGTGAAACTAAAAGAATATTTATCCTTCAACATTGGGCCACCAATAATCGTAAATGGAAAATCTGTACCACGACCATGATTCAATGCAACACCTTCAAATAAACACGTTGATGGATAAAGCAAAATACTTTGTGCTGTATTCAAATTTGGCGATGGATTGACAGGTAATTCATACAACATACTGTGTTTGTAGCCTTCCATTGGAATCACTTCCAAATCACACTTAATATTATTTACCATCCAACCTTCACCATTGACCATTAGTGCAAATTCTCCCAATGTCAAGCCATGCACCACAGGAATAGGGAATTGCCCTATGCCGGATTTATATTTCATATCCAATATTGGTCCATCGATAAAATAGCCATTTGGATTTGGGCGATCCAGTATCATGACCGATATACCATTTTCAGCACAAGCTTCCATCACATCACGCATGGTATTCATAATGGTATAAAATCGGCAGCCGACATCTTGAATATCAAAAATCATCAGATCCACATCCTTTAGATCTTCTTTGCTTGGCTTCTTCTTATTGCCATACAAGGAAACGATTTTTAATCCTGTTTGAATATCAACCTCGTCATTCACGGTAGTGCCATTACTTGCATTACCTCTAAAACCATGTTCTGGTCCAAATACTTTTACGATATTAATACCAAGCTTCTGCAAGCTATCAACCAAGTGCGATTTCCCAAGTATTGTTGTTTGATTGGCAACTATAGCAACACGCTTCCCTTGTAGCTTTGGTAGATAAAATGAAGTCCGCTCAGCAGCTGTTTTTATTTTCGCATTGTCGTACTTTATTTGGGCAAATGAAGACATTACGAATCCAAGCAGCATACAAATGATTAAGATTCTTTTCATTAGGCATGTATTAATTGATTAAGATTTAAATATAACAACTTTAATATTCTTTTTGTAGTTTATTGATGTAACTTTTCGCACATCTTAATTCCTCTCTTTATCGGTATTTTTTTTATATTTTTGCTTCAAATTTTTGGATAAATCATGACAGCATATAACGAAGACAGTATACGATCACTCGACTGGAAAGAACATATTAGATTACGTCCAGGTATGTACATCGGTAAGCTAGGCGATGGCTCTGCTTATGACGATGGTATTTATGTATTGCTCAAAGAAGTCATGGACAACTCGATTGACGAATTTGTCATGGGAGCTGGAAGAACTATTGATATCACAGTGACAGAAAATAAAGTTTCGGTACGTGACTATGGGCGTGGTATACCGATTGGTTCTGTAGTCGATGTAGTTTCGAAGATTAATACTGGAGGTAAATACGACAGCAAGGCTTTCCAAAAATCTGTTGGTCTTAATGGTGTCGGTACGAAAGCTGTGAATGCACTTTCTACCAGTTTCACTGTGCAATCATACCGCGAAGGTAAAACGCGTATTGCGACTTTTAGCAAAGGCGAATTGCAAACCGATGAACAAAAAGATACAACACAACGTAATGGTACGTCGGTAACATTCTATCCAGACGATAGTATTTTTAAACACTATAAATACCGCATCGAATTTGTCGAAAACATGATATGGAATTATGTTTTCTTGAATTCTGGACTGACAATCAATTTCAATGGTCAAAAATTCGTTTCTGAAAATGGATTAAAGGATTTGTTGGAAAGAAATGTTGATACCGAAGGCATGCGCTACCCAATCATTCACCTAAAAGGTGAAGATATCGAGATAGCGATGACGCATGGGCAACAATACGGAGAAGATTATTATTCATTTGTAAATGGTCAACATACGACACAAGGTGGAACACACCAAGCGGCATTCCGTGAAGCTGTAGTAAAAACTATACGCGAGTTTTATAAAAAAGATTTTGATGCTTCAGATGTCCGTGCATCTATTATTAGTGCTATTGCAATTAAAGTACAAGAGCCTGTCTTTGAATCACAAACTAAAACCAAATTAGGTTCACAAAGCGTCGGCCCTGAAGGCCCTACCGTTCGTACATTCATCAATGATTTTGTCAAAAAAGCCCTTGATGACTACTTACATAAAGATTCAGCCACGGCAGAAGCGTTATTAAAACGAATTATGCAGTCCGAGCGTGAACGTAAAGATATCGCTGGTATTAAAAAATTAGCAAACGAGCGCGCTAAAAAAGCTTCTTTACACAACCGAAAACTGCGTGATTGTAAAGTCCATTATGGGGATAAAAGCGACAGAAATCTAGAGACCACGCTTTTCATTACCGAGGGTGACTCAGCTTCGGGTTCGATTACCAAATCGCGCGATGTGCAGACACAAGCGGTATTCAGTTTGCGTGGTAAACCGTTGAACTGCTATGGTCTAACCAAAAAAATCGTGTATGAAAACGAGGAATTCAATTTATTGCAACATGCTTTAAATATTGAAGATGGCATGGACGGACTACGTTACAACAATATTGTAATCGCTACCGATGCCGATGTCGATGGTATGCACATTCGACTGTTGATGATGACGTTCTTTTTGCAATTTTTCCCTGATTTGGTGAAAGCGGGCCACGTGTATATCCTGCAAACTCCATTATTCCGTGTGCGTAACAAAAGGGAAACTATTTATTGTTATTCGGATCAAGAACGTTTTGATGCTATAAATAAGTTAGGCGGAAAACCAGAGATCACACGATTCAAAGGTTTGGGAGAAATTTCACCTTCTGAGTTTGGTCAATTTATTGGCGAAGATATCAAACTAGAACCTGTTATCTTAAATAAAGACAATAAGTTACCACAAATCTTGGAATATTACATGGGTAAAAATACGCCTGATCGTCAACGCCATATTGTAGATAATCTGCGCGTAGAACTTGACTTAGAGGAAGAACTGGTGAAAGCAGCCATCTAAAAAACACCATTCAGCCTCTACCAATTTAGAGGCTGAATACCATTATAAACAACCTAACCAAACATGACTACACAAACTTTAATACTTATTCAATGTCAAGATGCTGTTGGATTGGTATCTAATATATCTAACGTACTTGCTAAGCATAAACTCAACATCATAACGATGCGTGAGTATGTCGATGAAGAAAACAATAAATTCTTCGTTCGTGTGGTGTGCACAGGAAATGCAGAAGAAAGCAATGGTCTATATAGCCACCTGAAAGCCGTTTTACCTGAAAAAGCATTGATTAAAATAAATCCTTCGAAAAAGAAAAAAATAGCTGTATTAGTCACCAAAGAACATCACTGTCTAGGAGATATTTTGGTTCGTAATTACTTTGGAACGTTGAATGCTGAAGTTTGCGCTGTTATTGGTAATTATGACAATTTGCGAGATTTTACAGAAAGATTTGACATTCCCTACTATTACATTACGCATGAAAATAAGACAAAGGATGACTTTGAAAATGAATTAGCGATTCAACTGAAAGAGATAAATCCTGATTTCATCGTTCTTGCCAAATTTATGCGCATTCTATCTCCAACATTTGTGAAAGAATTTGAACACCGAATCATTAATATTCACCATTCTTTCTTACCCGCATTTATTGGTGCCAATCCATATAAACAGGCGCACGATCGTGGTGTAAAAATAATTGGTGCAACTGCCCATTTCGTGACAAATGATTTGGACGAAGGCCCAATTATTGTTCAAAACACAAAGTCTATAGACCACAGTTACGATCCCCAAAAAATGCGTACTGCAGGTCAAGAAATTGAAAAAGCGGTTCTTACGAGAGCAATACAATTGATTGTAGAAGATCGTGTAATGCTCAATGGAAATAAAACTATTGTTTTTAAGGCATAGTTCTGAACTTATTTTGCCCTTACTTTATATTTTATAGATACTAAAATGTGCTTTAAAACACTTTTTAGTATCTACTGCACTATTTTTTAGTCCGCGATATTTTAGGTAATTGCGTCATATTTCAAACTATGACACATACATTCCATATACCCGTCTTAGGACTTGCTTTTTCTATTGATTCTCCTATCAAAGTTGCGCAATATGGCATCTCATCTGTAATATCTATTGTCGATGACGAACTCATCGAGCGTATGCGCAAATATTACAGCAGTCAAAACGGGATACCATTTCAAGGTATTTCCGCTTTCGAAGAAGACGGTAGAGCCAAACGAATTACTGCTTATTTGGATTTGGTGCAAGATATTGTTAACACGCAAATCCAAAGACTTAAAAATTCAAGACAAGAGATTTCGGAATCACTTAAAAAATACATTGACTTACAACCAGATTCTTCGCCAATCCGCGAAACCTACCAGAAATTCTTAGCAGAAGGTTCGGAAGAAAAAAAGAAGTTAATTTTTGCTGATTTAGTGAATTGTATTGAAGCTGGACAGATAGATGTAAACATCATGTCTAAAGTGGATAAAATTAATCACGACAGAAAAGGAAATGCATTGGAAGGACACTATTCTGATGCCAGTGCAGCTTTACGCGGTTTCGCAAATAGTAAAGTTAAGTCTTCTGTTGTATTATCCGCAGGAATGAATCCAAGGTTATACAGTTATATATCGGAACTTCCATCGTTCTTACCGAATGAGGCTGGAGAATTCGATAAAAAAATAACATTGAAAGTTTCTGACTTTAGATCAGCCCTAATTCAAGCTAAATTTTTGGCAAAAAAAGGAATCTGGATTTCTGAATATCGTATAGAATCGGGATTAAACTGTGGAGGTCATGCTTTTGCAACTGATGGATTTTTAATTGGTCCAATCTTAGAAGAATTTAAACAAAAACGATCGCAATTAAGGGAAGAGCTTTTTCCAATATATCAATTCGCTCTAATTGAAAAAAATATAGTCCTTGACAAGGTTCCACTGATAAAAATCACTGCGCAAGGAGGAATTGGAACAGCTGCAGAACAAAAATTTTTGATAGATTATTACAAACTAGATGGTACAGGTTGGGGATCACCATTTTTATTAGTTCCAGAAGCAACTACGGTGGATGAAAATACACTTAAAAATTTAGCTACAGCAACAGCAGACGACTTCTATATCAGTGGTGCATCACCTTTGGGAGTGCCTTTTAACAATTTCAAGAAAAGTACGGCAGAAATATTACGTGAATCTCGAATAGAAAAAGGTCGTCCTGGTGCGCCTTGTACTAAAAAATACCTTGTCACACCGTCGACGTATGAAGAAGAGCCCATGTGTTCCGCATCCAGAATATACCAACATCTAAAAATCACGGAACTGGAGGAACTCGAGCTTGATGAGGAAACCTACGCAGCAAAACTAGCAGAAATTACAGAAAAAACTTGTCTCTGCGAAGGATTAGCAAATGCCGCATATCTAAAATATGATATATTGGAGAAAAAAGATTCGAGCACTGTTGCAATTTGCCCAGGACCCAATACGGCATACTTCGATCGGATTTATTCTTTGCAAGAAATGGTTGATCACATATATGGAAGACAGGATTTATTGAAGAATGTCGCGAGACCTTCTATATTTATCAACGAATTACGCTTATATATTGCACATTTGACAACATATATTCAATCTAATAAACAGGACTTGGATACTAAAAAAGAGAAATATATTCAGAAATTTAAAGCTGAATTGCTCGATGGTGTTGCATACTATCAAAATTTACGCGAAGCACTTTTTGAAACAAACGCTAAAGAATATCATAATTTCAGTCAACAGCTGGAAGAAGCTAAAGACCAAATCAACACATTATAAAAATGAAAAGCTGCTCTGGAGCAGCTTTTCTATTATTTATTTCGAAAATTTTCTGAATTTACCAAATACACCTAATGGCAATTTTGGTCCTGCAGTAGCTTGTAAGTATAGCTCGCCTATTTCTAAGTTTTCTACTTTAGGAAATGACGTACGTATTAAATTCTCAACGATTACGGAAGAAAATCCTAACGAATAAGTATTCAAAATCAAGAAGTGTTCTTTTGGATCCAACAATTGAACCACATCTTGCATCATTTCCATGATGTGATCTTCCAACTTCCACTTCTCTCCTTTCGGCCCGTGACCGTAAGCTGGCGGATCCAAGATAATACCGTTATATTTATTACCACGCTTCAATTCACGTTTTACAAATTTCAAAGCATCTTCTACCATCCAACGTACATTAGACAAGCCCGAAAGCTCCTGGTTTTCGTTCGCCCAAGTCACGACTTGCTTAATTGAATCGACATGCGTAGTATCAGCACCAGCCGCACGTGCGATCATCGAAGCACCGCCCGTGTAAGCAAATAAGTTCAAAACCTTTGGATTCGGCGTTTTAAAGGATTTAACCGATTCCGAAATATAATCCCAGTTCACCGCTTGCTCTGGGAAGATTCCCACATGCTTAAACGATGTTAATCCCAAACGAAATTTGATTGCCACATCGTTATTCTTGTACTCAATATGCCAACGGTCTGCCGATTTTGGATTTTTCTTAAGCCATTCACCACTTGTTGCCGAACGACCTTTAAACTTAATATGGTAACGTTTATTCCATTCGGCATCGCCTAAAGTTTTTGGCCAAACAGCCTGCGGCTCTGGACGAATCAAGATTAAATCACCAAAACGTTCTAATTTTTCAAAATCACCACAATCGATTAACTCGTAATCTTTCCAATGCTGTGGCGTAAGTAGTTGGATATTTGTTGAAGTAGACAATGTGCTATTCGTTTAATTTTTTGCAAAGATACGGAAAACCGAATAATTATTTTAGGTTTTCATAAAGGCTAATAAATCATCAATTGTCAACCTCCAATAACTTTTGTATACATCAAAAATGGTTTTATCAATCTGTTCGAATGATTTCTTTAAATCTATAATATCATTTTCTTTATACAATCCATCGTACCATGCATCATCTCCATATTTATCAGCTATATCATATAAAAAGTTTTTATATACCAATAAGCATTGTGCGTAATAATCTATTTTTTGATTAATATATATTTCTTCAAAATCATTATCATGATCTAATATCCAAATACTATCATTATCGTTTAAATCAATACAAATGGGATTTCCAGCACCATCTGAACCAAATTGAATATAGTTATCATAGCCTTCATGCAACCAACCTTTTGTTATAGATTCAACCCAAAGACATTCATTTTCTTTATTAAAAAAGATATATAAAGGCGCATCTCTAGGAAACCCTTTTAATAAAAATAATTTCGTATTTGTCTTTAATTCAACTTTGTTTAAGTTAGATAAGTTTCCAACCAACCATTCACTAGGCTTTTCATCTTTTGCATACCAAGTTTCAAAATTAAATTCTAACATAAATTACTTCATTGTATCCTTAGCGGCTTTCATCAATGGACTAGCAAACACGAAGTCATTCAATTCTTGTACATCCGAATGCAACATATCTTGATTCGAGCCTTCCCAAAATTTCTGCCCCTTATATAAAAACATAATATACTCGCCTATTCCCATCACAGAATTCATATCGTGTGTCACGACAACAGTTGTACATTCGTATTCTTGGGTCAATTCTAGAATAAGTTCATCTATCAAAATAGAAGTCGCTGGATCCAATCCCGAATTAGGTTCATCGCAAAACAAATATTTGGGACTCATCGCTATTGCCCGTGCAATCCCGACCCTTTTCTTCATCCCTCCAGAAAGCTCAGCAGGATAAAGCTTGTTCGTATTCAATAAGTTTACGCGTTCCAAACAAAAATTAGCACGATCACGTTTTTCGGATTTGCTCATTTCGGTAAACATATCCAAAGTAAATATTATGTTTTGTTCTACCGTCATCGAGTCAAATAATGCTGAATTCTGGAATAGCATACCAATTTCTTTTCGGACAGGAACCTTCTCTTCAAAATCCATCGCTGTGAATTCTTGCTTATCAAAGAAAACGCGCCCCTGCTCAGGTTTATGCAACCCTACAATACATTTAAGCAAAGTACTCTTTCCAGATCCCGAACCACCAATTATTAAAGAAACCTTTCCAGGTTCAAAAATCGCATCAATTCCTGTTAATACTTTTTTATCGCCAAAAGATTTATGTATATCTTGAACTTCAATCATTCTTCTCTAATTATAACATCAATGCAGTAATCACATAATCACAAGCTAATATCGTAATACAACCTACCACTACAGCACGCGTACCTGCTTGACCTACTTCTAATGCTCCCCCACGCACATGAAAACCTTTATACGCTGGAATAGTCGTAATGATAAAACCATACACAAAAGCTTTCACCATTGCTACAGCCACTGTCAATCCGTTGAATCCACCCTGAATACCTTGTATATACTCATTCGTAGTCACTGCTCCTGTCAATACACCACCTAATAGACCACCTACCAATGCACAAACTATAGCGATTATGACCAAAACAGGCACCATGATCACACCAGCAATCAACTTTGGCATAATTAAATAACCTGCAGCATTAATTCCCATAATTTCCAACGCATCTATCTGCTCAGTCACACGCATAGAACCTATTTGCGAAGAAATAGATGACCCTACTTTTCCCATTAATACAAGCGCAGAAATGGTTGGTCCAAGCTCAAGGATATTAGAGTCACGGTTAATTTGTCCGATAACAGATCTTGGAATAAAGTCAGAATTCAGCTGAAAAGCAATTTGCATGGTCATTACAGCACCGATGAATGTTGAGATGATGACAATCAAGCCCAAGGATCCTACGCCTATCTCACTCATCTCATGCAACATTTCTTTATAGTATACGCGCCATTTTTCTGGTTTTTTGAAAACCTTTTTTAATAAGAGAATATATTCACCAAAATAATAGAATATCATATGTGTAATTACGGTTTATGCTAAAATACATATTATATACTTATAACCCATAAAATTTGCTTTTGTTTAAAATTCAATAAACATCTACACATTCACCGAAAGTTTTCCTTTCTTTACCGAATATAGTTACCAAACATTAAACGACCTTCTTACATTCGTATCATATATAGAAGAATGTATATATTTACACTAATATGAAAAGTAAAATTTCCACCGGCATTTGGCTTGTATTTTTTGGAATCATTGCTTTATTGGACAATTTCAATATCATCGATTTTAATTTTTATGCCATCATAAAATATTGGCCTTTGCTGATTGTTTCCTTAGGTATCAATTTGATATTTCAATATAAAAACTACGGCACGGCTGTAATCATTGCATTAAATATGGCTTTGTGTCTTTTTTTAGCGTATGTTGGATATACATCTACAGACAAGTTTAATTGGTCAAATAAAGTGGTCTTGAATAATATGGCCAACGATACAACAGGAAGCGAACAATCTGTCGAAGTACCTTATTCAGATGAAATTAAAGAACCAAAGTTCACACTGAATATTGGCGCAGCACTGGTTGATATAGACAGCAATACCAATCAACTTATTGAAGCAAACTCTCAAAGCAAAAGCTTAGGATTTAACCTAAATAGAATTGAAGACAATTTTGAGTTAAATGCAGCTATAAGTGACAAAAGCGCCAAGAGCCATAAAATAAATTTAGCACTTAATAGTACTCCTCTTTGGAAGATGACTTTTAATATTGGCGCGGCCAAATTCAACGCAGATTTTTCTGCCCATAAGTTTTCGAGAATGGAAATCAATTCAGGCGCTGCTAACGTAACACTAAAATTAGGACAGCCTGCTTTAGATGATGTCAAAATTGAAATAAACACAGCAGCTTCTACAGCTCGACTTTCTTTACCTAAAGATGTGGCTTGCGCCATCGATATGACAACAATTCTTTCAAACAATAAATTAGAAGGATTTACGAAGAAAGATGGAGTATGGCAAACCGATAATTACGAAACCGCAGCTAAAAAATACAATGTTGAATTAAACGGTGCAGCGAATTCTCTTAAGATCGATAGATATTAAATCTATAAATAACTACCTTTGTTTTTGAAATGGACACACAACAAAGTTTGATATTGCCAGGTAGTTATTGCAACTCCAAATTAACATATTCACGATTCAAAACGCGTGAAATCCAAATTGGTCATCTTGGAATGGGTGGTGATAATCCTATTCGTATCCAAAGTATGACTACTATTGATACAATGGATACCTTGGGATCGGTCGAACAAACTATTCGCATGGTGGATGCTGGTTGTGAGATTGTGAGAATAACCGCTCCTAGTATCAAAGAAGCCGAAAACTTAGGTAATATTAAGAATGAACTTCGTGCAAGAGGCTATAACGTCCCTTTGGTCGCTGATATTCATTTCACTCCCAATGCCGCAGAAGTAGCAGCACGTCTGATCGAGAAAGTACGTGTCAATCCAGGAAATTACGCGGACAAAAAGAAATTTGATCAAATAGACTATACCGATTCAGCTTATCAAGCTGAATTAGATCGTATTTATAAAAAATTTGCTCCACTTGTGGGTATTTGCAAAGAATACGGCACAGCTATGCGTATCGGGACAAACCACGGTTCGCTTTCGGATCGCATTATGAGCCGCTATGGCGATAGCCCAGAAGGTATGGTGGAATCCGCAATGGAATTCATCCGTATTTGCGAAGATTTGAATTTCTATAACCTATGTGTTTCGATGAAATCGTCTAATCCAAAAGTTATGGTGCAGGCTTACCGACTCCTGGTGGAAAGAATGGTATCGGAAAACATGAACTATCCATTGCATTTGGGCGTGACAGAAGCTGGTGATGGTGAAGATGGTCGTATCAAATCGGCTGTCGGGATCGGAACCTTATTAGAAGATGGTTTAGGCGATACTGTACGTGTTTCCTTGACAGAAGAACCCGAAAAAGAAGCGCCGGTAGCTATTGCATTGGTCAATCGTTACAGCAAAAGAAAAGTTGCGCTAGCACAAGACCCACATAGAGAAATCTTAACATTAAACGAAGTTGGGGAGACAACTCCTTATGTTTCACGTGAAGTGAATACATTTGTAGGTGGTTCGCTCGTTCCACGTGTCATCATTGATATTTCAGCTAAAAACTTGAAAGATCCATTTATTCTTTCGGAAGTTGGTTACAAATATGATGCAATCAACGATAAATACCACATGGGCGATCAATCGGTAGATTTCGTTTATTTGGCGGATCAATTACCTTCGTTTACGATGCCCGGCAATCTAAAACAATTGTATAATTACAACACGTGGTTGTCCTTGACAAATAAAGCCAATATTCATCCTGTATATAGCTTAGCAGAATTTAATCAAGCAACGCTAAAAGATTCTGCATTGAATATGGTCCGTATTTCAAATGATGATTTAGCCAGCGAAGAATTCAATAACTTGCAAATAGACAAAACTGTAGTCTTTTTGTTGGAGACAACACATACACACGGCATGGCAGATCAACGTCAGTTTTTCGCAAATTTGCAAGAAATTGGATTAGACAATCCGGTGATTATACGCCGCAGTTATGCCGCAGAAGATTTCTCTGGTCCTGTTGGTGACATTATGAATCCTGAAGAGCCAATTTCTAAGATTCAATTGTATGCGGCTACAGATTTGGGCGCTTTATTAATCGATGGATTGGGATCTGGAATTTGGATTGATTCCCCTGCAACGCCAACAGATAAATTAGCTTCAGTTTCTTTCGGAATATTACAAGCTACTCGTTCACGCATTTCAAAAACCGAATATATTTCATGTCCAAGCTGTGGTCGTACATTGTTCGACTTGCAAGATACGACACAAATGATTCGCTCGCGCACAAACCACCTTAAAGGTTTGAAAATCGGCATTATGGGCTGTATCGTAAATGGACCAGGTGAAATGGCGGATGCGGATTATGGTTACGTAGGTGCGGGACCTGATAAAATAACACTTTACCGTGGACAAGAAGTTGTAAAGAAAAATGTTTCCTCAGCAAATGCATTAGATGAACTTATAAATATTATCAAGTCCGATGGACTTTGGGTAGAAGAAAGTTAATCTTCATCCCTATAAAGAGATTACAAAGCCTTTAGTGTAGATACTTAAGGCTTTTGTTTTTAATTTGTATATTTAAGTTTAAGGAAACCAAAATAAACTTTATGAAAAAACTCATTTTTCTATGCACTTTGCTTATTAGCAGTCTTTCACATGCCCAAAAATTTGATGCGAATTGGGAATCACTGAACAAAAGAGGAATTCCAGAATGGTTTAATCAAGATAAATTCGGAATTTTCATCCATTGGGGAGTATATGCGGTTCCAGCATATGCACCTGTCATCCCGAATAATGGATTAAGTTATTCGGAATGGTATTGGCAACGAATTGCTTCCAAAGAACCAAAATATTGGGATTTTCACACGAAGAATTTCGGTGAAAATTTTACATACGACCAATTTGAGCCAAATTTTAAGACCGAATTATACAATCCCGCACAATGGGCTGAAGTATTCAAAAATTCGGGGGCAAAATATGTAGTTTTGACATCAAAACATCATGACGGTTATGCATTATGGGATAATCCACAAGCGGATCGCACCTGGGGAAGACCTTGGAATGCGGTTTCTGGTACGCCAAAACGTGATTTGCTTGGTGACTTAACAACTGCTGTACGAGATGCAGGATTGAAAATGGGCTACTATTATTCGCTTTACGAATGGTATAACCCCCTATGGCAGTCCGATAAAAAGAAATATATCAACGACCATATGCTTCCTCAATTGAAAGATTTGGTTAACAAACATAAACCATCTATTATTTTTTCGGATGGTGAATGGGATTTATCCGATACCACATGGCAAAGTAAAGAATTCTTGGCTTGGCTTTTCAATGAATCACCTGTAGCCAAAGATGTAGTCGTAAATGATCGTTGGGGTAAAAATACACGGGAAACAAACCACGGAGCGACTTATACGACTTCCGAATATGGTAGCGGCATGAATGCGGATATTGTTTGGGAAGAAAGCCAAGGAATAGGTCATTCCTACGGTTACAACCGTAATGAAAATATCAATGATTACAAAACTTCGAAAGAACTGTTATTGTTACTTATTGATATTGTCGCACGTGGCGGAAATTTACTACTCGACATTGGTCCTACATCCGATGGAAGAATACCGGTTATTATGCAGGAGCGTCTGACTGAAATGGGTGACTGGCTTAAAGTAAATGGAGAAGCAATTTACGGCACTAAAACTGTTAAAAATCCATACCAATGGAGTTCAACTAGCATTCCAAAGAAAGATGACAAAAGCTATATGGCAGGATACAGTGCTGCAAAACTGATAGAACCAAAAGCTGATGTAGCACATGTGGAGTTATTTTTCACCATGAAAGACAAGGATCTTTATGCTTTCTTACCAAAGTACCAGTCAAAGGTCGTGTTGAAAGATTATAATATCAAGTCTAATACGACTGTATCTATATTAGGTTCTTCTAAAATTTTAAAAAATAAAAATGTAGGAAAGAATTGTGAGGTGGATTTATCAGGCTTTAAACCAGGAGAAATCGCTGGAGAATTATTGGTATTGAAATTTAAGAATATACTTTAATTTTTGATTGTAAATTTATAACGAAAAGGACTTGTAATTAAATTACTAGTCCTTTTTAGATTAATAATCTTATTTCTTCCAACTTGAATAATCAATTTTAAATAGTCGTCGATGTAAGTGTATTCGCAAATAAATATAAAATCCAATCGAAATAGCCACGCCAACGCCCCCCATTATATATAGCGCATTTTTGAGTCCCACAGCCTCCGCAATAGCTCCTGTCAATAAACTTCCGATTGGAAATATCCCTTGGAAAGCCATTACATAATAAGACATAATTCGGGCTCTATACGAAGACATTGAATGTGTTTGAATATAAGTATTGATACTGGAATTTTGCATCATCATCGCAAAGGAAACAGCCACTGTGAAGAAAATTGCTGACGGCAAATAATGTGCATAAGCCAAAAGCAATAACGAAATCCCCATCATCAAGGCAGAAAACATGACCCGATACCGAAGATTTTCTCCTGTCTTCAAACTTGCCATACGTATCGCACCAATCATTGCGCCTAGGCCTGCTGCCGACTCAAACCAGGAGAATGTTGTTTCATTACCATTGAACAAATCTCGAGCAACAGCGGGCAACAAGGAAGTATATGGGATGACAAACAAACTTGAGAATGTCATAATCACTATCAATGACGCCAAATGCGGTGAACGCTTTAAGTAATCAAAACCGTCACGAAGCCCTTGCCACGTGGAACTTCCATTTTTCCTTATAATTGGTTTTTCTACCACCTTCATCAAGGACAAAGTCGTCAGTACGGGGATAAAACTTAGAAAATTCATTAGGAAACAAACAAATTCTCCATAGGTACTAAGCAAAATCCCACCAATAGCAGGCCCAACCATACGAGCAGCATTAAAAACTGATGAATTCAGGGCTATTGCATTTGGTAAATCCTTACGATTGTCGATCAAAGAAGAGAGTAAAGCTTGTCTTCCTAAGACATCAAATGCATTGATTATGCCCTGTATAAATCCCAGTACACACAACCAAATGACCGTCTCCCAACCAAAATAGACTACTAATGCCAGTACGCCAGCTTGAATCATCAAAAGAATTTGTGTCCACACCACAAGCCTATACTTCGATCGACCGTCCACAAAAGATCCAATAAATGGAGATAAGAAAAGCGATGGAGATAAGGATACAAATGAAACGAAACCCAACCAAAATACAGAGTTTGTTAGCTCATATACCAACCAACTGATAGCTATTCGCTGCATCCAGGTACCTAATAGCGACAACGACTGTCCTATCGTATGCAATCTGAAATTCGGATAGTGCAACGATCTGAAAATTTCCATGAGAACGATATAGCTTTTAATCTGAATAAATAACTACCTTTGTAACAGCTAAAATTATAGATAGTTTTAAATTTATTAAAATACAACAAAACCAAACAATGAAGTTTTTTATCGACACAGCCAACTTGGCTCAAATTAAAGAAGCGCAAGACTTAGGTGTATTAGACGGTGTAACTACTAATCCAAGCCTAATGGCTAAGGAAGGAATCTCTGGCGACGAAAATGTAATCAATCATTACAAAGCGATCTGCGAAATCGTGGATGGTGATGTAAGTGCAGAAGTTATCTCTACAGATTACGAAAACATGATCAAAGAAGGAGAAGCATTAGCTGCTTTAGATTCTAAGATTGTAGTTAAAATTCCTATGATCAAAGACGGCGTTAAAGCGATCAAATATTTTAGCCAAAAAGGTATAAAAACAAATTGTACATTGGTATTTTCAGCGGGTCAAGCGTTGTTAGCGGCTAAAGCTGGAGCGACTTATGTATCTCCATTTGTAGGTCGTTTGGATGACATTTCAGTAGATGGTTTAGGCCTAATCGAAGAGATCCGTTTGATCTATGACAACTACGGTTTCACGACTCAAATCTTAGCTGCTTCAGTTCGTCATAGCGCGCATCTTTTAGGTTGTGCGAAGATCGGTGCAGATGTTATGACTGGTCCATTATCGGTAATCACAGCGTTGTTAAAACACCCATTAACAGATAGCGGTCTTGCTCAATTTTTAGCGGATCACGCCAAAGCTGCGGGCAAATAATACAACCCCAAATACAGCTTAATAAAGCCTCTCTGACCACGCGTTTGAGAGGCTTTATTATACCAGCAATTATTCGTAAATTTACTCCTATGAAAACAACAGGTCACGAGGCACAAAACCACAATCATCCCACAGATTTTACACAACTTTTAAAGTCAAATGGCTTGAAAGTTACGAAGCCTCGTCTGCGTGTATTGGAAGTTATTTCTGACAAAAAGACAGCCATTACACAACCTGATTTGGAGAAAGTTTTCGGTGCTGAAATAGACCGCGTAACCTTATACAGAATTCTTGCATCATTCGAAGAGAAAGGAATCTTACATAAGATTTTCGACTTGCAAGGTACAGCAACTTACGCTATCTGTTCGACTAAATGTTCGGCTGATCACCACCACGATCAGCACGTACACTTTATCTGCTCGGTATGCAATAGTGTATATTGTTTGGATGAAATCTCCGTTCCCAAAATCAATATCCCCACTAATTTTTCCTTACACGCTATCGCAATAAATGCCGTTGGTATTTGTTCGGGGTGTCAAGTACAGCAGGATTAAAGTAAGCTTATCGTAATTCATTCTAAAGATTTCTCTCGCATATTTTACATGTGGGATAAGCATCTTTGTTGTCATTTTTTAAGCACATTTTAAGTAAAAAAAACTAAATTTATTTTAGCTAAAAATAACATATCTATCTATTTTTTAATACATTAAATATGCTAAAATTACAAATTAAATTATATTAATATTTTTAAATAACATATACATTTACAACAGCACCTCATAAACCCCTATTAAACACAGTTTTAAAAAACACAATTTTAGCAAATAAATAGCACAAAAATATGTTATTCAAGAACTTAAAATAGCTAAAATAAATATAAAGTTAATAAACATAATCTTAACAGTCGTTCCCATCCCCTTGACTCAAAACTTTCGAAAACTCTGGCAGTATTGTTGTATATTAGTATTAGATTTTTCAGGGCATCACATATTGGGAAACACTTCTCCTCTACCCTGCCTTAATTCATCTAAATAAAAAACAAATACGAATAACTCATATGAAGACCAAAAAAGAAAATCCATATAAAGACGTAATAACTCAAATGATAATTGATGTGTTTGAGAAAAACGGCAACCAACTGATGAACTACAAACAGGTGGCCGCAAAACTTAACATCACCGATACAGATTCCAAAATAACGATAGCAGATATATTAAACGACGCTTCAAAAAAGGGTCACTTTCAACAACCCGAAAGAGGCAAATTCAAACTACGTCAATTGAACGTATACATCACCGGAACTGTCGATATGACAGCTGACGGTTCAGCCTATATTGTACCCGAGAATGAACTCGAAAATGACATCTTCGTCGCACCACGAAAGCTGCGTCAAGCACTTCATGGTGACACCGTGAAAGTGCACGTTTATGAACGCAAAAAAGGCAGAAAAAGAGAAGGTGAAATCGTTGAGATTTTACACCGCGCAAAGACAGATTTCACAGGTACAATTGACATCTCCAAAACCTATGCATTCTTCCTTCCGGATGATCGAAAAATGCTGCACGACATCTTCATTCCACTAGACAATTTGAATGGTGCACAGAATACAGAAAAGGTCGTCGTGTCTATTATCGAGTGGCCCAAAAATGCGAAAAATCCCATCGGAAAAGTGAAAGCTGTATTGGGCAAAAAAGGAGAGAATAATACGGAGATGAATGCGATCCTTGCGGACTTCGGATTCCCATTAGAATTTCCAAAAGAGGTTGAGCAAGCAGCCCTAAATATTTCGGAAGAAATCAGCCAAGAAGAGATTTCCTTACGTCGTGATTTCAGAAATATTTTAACATTCACGATCGACCCTTTTGATGCTAAAGATTTTGATGATGCAATTTCATTCCAAGTTTTAGAAAATGGAAATTATGAGATTGGCGTGCACATTGCAGACGTGTCTCATTACGTAACGCCAGATTCTATTCTAGATAAAGAAGCATTCCAACGTGGCACTTCAGTTTATTTAGTTGACCGCGTAATACCGATGCTCCCAGAACGTCTTTCTAACAATCTTTGTTCGTTAAGACCGAATGAAGATAAGCTTACGTTCTCCGCAGTATTTGAAATGGACGAAAAAGCTAACGTCGTCGATCAATGGTTTGGTCGCACCGTTATTCATTCCGATCGTCGCTTCACCTATGAAGAAGCGCAAGAGATTATCGAGAATAAAGAAGGAGATCATTCCGAAGCTATCCTAAAATTAAATGAGCTGGCTTATATCCTGCGTGAACGCAAATTCAAAAATGGCGCTATCAGTTTCGAAAGCGAAGAAGTAAAATTTCATTTGGATGAAAATGGAAAACCTTTGGGCGTGTACACGAAAGTTCGTAAGGACGCGCACAAACTTATCGAAGACTTCATGCTTTTGGCAAATCGCAAAGTAGCAGAATATATCGGCAAGCAAGGAAAAGGTAAAAACAAATTAGGTTTTATATACCGTTTCCACGATGTCCCAAAACCTGATGCCTTAGCTAGCTTCTCCCTATTTGCTGCAAAATTTGGACACAAGTTGCTTACTAAAAATGATAAAGAAACTGCCAAATCATTGAATGAGCTGATGACAAAAATTGAGGGTTCTAAAGAACAAAACATGTTGACATCATTAGCCGTTCGCTCTATGGCAAAAGCTATTTATACAACCAAAGGCTCATCCCACTATGGATTGGCTTTTGATTATTACACACACTTCACCTCTCCTATCCGCCGATACCCTGATGTAATGGTGCATCGTTTATTGCAGTACTATTTAGATGGCGGTACAAAAGTAAATACGGAGCACTACGAAAAGCTTGCTGAACATTCTTCTCAAATGGAGAAACGTGCGGCAGAAGCTGAACGCGCTTCAATCAAATACAAACAAGCAGAATTCTTACAAGATCAAGTTGGTGTAGAATACGCAGGCATCGTATCTGGTGTGACAGAATGGGGAATGTATGTAGAGATTCAAGAAAATAAATGTGAAGGTATGGTACGCTTACGCGATATCACGGATGACTTTTACACGCTAGATGAGAAGAATTACGCCATCATCGGTCAACGTAAAAAGAAAACTTACCAACTGGGTGATGAAGTGCAAATCAAAGTAAAGAAAGTAGATTTGGAAAAAAGACAAATTGATTTTACTTTATTATCTTAAATAAAGAGTGCTAGTAGCACTCTTTATTATTTTAATAGTTTAAAGCGAGAGTGAATGGTGTTCCTCCAGGATTAATCGTTTCGGTTTTTTCAACCATTACTTTATCCCCTTTTTCAATCTTGTAAGTCAATGTAAAAGCATTGGTAATAGCAAAAGCACCTATATTTATTGATGACGTCAAATATCCTGACGGAGACTGCAATACGGCAGTTTTGCCACCATAAAAATATTCTTTTGACACATTATACAACACCTGCCCATCGGTTCCGTTAACACCATTTACCACCCATTTCATCGGATTTGCTTTGTTATCGTGCGATGATACTGTTACACGAATATCTGAATTGTCATTTGTAAATGACGACGAACTTGTGACAGTTACCTTTAAAGTCTCTTTATTTTCAGAAGGCTGTCCACTATCCGAATCTTTAGAGCAAGAAATAGCACCAATCAATACTGTAAACAGCAAAATTTTGTTAAATAATTTCAGAAGCGTCCCAAATAAGGTAAAAAATGGCGGTAATTTATATAGCAGGGATTGCTATATTTAATTTGCAAAAATT
>NZ_WUQY01000090.1 GCF_009829085.1 Sphingobacterium bovisgrunnientis
TTCGTTCACATGTGAAAAATCTATTTTTAGAATCCACACATGTTATTTAACGTATCAAGTTGTTACGATAAAAACTAGAAGAAAAACGATCAGAACCTGAAAACAAATAATATTTCGAAGTTGTTGTAATTTGATAAATTATACACGGAAGAAAATTTTTATCAACTTATTTCACATCTGAAGAAGGTTTGTTTGAAATTAAACTCGATCCTTGAATTATAAAGTCGTCACGATAAAAGAAAAAAGCACGACAATCGAGCATGACCTACAAATTATCGATATTCCATAGTTGTCGTAATTTGATAAATTATACACTGTCAAAAGGCTCTATCAAATTACATTCACATGTTACGAACGATTATTTCCAATTGCACTCATTCTTTGAGTTATTAATAGGTTGATAGAAAAGTCAATAAAGACGACAATAACCGAAAAATCATCAATTTTTTGAAATTGTCGTAATTTGATACACATACAACTTCGAAAGACCCTGTCAACTTACTGTCAAAGGTGGATAACATTTTTTTTGGAAAGTACACCCGTTCTTTAAATTATGATGATGTTACAATAAAATGGCCCAGAAAATAAAGCATAACCCCAAAGTATAATTCTTTGAAGTCGTCATAGTTTGTTGAACCATACACAATCGAAAAGCTCGATCTGTAATTTCAAATTTTAAAAAAAGTTCTATGTTTAATTTACGAAGATGTTGCGATAAATATAGTCGGAAAAATAATGCATGGAGGAAAAAACTATCCCTTTTTCGAGCTTGATATAATGTGATGAATCCTACACCGTCAAAAATTTCTTTCAGCATTCGTTCACATGTGAAAAATCTATTTTTAGAATCCACACATGTTATTTAACGTATCAAGTTGTTACGATAAAAACTA
>NZ_WUQY01000091.1 GCF_009829085.1 Sphingobacterium bovisgrunnientis
CGCGATGAGAACAATCTTACTCGATATTCTGGCTGAAGCTAAAAGGTTGTGGCCTGCGTCGACTCGGCTCCAGCAATTGCCAGTTTGCACGATGGGAGGACCAGGAAGTGGGCATCGAAAGAAACATTGCCGACCAATAGCACGTTCGTCGCCTCGCGTCGATATGTGCGAGGCATTGTAGTAGGTGCTCGCAACTGTGACCGTCATTGCACTGCAAACTTCGGCGGCACGCTCCAGGCCCTTGCCGATGCAGGCTACACACCTCGATCGAACTTTGGCTGAGGGATAAATGAAACGTGGGTACCAAAAAAAATATTGTTCGACGCGCGCAGACCCCTCTGGGTGCAGCGTGTTGGGCAATGTAGCAGGCGCTCGAAATTGCGATCGTAGTTGCACAACAAAATTCGGATGGTTTCTCGATAATCTATTATCGTGCGTAGCGGGACATGCTTGGGCTTAGCTCGTGACTTGTTTGTGAACCTTCGGGTTAGCGGACATGTGGTGTGCTTTGCTTGGGCATTGTGTACGTAAAGCACGTGAGTTGCGATTGGCCTGTTTGGGTATGTTGGATCCCTGCTTGGGCAGCGACAATGTACCCTTCATGCCTGTTCATTGGATGGCTGAATCTCGCGTTCTGTCATCTCCCTCTCGGTTCCCTGTGTTGCATACCTATTGCGATGGTATCGTGTTGCCTAAAATGACCCTATTTCGTCTAACGTCGCGACTAATACTTGCGATCGAAGGTGAACCAAAAAGCGTTCGTCGTGTTCCACCCCGTTCACAATACTCGTTGCGGGAGTTGGGCCATGACGATATGCTCGAATTCTCGGATGCGGAATACTAAGTGGGTACGAGGACGTTCGTCCTCTGTT
>NZ_WUQY01000092.1 GCF_009829085.1 Sphingobacterium bovisgrunnientis
TAAGACAGCTTTTGTTGAAAAATCCGAATCATACCCTATCTATTACTTTTAGAAGAGTTTAAATTGCCCAATTTTATCAGGAGGTTTGCCAGAAAAGAATGGATCATTAGCCCATTTCCAAAGATCAATTTTCACAAATATATTTAAGCGAATAAAGTTCACCAGATTGGATAAGTTCCATTCATATTTAGCCTTTTTCTGTATGTATTTGAAGAGTAGTATTCCTATTAATGCAGTCCAAATTTGGATGTAGACTGCATTTTCTGAGGTTCCTACAAAACTGGTTACTTTCAAGCGCTGTTTTAGATGTTTGAAGAACGTTTCAATCTCCCATCTTTCTTTATATAAAGACGCCACTGTTGATGCCTTCCAGGTAAAATTGTTGGTTAAGAACTCATATTCAGCATTATTTATGCTGTCCCAAAAACGAATTAGACGCATCTTCTTTCCTTGATAGTGTTTTTTAGCATCCCCATCAAGCTCAATGAGCTGATCCATAATGATGTTATTTTCCTTGAGGGCCTCACTTTGAAATGATCGCACCACTGTATATTTCATGTTGCTTTTACTACGTGTGACAAAAAAGCACTGATTGCTGTCCAAAACATTCATCCAAGCATAATCAACATAACCTCTATCCACAACAACCACACAGCCTTTGGGAAATGAAATGGTCTTAGCTATTTTAGATTCATGTTGTTTGCCGTCGGTGATATGCACAAAACTGGGCATACAGCCATCATAATCAAGTATAGTATGGAGCTTAACAGCTCCCTTTGCACTGCGGAATTTAGCCCAGTCAAATACACTTAAGCATAAGGGAATAATAGTAGCATCCATGAGATATACTTTACG
>NZ_WUQY01000093.1 GCF_009829085.1 Sphingobacterium bovisgrunnientis
CGACGGGTTGCGACGGGCCCGTGAAAAAAATTAAATTAGAAATTTGATAAATTGTCAATTTTAAAATATTGTTGAATGTATTTACAATTTTATATCATGTTTCTAATCCAACAATTATATTATACAATTGTCAATTTAAAATTTTACATAACTAACAATTGTTTATATAATTTATAAATTTGGTCATTCAATCTTTTTATTATAAATTATATAATATGAAATTTTGAATCATGATAGTTAAATAAATATTTTTTGCTTATGAAAGATTTATACCAATTAATCAAAGTAAGTTAATATCTTAATTGAAAATATTAGAAATTTTTTTAAAATATATGGAACCTCCTTTAGATTTTGGGTTAAGGGTTGAACTTTAAATAATAACATAACTCGAATTTTTGAAAATAAAAATAAAAAAATAAAAAATTTATTCTAAAAACAAACTATTTGCATGAAAAATAAAGTCAAACGAACACCAAATTTTAAACATTTTTCAAATGAAAAATTATACCAATCAAACACCATTAATTACAATTCCCTCTAAAACAAATTTTAGGCAATTCAATTCCCTGCAATTCGTTTTCTTTCCACCCAAATTTCACATTTGCAATCAAACAGACCCTATTAATAAACTTGAACATCGAAATCCAGTACACATTGGGTTTTTCCTACTAATATATATTGTAGATTGCTCTTACACATAAAAAGATAGATGTAAATAATTTCAAATTTATTTTCGTTTATAGTAAATTAAATTATAATTCGAAATACATTACATGTTGGGATTATTGCCTTAAAAGTTTCAATTTATGAGGACTCCTTTTATAAATA
>NZ_WUQY01000094.1 GCF_009829085.1 Sphingobacterium bovisgrunnientis
AGAGAACCACAGTTTGTTTTCTTGTGCTAACAAGAATAATAATAAAAACTCCTACATATTACAAACCCTAGCAGCTTATTTATATAAGCTCTTTTTTCTTTTCTTTTTTATTATATATAAGCTCATACGGGATTGGTCCGTCTCTTAAAATTAACTCGGTCCAATATTTCATTAATCTAATTAATTAAATCTGGTCCATAAATTAATTAATCCAATTAATTAAATCCGGTCCATGAATAATTAATCTTATTAATTAATTCGGGCCTATTAATAAGTAACCCAATTAATTAATTATCCAACGATTGTCAATTAATTAATTGGTAACTCTTAATCTTCCAATTCTCATTTTGTGTGTGACCCATTAGGTTCCCAATCACGATGCCTAACGACGTGAATTATTATTTTGATCTAATCAAAATCGATAAACCAAAACACTCTTTTGATTTAATACTAATTCACATCCGTCGTCCCAGATTGACATCTAGCAATGTGTCAGGGCAATACATGTGACGGAAAATGTCACGTGGTATGACAAAATCAAACTCGTTCGTTTATCGTGAAACTATAATCCTTTCGTCAGTATGATCCGATCAATTACGAGATATGGATATGTGTCAATCTCGATTATCGATCATATCTTTCATTCCACTTATTAAGTCAATGTAAGTCGAAAACTCCTTTTCGACTTATGTGTACACCTTGGCCAAGGATTTCATTATCAACTTAGTTGAATGAAATGCAGATCATAAACTCTTACTATCTAATAGTGACAAATCATCTATTAATTATTCATAACATTTATATGATTATTG
>NZ_WUQY01000095.1 GCF_009829085.1 Sphingobacterium bovisgrunnientis
TAAAGATCAGTTAGATGTTCCATGTGGACCAACAACAAGAACATAGCACAGAAGATCGATGAAGCCATGCAAGGACTTTCTCAAGCAACGTGGCCTTTTAGTTCAAGTGCACCGAGCTAGACACAATGTTTCGAGATGGACGTGATGGAAGAATTGGCATTTGATTTAAGATAAAGATGAGGGAGATGATTTGGAAAGCCATGGCCTATCGAGACTTGAATTTTCCTGCCCACACAAGATTAACATTGCACAATCCAAAAGCAAAATGGTTGCCTAAACTTGCGGTTTGTACAATGCCCACAATGGTACGAAAATATTGAGCAAAGTTTAATTCTTCGTTTTGGCAGTTTTGTTGGAGTTCTTATGCATAAGACTTTATTCACTCTACGAAGACTAACACATTATTTTGAGAGATTAATTATAATGTGAGGATTCGCTTTTAATCTTGTTTTTAAAAGAACTAACCATAACTTTCGAATATTTGCAATTTTAGCTGCTGCGTTCATCACTTTAAACCTCGGCTTCTGATTCGAGAAATCTATGGGTTTTGGTTCTTCATCCGATTTAGGCTTTCTTTAGTTCGTATCAAATCTTACGGGTTCCAGGGTACATCGCGCCGCAAGGTTCAAATCAAATGGAACCAGAGTTTTTGCTCTAAACTTAGGTTTTGTTCAGTATCTTCCATTTTTTTTCCAGTTGTAATTCTTTGTCTCTTCCGTTGACTCTTCATCTTATTCTTCGGGCTATTCTTGTCCAAAATTGCACCAAGAAAGCCTCAAGAATTGATTTTTTTCCCACAACAGAAGCT
>NZ_WUQY01000096.1 GCF_009829085.1 Sphingobacterium bovisgrunnientis
GGAGATCGATATGTTAAAAAGTTCACTACCTACAACCACGTTGTGGTGATGCTGTTTGTTGCTTTGGAGGGCTATTCGTCTATTCGGGAAGTGATTATAGGTCTGCTAGCCAATGCACATAAGCTGAGCCATTTGGGTTTGAGCTATATCGTTCGGAGAAGCACTTTATCGGAAGCTAACCAGCGTCGCAGTAGTAAATTATTTGGTGAAATTTATATGGAGGTTTATCAGCGGAACCGGGAACATTTAGCGGACAGCCGCTTGAGTGAAGTCGATATGAAAAGGCTTTATATCATGGATTCGACGACCATCACGTTGTTCAAGGACATTTTAAAAGGGGTGGTCGCAATCCATTACAAGGAAAGAAAAATGGCGGAATCAAGGCGCATACCATCGTTAAAGCGAGTGAAAACGTTCCCTGTTTGATCCGCTACAGCGCAGCAGTCCGCCATGACCACACTTTCCTTAACGAAGTCCATACTTTGTCCAAAGGATCAATTATCACCTTTGACAAAGGTTATGTAGATTATGCCCAATATGAAGCATTTTCTCAAAGCGGGATCTTTTATGTTACCCGGTTGAAAGAAAATGCAGTCTATCAAGCGCGTAAAGAATACGACCTGCCGGAGAATGCACCCTCGAGTGTATTAAAAGATGAAGAAGTTGTTTTGTATTACGGACAGGAGAAAAAGAGCGAGCATCGCACCAGGCGGATCGCCTATTGGGATGATGAAAACAAACGGTTATTTGAGTTTATATCCAATAATTTTG
>NZ_WUQY01000097.1 GCF_009829085.1 Sphingobacterium bovisgrunnientis
AGTGCAATTTCTTTGAAGAAGTCCACTCACTACTTGATTCATCCATTGGTATGAATTTTGGAGTGGAAAATGTACGAATAGATTTAAGGAAACACTTTCCAAAAATTCTTGGTTGTGTTTTCGTTGAATTCTCCCATTCCTACCTCTCTTGAGTTCACTTCTCGGGTTAAAATCCTTATTAAATTCTTCGCTATTCGGGTTTGAACCTCCCAAGGGTGGTCATTTTTTTATGGAGATCAATTAGTTTCCAAGAGAGTATGAAAGAAAGCGTAGAGAGGAAAAATGCAAGAGTGAGAAGATTATCAAAGGAGAAAGACCAATTTTTGTGCGCAAACGCATGCACCCACAAAATTTTAGTTATTAGTATGTTCGATAAAGAATAATCATCGTCAAGAGCTGGAGACAATCAAGCCTTCGTGATGAATGTGATGCAACAACAATTGGAGCGGATGAATGCACCATGTGGAAACATTTTATCATTTTTTTTTTATGTATATAATTCTGTTTTAATTAGATTTTTAAGGAGTTCATTGTTAGTGGGAATTCGTTCATTTCCTTGAATAAGGAACACATTATTGAGAGAACTAACAAAGCGAAATTTGTTCTCTCCTCATCTCGTTGACCATAATTTGGAACTTGTCAAAAATTTCATCTTTGTGACGTTCAACAAATTTATGGGAATGTTCATCATTTTTGAAATTAAGGTTCATGTTCTTCCGTAACTTCGGTTCCTTGATTCGACAAATT
>NZ_WUQY01000098.1 GCF_009829085.1 Sphingobacterium bovisgrunnientis
CATTGTTAGCAGCAAGGTTTGGGCAGATCTGAGTGATCTCCTGTGCGTTCTTGGTGAAATGTGCTATAGTTCATATCTCTCTCTAAAATATAAGTCTTAGTGGCTTGATCTTTGTACTTTCTGGAACTTATTGTATATTCTTGTTGTTGATTTTTGGCTTATAGTGCAACCGAATTGAAAAACATAAGATTCGACCCAACTACACCTAGAGGGGGTGATTAGGTGTAAATGCAGAATTTAAAGATTAATTAGTATGCAACAAGTCACAAGTTAATTATATCTAAGTGATTAATCAATCAATCTAATTTCTCCTAAGTTTAAATACCATAATCAATCAAAGTAGTAAATAAAGCAGTAAATAAGACGAGAATTGTTCACGGAGAAACCCAACGTGGAAAAACCTCTGAGCGCTTTGTCAGTCAAAGATCCACTATAAACTGTATTATAAACTTACAAACCACCAACAAAGTTGACGACACAAGTTTTCTGATCTCCTGTCTAAAGTTTGAAGCAGCTCTCCTGGAATGTGCACGCAAACACCAATCCTAACTCTTCTTTGTAAAGCAGTCTTTTTGGATTGAACACACAAACTCCATTACTGACTCTTTACGTAGTTTATCTCCTGTAGATCCACTAAGAACTCCTTATTCTTGCATTTCTTCCTTGATCTTCGCAGCCAGCCAAGTTGACGAAACAATCTTCCTGACAGATCCAAGTAAAGGATGATACCAGTATTTAATTGAAG
>NZ_WUQY01000099.1 GCF_009829085.1 Sphingobacterium bovisgrunnientis
TTGTATATCATTACAAATTTGAAAATAGAGAAATCGCAAAATTGAAAATATTTGAGTACATAGAGGGCTTTTATAATAATAAAAGAATACATTCCGCTATAGGTGATTTAACGCCTAATCAAATGGAAAAATACTTAAATCAAAATCGAAGAATGGTAGCTTAAAATTGTCTCCACTTTTTAGTTGCAATTCCACAATTTAACTTACAAAGGTAGAGCACAAATGGGCAATATTTCAAACAAAAAGAGTTAGTTTAGTATTTGATAGTCGTATTAACCTCTAAAATTTTTACAAATTATGCAAGGAAAAATCATAAATATAATAGATATATTAAAAATTCATTATATTCCATTACTTGATAAAGAGGTCGTATAGTTAGAAGAGATTAAAATCAATGTTTTAAAACAGTGTCAAAAACTATATATATGCATCAAATAATATCATTAAACTAATTTGATTACAGATTTACTTATTCTTCACCAGAACCTCTATAAATACAAAAAATAAACAAATTCAGAAGTTAGTCTACAAGAAGTAGAAATTACAATTTTTTATAATTGAGTTAGAATAACTCATTTGAGTAGAACACAAGTTTATAATTACTTTATGAATCAATTATCAAATGTACTACACTAATAGAATAATATCTCTAAACGCAAAAAAGCCTTAGTACATAATGTACTAAGGCTTTGTATAAAAAAAGGCACCGACCTACTCTCCCACCTGTTAC